>DAOTGJ010000018.1:0-63068 GCA_035447065.1 Candidatus Krumholzibacteriia bacterium
CCCGGCCGTCCACCACCACGAACTCGTTCCCCTCGAAGTTCCAGAGGAAGCCGTCGTAGATCTCCGAGCTCACCAGCAGGCGGAGGCCCGGCGTGAGGTTGTGCTCGTAGGAAACCTGCAGCGCGTGGGCGGGGATGGCGGCGGTGCCCACGCCCGGCACGCCCTCGTAGCTGCCGGACGGCGGCGCCACCGGCACGCCGCTCAGGCGCGGGCGCGGCGGGAACCACACGTTGCTGGTCATGAACATGAAGCTGAGGCGGTTGTAGTCGCTCAGCAGCGTGATGAGCTCGAAGCGGCTCTCCCAGCTGTTGAACCAGCGCACGTCGTTGGCGTTGGTCTCGGCGCGGCTGCTGTAGCGGTGGCGCATGCGCAGACGCAGGTTGAACTTGGGCTGGTACTCCACCTTGAGGGTGTAGCGGGTCATGTCCGTGCCGTCGGCCTCGCGGGTCCAGCGGTCGTACTCCAGCCCGTTCAGGATGAGCGTGCGGCTGATCCGGTAGCGGGTCTGCAGGAAGAGGCCCTTCTCCGGCTTGGGCTGCGGCGTGTTGAGCGAGACCCAGGAGTAGTAGTCGTCGTTCAGGCGGAACGGCGAGTCCAGCAGGGTCTGCTCGTAGCGGTTGTCGTTGGCGAAGCCGCGGTTGTAGGGGTTGTCGTACCCCACGTCGTAGTCGCGCCAGATGGCCAGCAGGTGCAGGTTGTCCCACTGCGCGAAGCCGTTGAGCACCAGGGCGTCCTTGGTGTCGCCCTTGAGGAAGCTCGCCGTGGGATCCTGCAGCATGGCGTACTCGCCCTGGAAGCTGACGTTGTCCACCACGGTCTGGAACTCGGCGCCGTACACGCGGCGGAACTTGTGCTCGATGAGCGTGCCGTCCGCGGCGGTCTCCGTGCTGGTGTAGCCCGAGGAGATCTCGCTGTCGCGGGCCTCCAGCAGGCCGCTGTCGATGCTGTACTGGCTGACCAGCGTGCTCACGTCGGCCCGGAAGCCGCGGTTGTAGCGGGCCTCGTAGGCCGTGGCGCCCACGTAGGTGGCGTCGCCCAGCATGACCTTGACGTTGCCGCCGAGGATGTCCTCCTCGATGGCGTTGCGGACCAGGCCGGTGGGCGTGTCCGGCACGTCGGCGGCGGCGTAGGACGTGCCCGGCGCGAAGGCCAGGTGGGAGTCCAGCCACTCGTCGTCCGGACGCGGGGACATGGTCACGTAGGTGTTGATGGTGCCGTCCGGGTTGACGATGCCGTCCTTCTTGTCCCAGGAGGCGAACACCGTGCCGTGCACCGGCCCCATCTTCCCCTCGGCGGCCAGACCGGTCAGGGCGTACTCGTGGCTGCGGCTCAGGTCGCCGCGCACCCCGATGGGCCGCTTGTTGAAGCCGAAGCCCGTGCGCCGGTACTGGATGAAGTCCGAGTTGTCCATGACCAGGCCCTGCCCGAACGCCACGCGGTAGTTGCCCACGTAGAAGCGCTTGAGGTGCAGGGGGCCCAGGTGCTTGTCGTCCACGCCCACGTAGCCCTTGCGGGTCTCGTCCCAGTGGGCCTCTCCCATGTTGCGGTGGGTCATCGCCCCCGCGCGCATGTCCTTGGGCAGGCTCAGGCTGAGCTTGTGCGTGAGGTACGGGTCCCCGCGCTGCAGCGCCTGCGACCCGGTGAAGTCCGCCAGGTCGCCGGAGAAGTAGGGCGTGTCGTAGAAGCGCATCTGGTAGCTGCCGTGCACCTCGTCGTCGGGCCCGAGCTGATCGTCGCGGTAGACCACGAAGTCGCGCAGGTTGCGGAACGAGAAGTAGCGCAGGCCGTCGGCGCGGCGGAGCTGGCGGTCGCTCTCGAAGGCGCCCAGGCGCTGGCGCGCCTGGAGGATGGCCTTGGCGTCCACCGGCGAGACGTTCTGGAAGCTCTGCAGGTCGAAGAGGTCCAGCTCGTTCACGTTGACGGGGTCGCGCAGCATGTCCAGGTACTCGTCGGCGAGGGCCTCGTTGGCGCCCTCCTGGCCCAGGTAGTTGCGCACCTGCCGGTAGCTCGCCGTGAGGCGGGCCATGGCCGCGTCCACCGCCGTGGGCGGGATGGTGGCCGCCAGGGGCTTGATGGCCGCCAGGTGCGCGGGCGTCATCCCCTCCACGTCCAGCACGTCGTAGATGCTGCCGAAGTAACGCACGTAGGTGCGGTACTCCACGATGTTGCGCGCCAGCTCCTCCGGGATGGGCAGGCTCTGCACCTCGGCCAGGGAGGCCGAGTTCAGATCCACCTTGGCCGGGGGCGCGGCCGCCGCCGCCCCGCAGAGGATCGCGACCAGCAGCAGGGTCGCGGTCCGGGCGGTCCGGATCAGGCGACTCACGGGGCCTCACCACCCCACGCGAACGTCAGCCCGAACTGATGGCTGGGGCGCAGCACCCCGCCGCCGCTCGAGAAGCCGTAGTTCACGGCGAAGCCCTCCACCTCGTAGCCGAAGCCGGCGGTGAGCTTGCCGGGGTTGGTCAGGATGCCCGTGCGCAGGGCCAGGGCGTCCAGCACGCGGAACTCGATGCCGCCGTGGTACTGGGTGTCGTAGCCCAGGGCCGACTCGATCTCGAAGATCGTGGTCACGTCGGCGTAGGGCTCGTAGGCCACGCCCGCGTGCAGACGCTGCGGGAGCTCCTCGTTGTCCAGGCCGATGGCGGGGTTGTTGATGTTCTTCACCTGCACGCCCAGGCGCGTGCGCTGGTGCAGGCGCACCATGAGGCCGGCGTCCACGCCGGCCACCACGTCGTCGCCGGGATCCAGGCCCGAGATCGTCTCGCCGAACTCGAGCTGGTAGAGGTTCACGGCCCAGCCGAAGTCGATGGTGCTGTGCACGTCGTCGAAGAGGCGGATGCCGTGGGCCAGGGTCCAGGTGGTCTCCGAGTGGAGCTCCACCCCCTCGTACTCGGTGGCGAAGCGCCGCAGGCCGAAGCCCACGCCGCCCAGCTTGCCGAGGGGGAAGGCGCCGCCCAGGTAGAGCTGGTCCGTGAAGTCCAGGCTGTAGGGCTTCACGTAGCTGTTGCCCAGGGTGCCGCCCGTGCGGCCGGCGAGGCCGGCCGGGTTGAAGTACGGGGCGAAGGCGTCGTCGGCCACCGCCACCGCGGCGTCGCCCATGGCGCGGGCGCGGGGACTGACGTCGACGTTCTCGAACGCCGCGGTCGCGGTCCCGGCCAGGCCGAGCACCAGGACGGCGGTCAGAAGGATCTTGGTTCGGGTCATCGCTCCGGTCCTCCTAGCGGCTCAGGCGCGTGGCCACGACGGCCGGCGCGGTCTCGTTCTCGCGCTTGCCGGTCGTCTCATCGACCGCCTGCAGGTGCACGATGTAGGTGCCGGCCTTGACCAGCTCGAATTCGTCGTTGCGGCCGTCCCATGGCAGCGTCACGCGGTTGATGGGAGCGCCCACGGTCTCGAAACGCGTGTCGTAGAGGGTGCGCACCACGCGGCCCTCCAGGTCCAGGATCCGCACCACGGCCTCGTTCCCCATGGGGAAGGTGATGGTGATGGGGAAGTCCTCGAAGCCCGGCAGGAAGGTGCGCGGCTCCACGCTCAGGGAGAAGCCGGCCAGGACCTCGATGACGTTGGCGCCGGCCTCGCCGCCCGCGGGGAAGTAGACCTCCGTGCCGTCGTAGTTGAGCGACACGTACCAGCTCACCTCCTGCCCCGCCTCGAAGGCGGGCACGGACCCGCTCCACTCGCCGTTGGTTCCCGTCAGGGGCACCTGGCTGAAGGAGCCGCCGTCCACGGCGTAGTGGAAGGCCGCGGACGTGGGGTCGTCCACGCCGTCGGCCAGGACCAGGGTGAAGGTGGAGGGCACGCCGGCCTCGAACTGGCCGGGCGCGAAGGAGAAGGAGGCCACGTACTCGCTGAACACGCCCGGGTTGGGCGACGTGGCGATCTCCCAGGTGGCGGTGAGGTTCTCGCTGGTCTCGTCGTGGCCCAGGGTGCCGTTGCCGCCGCTCCGGGTCTCGGAGCCCTCGGTGGCGTCGGTGCGCTGGTACGACTCGCCCACGGCGTGGGTCAGCTCGAAGACGTCCTGGTTGGCCACGGGGGTGTCCGCGGCGTAGGACTCGCCGTTGATGGTGTACTGGGCGCGGTCCAGGCGGGCGCTGCCCGTGCTGGTGCCGTACGTGAACACGTCGATGTCCTTCACCAGGTTGCTGACCTGGTCCCAGAAGTAGAGGACCACGATCTCGCCGGCGTTGGTCAGGGTGGCCACGGCGGCGTTGTCCACCGGATCGCCGCGACGGCTGCCCGGGAAGACGTCGCGCATCTCGGGGATGGAGGCGTTGTCCGGGTTGATCAGCACGATGTCCGGCTCCTGGCCCCACACGGAGGTGAAGCCCACGCTGCCGGTGATGGCCACGGTGATCACGCCGCCCGGGGGCAGCATGTAGCCGGCCGGGAACCGCGCGTTGAAGTCGTAGAAGGCGCCGCCGCCCACCGTCTCCTGGGTGGGGTTGCCCTCGGGCAGGCGCCAGTAGCCCTGCTGGTAGTGCACGGCGTCGGTCAGGTAGTAGTTGCTCAGGTCCACGGCCTCGGTGGTGGGGTTGTAGATCTCCACGAACTCGTGGTCGTTGCTGGTCACGCAGACCTCGCTGAGCAGCAGGTGGGGCGGGTTCAGCACCGGGTCGGGCCGCTCCTCCACCGTGTAGCTCAGCGTGGCGGCGGGCGCATCCGCGGGCCAGAAGGCCTCGGCGCCGCCGCTGCCCGCGGCCTGCAGGTACCAGGTCACCACGGTGCCCACCGTCTGCTGGGGCACGTCGCCGCTCCAGGTGCCGTCGCCGTTGTCGGCGCAGGCGGCCGTCTGCAGGGCGCCTCCGTTGATCGTGTAGTTGAGGGTCACGGAGCTCACGGGCACCAGGGCGGTGAGCGAGCCGGTGACCGTCACCGGGCCGTCCGGCGTGGTGGCCGAGGTGGTGGCGCCCGTGAAGGTCAGATCCACGGTGCCGAACACGCCCGGCGTGGCCGCGGTCACGGGCTGCCAGGTGGACGAGAGGTTCTCGCTGGTCTCGTTGTGGCCGCCGGCGCCGTTGCCGCCGGTGGCGACCTCGTTGCCCTCCTCCGGATCCAGGCGCTCGTAGCTGCCGCCCACGTCGTGGGCGGGGGTCAGCGGATCCTGGCTGGCGATGGGCGTGTCGGCCTGGTAGGTGGAGCCGTTGATGGTGATGCCGGTCTTGTCGGCGCGGGCGCTGGTGCTGGTCCCCCACATGAACATGTCGATGTCGGTGACCAGGTTGCTCACGCCGTCCCAGTAGTAGAGCACCACGATCTCGGAGCTGTTGGTCAGGGTGGCGGGGCCGGTGCCGCCGTAGAGGCTGCCCGGGAAGATCTCGCGCATGTCCGCCACGCCGTCCGCCGTGCCGCCGTCCTCCAGCAGCTCGAAGTCCGGCTGCCGGCCCCAGGCGCTGCTGAAGGCGTCGCTGCCGGCGATGGAGATCACCATGGTCTGGCCCGCCGCGATCTCGGCGCCGGCGGGGAAGCGGCCGTGGAAGTCCACGAAGTCGCCGCCGCCCACGCTGGCGGTGGAGGGGTTGCCCGCGGGCAGGTTCCAGTAGCCCTGCACGGTGCCGCCGCTGATGTAGCAGGCGTCCGTGAGGTAGTAGTCGTCCAGGGCCACGGTCGCGTCCGTGGGGTTGTGGATCTCGATGAACTCCTGATCCGTGCCCGACACGCAGACCTCGGTCAGCAGCAGGTGCGCGGGGCCTTCGCCCGGATCGGGCGCCGTCTGCACCGTGTAGCTCTCCGTGTAGAAGGGGGCGTTGGCCGGGTAGGTGGTGGAGCCGCCGCCGGAGCCCGCGGCCTCCAGCCACCAGCTCACCACGGCGCCCGCGGCCTGGGCCGGCACGCCGGCCGACCAGGCGCCGCCGCTGCCGGAGGCGGTCACGTCGTTCCAGGCGCCGCCGTCCACGGACCAGTGCAGCACCGGGGCCAGGGGCGTGTCCGCCGCATCCAGGCTCACGGCCACCGAGGCCGGCACGCCGGCGTAGATGACCGCGGCCGTGGGCGCCACGCTCAGCAGGATGGGCGCGGGCGCGAGGCCGGCCCCGAGCAGCGAGGGGTCCTGGTCCGCGGCGTTGGACCAGGTGGCGGCCATGGGCTCGCTGGTCTCGTCATGGCCGGTGAGGCCGTTGCCGCCGGTCAGGGTCTCGCCCGTCTCCTCCGCATCCGTGCGCAGCAGCGCCTTGCCGAAGGTGTGCACGGCCACGGAGGCCTGGGAGCCGGTGGCCGTGTCGGGCAGGTAGGCCGAGGGCGTGGCGTCGGCGTCGGGGCCGTCCACGCTCACGCCGGTCTTGGTGACGCGGATGCTGCCGGTGCCCCAGGTGAGGTAGTCCAGGTCCTGGACCAGGTCCTCGACGCCGTTCCAGGCGTAGAGCACCAGGGACTCGCCGGTGTCGCCCAGCCAGCCGTCGCTCAGGGGGGCGTTGCCGCCGGTGGAGCCCAGCCCGATGCCGATGGAGCCGGGGAAGGCCTCGCGCATCTCCGGCACGTCGTCCGCGGCGGAGTCCTCCTCGTAGAGCTCCAGATCCGGCAGCTCGCCGTAGGCGGTCTCGAAGAGCTCGCTGCCCTCCAGCGCGATGACCAGGCTCTCCCCGGCCGCCAGGATCAGCCCGGCGGGGAAGCGGGCGTGGAAGTCGCCGCCCGAGCCGCCCAGGCCCGCGCCGCCGCCCTCCACGATCTGCCAGTAGCCCTGGCCGGTGAAGGTGGCGTCGGTCAGATAGACGTCCGACAGGTCGATGGGCGCGGCCGTGGGATTGACGATCTCCACGTACTCGCTGCCGTAGGTGGTGCGCGGTTCCCGGACCTTCATCACCACTTCGCCGAGCAGCAGATGATCGGCGGCCGCGGCGGCGGCGGGCAGAAGGACCGAGAGCGCCAGGGCCGTCGTCACGGCGGCCAGGAGGCTCCTGCGGAAGTGCGACATCGATTCCAGCCCCTTTCTGAGGGTCCAGGGAAGCGCGGGGAGCGACGTGATTTCTCGGCACGAAATCGGTCGGGGTCCGGAAACATAGCCCATGGGGGGGCCGAATTCAACGCGGTCGCGTGTGAAACGGCGGCTAAGAGGCGGCGTCGAAGCGGAGGAAGGCGGCCAGGAGCTGGCCGGGGTCGGCGGCGTCGCGGAGGGATTGGACGGCGCCGGGCCGGCGCAGGCCGCGCACCACGCGGGCCAGGAGGCGCAGCAGGGAACGGGGGTCGTTCTCCGGCCCAACCAGCAGGATGAGCACGTTGACGGATTGCCCCTTGCCGGGCAGGGGATTCGCCAAGGTGGCCACCGCGGCGTGGGGCGTGCGGACCCGCGGGGAGCGCACGTGCGGGATGGCCACGCCCAGGCCCACGTCCGTGTCGCCCACGGCTTCGCGGCGCAGGACGTCGGCCAGCAGGCCGCGGGCGTCCACCACGGCGCCCTGGGCGTGGAGGGCGTCCACGAGGGCCGCCACGGCCTCCCGGCGGTCCTGGGCCTGGAGCCCCGGCAACATCACGTTGCCATCGGTGTGGTCCCGCAGCATCATGGGGCCTACGTTAACGGCGATCGGCGGGGAGTCAACCATTCGGGCGACCCGCCGGCCGCGAACCCCGGGAGAAACCACGGGTGCGAGCCGATCCCTTCCTGCCCCTGACGCGCCGCCGGCGCCTCTCCGCGGCCCGCGACCGGGCCCGCGAGCTGCTGCTGCGCCCGTTCCGGGGCACGCGCATCGCCCCCCGGAGGCAGGGACCGCCCAACCTGCTGATCCTGGCGGTGGACACCCTGCGCTGGGATCATGCCCGCGGCGGCCGGGCCGCCACCCCGCACCTGGACGCCCTGGCCCGCGAAGGGCTGACCTTCGACGACGTGACCGCCGCGGCGCCCTGGACCCTCCCGTCGTTCTCCAGCGCCCTGACCGGCCTCATGCCCACCTTGCACGGGGCGGGCATGCGCGGCGCCGTGCGCAACATGGCCGTGGAGCCGCCGGCGGAGCTGGCGCCCGGGGCCGTGACCCTGCCCGCGCACCTGGCCGCCCACGGCTACGCCACCGGCGCGGTCTACTCCAATCCGTTCGTGGAGTTCGGCCTGGCCGAGAGCTTCGGCGAGCGGCGCTACCGCAACCACGCGGCCGCGCACGTGGCCGCCCGCGCCCTGGAGTGGATCCGCCGTCACGGCGACCGCCCCTTCTGCTGCTTCGTGCTGTTCAACGACCCCCACGAGCCCACCCTGCCGCCGCCGCGCTTCTGGCCCGAGGCCCTGGGCGACGCCGCCGGCTGGAGCGACGAGGCCCTGCGCAGCCTGGCCCGCTGGGGCGACGACGGGGCCGCGCCGCACCTGGGCCGCCTGGGCGCGGAGCCCGACGACCGCGGCCGCGCCGCCCTGGCCGTGAAGCAGGCCCTCTACGCCGGCGCCGTGGGCGCCGTGGACGCGGCCGTGGGCGCGGTGCTGGAGCAGCTCGGCGCCTGGGGCCTGGACGACACCACCCTGGTCACGGTTTTCAGCGACCACGGCGAGGAGTTTCGCGAGCACGCCGCCGCCGCGACGGCCTGGGACCACGACCCCCGCGACCTGCGCGCCGTGGGCCACGGCCACAGCCTGTTCCAGGAGCTGGTCCACGTGCCCTGGCTGGTGCGCGGCCCCGGCGTGCCGGCGGGCGTCCGCCGCGGCGAGGCCGTGTCCCTGACCGACGTCGCGCCCACCCTCTGCCGCTGGCTGGGTGCGCCGGACCTGCCGCTGCCCGCCGCGGCCTACGCGCCGCTGACCGGCCGCGCCCTCCCCCGCGACACCGCCGCGCCCGACCCCGACCGCGTGCTGCTCTGCGAGGACCTGGCCTACGGCCCGGACCTGGTGTCCGTGCGCCGCGGCCCCTGGAAGCTCACCGCCCGCCGCGACGGCACGCCCCTGGTCCTGCACCATCTGCAGGACGATCCCGCCGAGACGCGGGACCTCCTGACGACGGCGCCCGAGGCCGCGGACGACCTCGGGCGCGAACTCCGGACCTGGCGGGCGGCCGGCTCCCCCGGCGACGCGGGCGGCGCCTGGGCCGACCGCGACGACGAGATCCGCCGCCGTCTCAAGGAGCTGGGCTACGGCGCATGACGACGGCCCCTCAGGCCGCCCCCTCCTCCTTCTTCCGGCCGTTGCCCCGGCGCTCCCGCACCGCGATGAAGCCCTGCACCACGCCCAGATCCAGGTAGCGGCGGCGCAGGGGCTCCGGCAGGTTGCGGAAGTCGGTCACCTTCCCCCGGCAGTTCTCCGCACCGCAGCGGCACTCCAGGGTCCAGAAGTCCTCCTCCATGGTGGTGGAGTAGTCGAAGGTGATCTCATCCTCCGGCTCGATGGCGCGGATGGCCACCAGCTTGCGGTTCTCCACCACCCCCGCGTTGGGATCGCAGGAGTGGTTGGCGAACACCGCCGGATCCGTGAGCAGGATGTACGTGCGGCGGCCCGTCTGCAGCAGGTTGGCCCCCTGCTCGGTGGCGTGGATGGGGTCCTCGCGCTCGTAGCGGGGGCCGTCCAGACGCAGGATGAGCTCGCCGGGAGCGAAGGCCCGCAGGGCGAAGAGCCCGCGGCCGATGGCGCAGGGCCGCACCTCCACGCCCGCGGCGCCGCGGGAACCGGGGAGGGAGTCGTGGTGCGGCGAAGGGGCCTGGGCCCGATCCCCCCGCGACTTCGGGATCATCGCTGGTCTCCTTCGTCGTCGTCCTCGAGATCGGTCGACGCGGTGTCGTCGTCGTCGAAGTCCACCTCATCGTCGCTGAGGAAGCGGTCGTCGTCGCGGATGTCGCCGGCCCGGCCGCGCTGGGCCTTGGCCAGGGGATCGTCGGGACGAAGCTTCCGCTCGCGTTCGTCGTGACGACGACGCGTGGGTTTGGTCTCGTCCTCGCGGCGGCGGTTGCTGCGGCTCATGGTCTTCCTCTCCGTCGGGATGGGCGCAGGCGCAGGCGGCCGTCCCGGACGCGGGTCCGGCACGGCGACGGGTCGGTGGGGCTCTCAGCCGCGCGGGCCGGAGGTCCGCTCAGCTCGGGATGTCCCACGGGCAACGCATGGGCCCCCCTGATGGGGTTCGTCGGGCTCGCCGTCTTACGCTGCGGCGCCGGTCGGCGCGGGGGCTTGGGGCGACGGGATGCCGAAGCTCGGCGGCGTCGGCGCGCACAATCTAGAAGGTCGGAAATCCCAGTGTCAACCCCCCTGGATGCGATTCCCGCGCCCGATTCCGGTGGGGTCCGGCCCGGGGCCGTGCTATCCTGCGCCGGCCCCCGACACCCGACCCCCTGCGCCCAGGAGGCCCGCATGCCGAGGAAGCCCAAGGACCCCGTGGTGGTGGGCTGGCGAGAGTTCGTCGCCCTGCCCGAATGGGGCATCCCCCGCCTGAAGGCCAAGGTGGACACCGGCGCCCGCACCAGCGCCATCCACGTGGGCGCCCTGGAGGAGCTGCCCGACGGCCGCGTGAGGTTCCAGGTGGTGGTGCGCGAGACCCCGAACCTGCGCACCACCTGGGTGGAGGCCACCCCGGTGCGGCGCGCCACGATCAAGCCCAGCAGCGGCGTGCGGCAGGAGCGCCTGGTGTTCCGCACCCGCATGGAGATCGGGCCCATCGCCCGCGACGTCGAGCTGAGCCTGGTCTCGCGCAAGGGCATGCTCTGCCGCATGCTGGTGGGGCGCCGGGCCCTGCCGGCCCACGTCCTGGTCAGCCCGGTCCGCAAGTACCTGCACAGCGATGCGCCCGGCACGCGGCGCAAGAGCGGAGAAGCCAAGTGAAGCTCGCGATCCTGTCCGTGTCGCCCCGCTGCTACAGCACCATGCGCCTGCGCCAGGCCGCCGAGGAGCGCGGCCACGACGTGAAGGTGCTCAACACCCTGCGCTTCGGCATCGAGCTGCAGCACGGGGAGCCCGACATCACCTTCCGCGGCCGGCGCCTGAGCCACTACGACGCCGTGGTCCCGCGCATCGGCGCCTCCATCACGTACTTCGGCACCGCGGTGGTGCGGCAGTTCGAGCAGATGGACGTGTACACGCCCAACACCGCGGCGGGCATCGCCAACAGCCGCGACAAGCTGCGCTCGCTGCAGGTGCTCAGCCGCCACGACATCGGCATCCCCGTGACCACCTTCGTGCGCGACCGCAAGGACGTGCTGGCCGCCATCCGCCACGTGGGCGGGGCGCCGGTCATCATCAAGATCCTGGAGGGGACCCAGGGCGTGGGCGTGATCCTGGCCGAGTCCGAGAAGGTGGCCGAGGCCATCATCGAGACCCTGCAGAGCGCGCGGCAGAACGTGCTGGTGCAGCAGTTCGTGGCCGAGAGCCGCGGCCGCGACGTGCGCGCCTTCGTGGTGGGCGACCGCGTGGTGGCGGCCATGCGCCGCGTGGCCCAGGGCAACGAGTTCCGCAGCAACGTGCACCGCGGCGGCCGCACCGAGACGGTGACCCTGACCGAGGAGATGGAGGAGTGCGCCGTGCGCGCCGCCCAGATCCTGGGGCTGCGCGTGGCCGGCGTGGACATGCTGGAGAGCAACGACGGGCCGCTGATCATGGAGGTGAACTCGTCGCCGGGCCTGGAGGGCATCGAGAGCTGCACGGGGCTGGACGTGGCGGGCGCCATCATCGACTACGTGTCCGACCAGGTGGCCTTCCCGGAGCTGGACATCCGCCAGCGCCTGACCGTGAGCCGCGGCTACGGCGTGGCGGAGCTGGTCATCCCCGAGGGCTTCGAGCTGGTGGGCCGCACCATCGCCGACTCGGGCCTGCGCGAGCGCGACATCGTGGTGCTGACGCTCAACCGCGGCACGCGCGTGATCTCCAACCCCAAGACGTCGCGGGAGCTGGAGGCCGGCGACCGCCTGCTCTGCTACGGCCGCCTGGACGCCATGCGCGACCTGGTGCCCGAGCGCCGCAAGCGCAAGCGGAAGCGCAAGGTGGCCAAGCTGGATCCGGACCTGCTGGAGCAGCTGGGCGAGGAGAGCGGGTCATGACGCGCCGCCGCGACGTGGGCGACTGGGGCCGCGTGAAGGTGCCCCCCGGCGAGCGCGCCGAGGTGCGCGTGGTGGTGTCGGAGAGCTACTCCGGCGCCGACATCAGCATCCCCGTGCACGTGTGGCGCGGCGCGGAGCCGGGCCCCACCCTGCTGGTCACCGCCGCCGTGCACGGCGACGAGATCAACGGCACGGGGATCATCCGCAGCATCATCGTGGACAAGCCGTTCAAGCTGCGCGCCGGGGCCCTGATCATGGTGCCGGTGGTCAACGTCATGGGCTTCGAGCGGCACGAGCGCTACCTGCCGGACCGCCGCGACCTCAACCGCTGCTTCCCCGGCTCGGCCCGCGGCAGCCTGGCCAGCCGCCTGGCCCACGTGCTGCACGACCAGATCATCAGCCGCGCCGACTACGCCATCGACCTGCACACCGCCGCCCTGCGCCGCACCAACTTCCCCAACGTGCGCGCGGACATGTCCAAGCCGGTGCTGGCGGAGTTCGCCCGCGCCTTCGGCACGGAGCTCATCGTGAGCTCGGCGGGGCCGGCGGGATCCCTGCGCAAGTCGGCCACGGCCGCGGGCTGCCCCTCCATCATCCTGGAGGCGGGCGAGGTCTGGAAGGTGGAGCCCAGCGTGGTGGAGTACGGCATCCGCGGCATCGTGAACTGCCTGCGCTACCTGCGCATGGTGAACGGCGAACCCGTGGCGCCGCCCTACCGCGTGGAGACCGACGCCACCACCTGGGTGCGCGCCCAGCACGGCGGCTTCCTGCGCTTCCACGTGACCCCCGGCGACCTGGTGGGCAAGGGCGACCCCCTGGCCTCCAACATCAGCCTCACCGGCAAGCGGCTCAACGTGGTGAAGGCGCCGCGCACCGGCGTGGTGCTGGGCATGACCACGCTGCCGTCGGTTGCGCCGGGCGACCCCATCTGCCACCTGGCCTTCCCGCGCCGGGGCGAGCTGAAGCGCATGGAACGGGCCGTGGAGCGCATGGACGACGACGAGCTGCATGAGCGGGTGCGCGAGCATCTGGCCGGCGGAGTCTTCGTGCGGCGCAAGCTCTAGTCCGCGAGGTCGGCCAGGCCGGCCTCGCTCATCATCTGCAGCTTCATGCGCTCCATGTCCGACAGCGGCAGCACCTCCGGCGCGCGGCCGTCGCGGTACACCCACACGCGCTGCTCGGGGTTCAGGATCACGGCGTGGTGGCCGCCCGCGCGCGGCGTGACTGTGATCCCGCCCTCCCACAGGCACACGCACGACGCCTCCTCCGTGCGGAACACCGCGAAGGTGGTGCCGGTGATCCGCGCGCTCAGCTCCCCGGTGGCGAAGAGGAAGCCCGGCGCCAGGTGGCGGCCGCCGGTGGTGCCGTAGATCTCGCCGCGGCGCACCGTGAGGCGCTGGGTGCCGCCGAAGAGCCGGCGCAGCGGCGACGGCAGCACCACCTCCGTCTCCGGCAGCATGCGGAAGCGCAGGCGCTCGCCGAGCTGGAGCTCCAGCTCCTCGCCCGGGCCGGTGGCGAGGACCGCGCCTTCCTGGCGGTCGCCCGCCTGCTGCGCGGTGCCCACGGCGTCGGTGACCACCCAGTGGTCCGACGGCCGCATCCCCCAGATCATCACCGCGAGGGCCGCGGCCACCGCCAGCGCCGCCGCCGCCACCCGCAGGCCGCGGCGCCGCGGCGGCGCCGGGAAGGCGCGCACCTCGGTGCCGTGCACGAACGCGGCGAAGGCGCGCGCGCGGGCCTCGTCGCCGGCGTGGGCGCGGGGCAGGCGGCGCAGCGCCTGCAGCGCGGCGGCGGCGTCGGGGGTGAGAGCGTCGGGGCGGCGGTCGTCGTTCATGATCCCGCGGCGGCGTCGTGGCGCCGTCGGTACTCCTCTCCCAGCCTCCGCACCGCGCGCGAGTGGCGCTGGCGGACGGCCTCCGGGGTGATGCCGAGCATGTCGGCGACGTCCTTGGTCTCCAGCTCCTCGTAGTCGCGCAGGAGGATGACCTCGCGGTCGTCCTCGCCCAGGGAGTGCAGGGCCGACCAGACGGCCCGCAGCTCCTGATCCTTCTCCATGGCCGCCTGCACGCCGCGGTCCGGATGGGCCACGTCCAGGACGCCCAGGTCCTCCACGCCCTGCTCGCGGCGGTCGCGGGTGTGGGCGCGGCTGCGCCAGTGGTCCCGCACCGCGTTGCTGGCCACCGCGAACACCCAGGGCGTGGGGTCCCGCCGGGGATCCAGCTTGGCCACCGCGTGGTGCAGCTTGAGGAAGACGTCCTGGCACACGTCCTGCCCCCGCACGGGGTCCCGCATCAGGTTCACCACGTGGGCGTAGACGCGGTCGTAGTAGCGCTCGAAGAAGGCGCCCATGGCCTGCGGCTCCCGCCGTTGCACGCGCTGCAGGAAATCCGGGTCGAACGCGGGTTCGTCCCCGTGGAATCGTGAGCGCGGCGGAACCATGTCACCCCCTCTCGGCGTGGATACGAAGTCCGGTGCGCGGCCGCGACAGGTCCGCGTCGAAAAAACCGCCGGTCCCGGCGGTTCCGCGACCTTCGCGGACACTACCGAGTTCCGGACCCGCTCGTCAAGACATCGGCCAGGCCCGGCAGCGGGCCCGGGCGGCGCCGCTGCGGTGCGCTTGCCCAAGCCCGGAGCGTCTGCCATATTGAAGGCCCTCGGTCACCCCAGCCCGGGAGTCCGCATGGCCTCCGACCGCCCCCCTGCCGACGCCCCCCGCGTCCGCGAGCTCACCGCGGAGCTGCGCCGCCTGTCCGCCGAGCTCTGCCTCACCGAGGCCCGCGAGCGACGCATCATCGCCGAGGAGCTCCACGACCACGTGGGCCAGTCCCTGGCCCTCATCAAGCGCAAGGTGGCGCGCCTGCGCGGCGACGCCGTGTTCTCCGGCCTGGAGCAGGGCCTGGACGAGATCGCCGACCTGCTGGACCGCACCATCCGCGCCACGCGCGAGCTCACCGGCGAGATCAGCCCGCCCGTGCTCTACGAGCTGGGCCTGAGCGACGGCCTGGACTGGCTGGCCGAGTGGTGCGGCGACAAGCTGGACCTGACGGTGGAGTACCGCACGGCCGGGCCGCCGCCCGACGTGCCCGAGGAGGCGCGGGTCATGCTGTTCAAGTCGGCGCGCGAGCTGCTGCGCAACGTGAAGCGCCACGCCGGGGTGGACCGCGCCGCGCTCACCCTGACGTCGCGCCCGGACGGCGTGGAGATCCGCGTGGACGACGCCGGCGCGGGCTTCCACCCCGAGGGCCGCGTGCGCCCCCTGGACGGCGGCGGCTTCGGGCTGTTCAGCATCCGCGAGCGCATGCGCCAGCTCGGCGGCGAGGCCGTGCTCACCAGCGCCCCCGGCGCCGGCACCCGCGCCGTGCTGCGCCTGCCCCTGACGCGGGTGGCCGCGCCGTGACCACCCGCATCGTGCTGGCCGACGACCACGGCATCTTCCGCGACGGCCTGGCCACGCTGCTGGACGCCGAGCCCGACTTCCAGGTGGTGGGCCGCGCCCGCGACGGCCAGGAGGTCCTGGACATCGTGGCGGACAGGCCCGTGGACGTGGTGGTCATGGACATCTCCATGCCCGGCATGAACGGCATCGACGCCACGCGGCGCCTGGCGGCCGGGGAGCATCCGCCGCGGGTGGTGATCCTCTCCATGCATTCGGACCGGCGCTTCGTGCTGGGGGCGCTGCGGGCGGGGGCGTCGGCCTACCTGCTCAAGGACGGCGGCTTCACGGAGCTGGCCGCGGTGATCCGCGAGGTGCGCGCCGGCGGCGTGCGGCTCAGCCCCGAGATCACCGACGTGGTGGTGGCGGACTACGTGCGCCTGTCGGACCAGGTTGACGACGACGCCGGCGATCCCCTCACGCCCCGCGAGCGCGAGGTGCTGCAGCTCCTGGCCGAGGGCGCGAGCACCAAGGAGATCGCCGGGCGCCTGAGCGTGAGCGTCAAGACCATCGAGACCCACCGCAAGCAGATCATGGACAAGCTGGAGCTGCGCAGCGTGGCCGAGCTGACCAAGTACGCCGTGCGCGCCGGGCTGACCAGCCTGGAGTAGCCTCAGGGATTCCGCACCCCGATCCCAGGATCCCCCCGATACCGCCGTCGCCGGCGCCGTCCTACCTTCGGACCGATGCCGGAGGCCGTCCGCCTCCGGCCGCGGATCCGAGCCGGGAGGACACCATGTTCGATACTGGCAACACGGGCTTCATGCTCGTGGCCACCAGCCTGGTCATGCTGATGACGCCGGGGCTGGCCTTCTTCTACGGCGGCCTGGTGGGTCGGCGCAACGTGCTGTCCATCATGATGCAGAGCTTCGTGTCGCTGGGCGTGACCACGGTGCTCTGGTACTGCGTGGGCTTCTCGCTGTGCTTCAGCGGCGGCGCGGGCGCCGTGATCGGCAACCTGGACATGGCCTTCCTGCGGGGCATCACCCCGGCCACGCCGTTCGGCGACGGCCAGATCCCCATGCTGGTCTTCGTGGCCTACCAGATGATGTTCGCCATCATCACGCCGGCGCTGATCACCGGCGCCTTCACCAACCGCGTGCGCTTCGGGGCGTACCTGCTCTTCCTGGTGTTCTGGCACCTGCTGGTCTACTTCCCCTTCGTGCACATGGTCTGGGGCGGCGGCCTGCTGGCCAAGTGGGGCGTGCTGGACTTCGCCGGCGGCATCGTGGTGCACAACATCGCGGGCATGGCGGCCCTGGCGTCGGTGCTGTACGTGGGCCGGCGGCGCGTGGCCGACGCCAAGCCCCACAGCATCCCGCTGGTGGCCCTGGGCACCGGCCTGCTGTGGTTCGGCTGGTACGGCTTCAACGCCGGCAGCGAGCTGCAGGTGGACTCCATCACCGCCCTCGCCTTCCTGAACACGGACCTGGCGGCCTCCTTCGCGGCCATCACCTGGCTGATCGTGAGCTGGCTGTCGTCCAAGCGGCCCAGCTTCGTGGGCGTGCTGACGGGCGCGGTGGCCGGCCTGGCCACCATCACCCCGGCGGCGGCGTACGTGACCACCGCCAGCGCCACCATCATCGGCGTGGCCGCGGGCCTGGTCTGCTACCTGGCCGTGGAGCTGAAGAACAAGCTGCGCTGGGACGACGCCCTGGACGTGTGGGGCGTGCACGGCGTGGGCGGCGCCCTGGGCATCGTGATGCTGGGCGTGCTGGGCTCCACGGCGGTCAACCCCGCCGGCGCCGACGGCCTCATCCACGGCGGGAGCGCCTTCTTCGTGAAGCAGGTGGCCGCCATCGCGGGTTCTTCGCTCTATGCGTTCGTCTTCACTTACGGCATGCTGTGGCTGATCAACCTGATCACCCCGGTCCGCACCACGGAGACCGAAGAGGGCACCCTGGACGAGGCGCTCCACGGCGAGACCGCCTACGAAGTCTGATCAAGGAGGACCTGCATGAAGACCATCGTGACGATCCTGGCGTTCTCGCTCCTGCTCGCCGGCGCGGCCGCGGCCGACGAGACCACGATCTCCGGCTTCGTGGACGCGAGCTGGTTCCTGGACGCGAACAGCGAGCACCACACCTTCGGCCTGGACCAGGCCGAGGTGGACGTGGAGCGCCGCGTGGGCGAGGACCTGGTGCTGCGCGCGGACCTGGAGTGGGTGAAGGACGGCGACGGCTGGGCCCAGGACGCCGAGCAGGGGTTCCTGGCCTGGTCGCCCGCATCCCTGGGCGGCGCCACCCTCACGTTCGGCAAGTTCAACGCGCCCATCGGCTTCGAGCTGCTGGACGCGCCGGACATGTACCAGTACAGCCACAGCCTGCTCTTCGACCACGCCCTGCCCACCAACCTGACCGGCGTCATGTACGCGCGGCCGGTGGGCGAGTCGTTCGACCTCTGCGCCTACTGGGTCAACGGCTGGGACGTGAATGAAGCCGCGGGCGACGGACCGGAGACCTACGGCGGGCGGCTGGGCTACAGCCTGGGCGAGAAGGGCGTGGTGGGCCTGTCGGCCATCCGCGGCACGGAGATGCTGCCGGTGACGCTGACCACCAAGGCCGTGGACACGGCGCCCCTCGACCGCACCGTCTTCGACGTGGACCTGACCCTGACGCCCGCCGACGGCTGGCTGATCGGCGGCGAGCTGAACCTGGGCAAGGTGGAGGCCGAGGACGGCGCCTCCGCGGACTGGACCGGCTTCATGCTCATGGCCAACCGCACGCTGACGGACCGCATGGCCCTGACCCTGCGCTTCGACCGCCTGGACGACCCCGACGGCGCCGTGTTCGGCCAGGGCGAGGACGTGCGCTCCAGCCTGACCATCTCCCCCTCGTGGGTGCTGGACGACGGCCTGACCGCCCTGTTCGAGCTGCGCCAGGACATGTCGGACCAGGAGCTCTGGTTCGACGCCGACGGCCAGCCCACCGACACGGCGCTGACCGCGGCCCTGGAGGTCACCGCGGTCTTCTGATCCGCCCGGAGCGCCGATGCGAAAGGCCGGAGCGCATGCTCCGGCCTTTTCGCGTCGTGAGGGATGCCGCGGTCGCTAGAGCTTCACCCGCTCCGCCACCTGCTTGGCCAGGTCCAGGAACGCCTGCTTGGTCGGTCCGTCCGGCCCCTCCACCACCGGCTTGGCGGTGTCGCCGCCCTCGCGGGCCGCCGGGTCCAGGGGGATCTCCCCCAGCAGCGCGATGTTGAACTCCCGCGCCACCTTCGCGCCGCCGCCCTCGCCGAAGATGGCGTAGCTCTTGCCCGTGTCCGGGCACACGAAGCGGCTCATGTTCTCGATCACGCCCGCCACCGGCACGTTCACCTTGGCGAACATCTGCACGCCGCGGCGCACGTCGGCCAGGGCCAGCTCCTGGGGCGTGGTGACCATCACCACGCCGTCCACCGGCACCTGCTGCACCAGGGTGAGCTGGGCGTCGCCCGTGCCCGGCGGCATGTCGATGACCAGGTAGTCCAGGTCCTCCCACAGCACGTCCTTGAGGAACTGCCGCACCGCCGCCATGACCATGGGGCCGCGCCAGACCATGGCCTCTCCGGCCGGCACCAGCATGCCCATGGAGATGCACTGCAGGCCGTGGGCCACGGCGGGCCTGATCTCCTTCTCGCCCACCGCCTCCGGACCGGCCTCCACGCCCAGCATGGTGGTCAGCGAGGGGCCGTAGATGTCCGCGTCCATGAGGCCGGTCCGGTAGCCCGCCTTCTTCAGGGCCAGGGCCAGGTTCACCGCCACGGTGCTCTTGCCCACGCCGCCCTTGCCGCTGGCCACGGCCACGATCCGCTTCACGCCCGGCAGCCCGGCGCGGTCCGCCCACGGATCCGGGTTGTTGGCGGCGCGGGCCTGGGCCTTGGGCTTGGCCTCCGCCACGGGCTTCATCACGTCCACGCGCGCGCTCTTGACGCCGGGCAGCGACGCCACCTTGGCGTGGGCGGCGCGGCCCACGGCGTCGATGGTCTCGTCCTTCTCGCTGGTCTGGATGATCTCCACCACGACGTCGCCGCCGTCCACGGTGATCTCGCCCACCAGGTTGATCTTCACGATGTCCACGCGGGTGTTGGGGACCAGGACCTCGCGCAGGGCGTCACGGACGGCATCGGGGGTGAGCTGGCTCACGGCGGACCTTCCTGTGGGGCGTTGGCGGGACGGGCCGGAGCCCGTATGCTTGGGTGCGCCCGGAAACCTAAGTCCTGCGCCCGCGACCCGCAACGGAGAGCCCGTGGACGGCATCACCGCCTTCATGATCGTGCGGAACGAGGCCGCGCTGCTGCCCGGCTGCCTGGACAGCCTGGCCGGCGCGGTGGACGCCCTGGCGGTGCTGGACACCGGCAGCACGGACGCCACGCC
The DNA here is from genome assembly GCA_035447065.1 of Candidatus Krumholzibacteriia bacterium. GTDB lineage: Bacteria > Krumholzibacteriota > Krumholzibacteriia > LZORAL124-64-63 > LZORAL124-64-63 > CALEMW01. The sequence goes on from DAOTGJ010000018.1 coordinate 19,707, forward strand.
CGCCCTGGTGGAGGCCGCCCGAGACCGCTTCCGCGCCGTGCGCCTGGAGCACGGCGACCTGAACGGCGGCTTCGGCCCCGCCCGCGCCCGCGCCCTGGCCCTGGTGGCCACCCCCTGGGCCCTCTGGATCGACGCCGACGAGCGCCTGAGCCCCGCCCTGGCCGCCGAGCTGCGCACCCTGCGCGACGACGGCGCCCTCGACGCCTACCGCCTCCCCCTGCGCAACCACGTGCTGGGCCGCCCCATGCGCTGCCGCCAGCTCGCGGGCCAGGCTCCGGTGCGCCTGTTGCGCACGTCGGCCGCCGCCATCGACGACGCCGCCGTCCACGAAGCCGTCACCGGCGTGCCCCCCCACCGCATCGGCCGCCTCCTGCACCCCCTGGACCACCTCGCCATGACCGACTGGCGCGCCTACCTGCGCAAGGTGGACCGCTACACCACCCTCGAGGCCGCCACCAGCGCCCGCCCCTTCCGCCTCTGGCACCTGCTCGTCACCGGCCCCGCCACCTTCCTGCAGCAGTACCTGCGCCGCACGGCCATCCGCGACGGCTGGCCCGGGTTCGTGTGGGCCGCCACCTCGGCGTGGAGCGCGGTGTCACGGGATTGGAAGCTGGCCCGGCGGGGCCGCTAGAACTCGGTCCGCGCTCTGGAGCGGGGATCCTCGACCAGCTCTCCGCTGTGCAGCCGGCCGGCGAGGGCCCGCGGACGCCAGGCGGCGGTCGAGTCGTAGAGGTCGGCCGCGGTGTCCACGGTGGAGATCAGCACGTCGTCCACGTGGCGCGGGAGGCGCCCGGTCACCACGCCGTCCGCGCGGACGAAGAAGCTGCCCCAACAGCTCTGCGGCGCGGCGGAATTGGGGCAGCTGATCCAAACGTGGCCGCCGGCGGCCGCCGCGATCATGGCCGCCGGCATGGTGATCCCGGGGTAGGTGGTCGCGGTGTTGAGTCCGTGATGCCGCTCCTCCACCGCCGCCTCCATCCGCGCCAGGCGCTCCGGCGGGATCCCCGCCGCATGGAAGGAGTGGAAGATCACCTGGACGCCCCGGCGGCAGGCATCCCGGACCAGTTCGGGGTAGCGGTAGTCATGGCAGATGAGCGCGGCGCAACGCAGGCCGCCGATCGTGAACTCGCAGGCGCGGTCCCCGGGGGTGTAGTGGGCCAGATCTCCGTCGGAGCCGTCGGCGGGGCCGGCACAGAACCGCTTGTCGTAGCGATCCACCAGACGCCCCTGGGCGTCGATGACGTAGAGGCTGTTGTGGGGCTTGCGGGGCGGCGTCAGCGGGTGGGCCGACCCCAGCAGGAGCCACAGTCCCAGGCGACCCGCGTGCCGGGCCAGCTCCCGGGCGGCGGTCCGCAACAGGTCCTGGTCGAGATCCGCATGGCTCTCGCGATCCACCCCCGCATACCCGGACAGGCAGGCCTCGGGGAAGTGGGCCACCTCGGCTCCCGCCGCCGCCGCCCGCTCCATCAGCAGCCCGATCCGACGGGCGTTCTCGCGGATGTCGTCGGAGGTGGCGAACTGGCATGTCGCGATGACGAGTTTCATGGCGGGATGATCCGTGTCAGAGCGTCGTGTGTCGAGTGAGCATGACATCGTCGAGGATCTCGCGATGGTCGAAGGCGAGTTCGGGCAGGGCGTCGAGGGCGTGCCAGGCCGCCTCGGCGGCATCGCTGCCGCCGCAGACGGCGGGCCGTTCGCCCGCGATCTCGGCCACGTAGACGATGCTGACGGTGTGGCTGCGCGGATCGCGCTTGGGGTCGCCGAAGGCGCGGAACTGATCGAAGGGCAGTCCGTCCAGGCCGGTCTCCTCGGCCACCTCGCGGTGGACGGCGGCGCCCAGGTCCTCGCCCAGCTCCACGAAGCCGCCGGGGAAGGCCCACATCCCCTGGTAGGGCTCGCGGCCGCGGCGGATGAGCAGGACGTGCCAGTGGGAGCGGCCGGGCTCGGCGGCATGGCGGCAGAGCACCACGCCGTCCACGGCGAGCAGGGGGGAACGCTGAGCGGTGGCGGCGGCGCGGGGGACCATGGTCGCCTCCCTCGTCACGACCCTACGGCGCGACCCCGAAGGAGGCCAGGGCCTCCGCCTCGGTCTCGAAGGTCTCGAACACGAGCTTGAGCTGGGTCACATTCAGGATGTTGTCGATGCGGTCGCTGACGGTGCAGATCTTCATCTGACCGCCGTTCTTCTTGACCGTGTGGTAGCCGGAGACCAGCACGCCCAGGCCCGTGGAGTTGATCCAGTTGACCTTGGCCATGTTCAGCAGCACGTCCACGTAGCCCTCGTTGACCAGGGTCTTGATCTCCGAATGGAAGAGCTCGTGGTCCGTCCCGCCCATGATCTTGCCCGAAAGGTTCAGGACCATCACGTCGCCGTGGGCCTTCTCGTTGATCTTCATGCTCGTCCTCCGCACGGGGAAAGGGGGCGCGCATCCACGCGGCGCCGGCTCCATGCTCAGGATGCACCCCTCGGCTCGCGTTGGCAAGAGGCAGTCTCCCGTTTCGGGCGCGCTGGACCCCGCGGGCGGCCATCTGCTACGCTGGCGCCACGTTTCGTCACAACCTTCGAGGAAGCCCATGCCCGACCTCCACGTGCGTCCCGCCGCTCTCGCCGGCCAGTGGTACCCCGCGGCGCCCGACGCGCTGCGGCGCAGCGTGGCGATGTTCCTGGCGGCCGCCGATCCCGCCGCCGCGCCCCCCGGCAAGCCCGTCCTGGCGGTGGTCCCCCACGCGGGCCACGCCTGGAGCGGCGCCGTGGCCGGTCACGCCTACGGGCTGCTGCGCGGCCACGCCTACCGCCGCGTCCTGCTGCTGGCCCCCAACCACCGCCACCGGCTGGCCGGCCCGTCGGCCTCCCCCGCCGACGCCTACGCCACGCCCCTGGGCCTGGTCCCCCTGGACGTCGACGGCCGCGCACGTCTGGAGGCCGCGGGCGTGCTGACCAGCGTGCCCGCCGCCCATGCGCACGAGCACGCCGAGGAGATCCAGCTCCCCTTCCTGCAGGCGCTCTGGGACGACGTGCCTCCGGTGCTGCCCCTGCTGGTCCCCACCCTGGACGACGCGCGCCGCGCCGCCCTGGCCGCCGCCCTCGCCCCCTGGACCGACGGCGAGTCCCTGGTGATCGTGTCCACGGACTTCACCCATTACGGCGCCGACTTCGGCTACCTGCCCTTCCGCGACCGCGTGCCCGAGCGTCTGGCCGACCTGGACCGCGGCGCCCTGGACCTGCTCTGCGCCGGCGACGCCGCCGGCCTGCTGGCCTACCGCGCGCGCACGGGCATCACCATGTGCGGCCTGGACGCCGCGGCCCTGGCCCTGAGCCTGCCCTGGCCCCGTCCGCCCCGCCTGCGCCTGCTGGACTACGCCCGCAGCGGCGACCGCGACGGCGACTTCGTGCACTCCGTGAGCTACGCCGCCCTGCTGGGCGCGGCGGAGGCTGCCGCGTGAGCGCCCCGCTGAGCCCCGAGGCCCGGGCCCTGCTGCCGCGGCTGGCCCGCGCGGTGCTGGAGGCCGCCGCCGCCGGCCGCGCCGCGCCGGACCCGCGCGCCGTGGCCGCGGAGCTGGGCCTGGCCTGGCCGCCGGAGGCCGACGAGCCCCGCGGCGTCTTCGTCACCCTCACCCGCCGGCGCGACGGCGCCCTGCGCGGCTGCATCGGCCTGATCGTGGGCGACACGCCGCTGGTCCGCGCCGTGGTGGAGCAGACCCTGGCCGCCGCCTACCGCGATCCCCGCTTCGAGCCGGTCACCGCCGACGAGCTGCCGCACCTGAGCCTGGAGGTCTCCGTGCTCACGCCCCTGCGTCCCGTGGCCGGCTGGGAGGACATCGTGATCCCCGGCCAGGGCGTGCTGCTGGCCAAGGCCGGCCGCCGCGCCGTGTTCCTGCCCCAGGTGGCCGAGGAGCAGGGCTGGGACCGCGCCACGACCCTGACGCAGCTCAGCCTCAAGGCCGGCCTGCCGCCCGACGCCTGGCGCGAGGGCGCCGCGTTCCAGGTCTTCGAGGCCGCCGTGGCCCGCGAGGAGGAGCGTCCATGAGCACGCTGCTGGTGGGCGCCGCCCTGGCCGTCTGGCTGACCGTGGGCTACCGCTGGTACGGCCGCCTCACGGCCCGCCGCCTCTTCCGGCCCGACGACGCCAACCCCGTGCCCTCGCGCCTGAAGGCCGACGGCCGCGACTACCACGCCGCCCGGGCGCCGGTGCTCTTCGGCCATCATTTCAGCTCCATCGCGGGGGCGGGGCCCATCGTGGGACCGCTCATCGGGGTGACGCACTTCGGGTGGGGGCCGTCGCTGCTGTGGATCGCGCTGGGGTCCGTGTTCCTGGGCGCGGTGCACGACTACACGGCGCTGATGGCGTCGGTGCGCAGCGGCGGCTGCTCCATCGGCGAGATCGCGGAGCGCAGCCTGGGGCGGCGGGCGCGGGTGGTGCTGTCGCTGTTCCTGTGGGCGGCGCTGGTGCTGGTGGTGGCGGTGTTCGGGGTGATCACGGCCAAGACCTTCGTGGCGCGGCCGGGCATCGTGCTGCCCACCTTCGGGCTGATCGGCGTGGCGATGGTCTTCGGGGCGGGGGTGCTCCGGCGCGGCGGGCGCCTGCTGCCGGGCACGTTGGCGGCGCTGGGCGCCCTGGCGGCGCTGATCTGGCTGGGCGAACGCTTCCCCCTGGCCGTGGGCGACACGGTGCTGGGCCTGCCGGCGGTGACCTTCTGGTTCTGGACGCTCATGGCGTACTGCGTGCTGGCGTCGGTGCTGCCGGTGTGGCTGCTGCTGCAGCCGCGCGACTACCTGAGCACCTGGATCCTGTACCTGGGCCTGGGCGGCGGCGTGCTGGGGCTGCTGGCGGCGCATCCGGCCATCCACGCCCCGGCCTTCGTGACCGGCCTGTCGCCCACGCAGGGGCCGGTGTGGCCCATGCTCTTCGTCATGATCGCCTGCGGCGCCATCAGCGGCTTCCACTCGCTGGTGGGGGGCGGCACCACCAGCAAGCAGCTCGCACGGGAGACCGACGGCCTGCGCGTGGGCTACGGCGCCATGATCCTGGAGGCCGGGCTGGCGGGGCTGGTGGTGCTGATCGCCGCGGGGGCGCTGCCCTGGGACGCGGCGGCCTCCCCCGCCGCCGGATCGCTGCAGCACCTCATGGGGCCGGGGGGCGGGCCCATCCTGGCCTTCGCCACGGGGTTCGGCACGCTGGTGGACGCGCTGCCGGGGCTCACCGCGCCCATGGGGCTGTTCTTCGGGGTGCTGATGATCAACGCCTTCGTGGTGACCACCCTGGACACGAGCACGCGCCTGGGGCGCTTCGTGCTGGAGGAGCTGGGCGCGGGGGTGCCGGGGCTGGGCAACCGCTGGGGCGCCACGCTGCTCACGGTGGGCGCGGCCGGCTGGCTGGGGGCCAGCGGCGGCTACGACCGCATCTGGCCCGTGTTCGGCGCCACCAACCAGCTGGTGGCGGCGCTGTCGCTGCTGGTGGTCTCGGCGTGGCTGGTGGGATTGAAGAAGCCGCGGGCGCTGACGCTGGTGCCTTCGCTGCTCATGCTGGCCACCACGGTGGCGGCCCTGCTCTGGCAGGTGCGCGGGTTCCTGCGCGACGGGCAGCCCCTGCTGGCCGGAGCCGGGATCTCCCTGGTGCTGCTGGCCCTGTTCCTGGCCTGGGAGGCCCGTGGGCTGCTGCGGCGCGCGGGGGGCCGGGAACGCGAATAACACTGGTCTGGACGGGGACCAGCGGCTATCTTACGCTGTTCGCAACCGTTCGCAGGTTGTCCGCAGCCGGGGCCCTTCGTTCCGGATGCCGCCACAACAGGGATCCTGTCCCCCGGGGACGGACCGAGGATCGCGAGGAACCATGGGTCTGCTGGACAAGGTCACCGGATTCACCCGTGCGAAGGAGCTGCAGGCCTCGGGCCTGTACCATTACTTCCGGGTCATCGAGTCCGCCCAGGAGAACACCGTCCGCATCGGCGGCCGCGAGGTCATCATGCTGGGCAGCAACAACTACCTGGGCCTGACCAACCATCCCAAGGTCAAGGAGGCCGCCAAGGCCGCCCTGGACAAGTACGGGTCCGGCACCGCGGGATCGCGGTTCCTGAACGGCACCCTGGACATCCATCTGGAGCTGGAGCGCAAGCTGGCCCAGCTGGTGGGCAAGGAGGACGCCATCGTCTTCTCCACCGGCATGATGGTGAACCTGGGCGTGATCTCCACCCTGGTGGGGCGCGGCGACACGGTGATCATCGACCGCACGGACCACGCCAGCATCCTGGACGGCACCCGCCTGAGCTACGGCCAGGTGAAGAAGTACCGCCACAACGACATGGAGTCGCTGGAGCAGGTCCTGCGCACCTGCGACACCAACGGCAAGCTCATCGTCATCGACGGCGTGTTCTCCATGCACGGCGACATCGCCAGGCTGCCGCAGATCCTGGAGCTGGCCCGGAAGTACGACGCCGAGGTCATGGTGGACGACGCCCACGGCGTGGGCGTGCTGGGCCAGCAGGGCCGCGGCACCAGCGACCACTTCGGGGTCACGGACCAGGTGGTGGCCATCGTGGGCACCTTCAGCAAGAGCCTGGCCTCGGTGGGCGGCTTCGTGGCCGCCGACGCCGACGTGATCCACTTCGTGCGCCACACGGCGCGCTCCCTGATCTTCTCCGCCAGCATGCCGCCCGCCTCGTGCGCGTCGGTCAGCGCGGCGGTGGACGTGATGCTGGAGGAGGACTGGCGCCTCACCCAGCTCTGGCGCAACACCGAGGTCATGATGGAGCGCCTGAAGGACGCGGGCTTCAACACCGGCCCGTCGGACACCCCCATCATCCCCGTGGTGGTGGGCGAGGACCTCATGGCCTTCCAGATGTGCCACCGCCTCTTCGAGGAAGGCGTCTTCGTGAACTCGGTGGTCTCGCCGGCCGTGGAGAAGGGCGACGCCCTGATCCGGCTGAGCCTCATGGCCACCCACACGGAGGACGAGGTGCACCGGGCCATGGACATCCTGACCCGCGTGGGCCGGGAGCTGGGCGTCATCGGCGCCGCCGTCTGACCCGTCCAAGACAATTCCTGATCCGGACCGAGGAGGGGGCATGGAGCTCGCCATCACGCCCGTGCGCGGGAAGAAGGACCTGCAGGCCTTCCTGGACCTGCCCTACCGCATCTACAGGGACGACCCCCACTACGTCTACCCGCTGCAGGCCCAGCTCAAGGAATTCTTCGACAAGGACAAGAATCCCTTCCACAAGCACGCCCTGACCGAGACCTGGCTGGCCCGGCGCGGCGGCGAGGTGGTGGGCCGCATCGGCGCCTGCGTGGACCGCTACCACAACGAGCACTGGCAGGAGACCACGGGGTTCTTCGGGTTCTTCGAGTGCGTGGACGACCGCGCCGTGGCCCACGCCCTGCTGGACACCGCCCGCGAATGGCTGCGCGAGCGCGGCCAGACCATCATGCGCGGCCCCCTGAACTTCACCACCAACCACGACGCCCCCGGCCTGCTGGTCTCCGGCGACCCCGGCTCCCCCGTGCAGGGCATGGGCTACAACCCCACCTACTACCCGGACCTGTTCACCAGCTACGACGGCCTGGAGGGCAGCAAGGACCTGTGGGCCTGGCAGGTGCGGGCCGAGGACATCCAGCTGCCCAAGCGGGTGGAGGAGAGCGCCAAGCGCGTGCTCAAGGGCGAGACGGACCTCACCGTGCGCCCCATCAACAAGAAGGACTTCAAGAACGAGGTGGAGCTCATCCGCGGGCTCTACAACCAGTGCTGGCACGAGAACTGGGGCTTCATCCCCATGGATCCCGAGGAGTTCTACTTCTCGGCCAAGGAGATGAAGATGCTGGTGAACGAGAACATGCTGCTCATCGCCGAGTGGCAGGGCGAGCCCATCGGCTTCTCCATGACGGTGCCGGACTTCAACCGCGCCATGAAGGACGTGAAGGGCAAGCTCTTCCCCTTCGGCATCTTCAGGTTCCTGCGCGACAAGCGGAAGATCGACTACGCGCGCACCCTGCTGCTGGGCGTGCTGCCCGAGCATCGGCACAAGGGCGTGGACGTGCTGATGGTGCTGCGCACCTACAAGGCGGCCATCCGCGGCGGCATCACCGCCGGCGAGTGCAGCTGGATCCTGGACAGCAACCGCGCCATGAACCGCATCCTGGAGAAGCTGGGCGCGCGGGTCTACCGCACCTACCGGATCTACGACAAGGCCCTGTGATGGCGGCGCCCGACGCGCGCGCGCCCCTGGCCGCGCTGACCGGAGCCACCGGGTTCCTGGGCAGCCACATCGCCGACGCCCTGCTGGCGCAGGGCTGGCGCGTGCGCGCCTCGGTGCGCCCCAGCAGCGACCTGCGCTGGCTGCGCGGCAAACCCGTGGAGCTGGTGGACGCCCCCCTGGCCCCAGCCGCCGCCGACGACCCCACCACGCCGGCCGACGCCGCCGCCCTGGCCGCCTTCTGCGCCGGCGCCCGCAGCGTGATCCACTGCGCTGGCGTGGTGCGCGCCCCCGACGCCGCCGGCTACCGCCGCGGCAACACGGCCACCACGCGGCGGCTGCTGGAGGCGGCCCGCGGCGCGGGCGCGGAGTCCTTCGTGCTGATCAGCAGCCTGGCCGCCGGCGGCCCGTCCACGCCCGGACGCCCCCGCACCGAAACCGATCCGGACGCCCCCATCACCGATTACGGCCGCTCCAAGCAGGAGGCGGAGGCGCTGCTGCCCGCCGCCGGGCCGCTGCGCGCCTGCGCCCTGCGCCCGCCGGCGCTCTACGGCCCCCGCGACGCCGCCTTCGTGCCCCTGTTCCAGGCCGGCCGCCTGGGCCTGAGCGCGCGGCTGGGCAACCTGCGGGAGCTGTCGCTGGTGGACGGCCGCGACGTGGCCGCCGCCGCCGTGGCCCTGGCCGCCGCGCCCGCGGCCCGCGGCGTCTACTACGTGGACGACGGCCGCACCTACGCCTTCGCGGACCTGACCCGCGCCCTGGCCGCCGCCTGGGACCGCCGCATCCACACCCTGAGCCTGCCCCAGGGCCTGCTGGAGTTCCTGGCGCGCCTGGCCGGCCCGGACCGCGCCCTGGCGCTGCCGCTGCTCGCGCCGGACCGCCTGCGCGACACGGCCCAGGCCGCCTGGGCCTGCGACGGCGCCAAGCTCCGCGCCGCGGTCCCGCTGCCGCCGGCCCGCGACCTGCGCCGCGGCTTCCGCGAAACCCTGGCGTGGCTGCGCGAGGAGGGCCGCCTGTGAACCGCTTCCTGAGCCGCCTCAGCCTCACCCGCCTGGACCTGGACCGCTGGGCGGTGGTCTACCTGGTGGCCAGCGGGCTCTACCCGCTGCTGAACCCGTCGGTGTGCGCGCACCCGTGGTGGCGGCTGGCGCTGCACCTGGGCCTGGCGCTGGTGATCTGGTTCGTGCCGCCGCTGCTGCGGCGCCGGCCGGAGGCGTGGCTGCGGGTCATCGGCGAGATCTATCTGCCCTTCGCCTTCCCCATGTTCTACGCGGAGATGGAGTGGCTGGGGATCGTGTTCCACGGCTTCCACGACTCGTTCGATCCCTGGTTCATCGACCTGGAGTACCGGCTCTTCGGCCTGCAGCCCAGCCTGGAGTGGTCGCGCGCCATGCCCTGGCCGTGGTTCCACGAGCTCATGGAGTTCCAGTACTTCACCTACTACTTCTATGCCCCGGTCACCCTGATCCTGCTGTGGCGCGGCCGCGAGGTGCCCCGGGCCATGCGCTGGCCCGCCGTGCGCGCCTTCATCCGCGACCTCAGCGCCATCATGCTGCTCTGCTACTCGCTCTACACGTTCTTCCCCGCCTGGGGCCCCAAGTTCTTCCGCACCGGCCCCATCCCCGTGGGCGGCTGGATCTTCACCGACATCATGCACGCCATCCACGCCAACGGCGCCCTGCTGGGCGCGGCCTTCCCCAGCAGCCACGTGGCCGGCTCCATGGCCGGCTGGTGGCACGTGTGGAAGTGGTTCCCGCGGCACCGGGCCTGGGTCACTCCCATGTGGGTGATGCTGTGCATGAGCACCGTGTACTGCCGCTACCACTACGTGGTGGACGTGATCGCCGGGCTGCTGCTGGGCGCCCTGGTGCTGTGGCTGGGGGGACGGTTCGGGGAGATGCGGACGGTGCGGCCGTGGCAGAGGTTCCGGAGGCGGGCGGGGGACGCGGCGTAGCCTCCCCCGCTCCCGCCCCGCGTCCGTCGGCTACCGGTATCCTTCCTTCACCGCCGACCAGCTCCACGTTTCCGCCGGCGTCTGCGAGCAGTCCGGGGGCGTGGCGTCGATGCGCGTGCCGGTCACCTCGATGCGCTGGCACGAACCCTGGAAGCCCATGCAGCTGCCGGTGGCGGTGGTGGTGATGGTGGTGATCGCGGTGTAGGTGTCGCCGGTGCGGGTGCCCGCGGCGTCGAAGGCGAAGTCGATGGTGCAGCCGGGCAGGGGCTCCGACGAGCCGGAGCAGTGCTGCTCGTAGCCGTCGGCGTTGGCCGAGCCCGTGCAGGTGATCTCCACCTCCTCGTCCACCGGATCGCTGAAGGCCCAGCCGGGGCAGATGCTGTCGTACTCCGTGGACTCGAACAGCAGCACGTCCGTGTCGCAGTCGTAGGAGGCGATCTGCAGCTCCCAGATGCCCACCCACTCGTCCGGCACGATGACGTCGGCCAGGGCGGGGGCGGCGGTCAGGGCGGTCACAGCGGCGCAGAGCATGAGCGGTCGCAAGGATTTCATGGTCCCTCCTCGGGGTTTGGGGCGAGGGAATACGGATCTTTCTCCTCCACTTTATCGCATGCAGCGACGCCGGGGCAACCCGGGATCCGCAGCGAGGCGCGCCCCGATTCCTCTCGACATGCCACGCGCCGCGGGGCAATCTGGGAGGCATCACGATCAACATGACAGCGCTATCGAAAGGACTCGATGATGCTGCGATCGATCCGTCCCCCCATGCTCCTCGCCCTGCTGCTCCTCCTGCCGCCCATCGCCTCGTCGGGCAGCACCTACGACTACGGCGCGGCCGACGGGCTGCGCGCGCGGCACGTGCTGCCCCACGTCGTGGCGGACACGGTCCAGGACGACGGTCTCGCCTACCTGGCCGCGGGCTACGAGGGTCTGCTCATCCTGGACCTCGATGCCCCCCAGGGCCCGCGGACCGTCGCCAGGTTGGCCACCTCGGGCCCCGCCGTGGGGATCTTCAAGGTGGGCTCCACGGTGCTGCTCCTGGTGGATGAGTACGAGCTGCTTGCGGTGGACGTCTCCGCGCCGGACGCCCCGGTGCTGCGCGCGCAACGGGCGCTCCTGCCGGGCTGGCCCGCCGCGGCGCTGGACGCGGAGCGGCTCTTCATCGCCTGCGGCACGGGCGTGGAGATCTTCGACATCTCGTCACCGCACGCACCGCACAAGGTGGGGCACGCGGCCACGTCCGCGGTGCATGATCTGGACCTCCACGACGACGTGCTTTCCGTGCTGGTGGACGACGGTCTGGAGGTGTTCGACGTGGCCGATCCCGCCTCGCCGCTGCTGCTCGCGGAGGCCGGCTTCTCCGCCCTCTACGGCGAGCTCGACCGCGAGGGCGATCTGCTCGCGGCGGCAGGGTATACGCAGCTGCGGATCTTCGACGTCTCCGACCCGGGGGACCCGCTCCTCCTCGCGGACCTGGAGGAGCACGCCGACGAGATCCTGCTCACGGATGGCCGGCTCTACAGCACGAACATCTACGGGCTCCGCATCCACGACCTCACGGGCCCGACCACCCCCCACCTCATGGCCGAGTACCGCACCGCGGACCGGATCCACACTCTGGCTCATGAGGACGGGCTCATCCGTCTGGGTTATTACGACATCGACTCCTGGGACGGCATCACCGGCACCACCATCTGGGACTCCTACGCCTTCCATCACGAGACCGCCGCAACCCCGCTCGCCGTCTTGGATCTCGACTCCCGTTGCCTCGCCTGCACCTTGCACGACGGCCTGGCCTTCGTGGCGACGGTCGACAGTCCCCTGGAGATCCACGACGTTTCGGATCCCGCCCATCCCGTCCCGCTCGGTTTCCTGGACGCACCGGGGTCCGGGGCCGAGATCGCCGTCGCCGGGGGCCTCGCCGTGGTGCGGTCGTACGATGCCCTGCTCCTGGTCGGCATCGCCGATCCCACCGCTCCGGCGCTCCTGGCGGAGATCCCGCATGCGTCCGGCTACGTCGCCGCTGTGGAGCTGCAACAGGACCGGCTCTGGTTCGCCGGGAAGACGGACGGCCTCCGCGTCTTCGATGTCTCCTCGCCCCAGGCCCCCGTCGAGCTCGGAGCGCTGCCCACCCTGGGCCGCGCCACCGCCCTGGCCATGCACGGCGACCTGGGCTATCTGCTGGACGACGCGCGGGGGATCATCGCCATCGACGGCTCGGATCCCACGCAACCGCGCGAGCTCGGCATCGCCCTGCCCATCACTGCTGCCCCGCAGCTCCACTACGACGGCGCCCGGCTCGTGGTCACGACCCTGCCCTACTCCGACCAGTCCGGTGAGATCCTCGTCTTCGACGCGTCCACGTCCGGCACCCTCCAGGAGGTGGCCCGCCACCCCCTGGGTTACTCCAAGGGCCGTTTCGCCATGATCGGCGACATCGCCTACGTGGACGGGGACTACGGGCTCCAGGTCATCGATCTGGCCGGCACGCCCCGGCTGATCGGCTCCTACCACGACATCCCCGTGCGTTCCGTGGCCACCGACGGCGGGATCCTGGCCCTGCGTACCGCGGACGATGGGCTGCGGCTGCTGCCCCGCCACGACCCGGCCGGCGTGGGCCTCGAGGACGGCTTCGAGCCGGAGCCCGACGCGCCGCTGCTGCTCGGTCCCCCATCCCCCGTGGCCATCCTGGGCGCGTACCCCAATCCGGCCAACCCCCGCACCACCGTGCTCTACGCGCTGGAGCGGCCCGGGCCGGTGACGGTGTCCCTCTACGACGTCTCCGGTGACCATCTGCTGCAGCTCGACGCCGGCGCCAAGCCGGCGGGCACGCACTCCGTGGTCTGGGACGGACGCGACGCCCTCGGCCGTCGCCGGGCCTCGGGAACCTACGTGGTGAAGGTGGAGCACGCCGACGGCGTGGCCCTGCGCAAGATCAGCCTCGTCCGCTAGGGCGCCAACGGAAAGCGGTGATGACCATGAGGACCAGCCTCGGCTTCGCGACCGGACTCCTGATGCTGCTCGCGGCGCTCCCGGCGGCGGCGCTGGAGCGGGACTACTCCCGCGACGCCCGGATCGTGGGCAGGGCCTCCCATCCCGACTCCCAGTATTTCTCGCTCCGGACGACGGGAGAGCTGCTCATCGCCAACCGCGGCAGCCGCAGCCTGGACTTCTTCGACCTGGCCCAGCCCGCCGCCCCCGTCCTGGCGTCCAGCTGGCCGACCGCGGCGAAAGCCGCGTGGCCCCCCGACGGCTTCCTCTGGGATGTGGCCGTCTTCGGCCCCCGCGTCATCGTCCTCACCGAGGAGGACGAGCGCTCGGTCGTGACGACCCTGGACGTCTCGGATCCGCAGACGCCGACGGTCGTGGCCGTCCGGTCCTTCATCCCTCCCCGGCTCACCAGGCTCGCCGCCAACGCCGACCGCCTCGTGGCCTGCGGTTACGACTCGCTCGTGGTCCTGGAGATCACGCCCGCCGACACGCTCGTCGCCGTGGGCGGCCTCCGCTTGGGCGGGTATGCCGAGCTCACGCTGGACGGGACCATGCTGTACGCGGGCCTCCAGGACGGGACGATCCTGGTGATCGACCTCGCGGACCCCACGACGCCGGTCCGGATCGCCACGGCCGAGGCTCCCGGCCCGATCGCAGCGCTCATCGTGCGCGGGGACGTCCTCTACGTCTCCTGCGACCACGATCAACTCGTGATGTTCGACGTGGCCGACCCCACGCATCCCACCCTGCAGGACTGGGTCGATCTCCACCTGGTTCCCTACCACTACGAACTGATGGACTCGCATCTCGCCGGGATCACGGACTGGGAGGACTTCCAGCTCTACTCCCTCACGGACCCCTACAGGCCGGACCTGACCGCCTCCATCAAGCTGCCGCTCGGCATCTACGGCTCCGCCGCCGTCGCGGGGTACGCGTATCTCAGCACCGTGGTCGACGGCATCGTCGTCGTCGACCTGGCCGACCACAGGACCCAGATGCCGCTCGGCACGGTGGACATCAGGAATCTCCGGATCCGCCACCTGACCGCCCGCGGCGACATCGCGGTCACCGCCTTCCACGATCACGACACGGATGCCAGCCGCCTGGCGATCTACGACCTCGCCGATCTCTCGCACCCCGGCATGACGGGCTGGTCCGCCGACGTGGAGGACGTGCAGGGCCTGCAGGTGGGAGACGGCGTGGTCCACGTGGCCGACGGCAGCGGCGGCTACCGGGTCTTCACGGTCACGGACACGGACCCCGCCCCGACCGCGCACCTGGAGTTCGACGCCCCGGTCCTGGCGGTCGCCGCCGACGCAGGCCTGGCCGTGCTCGGCCTCGGGGACCGGCTCGTCGTCCTGGACGTCGCCACGCCGTCGGCCCCCGTTCTGCAGGCCGAGATCCCGTCACCCGGGGGACACCGCTTCCTCCGCCTCGACGGCCGGCAGCTCGCGTTCGCCGACGCCACGGACCTCCACATCTACGACCTGACCTCGGCGGACGCCCCCGCCTCCGTCGGCACGGTTCCCGTCCCCGGCACGCCGACGGATCTCGTCGTCGACGGTCCGATCGTCCTCTCGCTCCAGGGCGCGACCCTCCGCACCCACCGGCGTGACGGCGGCACCCTCCTCCCCCTCGCGGAGCTGGATCTCGAACTGTGGGGACGGCGGGTCACGCAGCTCTCCCTCGACGGGGACGTCGCTTACCTGCATGGAGAGGCGGAGAGCATCATCATCGTCGACCGCTCCGATCCCGAGGCGCCGACGCTGCGGGGGACCATCTCCCGCTACGACGGTCATTACCAGGTGGCCATCGCATCCCACGGGATCGTCGCAGGGGGATACGACCCCACGCAGCAGCAGGGCCTGCTGGTGACCTACCCCCTGCATGCCGATGCGACCGTTTCTCTGGAGGAGCCTCTGCCGCCGGTGACGCTCCCGACCGCAGGTCCGCGGATCCTCGCCGCCGCCCCCAACCCGTTCAACCCCGCCGTCCGCATCGCCTACGCCGTGGGCCGCCCCGGCCCCGTGCGCGTGACCGTGCACGACCTCAGCGGCCGCTGCGTGGCGACCCTAGTGGACCGGACGCTGGAGGTCGGGGAGCACGCCTGCTCCTGGCAGGGTCGGGACGATGCGGGGCGCGCGGCCGCCTCGGGCGGCTACATGCTGAGGATCCGGACTCCCGACGGCGCCGATCACCGCAAGCTCACGCTGGTGCGCTGAGGCGGAGACGAGAAGCGCGGAGACCCGCCGGGCCTCCGCGCTGATCTTCCCTCCGCCGACGGCCGGCCTCAGTCCAGGCCCAGCCGCCGCAGCAGGCCGTCGAGCCCCGTCCGCCACCCCGCCGCCAGCTCCCCGCGCAGCGCCGCCACCTCCGCCCGCAGCTCCTCGCCCCGCTCCCCCGCCTCGGCCATGGCCCGCGCCAGGTCCTCCGCCTCGTTGCGCGCGTACACCACGCCGCGCCGGAAGTAGGCGCGGTTGACCGGCGAGTCGCTCAGGATCAGGGGCACGCCCAGGGCCACGGCCTCGTAGGCGCCGCAGACCAGGCAGTCGTCGAAGGTGGTGAGGTCCATGATCACGTCGGAGCCGCAGAGCAGGGCGTGGAAGTCCTCTTCGCTGAGGAAGTCCGTGAACTCGGTGTTGGGCGCGGCGGCGGCGCGCACCTCCGGCGGGCAGTTGGCCAGCTTGCCGGTGATGCGCACGCGGTGGCCCGGCGGCAGCAGCGCGGCGGCGCGGACCACCTCGGCCACGGGCTCGTCGTCGGCGAAGGTGCAGATGAAGGTGATGAGGGACTCTTCGTTGCGCGGCGCCGGCGCCGGCGCCCAGTCCG
This sequence comes from Candidatus Krumholzibacteriia bacterium, assembly GCA_035447065.1. Classification (GTDB taxonomy): domain Bacteria; phylum Krumholzibacteriota; class Krumholzibacteriia; order LZORAL124-64-63; family LZORAL124-64-63; genus CALEMW01. The sequence goes on from DAOTGJ010000018.1 coordinate 35,668, forward strand.
GCAGGGCGTCGGGCAGGACCCAGGCCTCGCCGCCGTTGGCGCGCACCATGGCGGCCAGGGCCTCGTTGGTCACGATGGTGACGTCGGCGCCCCGGTGCATCAGCGGGAAGATCCACCCGAAGCGCTCCATCCAGCGGAAGAAGGCGTACACGCCGCCGTTGTGCGCGTCCACCACCAGGCGGTAGCGCAGCAGGGGCTTGAGCAGGATGGACTCCAGCGTGAGGAACCACGAGGGGTTCTGCACGAAGAGCACCCGCGGCCGCTCGCGCAGCAGGATCGCCACGGTGCGCAGCAGGAATCCGGGGTGCTTGAGCCAGCGGCTGCTGCGCGAGTGCAGCGTACGCAGGGGCACGCCCAGCTCGCGCACCAGGCCGTCGGTGCGGCGGTGCTGCTGCCAGGAGATCCAGAGGGCGGGGGTGCGGGGCATCGAGTTCCGTTCCGTTCCGGTGCGTGCAGGATCCGTCCCCCTCCCATCGGACGCGGGGAGAGGAGCTTGAGCCGGGGCCAGATCCCGTGAGCCGGGGCCAGGAGATGAGCGCCGGGGCCAGGATAGCAGAAGGGCGCCGAACCGGCGCCCCCGCGATGGCTTCGCGTGTCTAGAAGGCTCAACCGCCCCCGCCGCCGCCGCAGCCGTGGCCGGCGTGCCCGCCGCCCCCGCCGCCGCCCGAAGCGAACACGGACAGCTTCTTCTCCGCCTTCTTGGCGCCGCATTCGGGACAGGCCACCTCGCCGGCCGCCACCTCGGCCGCCGTCGTCAGCTCCTCGAACTCGGCGCCGCACTCGCGGCAGGTGAATTCGTAGATCGGCATCCCGTCACCTCACTGCTTCTTGGTCTTCTTGTCCCGATCCCCGATCGAGCAGCTCTGGTCCACGCCTCAGGTGGGCACCCCGAGCTTGGGGAAGACGAACTGGACCAGGATGAAGTAGACCGCCACCACGGCGATGATGTCCCACACGGTCCGGCTCCTCTCTTCGGGTCTTAGTTGCGAAAGTCGTTGACTAATGTAGGCCCGATTTCCGCCGCGTCAAGTCCATTAGAACGTGCCGCGCACCCAGCCCCCGTCCGCCGCGATGAGCTGGCCGGTGATGTAGCCCGCCCGTTCGCTCATCAGGAAGGCGACGAGGGCCGCCAGCTCCGCCGGCTCGCCCAGGCGGCCGGCGGGGATCTCCCGCTCCCAGCCCGCCAGGACCTCGGCGCGGTCGCGGGCCTGGCCGGAGGCGAGGCGGTCGGCCACGATGCGGTCGATGGCGCTGGTCCGGTGGAAGCCCGGCGCCACGCTGTTGAGCGTCACGTTGTCGGCCGCCGCCTCCCGAGCCAGCTCCTTGAGCAGGGCGTGGGCCGCCGGCCGCAGCACGTTGCTCAGGGCCAGGCCCGCCACCGGCTGCTTCACCGTGACCGACGTGATCTGCACCACGCGCCCGAACCGCCGCGCCCGCATCCCCGGCACCACCAGGCGGCACCAGCGCACGGCCGACTCCAGGTTCAGTCGGTAGGCCGCCTCCCAGGCGTCCAGATCGTGGGCGTCCACGCCGCCGGCGGGCGGGCCGCCCGCGTTGATCAGCAGCAGGTCCGGCGGTCCCAGGCCGCGCTCCACCTCCGCCAGGAAGCCGCGCACCGAGGCGTCGTCGGTCACGTCCACCAGCTCGGGCAGCACCTTGCCCGGGCCCGCGGCGTCCACCTGCGCGACGGCCTCCTTCAGGTCCTCGGCGCCGCGGGCGCAGAGCGCCACGTGGGCCCCCTCGCGCGCCAGCTCCACGGCGGCCGCCAGCCCCAGGCCGCGCGATCCGGCGGCCACCACCGCCACCTTGCCCGCCAGTCCCAGATCCATGCGATCCTCCTTGCCCGCGCCCGCGCGCTGAGTCTACATTGGCTCCGTCCGCAGCATAGCGTCCCGCACCCGCCTTCGGGGAGATTTTCGTGGCCGACTTCCAGCGCACGCTCATCACCGCCGCCCTGCCCTACGCCAACGGCGACATCCATCTGGGCCACCTGGCCGGCGCCTACCTGCCCGCGGACATCTACGCCCGCTTCCTGCGCCTGCGCGGCGAGGACGTGCTGTTCATCTGCGGCACCGACGAGTACGGCGTGCCCATCACGCTCACGGCGGAGAAGGCCGGCCTCACCCCCAAGCAGCTGGTGGACCGCAACTACGTGCGCATCCGCGACGCCTTCGGCGGCTTCGGCATGTCGTTCGACAACTTCTCGCAGACCTCGCGGGAGATCCACACGGAGACCAGCCAGGCGTTCTTCCTGGACCTGCACGCCCGCGGCCTGCTGCAGCAGCGCACCAGCGAGCAGTTCTACAGCCCCACCCAGGGCCGCTTCCTGGCCGACCGCTACATCGAGGGCACCTGCCCCAAGTGCGGCAGCGCCCGCGCCCGCGGCGACCAGTGCGAGGCCTGCGGCACGTCGCTCAACGCGGACGAGCTCCTCGACCCGCGCAGCGTGCTGGACAACTCGCCCCTGGAGAAGCGCGAGACCGTGCACTGGTACCTGCCCCTGGACGACTGGCAGCCGGCGCTGGAGGAGTGGCTGGCCGGCCACGCGGACTGGAAGGAGAACGTGCGCAACTACTGCGCCGGCTGGTTCAAGGACGGCCTGCAGCCCCGCGCCGCCACCCGCGATCTGCACTGGGGCGTGCCCGTGCCCCTGCCGGACCACGAGGGCAAGGTGTTCTACGTGTGGTTCGACGCGCCCATCGGCTACATCAGCGCCACGCGCGAGTGGGCGCAGGCCAAGGGCGAGCCCGAGGCCTGGCGCACCTGGTGGCAGGACCGCGGCACGCGGCTGATCCACTTCATCGGCAAGGACAACATCGTCTTCCACGCCATCATGTTCCCGGGCATGCTCATGCACCACAGCGAGGACTACGTGCTGCCGGACAACGTGCCGGCCAACGAGTTCCTCAACCTGGAGGGCAACAAGCTGAGCACCAGCCGCGGCTACGCCGTGTGGCTGCCCGAGTACCTGGAGACGTTCCCGGCCGACACCCTGCGCTACACCCTGGCCCGCAGCGCGCCCGAGACCCGCGACACGGACTTCAGCTGGCGCGGCCTGCAGGCCCGCCACGACGGCGAGCTGGGCAACACCTTCGGCAACCTCATCAACCGGGTGTTCACCTTCGCCCACAAGTATTTCGACGGCATGGTGCCGGCGTGGACCGACGCCGAGCTGACCGACCTGGACCGCGCCGCCCTGGACGAGGTGGCGGAGTGCATGGTGCGCTGGGAGCGGGCGTTGGAGCGCTTCGAGGTGCGCGCGGCCCTGGAGGCCGCCTACGCCGCCGGCCAGGCGGGCAACAAGTACTTCGACGAGTCGGCCCCGTTCAAGACCCGCAAGGACGACCTTGCCCGCTGCGGCGTGTCCATCGCCGTGGCCCTGCAGATCCTGCGGCTGGTGACAGTGATGCTGGCGCCGATCACGCCGTTCGCGGCGGCCAAGGTGTGGGGCTGGCTGGGCATGGAATCGGACTTGGAGCGCGGCGGCCTGGCCGAGGCGCGGCGCGACCTGCCGCCGGGCCGCGCCCTGGGCCAGCAGGAGATCCTGTTCCCGCGGTTGGACGAGGCGCTGATCGAGAAGGAGATCACGCGGTTGGAGGGCCTGGAGGCCTGACCGCGATTTGATCTATTGTCCCGGAACGGCTGGCCGGCCAGCCGTTCCGCGTCTTTCAGACAGAAACTACGTCAGGTTTTCCGGCAGATCGAACGCCGCCGCCCGCGCCGACGCGGCCATGCCGGCGATCTCCCCCTCCGTCAGCCCCGCAAACTCCCGCGCCGCCGCGTACTCCCCCGCCAGTTCCGTGCCGAAGAGCGTGGGGTCGTCCGTGTTGAGGCTGCAGCCCACCCCGGCGTCCAGGAACCGTCGCAACGGATGGTCCTCGAGCCGACCCAGCACCCCGGTCGCCACGTTGCTGCCCGGACAGAGCTCCGCGTGCACGCCGCGGGCCGCCAGAAGGGCCAGCACCGCCGGGTCCCGGGCCGCGCCCAAGGCGTGCCCCACGCGCGACACCCCGCAGGCCTCCACCGCCTCGCGTACGGCCTCCGGCCCGGTGGTCTCGCCGGCGTGGCAGGTGGTGCCCAGGCCCTCGTGTCTGGCGTCGGCGAAGACGGCGGCGAAGTCCCTGGCCGGCAACGCCTTCTCATCCCCGCCCAGCCCGAAGGCCACCACGCCCTGCGCGCGCCCGGCGGCGGCCGCCGCCTCCAGCACCCGCCAGGCCGCATCCACGCCCCACTGGCGCGTGGCGTCGGGCTGCCAGCGCAGATGCACCCCGTGGCGCTCCGCCGCCGCCTGCGACGCCTCCCAGAGCGCCGCCTGGATGGGCCGCGGATCCAGCTCCCGCTTCTGCAGCACGCCGTAGCTCACGGTGATCTCCGCGTACGCCACGCCCTGGGCCGCCAGATCGGCGGCCAGATCCGCCGCCAGGGCGAAATGATCGGCCGCCGACCGCACCACCGAGGTGGCCGCCTTGAAGAGGTTCAGGAAGTCCGGAAAGTCCCGACACGGGCGGAACGCGGCGCCGTCGGGCGTCAGGCAGGCGCGAAGCACGTCCGGCCGCCCGTAGGCGTCGGCCAGGGCCCGCAGCCGCGCCGGCCGCAGGGAACCTTCCAGGTGCCGATGGAGTTCGATTCCGGCCGTCATGGCCCCTCCGGGTCCCGATTTTGCTTCCCGCCCCCCATGGAGCTCCGGGGGCCGCGCCCCACCCCCGGGACCATAGGGCCGCGCGCGCTCCGGCGCACGCAAAAACACCTTGATTCCATGGGGTTGCGGATGCGAACGTTCACGGACGCACCTCCCCGGACCCGACCCGCCCCGGAGGCCCAATCCTGAGCACCCGACCTTTGCAACGCCCCCTCGTGTGGATCGCCCTGGCCGCCGTATGCCTGGGCGGCGCCCTCCTGCTGCGCACCGTGGCGCAGGGTTCGCCCGATCCCGAGGACACGATGCTGGCCGGCGTCGTGGTGGCCGATTCCGTCACCGTCCAGCCCCTGGACCACGCCGGCGACCTGGAGGCCGCCGCCGCCGCGCCCGAGACCCCCGAGGTGGCCGACGACGGCCTGGACATCCTGCCCGTGGACGCCCCCGAAGCCGACCTGGTCATCGGCAAGCGCGAGACCTTCTACGACGCCATGCGGCGCCTGGACGCCGGCCACGGCGACATCATGGCCCTGGTCGCCGCCTGCAAGCCCTACCGCGACCTGGGCAAGGTCCGCGGCGGCATGGCCTTCCGTGTGGCCGTGGCTCCCGGCGGCGACGTGCGCCGCCTCCGCTTCGACCTGGACGACGACGAGTCCTACATGGTCTTCGACCGCCAGGACGACGGCTACGCCGTGCACATGCTCACCTACCCGGTGGAGCGGCGCACGGTGGTGGTGGCCGGCGTGGTGGAGTCGTCGCTCTACGAGAGCCTGCAGGAAGCCGGCGCCCCCAGCGCCCTGGCCTCCAAGCTCAACGACATCCTGGGCTGGGACGTGGACTTCCGCCGCGACGTGCGGCACGGCGACACCTTCCGCATCCTCTACGAAGAGGTCTACCGCGACGGCGAGTTCGTGCGCACGGGGCCTATCCTGGCCTGCGAGTACGTGAACAAGGGCGACGTGCACCGCGGCTTCCGCTACGACGACGCCGACGGCCGCCCCGGCTACTACGACGCCGACGGCCGCAACCTGGAGAAGCAGCTCATGCGCGCGCCCCTGGAGTACTCGCGCATCAGCGACTCCTTCTCCCCCCGCCGCTTCCACCCCGTGAAGAAGCGCTGGGCCCCCCACTGGGGCGTGGACTACGCCGCGCCGGTGGGCACGCCCGTGCGCGCGGCCGGATCCGGCGTGGTGGAGGCCGCCACCAGCAAGGAAGGCAACGGCCGCTACGTGCACATCCGGCACACCAACGCCAGCTACGAGACCTACTACCTGCACCTGTCGCGGTTCGCCAAGGGGATCAAGCGCGGCGCCAAGGTGCGCCAGGGCGAGGTCATCGGCTACGTGGGCGCCACCGGCTGGGCCACCGGGCCGCATCTGGACTACCGCGTGAAGGTGGACGGGCGCTGGCAGAATCCCCGCACCCTGAAGCTGCCGCCGGCGGAGCCCCTCCGCGGCGAGGACCTGCTGGCCTTCCGCGCCCAGGTGGCCCTGAACTGCTACAGCCTGGCCGCCGCGCCCAGCAGCTGCGCCGCCTGGCCCGTGGAGCGCGACCGGCCCCTCTGTCCGCCGTTCCTGCCCACCGGCCCGCTGGCCCCCGCGGCGGTCCAGCTGGCGTCGCTCATTCCCGCGACGCCGACCGTGCCCTGACCAGGTTCCGTCCCGACACCAGCAGCGTGTTGGGAACCTCCATCACCAGCCCGTCGTCCGGCCGCCACGCCACCACCGCGGTGCGCTCCCGGTTCACGCCGATCTCCAGACTCTGCTCCCGCGGCAGGCCCGGCCCGCGCTGCCAGGTGGTCACGCGCAGGCGCGGCTGCGCGTCGAACACGGCGTCCGGATCCTCCGACCGCGGCAGCACGCGCAGGATCTCCAGCCGGTCCACCAGGTAGGCCACGTCGTCCAGTCCGTCGTCCGCGCTCCGCGCGCCGCGGTGCGCGGCCCAGCCCTCGCGCAGCGGCTGCGGCCGGTCCGGGTCCGCCTCCACCGGATACGCCGTCACCGAGCCCTCGTCGCTCAGGGCCAGGGCGAAGGAGTCGGCCATGGCCAGGCGCACGGTCAGGGCGTCGCGGAAGAGCCAGTCGGACAGCGGCGCATCCAGCCGCTCGCGCAGGGCGCCGCGGGTCTCGAAGCCGCGCCGCGCGGGCCGCCGCCAGGCGTCCACGCGCCCCTGCCCCGCCTCGGCGCCGATCACGTAGCCGCGGCGCTCGCCGCCCACGCTCACCGCCAGCAGCAGCGGCGCCGTGCGGCCGTCGTCGCCCAGCAGGGGGCGTTCGTCGGGGTGGAAGGCCAGCACCTGGGCGCCGTCCAGCTCCGTGAGCAGGTTGCGCAGGCGGCGCTCGTCGGCCAGCCAGAAATCGCGGCCGTCCACGCTGCGCAGGCGGTCCACGGCCTCGCGGGCGTAGGCGGCCGCCGCGCCGGCCTGGTCCAGCTGAGCGGACTCCACGCGCCACCACCAGCGCTCCAGGTCGTCGCGGATGAAGAGGAAGGGGATGCCGCCTTCGCGGCGCACGCGCACCGTGTCCGCGGCCGCCGACGCCGTGGGGCCCGGCGGCCACACCGAGCGGGCGCGCACGGAGTCGGGCAGTCGGGCCAGGCGCTCGCGGATCTCCGGCTCGGCCAGGTGGGGCACGCCGTCGGCGTCGCGCATGTAGAGGGTGCCTGTCACCGGGTTGAGCGCGCCCAGGGTCACGCTCCAGGTGCGGCCGTCGGCGTCGGCCACCGTCACGCGCAGGGCGTCGGGGGCGTCCAGGCCGTAGGCGGGATCGGGCGGCAGGGGCGTGCCGTCGCGGCGGGCGGTCGCCAGGGCGGCCACCACATCGTCCACGGCGCCGGGCTGCACGAAGTCGCGCTCGGGGCCCGCGAGCTCCCAGCCGTCGGCGGCGCGGCGCAGCTCCACGCGGCGCTGGCCCGCGTCCACCGTCAGGGCCGCCACCTGCTCGGCGCGCAGAGGGATCAGGGGCGCGGGCCGGTCCGACGGGGCGCCGTCGCGCAGCAGCCAGCCGCCCAGCACGGCGGCCGCGATCAGCAGGGGCCAGACGCTGCGGGGCACGGACGAGGCGCGGGCCACGGCGCTGCCCCTCAGCGGCGGCGGCGCAGCACCACGTGCGCCGTCAGTCCCAGACCCACCAGCAGCGGCCAGACCACGGTGCCGCCCCAGCCCAGCCGCTCCTTCAGCGTGTCCGACACCAGCAGCGGCTCGCTGGCGCGCTCGCGGGCGCGGGCGCCGATGAGCTCGCTCTCGCCGGTGAGCCAGCCCAGGGCGTTGAGCAGGAGGTCGCGGTTGCCGTAGAGGTTGAGCGAGGCGTTGGCCGCGAAGTCGGAATCCCCGATCACCACCAGCCGCGACGCGGGCCGCCGCCCCAGCACGGAGCCCGCCAGGGCCGGCGCCACCGCCTGCTCGCGGAGCTGCCGCAGGGTGCGCACCAGGTACTCGTCGCCGTCGCCGCCACGTCCGGCGTCCAGCAGGGAGCTGAGGCGGCCCGAGCGGAAGAAGGCGGCGCGGTCCACCTCCACGGCCACGCCCAGGGGCAGGGGGCCGGGACGGTCCTCGTCCACATCGAAGCGCATGGCGTCGTCGCGCACCTGCAGGGGGTCGGTCTCCTCCCACACGTCCGGGCCCGCCATGAGGATGGAGTGGGCCTCCACGCCCTGCACGCCCCCGGCGTCGGGGTGCAGGGGCTGGGCGAAGGGGAAGAAGGTGAGCAGGCCCTGCAGACCGCGCGTGAGATCGTGGCGCGGGTACTCGCCCAGGGCGATGACGCGGCGGTCGCGGGTGAGTCCGTTGCCGTCGCGGGCGCCGTCCACCAGGAAGGTGTTGGGGGTGACCACGTTGTAGGCGCGCAGGAAATCGGCGAAGCCCGGGGGCGTACCCGGATCCATGAGCGCCAGCACGCCGCCGCCGCGGGCCATGAAGCCGTGCAGGGCGGCCGTCTCCGCGTCCGCCAGGGGCACGTCGGGGCCGGCCATGATCACCACCTCGATGTCCGCGGGGATCACGGCGTCGCGGGCCAGCACCAGGGGCACCACGCGGTAGCCCTCGCGTCCCACCGCCTCCAGGGCGGCGCGGTAGCCCTCGCGGTCCTCCCCCAGCGGGTCCGGCTCGCCGTGGCCCTGCAGGTAGGCCACGGTGGGGGCCGAGCCCTCGGCCAGGCGGAAGGCGGCGTTGACCAGGGTCAGCTCGTCGGGGTCCGGCAGGGTGCGGCGACGGCCGCCGGCCTCCACCACCACCGTGCGCGTGCTGGTCACGCCCAGGGCCTCCACGCGGCCCAGGTCCACGTCGGGATTGACCATGTCGAAGGTGAAGGAGCCTCCGGCCTGGCGCGCGAAAGACTCCAGCATGGACTCCACCTCGAAGCGGCGGGGATCCAGGCGCTGGTAGAAGGCGGTGGCGTGCACGTCGGCGCGCAGGGTGCGCAGCACCTGCACGGTCTGGGGCGCCAGGCTGCGGCGCTGGTCGCGGGTGAGGTCCACGCTGGCCGGCGCGCGCTCGGCCACCTGCGCGGCCAGGGCGAAGAGCACGGCCAGGGCCGCCACCGGCAGCCAGCGTCCGCCGCGGCGGGCGCCGGCCAGGCGCCGCCCCGTGAGCAGGGCCGTGGCCGCCGCCAGGCCCAGGGCCGTCCAGCCCAGGAAGTAGATCACGTCGCGCAGGTCCAGCACGCCGCGGGTCAGCCGCTCCAGATGCACCGGCAGCGACAGCGCCCGCGCCGCCCCGCCCAGCGCCGGCGGCAGGTGCGGCTCCAGGTTGGCCACGGACTGCAGTCCCATCAGGAACAGGAAGGCCAGCAGCCAGCCCACCAGCTGATGGCCCGCCGCGCCGGAGAAGAACACGCCCCAGGACACCGCCAACGCGGCGGTCAGCAGCAGGCCCAGCAGGCTGGTCAGCAGGGGACCCGGCTCCACGGTGCCCAGCACGCCGATGGCCACGCCGTACGGCGCCGCCGCCAGCAGCAGCGCCACGGCCACGAGCCAGGCCGAGGCCGCCTTGCCCAGCACCCACACGTGGTCGGGCACGGGCCAGGTGAAGATCAGGTCGGCGCGGCGGGAGCGGTACTCCTCCGCGAAGAGGCGCATGGTCACAGCCGGCAGCACCAGCAGCAGGAACACGGCGGCGGTGGCCAGGTAGGGCTGGAACACGCCGTCGAAGACGTTCAGCGCCGCCGAGGCCACCCTCCCCGACTGCAGCGTGGAGCGCGACAGCTCCGCGTAGTCCAGCAGGGCGCCGATCCAGGCCACGCCGCAGAGCAGCAGGAAGCCCACGGCCACCAGAGGCGCCATGGCCGAGTGGAAGAAGGCGCCGGCCTCCGTGCGCGTGACCGCCCACCAAGCCCTCATGCGTCCTCCTCCGCCGACGGCGCCGGCGCGCTGAGCGGCAGGCCGCCGGTCAGGCGCAGGAAGGCGGCCTCCAGGCCGCCCTCGGCGCGCAGGCGCTCCGTCTCCTCGCTGCCGGTCAGGCGGCCGCGGTGGAGGATGAGCACGCGGTCGCAGAGCTTCTCCACCTCGCCCAGGATGTGGCTGCTGAGCAGCACCGTGCGCCGGCCGCGGTAGCCGCGGATGAGCTCGCGGATCTCCACGATCTGATGGGGATCCAGCCCGGCGGCGGGCTCGTCCAGGATCAACACCTCCGGGTCGCCGGTCAGGGCCTGGGCCAGGCCCACGCGCTGGCGGTAGCCCTTGCTGAGGTGCCCCACCAGGCGGTCGGCCATGTCCAGGGCGGCCACGCGCTCCAGCAGGCCGTCCACGTGGTCGTCGCGTCCGCGGGAGGGCACGCCCTTGAGCTCCGCCACGTAGCGGAGCAGGGCGCGCACGGTCATGTCGGGGTACAGGGGCACGTGCTCGGGCATGAAGCCGATGCGGCGGCGCACCTCCAGGCTGGCCTCCGCCACGTCCAGGCCGGCCACCAGGGCGCGGCCGGCCGACGGGGGCAGCGTGCCCGTGAGCATGCGCATGGTGGTGGTCTTCCCGGCGCCGTTGGGCCCCAGGAAGCCCACGATCTCGCCGGGCTCGACGCGGAAGTCGAGACCGTCCACGGCGACGGTGTCGCCGAAGCGGCGGGTCAGGCCGACGGCCTCGATCATGCGGAGGTCACCCTTCGTCTCTCAGTCGATGCACCAGCGCAGCAGGTTGGCGCCCCACGTGAAGCCGGCGCCGAAGCTGACCAGGACGATCAGGTCGCCCTTCTTCACGCGGCCCTCGTCCAGGGCCACCTTCAGGGCCGACGGGATGCTCGCGCTGGTGGTGTTGCCGAAGCGGTCGATGGTCACCGAGACCTGCTCGTCGCGCAGGCCCAGGCGCTGCTGCGCCGCCTCGATGATGCGGATGTTCGCCTGGTGCGGCACCATCAGCGCCACGTCGCTCTTCTGGAAGCCGTTCTTCTCCACCACTTCCAGGGCCACGTTGGCCATGCCGCGCACGGCGTACTTGTAGACCTCGCGGCCCTCCTGGTAAATATAGTGCATCCCGGCCTTCACGGTCTCCTCGCTGGCCGGATGCAGGCTGCCGCCCGCCTTCTGGTGGAGGTGCTTGCCGCCGATGCCGTCGATGCGGCAGATGGAGTCGATGATGCCGCCCTCGGCCGGATCCACGGCCTCCAGCACCACCGCGCCCGCGCCGTCGCCGAAGAGGATGCACACGTTGCGGTCCGTGTAGTCCACGATGGAGTTCATGATCTCGGTGCCGATCACCAGCGCGCGCCTGGCCGTGCCGGCCATGATGTGGTTGCGCGCCACCTCCAGGCCGAACACGAAGCCGCTGCAGGCGGCGCTGATGTCGAAGCCCCAGGCGTTCTTGGCGCCGATCTTCTCCTGGATGATGCAGGCGGTGGACGGGAACATCATGTCCGGCGTCACCGTGGGCACCACGATGAGGTCCACGTCCTCCGGCGTCAGCCCGGCGTGCTCCAGCGCGCGCAGCGCGGCCTCGGCGCCGTGATGGGAGGCGGGCACGCCCTTGTCGGCGATGCGGCGCTCGCGGATGCCGGTGCGCTCCACGATCCACTGGTCGTTGGTCTCGACCATCGTCTCGAGCTCGGCGTTGGTGAGACGGCGCTCGGGGAAGCTCATGCCGATGCCGGTGATGCCGGCGGTGCGCAGGGTGGGAGCGGCCATCGCCCGTCCTCCGTGAAGCTGGGGTCCTGTGGGGAATGCGACGACGGCCCCGCAGGGCCGCCTGGACGTATGCAAACGCTTCGCGGCGCGGATGTCAACCTCGGGTGCGGGCGGAACGGAAACGCCCTCCGCGCACGGGGCGCGGAGGGCGTCGGTCGGATCGCTCGGGCGCGGGACCTACTTGGCCTCGCGGCCGCCGTCCAGCTCGTCCTGCCAGGCCTTGAGCTCGTCCCACTGGCCCGCGGCGGCCATCTCGGCCTGCTTGGGCCAGGTGTCGCCCACGCGGCCGGCCAGGGACGCGTACTCCTCGCTGCCCTCGAGCAGCGCCTTGAGCTCGTCCACGCTCTTGGCGGCCAGGTCCGCGAAGGTGGCCACGCCCACGCTCTGGAAGGCCAGGGCGAACTTGGGGCCGATGCCCTCGATCTTGGTCAGGTCGTCGGTCGCGTCGGCGGCCTTCGCCGTCGCGGCCTCGGCCTTCTTGGCGGCCTTGGCGGGCGCGGCGGCCGGCGCCGGCTTGTCCTTCTTGGGCTTGGCCGTCATCTCGGCGCCCACGAGCTCCAGGATCGCCATGTCGGCGTTGTCGCCCTTGCGGCCGCCGTCGATCTTCAGCACGCGGGTGTAGCCGCCGGGGCGGTCCTTGTAGCGCGGACCCAGCTCGTCGAAGAGCTTCTGCAGGACCTTGGGGTCGTACAGCTTGCGCGCGGCCATGCGGCGCGAGTTCAGGTCGCCCGCCTTGGCGTAGGTGATCAGGCGCTCCGCCAGCGAACGGGCCTCCTTGGCCTTCTGCGTGGTGGTGGTGATGCGCTCGTACTGGAACAGGTCGGTGACCATGTTGCGGAACATGGCCTTCCGGTGGCTCGTGGTGCGGTTGAACTTACGACCGCGAACGTTGTGACGCATGCTCGTCCATCCTTCTCTGCGACGGCGACGCCCCGCAGCGGGGCCGGCCGAATCGGGTTTCTGCGGTTAGTCGGCGTCGCCGGACTTGACCCGGCCGGAGATCTCCGGGTCGAAACTCATGCCGAACGAAAGGTCCATGCCGTCGAGGATCTCGTTGATCTCGTTGAGGCTCTTGCGGCCGAAGTTGCGGAACTTCAGCATCTCCTGCTCGGTCTTGGTGACCAGGTCGAACAGGGTGATGATCTTGCCGGCCTTCAGGCAGTTGGCCGACCTCACCGAGAGCTCCAGCTCCTCCACGTTCCGTCCCAGCAGCTCCACCAGGTGCTCCTGCTCCTCGTCCACGTCGTCGTCGTGGGCGTCGATGGGCGCCTCGTCGAAGTTGATGAAGAGCTGGAAGTGGTCCTTGAGGATCTTGGCGGCGAAGGCCACCGCGTCCTCGGCGGTCACGCTGCCGTCGCTGTGGATCCCGATGACCAGCTTGTCGTAGTCCGTGCGCTGGCCCACGCGGGTGTCCTCCACCCGGTAGCTCACCTTCTTCAGGGGCGAGAAGTTGGCGTCCATGCGGATGACGCCGATCACCTCGTCCGGGATGGCGTGCGCCTCGCGCTCCACGTAGCCGCGGCCCATGTCGATGTAGATCCCGATCTTCAGCTCGCCGGGCTCCGTGATGGTGCACAGCACGTGGTCGGGGTTGATCACCTTCAGGTCCGGATGGCCCGCGATCATGCCCGCGGTCACCACGCCCGGCTCCGACGCCTTGATCGTGGCCCAGTGCGCGGGCACGTCGCTCAGGGCGAACACGACCTGCTTGAGGTTCAGCACCACGTCCGTCACGTCCTCCAGGACGTTGGGGATGGTGCTGAGCTCGTGCTTCACGCCGTCGATCTTCACCGCCGTGACGGCGTGGCCGTGGATCGACGAGAGCAGCGTGCGGCGCAGCGCGGCGCCGAGCGTGTGGCCGAAGCCGCGCTCGAGCGGGGCGATGCTGAGCTCCGCGAACGTGTCCGTCTGCGTGCTCTTATCGATCTGGACGCCCTCGGGCATCATCATGTTGATCCACTTCATGGCCTGGTCATCTCCCCTAGCCAGCGGGTTCGTTCCGTCTGCGATCTGCGTGCGCCGTCACGCGCGGCGGCGCGCGGCGTTCCGTGGTCCACGGGCGGCGTTACATGCGCCGGCGCTTGGAGGGGCGGCAGCCGTTGTGCGGGATCCGCGTCATGTCCTTGATGCGCGTGACCTCCAGGCCCTCGCCCTTCAGGGTGCGGATCGCCGCCTCGCGGCCCGAACCCGGGCCCCGGACCCAGATCTCGATCTTGCGCATGCCGCCGTTCAGCACCTCCTGGGCGCAGAAGCGGGCGGCGAGCTGGGCGGCGAAGGCCGTCGACTTGCGGCTGCCCTTGTAGCGGCCCTGATGGCCGCCGCTCGACCACGTGATCACGTTGCCGCCGGTGTCGGTCATCGTGATGATGGTGTTGTTGAAGCTCGACTTCACGTGCGCGACGCCGTTGACGTCGAGCTTCTTCTTGGCCTTGCGGGCCTTCTTGCGATCCCTGGGACCTGCCACTCTACATCCTCCCGAAGATTACTTCTTCTTGGCGCCCGGACGACCCTTCGGCCCCTTGCGCGTGCGCGCGTTGTTCTTGGTGTTCTGGCCCCGGCAAGGAAGCTTGCGACGGTGCCGGAGACCCCGGTAGCAGCCGATGTCCATCAGACGCGAGATGTTCATCGCCACTTCCGTGCGCAGCGTACCCTCGACCTGGTACTCCTTGTCGATCACGCCGATGATCCGACGCGTGTCGTCCTCGGAGAGGTCGCGCGTCTTCATCTGGGGATCGATCCCGGCCTTCTCGCAGATCAGGCCCGCACGGTGCGGCCCGATCCCGTAGATGTAGGTGAGGGAGGTGCTGATCCTCTTCTCGCTGGGAATGTCAACACCGGAGATACGTGCCACTTCGGCTCCTTTCTTCTCCCGCCGTCAGCGACGGCCGGGAATGATCAACCCTGACGCTGGTTGTGCCGACGGTTCTCGCAGATCACGCGCACAACGCCGTCGCGCCGGATGATCTTGCACTTGTCACAGATCTTCTTGACCGAAGTACGGACCTTCATGTCGTCTCCTCGCGGCCCCGCGGGGCCCGTTCCTCTCCGACTTCCTACTTGTACCGGTACGTGATCCGACCGCGGGTCAGATCGTACGGAGACAGCTCCACCGTGACCTTGTCGCCCGGGAGGATGCGGATGAAGTGCATGCGCATCTTCCCCGAGACGTGGGCCAGGACCATGTGACCGTTCTCCAGCTCCACGCGGAACATGGCGTTGGGAAGGGCCTCGGTCACCGTCCCCTCTACCGTGATTCCTTCTTCCTTGGCCATGGCAGCTCCCTCCGGCGCTCCTAGCGCCGCGTCAGCACCCGCGCACCGTCGGCCACGACGGCCACCGTGTGCTCGAAATGCGCGGACAGCTCGCGGTCCGCCGTCACGATGGTCCACTGGTCGGGCAGGGTCACGACCCGCTTCCCGCCCGCGTTGATCATCGGCTCGATGGCGATGACCAGTCCTTCCTCCATGACCGGGTCCGGCGTGGAGTAGCTCCTGTAGTTCGGCACCTGCGGATCCTCGTGCAGCTGGCGGCCGATGCCGTGGCCCACCAGGGACTCCACCACCGAGAATCCGTGGGCCCGCGCGTGGGTCTCCACCGCGGTCCCGATGTCGGAGATGCGGGCGCCGGGCTTCACGGCCGCCACGCCCAGGTCCAGGCACTCGCGGGTCACGTCCAGCAGCCGCTGGGCCTCCGCGGAGATCGCGCCCACGGCGAAGGTCTCGGCGGAGTCCGAGTGCCAGCCGTCGCGGATCACCCCGCAGTCCACGCCCACGATGTCGCCCTCGGCGAGCTCGCGCCCTCCCGGGATCCCGTGCACCACCTGCTCGTTCACCGAGATGCAGCAGGTGCCCGGAAAGCCGTTGTACCCCTTGAACGACGGCCTGCAGCCGGCGTCCGTGATCATCTTCTCCGCGGCCGCGTCCACCTCGCCGGTGGTCACGCCGGGCCGGATGATCCCCTTCAGCTCCTTGAAGACGGCCACCAGCACGTCGGCGCTGGCCTGCATCTTCGCGATCTCCTGGGGCGTCTTCAGGTTAATCGTCTGACGCCAGGACACCCTCGATCCTCTCGGTCACGGTCCGCGGGGCTCCCAGCCCGTCCACGGCCACCACGCGGCAGGCCGTCCCCAGGACGTCGGTGCAGGCCGCGGTCTTCTCGTGGTACACCCGCAGGCGGTTGCGCACCGTCTCGGGCTTGTCGTCCGCACGGATGTACAGCGGCGCGCCGCACTCCGGGCAGGGGTCGCCGTCCTCGGCGTCGCCCTTGGCCACCACGTGGTTGTCGGCCGTGCAGGTGAGCCTGCCGCTCAGGCGCTGCACGATCTCCTCCTCGGGCACCACGATGCTCACCACCACCGGCGCCTCGATCCCCTGCGCCGTCAGCATCTCCACCAGGCCCTCGGCCTGGGGCGCCGTGCGCGGGAAGCCGTCCAGGAGCCAGCCGCGCCCCTCGGACTGGAGGCGCGTGAGCGTCTCCTTCATCAGGTCCAGGATCAGGTCGTCGGACACCAGCCCGCCGTCCTGCAGGATGCTCTCCACCTGCTTGCCCAGCTCCGTGCCGTCGCGGACGGCCCGCCGCAGGATCTCGCCGGTGGAGACGTGGCGCAGTGCGTGGTTGGCGGCCAACCGCGCGGCCTGGGTTCCCTTGCCGCTGCCCGGAGGCCCCATCAGCACCACGTTCCGCATCCCGTTACCTCCTCGCGCGAAGCTTGCCCTTGGTCATGAAGCCGTCGTAGTGGCGCATCACCAGGTGCGACTCGATCTGCTGCAGGGTGTCCAGGCCCACGCCGATCACGATCAGCAGGCCCGTGCCGCCGAAGTAGAACGGCACGTTGAGCAGCTTGATCAGCAGGTCGGGCAGGATCGCGATGGCCGCCAGGAACACGGCGCCCGGCAGCGTGACCCGCGTCAGCACGCGGTCGATGTACTCGGCGGTCTTCTTGCCCGGGCGCACGCCGGGGATGAAGCCGCTGTTCTTCTTCATGTTGTCCGCCAGATCCACCGGGTTCAGGATCACGGCGGTGTAGAAGTACGTGAACAGGATGATCAGCGTGGAGTACACCACGATGTACACCAGGTGGGGCGGCTGGAACATCCGGGCCAGGCCCTCCATGAAGGCGTTGTCCTGGAAGAACGCCCCGATGGTGCCCGGGAACATGATGATGGACTGGGCGAAGATGATGGGGATCACGCCGGCGGTGTTCACGCGCAGCGGGATGTGCGTGTTGGCGCCGCCGTACACGCGTCGGCCCACGATCTTCTTGGCGTACTGCACCGGGATGCGCCGCTGTCCCTGGGTGATCGCGATGATGCCCGCGATGGCGAACACCATGAACACGAACACGAGGATCGCCACGAACCAGGGCAGGGTGCCGGTGCGCAGCGCCTGGAAGGTGTTCAGGATGTCCGTCGGGTAGCGCGCGATGATCCCGATGAAGATGATCAGCGAGATGCCGTTGCCGATGCCGTGCTCGGTGATCTGCTCGCCCAGCCACATCACGAACATGGTGCCCGTGGTCAGGGTCAGCATGGTGATCAGCTTGAACGCGATGCCCGGGTTCTGCACCACGCCCATGCCCTCCAGGGCGAAGCTGATGCCGAAGCTCTGGACCAGGGCCAGGGCCAGGGTCCCCCACCGGGTGTACAGGTTGATCTTCTTGCGGCCCTCCTCGCCCTCCTTGGCCAGCTTCTCGAAGTACGGGATGACCGCCTGGAGAAGCTGCAGGATGATCGACGCGCTGATGTAGGGCATGATGCCCAGCGCGAAGATGGTGGCCTGGCTCAGGTTGCCGCCGGCGAACAGATCGTAGAGACCCACCAGGGTGCCCTGCTGGCTCTCGAAGAACTGCTTGATGGCGTCCAGGTCGATCCCGGGCGTCGTGATGTGGCCGCCGAGGCGGTACACCACGAGGATCATCGCCGTGAAGAGGATCCTCCTCTTCAGCTCCGGGATCCTGAACATGCTCTGGTAGCTGCCCGCGATGTTCACGTTCGTGTGTCCTAACGCTTGGTGAGCCGGACGGGCCGGATCACTGGTTCACGGTCACCGAACCGCCCGCGGCCTCGACCGCGGCGACGGCGCTCTTGCTGGCCTTGTCCACCTTGACCTGCAGGCCCTTCACGGTCAGCTCGCCGCGGGCCAGCAGCTTCACGGGGCGATCGGCGAACTTCACCAGGCCGGCGTCGGCCAGCACGGCGTTGTCGATCTCGAAGCCCTCGGCGAAGCGGTTCAGCTGCTCCAGGTTCACGGCCTGGTAGACCGTGCGGAACAGGTTGGTGAAGCCGCGCTTGGGCAGCCGCCGGTTCAGGGGCATCTGGCCGCCCTCGAACCAGGGCGGGATGCCGCCGCCGGAGCGGGCCTTCTGGCCCTTGTGGCCGCGTCCGCCGGTCTTGCCCTGGCCGGAGGCCGGGCCGCGACCGCGGCGCTTGCGATCCTTGGTCGCGCCCGCGGGCGCGCCGATGTTGTTGAGCTTCAGCATCCTACTTCACCTCTTCCACGCGGACCAGGTGGCGCACCTTGTGCAGCATGCCGCGGATGGCCGGAGTGTCGTTGTGCTCCACGGTCATCTGGTGATGACGCAGGCCCAGCGACTCGATCACGCGCCGATGGCTCTCGGGACGACCGATGACGCTGCGGATCTGGGTGACCTTCAGCTTACTCATTGGTCTCCGCCTCCTCGTTGCTCGTCTCGGCGGGGGCCGGAGCCTCGGTCTTCTCGGCCTTGGGCTTGACGCTGCCCTTGGGCAGGCCGAAGACCTCGGGCACGGACAGACCGCGCTTGGCGGCGACCTCTTCCACGGACCGCAGCTGCATGAGCCCGTCCATGGTGGCCTTCCACACGTTGTGCGGGTTCCGGGAGCCCAGCTGCTTGGTCAGGATGTTCTTGATCCCGCAGGCCTCCAGGATGGCGCGCACGCCGCCTGCGGCGATCACGCCGGTGCCCGCCGCGGCGGGCTTCAGCATGACCCGGCTGGCCCCGAACCGACCCTCCACCGCGTAGGGGATGGTGTCGTTCAGGATGGGCACGGCGTGCTGGTTGGCACGGGCGCCCTCGCTGCCCTTGCGGATGGCGTCGGCGATCTCGTTGGCCTTGCCAAGCGCGACGCCGACCTTGCCCTTGCCGTCGCCCACGGTGACGATGGCGCTGAAGCTGAAGCGCCGGCCGCCCTTGACGACCTTCGCCACGCGGTTGATGCCGATGACGGTCTCGAGCATGTCGTCGCGTTCCTGATCGCGGTTGCCGCGGCGGTCGTTGCCGCGGCGGTCGTCGCGCGGACCGCCGCGCCCGCGGCCGCCCTGGCCGCCGGGGCCGCCCTGGCCGCCGGGACCGCCCGGACCGCCGGGGCGTCCGCCCCGCCGATCGCCGCCGAAACCACCACGGCCGCGGTTGCCGCCGGGGCCCTGTCCCTGATTGGGAGTGTTGGGCATGTCGCTCATTCGTTCACTCCTAAGCTCGTGCTCTTGTCTCAGAACTCCAGGCCACCGTCACGGGCCCCTTGGGCCAGCGCGGCGACACGGCCGTGGAACAGGTAGCCGTTCCGGTCGAAAACGACCCTGGTGATTCCCTTGTCTTTGGCGACCTCGGCCAGCTTCCTGCCCACCTTGTAGGCCGCGGCGCGCTTGCCGTCGAGGCCCTCGGGCGCGTCGCCCTCCAGGGGGCGCTGGGTGCTGTACGCGGCCAGCGTGTGCCCGGCCAGATCGTCGATCATCTGGGCGTAGATGCCCCGATGGCTGCGCGTCACGGTCAGGCGGGGACGCTCGGCGGTGCCGGCGAGCTTCTTGCGGATGCTCACCTTCCGCCGCTGACGGCCCTTGATCCTGTCCTTGGCAACGTCCTTCATCTCAGTCGACCTCCCGCCCCTACCGGGCTCTACTTGCCGGCGGCCTTGCCCGCCTTGCGCATGATCTGCTCGCCGACGTAGCGGATCCCCTTGCCCTTGTAGGGCTCGGGCTTCCGGTACTCGCGGATCTCCGCCGCGACCTGGCCGACCTGCTGCTTGTCCATGCCCTTCACGTCGATCCGCGTGGGCTCGGGGCAGACGATCTCGATCCCGTCGGGGATGGGATACTCCACCGGGTGGCTGAACTGCAGCTGCAGGTCCAGCACGTTGCCCTTCACCTGGGCGCGGTAACCCACGCCGACGATCTCGAGGGACTTGGTGAAGCCCTCGGTCACGCCGGTGACCTGGTTGGCGATCAGCGCACGGACCAGGCCGTGGGCGGCCCGCATCTGCTTGCTGTCGTTGGGGCGCTTCACCGTGAAGACGCCGTCCGCGAGGTCGTATTCGAACCCCGCGGGGATGTGCTGAACCAGCTCGCCCTTGGGGCCCTTCACCCGCGAGGTGCTGCCCTCGACGGCGATGGTCACCCCGGCGGGGACCTGGATCGGCTTCAGTCCGATGCGCGACATGCTCGTTCCTCCTGGGCGCGGTGGGTTACCAGATCTCGCAGAGGATCTCTCCGCCCACGCCGTTCCGACGGCACTGGTGGTCCGTCATGATCCCCTGGTTGGTCGAGACGATGGCGATGCCGTAGCCGCCCCGCACCTTCGGGATGCTGTCCTTGTTCGCGTACATGCGGCGGCCCGGCTTGCTCACGCGCCGGATGCCTTCGATCACGCCCAGCTGCTTGCCCTCGCGCTCGAAGTACTTCAGGGTGATCCGCACCAGGCCCTGGGGGCCCTCGACGACATCCTGAACGTTCTGCACGTAGCCCTGCTCCAGCAGCACCTTGGCGACCGCCCTCTTGGTCTTCGACGCGGGGATGTCCACGCGGCGGTGCCCGGCGATGGTGGCGTTCCGGATGCGTGTCAGCATGTCCGCAACGGGATCGGTCATACTCATGTTCCTGCTCTCCTCGCGCGTGTTACCAGCTGGCCTTGACGACCCCGGGGAGGTCGCCCTGCAGCGCCAGCTGCCGGAAGCAAAGGCGGCAGATGCCGAACTTGCGGTAGTAGGCCCGGGGGCGGCCGCAGCGGCGGCAGCGGTTGTACGCCCGCACCTTGAACTTGGCCGGCCGGTTGGCCTTGGCGATCAGCGACTTCTTGGCCACGTCGGGTCCTCCTAGCTCCTGAAGGGCATGCCCAGCTTGCGCAGAAGCTCGCGGCCCTCTTCGTCGGTCTTCGCCGTGGTGACGAAGGTGATGTTCATGCCCCTGGGCTCGTCCACCTTGTCGTACTCGATCTCGGGGAAGACCAGCTGGTCCTTCAGTCCCATGGTGTAGTCGCCGCTGCCGCTCAGGCGGTTGGGCACACCACGGAAGTCCCGGATGCGGGGCAGGGTGAAGTTGATGAAGCGATCCATGAACTCCCACATGATGTCGCCGCGCAGCGTGACGCGAGCGCCGATCTTCATGCCCTCGCGCACCTTGAAGTTCGAGATGGACTTGCGGGACGCGGTCTTCACGGCCTTCTGGCCCGTGATGGTCTCCAGCTCCTCCACCGCGCTCTCGAGCAGCTTGGGGTTCTGGATGGCCTTACCCACACCCATGTTCACCACGATCTTGGTCGGCTTCGGGATCATCATCGGGTTCGTGTACCCGAACTTGTCCTGCAGCGCGGACCTCACGTCGGCTTCGTAGATCTTCTGCAGCCTGGTCTTGGCCATGGTCTCGGTCTCCTTTGGACGCTCGTCCTAGTTGGCGAGCATCTCGCCGCACTTCTTGCAGGTCCGGACGCGGGATCCGTCGTCCAGGACCGCGGTGCCCGTCCGCGCCGGCTTGTGGCACTTGGGACACACCAGCATCACGTTGGCCGCGCTGATGGGGGCCTCGCGCTCCACGATGCCGCCCTGCGGGTTCTGCTGGGACTGGCGCGTGTGACGCTTGATCATGTTGACCTTCTCCACGATCACGCGGCCGGTCTCCGGGAAGACCTTGAGCACCTCGCCGGTCTTGCCGCGGTCGTTGCCCGCCAGGATCGTGACCTTGTCCTTCTTCCTGATGTGCATCACAGCACCTCCGGCGCGAGGGAGACGATCTTCATGAACTTCTTCTCGCGCAGCTCGCGGGCCACGGGACCGAAGATGCGGGTGCCCACGGGCTCGCCGGCATCGTTGATGATCACCGCGGCGTTCTCGCCGAACCGGATGTAGGTGCCGTCGCGGCGGCCCACTTCCTTCTTGGTGCGGACGACGACCGCCTTGATCACGCTCCCCTTCTTCACGTTGCCGTTGGGGATGGCCGACTTCACCGCGCAAACGATGATGTCGCCGACGCGAGCGTAGCGTCGTCCGCTGCCGCCGAGCACGCGGATGCACATGGCGGTCTTGGCGCCGGAGTTGTCCGCGATGGTCAGCATGGTCTGTTCCTGAATCATGTCGTTCTCCTCGGCGTCCCTACTTCGCCCGTTCCATGATCTCGGCCACCCGCCAACGCTTGGTCTTGGACAGGGGCCGGGTGGCCATGACCTTCACCACGTCGCCGACGTTGCAGTCGTTCGTCTCGTCGTGGGCCGTGATCTTGGCCGAGCGCGTGATGATCCGCTTGTACAGCGGGTGCGGGAAGCGCCGGTCGATCTTGACGACCACGGTCTTGTCCATGGCGTTGGACACGACCGTCCCGATGCGGGTGGCCCTCAGGTTCCTCTCGGTCTTCTCCATGGTCCTTCTCCTCCGTCCGCGCCAGGCGCGGTGTGCGGGACGACGCCTAGGCGGTCCGCTTCTTCTCGTTCAGCACGGTCCGGATGACCGCCAGTTCGCGTCGCGCGTTCCGCACCGACAGGGGGTTGTCGAGGCGGCGCATCTTCAGCTGCATGCGCAGGTTGAGCAGGTCCTCGGAACGCTCGGTCACGAGCGTCTCGAGCTCCTCCATCGACATGTCGCGCAGATCGTGGGCCTTCTTCATGATCAACCCTCCTGCCTGCTGACCAGACGGGTCTTGAAGGGCAGCTTGGCGCCGCCGAGGCGGAAGGCCTCGCGGGCCATGTCCTCGCTCACGCCGTTGATCTCGAAGAGGATCCGGCCCGGCTTGACCACGGCCACCCAGTACTCGGGGTTACCCTTACCCTTACCCATGCGGGTCTCGGCGGGCTTGACGGTGATGGACTTGTCCGGGAACACGCGGATCCAGACCTTGCCCATGCGCTTGATGCGACGGGTGATGGCCACACGGGTCGCCTCGATCTGCCGGCTGGTGATCCAGCCGCACTCGGTGGCCTGCAGACCGAAATCTCCGAAGGACACGCTGCTGCCGCGCCAGGCGGTGCCTTTCATGCGTCCCTTCTGGACCTTGCGGTACTTCGTCCTCTTGGGCATCAACATGGTTCACTGACCTCTTTGCTGACGGCCGCCCGCGGGCGTCCGGTCCGATGCTTACAGGCGCTCTTCCTGGACCTGGTCGCGCAGGGACTGCTTGAAATCCGCCGGGAAGATCTCGCCCCGGCAGATCCACACCTTCACGCCGATGGCGCCGTAGGTGGTGCGGGCCGTGCGGGTGCCGTAGTCCACGTCGGCGCGCAGGGTGTGCAGGGGCACGCTGCCGTCGTTGTAGCTCTCGATGCGCGCCATCTCGGCGCCGCCCAGGCGGCCGGCGCAGCGGATCTTGATGCCGCGGGCGCCCATCCTCATGGCGGTGGCGATGGCCTTCTTCATGGCGCGGCGGAAGGAGACGCGGCCGGTCAGCTGCGCCGCCACGTGCTCGGCGACCAGGGGCGCGGACAGCTCGGGCTTCTTCACTTCCTCGACGTCGACCTTGACCTTCTTGCCGACCGCCTTCTCGAGCTCGGCCTTGAGCTGCTCGATGCGCGAGCCCTTGCTGCCGATCACGATGCCGGGGCGGCTGGTCACGATGATGACGTTGACCTTCTCGCGGAACCGCTTGATGCGGATGTTCGCGATGCCGGCGTTGCCCACCCGCTGCATGATGTACTTGCGCAGGAGCTGGTCCTCATTCAGCCAGTCGGCGTAGTTCTTCTCGCTGAACCACGACGAGTTCCAGTCCTTGACGATCCCCAGCCGGAAGCCGAGCGGATGTGTCTTCTGACCCATGGTCTTCCTTTCCTCGTCCGCCCCTAGACGGGCGACACCGTCACCTGGATGTGGGCGGAGCGCTTCAGGATCCGGTAGGCGCGGCCCTGCGCGCGGGGACGGATCCGCTTCATCGTCGGGCCCTCGTCGACCCTCACTTCCGAGACCACGTAGGCCCGCGCGTCGCGACGGTGCTCCTGGTCCACGGCCTGGGCCATGGCGTTGGCCAGGGCCGAGCTGATGGTCTTGTACAGGAGCGGCGACGCCTTCTTCGGGGTCAGCGCCAGGGTCTCCAGCGCCTTGTCCACCCGCTGGCCCCGCACCAGGTCGGCCACCTGCCGGGCCTTGAACGGGGAGATCCTGTTGAATTTGGAAACGGCACGGCCGTCCATCTGTCTACCTCCGCCTCGGGTCTTGGCTACTTCTTGCCCGTGTGACCACGGTACGTCCGCGTCGGGGCGAACTCACCCAGCTTGTGTCCCACCATGTTCTCCTGGATGTACACCGGGATGAACTGCTTGCCGTTGTGCACGGCGATGGTGTGGCCCAGGAACTCGGGGATGATCGTCGAGCGCCGGGACCAGGTCTTCACGACCCGCTTCTCGCCGCTGTCGTTCATGGCCGAGACCTTGCTCAGCAGGTGGTCGTCGATGAACGGGCCCTTTTTGATCGAACGAGACATGATGCTCCCATCTCGTCACCGGCACGGGGCCGGCGTGAGTCAGACTCTTACTTCTTCACCTTGCGCCGACGCACGATGAAGCGGTCGGACGGCTTCTTGGTCCGCGTCTTGAAGCCCTTGGCCGGGACGCCCGTGGGCGACACCGGGTGACGGCCGCCGGAGGTCTTGCCCTCGCCGCCGCCGTGCGGGTGATCCACCGGGTTCATGGCCACGCCGCGCACCTTGGGGCGCCGGCCCAGCCAGCGGGTCTTGCCCGCCTTGCCGATCACGATGTTCTCGTGCTCCGCGTTGCCCACCTCGCCGATGGTGGCGTAGCAGTTCTTGTGGACCATGCGGACCTCGGCCGAGGGCAGGCGCAGGGTGACGTAGTCGCCCTCCTTGGCCAGCACCTGGGCGAAGGAGCCCGCGCTGCGCACGATCTGGCCGCCGCGGCCGATCTGCAGCTCCACGTTGTGCACCAGCGTGCCCAGGGGGATGCGGTGCAGGGGCAGCGCGTTGCCCACGTTGAACGTGGCGTCGGCGCCGGCCATGACGGTGTCGTTCACCTTCAGGCCGTTGGGCCAGATGATGTAGCGCTTCTCACCGTCCGCGTAGCTCAGCAGGGCGATGCGGGCGCTGCGGTTGGGATCGTACTCGATCGTGGCCACGCGCGCGGGCACGCCCAGCTTGTCGCGCTTGAAGTCGATGCGGCGGTAACGGCGCTTGTGGCCGCCGCCGCGGTGACGGCACGTGATCCGACCGGAGTTGTTCCGGCCGCCCGACTTGGTCATGGGCTCCAGCAGGGACTTCTCCGGGGTCGAGGTGGTCACCTCGCTGAAATCGGAGACTGTCCTGAAGCGCTGACCGGGCGTCACGGGCTTCAGCTTCTTGATCGCCATGTCGTTCCCTCTTCCTCAAGGGCCGCGGCGCGCAGCCGCGGCGTCCGTCTTAGACGTTGTCGAACACGTCGATGGTGTCGCCCTCGGCCAGCGTCACGATGGCCTTCTTCCAGTCCGCGCGCTTGCCGCTGAAGCGGCCCATGCGCTTGACCTTCCCCTTCATGTTCATGGTGCGGACGTCCGTCACCTTCACGCCGAAGAAGTGCTCCACCGCGCGCTTGATCTCATGCTTGTTGGCGGCCGGGTCGACCTGGAAGAAGTACTGGTTG
Organism: Candidatus Krumholzibacteriia bacterium; assembly: GCA_035447065.1. GTDB lineage: Bacteria > Krumholzibacteriota > Krumholzibacteriia > LZORAL124-64-63 > LZORAL124-64-63 > CALEMW01. Next base: position 61,201 of record DAOTGJ010000018.1, read on the forward strand.
AACTCCTCCCGCAGGTCCGTGCAGCGCTCCGTGATCAGGGGCCGCTGGATCACCTTGCTCAGGTCCTTCACGATCCGAACACCTCCTCCGCGCCGCTCAGCGCCTCCTTCGTGAACACGACGTTGTCGGCCCAGAGGATGCTGTAGGCGTTGAGATCCGTGTAGCGCAGGACGCGGACGCCCTTGATGTTGCGCAGCGACTTGTAGAGCACCTCGGAGCCGGCCGGCAGGACCACCAGGGTGTGCCGCCCCGCCAGGGGCATGCCGCCGAGCAGCTTGGCCATCTCCGCCGTCTTGGGGGCGTCCATGGAGAAGTCCTCCACCACGCTCACCCGCTCGGCGGCGGCGCGGTCGCTCAGGGCGGACCGCAGGGCCAGGCGCTTGATCTTCTTGGGCAGCTTGTAGCTGTAGTCCCGGGGGTGCGGGCCGAAGGCCACGCCGCCGCCCACGCGCACCGGGGTGCGGGCGCTGCCGGCGCGGGCGCGGCCCGTGCCCTTCTGGCGGTACAGCTTGGAGCCCGAGTAGGCCACCTCGGACCTGGTCTGAGTGTCGTGCGTGCCCTGGCGCTGGTTGGCCAGGTAGTTGCGCACGGACTCGTAAAGGGCCTGCTTGTGCACCTTCTGGCCGAACAGGGTGTCGGAGAGATCCACGGTCCCCACCGACTTCCCGGTCCGGTTGTAAACGTTCGCCGTAGCCATTGCTTCTACCTCGCGGCTGGTTCCGACCGGGCGCCTAGCGGCAGGCCCGGATGAAGACGATCCCGTTCTTGCTGCCGGGCACGCTGCCCTTGACCAGGATCAGGTTCCGCTCCTGGTCCACGCGCACGACCGTGAGGTTCTTCTTGGTCTCGCGCTTGTTGCCGTACTGGCCGGGCATGCGGGTGTTCTTCAGCACGCGGCCGGGCTTGGTGTGCATACCGATCGAACCGGACATGCGCACGTTCTTGGAGCCGTGCGACGCCGGGCCGCGGTTCTGGTTCCAGCGGCGGATGCGGCCGCTGAAGCCCCGGCCCTTGGTGATGCCCGTCACGTCCACCCTGGTCACGCCCTCGAAGATCGAGACGTCCACCGCATCGCCGAGGCTGAACTCGTCGTCGGCGTCCAGCTCGAACTCGCGGACGGTGCGCAGAGGGGCCGTGTCGGCCTTGCTGAAGTGGCCCTGCAGGCCCTTCGGGGTGTTCTTGGGCTTGCGCGCGCCGAAGCCGATCTGCACGGCGCGGTAGCCGTCGCGATCCTCGTTCTTCAGCTGCGTCACCACGCAGGGGCCGGCTTCGATCACCGTCACCGGGACGTGGCGCCCCTCCTCGTCGAAGAGGCGGGTCATGCCGATCTTCTTGCCGATCAGTCCGTTCATGGTCGCTCCCTGGTCTCCGGTCCCGATCAGACCTTGATCTCGACGTCGACGCTCGCGGGGAGCGTCAGCTTCTTGAGGAACTCGGTCGTCTGGGGCGTCGAGTTCTCGATCTCGATCAGGCGCTTGTGGATCCGCATCTCGAACTGCTCGCGGGACTTCTTGTCCACGTGGGGCGAGCGCAGCACGGTGTACACGGAACGCTTGGTGGGCAGGGGCACCGGCCCCCGCACCAGGGCGCCGGTCTTCAGCGCCGTCTGCACGATGATCTGCGCCGAGCGGTCCAGGACCGCGGGCTCGTACGCCTTGAGGCGGATCTTGATCTTCTGTCGGGCCACGTTCGTTCTCCTTGGTCCGCGATGGCTACTCCAGCATCGCCCGCGTAGTCGGGACGTCTGCTCACCTGTCGCTGCCGGTCGGGGGACCGGCCGGCGCCCGGGACCTGCCCGGGCGCCGTCTCCGTACTACTGCAGGATCTTGGCCACCACGCCGGCGCCCACGGTGCGGCCGCCCTCGCGA
>DAOTGJ010000019.1:0-57407 GCA_035447065.1 Candidatus Krumholzibacteriia bacterium
CATGGCGCGGCGGTGGAAGAGCAGCGCGTTGGCGTATGCGGAGATCATCGGGAACGCTTGATCCGGAGCACGACCGGAGCCGCCAGGCGGGATGCCCTGCAGGAAGACCGGAGCACGCTCCGGTCTTCCTCTTTTTTCCGTCGTCGCCACCGAAAGACATCGCCGCCCGGAGTGTTGGGGTTCGCGTCAGGAGGATCCGCCCCATGCGCCCGGAGGAGATCGACCATGCTACGGATGTTGTCCGTCACCGCCGCCATCGTGCTCGCCGCCGCCGCCGCCGTCGCGGCCCTGCCGCCGCCGGCCCACCCCCTTTTCGACGGGGACGCGGTCCACGAGGTCCACCTGACCTTCGCGCAGCCGGACTGGTGGGATCAGCTCACCGCCAACTTCGAGAACTTCGAGGACCCGCCGTACCTGGAGGCCTCGTTGGACATCGCCGGCATCTCCCTGGCCAGCATCGGCGTGCGCTTCAAGGGCAACAGCAGCTACTGGGGCTACTACGGGGATAAGAAGTCCTTCAAGCTGGACCTCGACGAGTTCGTGCCGGGGCAGGAGATCGCCGGGCTGGACAAGCTCAACCTCAACAACTGCTTCCTGGACCCGAGCTCCGTGCGCGAGAAGGCCGCTTACGAGCTCTGCGACGCCCTCGGCATGGCCTCCTGCCGCACCAACTACGCCGCCGTGTACATCAACGGCACGTACTGGGGCCTCTATCTGCTGGTGGAACAGCAGGATCAGGAGTTCCTCGAGAGCCGCCACGGCGCCGGCGAGGACGGCAATCTCTGGAAGGGCGAACCCCACGGCTCGCTGGAGGATCTGGGCCCGGCCGAGTCCGACTACTACGACGCCTACGAGCTCAAGACCAACGAGACGGCCAACGACTGGTCCGACCTGGTGGACTTCATCGACACGCTCAACGGCACCCCCGTCGCGGCCCTGCCGGACAGCCTGCACAACCGGCTCGACGTGGAGTCGGCGTTGGCCATGCTGGCCGTGGACAACTTCATCGTGAACCTGGACAGCTACGTGGGCCGCTGCGCGAACTTCTACCTCTACCACCGCGAACGCGACGACCGCTTCGTCTTCACCAAGTGGGACCAGAACGAGGCCTGGGGCGTCTTCAACATGTACGGCCTGTCCACCACGCAGCTCCAGCAGCTCGATCCGTTCTGGACCAACCCCAACCCCGGAGAGGAGCGTCCCCTGGCCGAGCGGCTCTGGCAGGTGGACGCCTACGTGGACGTCTACCTGGGCCACATGCAGACGCTGATGGCCGGCGCGGCGCAGCCCGCCGTGCTGCTCGCGCGCATGGAGGAGCTGCGCGACCTGATCCGTCCCTACGTGGAGACCGATCCCAACTCCATGTTCACGGTCTCGCAGTTCGAGTCCTGCATGACCTCCACCGTGTACGCATCCTTCGGCCCGCCTCCCGGCCGGGCGATCCCGCCCCTGCAGACGTTCATCAACGCCCGCCATGCGTACCTGAGCGGAGCGATCGGGACCTGGACGCCGATCGAGGGGCTGGTGCTGAACGAGGTGATGGCGAGCAATCACGCCACCGTCGCCGACGAGGCGGGAGAGTACGAGGACTGGATCGAGGTGACCAACACCAGCGGCGCGGCCGTCGACCTGGCCGGGCTGGGCCTGACCGACCATCTGGAGGGCGTGCCCGACTTCGTGTTTCCGTCGCTGGTCCTGGCGCCCGGCGCCAGCGTGGTGGTGTGGGCCGACGAAGACGTCGCCCAGGGCGACCTCCACGCGCCCTTCAAGCTCGACGCCGACGGCGAAGACGTGTTCCTCACCGACGGCGCCGTGGTCATCGACCGCGTGACCTTCCCCGCCCTCGCCGCCGACGTGAGCTACGGGCGCTGGCCCCACGGCGACGGCGGCTGGACCACGCTGTCCGCGGCCACGCCCGGCGCCGACAACCTCAACCCCGAAGAACCCGAGACGGTCGTGCTCTTCATCAACGAGTTCCTCGCCCTCAACGACACCGGACTCCAGGACGAGACCGGCGCCTGCGAGGACTGGGTGGAGATCTACAACCCGGGACCCGACGCCGTGGAGCTGGGCGGCCTCTTCCTGTCCGACGACCTCGCGGACACCGACCGGTGGTCCTTCCCGGACACGACCCTCGCGGCCGGCGCGTTCCTGGTGGTCTGGTGCGACGACGACGCGGGCGACGGCCCCCTCCACGCCAACTTCAAGCTGGGCGGCGGCGGCGAGGAGATCGGCCTCTTCGGGCGGCTCGCCGCGGGCAACGAGCTGATCGACAGCCGCGTCTTCGGCGCCCAGACCGCCGACGTCAGCGAGGGACGCGTCACCGACGGCGGCGCCGCGTGGACCACCTTCGCGCAGCCCACGCCGGGCGCGTCCAACGAGGACGAGGTGGGCGTGGAGGGCGGAGATGCGCCGGGCGCCGGAACGGCCGCGCTGCGCCTGCGGCCCAACGTGCCGAACCCGTTCAACCCCGTCACGACGCTGCGCTTCGACATCCCCGCGTCCGGACGCGTGCTCCTGGAGATCTTCGACGTCCAGGGCCGGCGCGTCGCCGTCCTGCACGACGGCGCGTTGCCGCAGGGAAGTCACGAGGTGGTCTGGAGGGGTCGGGACGACCGCGGCGGCGAGGTCCCGTCGGGACTCTACGTTTCCCGTCTGACCTGCGGGGCGGAGCGGCGGACTGGGCGGCTGACGCTGCTGCGCTGAGCCGCGGGCGGCAGCGGAGCGGACGCGCCGCGGGCTCCAGGGTCCGCGGCGCGTCTACATGATCAACGTCGCCCCGAAGCTCAGCACGCTCAGCAGCAGCGCCCCCACCAGCGCCGGCAGGCAGCCCTTCACGTGGAAGCCGGGCACCAGCGCGCCCACCAGGCGCAGCATGAGCGCGTTGATGGCCAGCAGGAACACCCCCAACGTGAGCACCGTGATGGGCAGGGTGAGGATCACCAGCACCGGCCGCACCAGCGCGTTGACGATGCCCAGCACCAGCCCCGCCAGCAGGGCCTGCCCCACGCCGTCCACCTCCATGCCCGGAGTGAGCTTGGCCACCACGTAGAGCAGCAGGCCGATGACGATGGTCTGGACGATGAAGAGTTCCATGGCGTTCTCCGCGGCGTTCAGTTCCCGGTGACGACGTGGAAGGGCAGGGCCTCGAGACGGCGCTCGTCGACGTCGGGCAGCCGCAGCACGAACCCGCCCGACGGGGCCGCGGTTCCCGACGCGGTGACGCGGTAGCCGTCGCCGGACGCGCGCAGGTGCAGATCCAGCCGGCCGCCGCTCAGGTGCAGGCCCCGCAGCGTCACGCCCTCGCCCGCCAGCCACGCCGGCGGCAGGCCTGCGCCGATCACGATCTCTCCGGACGACGCCTCCTCATACGCCACCATGCTCAGCACGGAACGCACGAAGTCCGACCCCACCCAGGTGTGCGGCATGTCGCCCAGGAAGCGCGGCACGCGTTCCTGCGACGACACCACCTCCGCCCAGTGCCGCCAGCCGGCGGGGCGGCGGTCGTCCAGGAACCACTCGGTCATGGCCACGGCGCGGTCGCGCTCGCCCAGGCGCACGGCGGCGCCGATGTTGCGCACCTCGTAGGGCGTGTACGCGTCCCAGGGGTCGCGGCCGGAGGCGCGGCCGGTGAAGAAGTCCCAGTAGCGGTCGAAGGTGCGCTCCACCGCGCCCGGCGGCAGCACCTCCTGCGCCTCGCCGGGGCTGAGCAGGATGGTGGTGCTGGTGGGGTCGAAGTCGCCCAGGTCGGCGCAGCCGGGCACGTAGTCGATGCCGTGGACCTCCATGGTCCTGGCGACCGAGGCGCCCAGGTCGGCGCCGAACTCGTCGGCCATGGCGTCGTAGCGCGCGGCCGCGTCCTCCTCGCCCAGCAGCGCCCCCAGCCGCGCCGCGTCGCGGAAGCCGCGGTAGGCGAAGGCGTCGTCCCAGTAGGAGTGCATGGGCTTGGCGCTGTAGCCCTCGTGGCTGATGGACGGGGGCAGCAGGCCCCAGAACTCCGTGCCGGCGAACTCGGGCGTGCGGCGCGTCTGCCGCAGGCGGTCCAGGTAGTCGGCGGCGGCCCGCACGCGGGGCCACATCTCGCGGGCCAGGTCCAGGTCGCCGGTGTGGCGCACCAGCTGGTGGACCAGGAAGATGAACTCGCCGGAGCTGTCGTGCTCGGGCACCGGGTCGGCGCCGCGGTGGTCCACCACGCAGGGGATCTTGCCGTCGTCGTACTGGTAGGGGGCGTACCACTCCAGGAACTCGCGGGCGGGCTGCACGAGGCCGGTGCGCAGCAGGGCCCAGCTCGTGAGCGCGCCGTCGCGGATCCAGCTGCGGCGGTAGCTGCGGGTGCCGGGCTGGATGCCGGGGCCGTCGCGGTTGACCAGCACGTAGCCCAGCTGGGCCGTGGCGGTGCGGGCCACCTCCGGGGCGGCGGGGATCTCCAGGCGGAAGTCGCCCAGGGCGGCGCGCCAACCGCTGCGGGCGTCCTCGCGCAGCTTGGCCACGGGACCCAGGGCCTCGGTCATGGGGTCGTCGGGATCCAGGGCCAGCATCACGTCGATGACCGCCTCGCCGCCGGCGGGTGTGGACAGGACGAAGAACAGCGCCGCGGACGCCGCCTCGTGCGGGCAGCGCGCCGTACGGTTGGAGGGCAAGTCGCCCGCGGCCAGCCGGTCGGCCACCAGGTCGCCCATGGCGTAGGAGGCTGCGGCGCCCCGGATGAGGGCGTCGGAAGGGGTGACCAGCCAGGGGCGGCCGTCCAGGATCACCGCGTTGCCGCGCACCGACGCCTCGCCCACCCGCGCCGTGCCGCCGGGCACCGAGAGGAACTGGCTGGGGGGATTGACCTGGAAGGGGCGCACGGCCAGGACCAGCGACTCCACGCGCGGCTGATCGGAGAGGTTGCGGTAGGTGTAGCGCACCGAGAGCCGGTCGCGGTCGTTCTGGCGCACGGGCACCGGTGCGATCTCCAGCTCGAAGCCCGGGCCGTGCCACGTGCACACGGGCAGCGGCAGCACGTGGTCCGCCAGCTCGTGGGTGACGGTCACGTCGGCCCAGGTGATCAGGGTGTCGCCGCGCGCCAGGAAGGGCTCCACCGACGGCCCGCCCGGCCGCGGCTCCACGGCGCCGTCCTCGGAGATCAGCGCGTCCAGGGGCGAGGCGTCGGGGCCCAGCACGGTCCAGTAGGCCTGCTCGCCCGTGATGCCGCGCGGGTAGAGGCCGCGGCGCACGCGGTTCGCTTCCGCCATGGCCGTGGCCTCGCGCGTGGCGGACCAGGCCAGGGGCATGAGCTCCAGCTCCGCCAGGGCGGCGGGGCCGTCCAGCTCCAGGCGCAGATGGCGGGCCTCGGCCTCGTGGATGGGCACCGGATCATGCCCGCCGTCGCTGCCTTCGGCGCGCCAGACGGTGGTCCATTCCTCGTCCGCCAGGCGGGCGCGCACGCGGTACGACGCCGGCGCGCCGCCCTCGCCCCAGGTCAGCGTGAGCCCGCCGAACTCGCGGGCCGCGCCCAGGTCCACGTCCAGCACGGGCGCGGCGTCCACGGGCATCCAGGCGGTGGCCGGGTCGCCGTCCAGGGCGGCGGCGCCGTCGCCCGTGGACGCGGCGGCCACGGGGACGGGCGGCGCGGCCGACGGCGGCGGCAGCTCCTCCAGCACCACGGAATCCACCCACAGCGACCCCGCACCGCCCTCGCCCGCCGTCACCGCGATCTCCAGATCCTCGATCCGCGTCAGCGGCCCGGGCTCCGGCCCCCACGCGAAATCCACCTGCCGCTTCTTCACGGTCACCGTGGTCCACTCGCCGCTGAACTCCACGTCGCGCAGCACGCGCCACCACACGTTCTCGCCGCTCGCGTCCAGGAACTTGAACTCCAGGTGGTTGCGCGGCCCCTCGCCGCGCAGGCGGAACCGCAGGGCGTAGTTCTCCGGCAGGTCCACGCCCACGTGCCGACGCAGGATGGCCCAGCCGCCGCCGCTGAAGTCGTAGTCCATGCGCACGGCGGCGTCGGTCTCCCCCTGTCCGGGCACGATGGCCATGCGCACGCCGTCCGCGGGGTGGGCGCTCCAGAGCTCGGGACGGGAACCGTCGTCCAGGACCAGCGGTCCCGACGGGGCGGGCGAGGCGGCGAGGGCGGACACGGCGCAGCAGAGCAGCAGGCCGACCAGGACGGCGCGCATGGCGATCACTCCTTCACGCCGCCGGCGGTGATGCCCTCGACGTAGGTCTTCTGGAACAGCAGGAACACGATCAGCGGCGGCAGGATGGTCACCACGCTGCCGGCCATCATCAGCTCCGTGTCCTGCACGTGCTCGCCCGCCAGCTTGGCCAGGGCCACCGGCAGGGTCTGCAGCGCGTCGTCGGACAGGACGATGAGCGGCCACATGAAGTCGTTCCACGCCGCCAGGAACGTGAACGCCGCCATGGTGGCCAGGATGGGCGTCATGATGGGCAGCGCCACGGTGCGGAAGATGCGCAGCTCGCCGGCGCCGTCCACGCGGGCGGCGTCCAGCAGGTCGTCGGGGATGCCCAGGGCGTACTGCCGGATGAGCACCATGCCGAAGATGCTGGCCAGGTACGGCACCAGCACCCCGGCGTACGTGTTGACCAGGCCCAGCTCGCGCAGCAGCAGGAACAGGGGCAGCATGCCCACCTGAGCCGGCACCACCATGGCGGCGGTGAGGCGCTTGAACAGCGTGTCGCGGCCGGGGAACGGCAGCTTGGCCAGGGCGTAGCCGGCCAGGGAGTTCACCAGCACCGACAGCACCGTGGCCAGCACCGTGACGACGGCGCTGTTGAGGAACGACCGCGCCATGTCCAGCCGCCCGAAGAGCTGGCGGTAGTTGTCCAGCGTGGGGTCCTGGGGCCAGAGGTTGAGCCGCGCGGTGTTGGCCTCGCCCGGCGCCATGAACGACACGGCGGTCATCCACAGCAGCGGCGCCAGGGTGAGCACCGCGCCCAGGATCAGGCCGGCGTGGAGCAGGACCGTGCGTCCGCCGCGGCCGTTCATCGCCTTCCTCCCGCCATGCGGATCTGGATCAGCGCGCCCACCAGCGTGATCAGCAGCAGCACCACCGCCAGCGCGGACGCCTCGCCCATGCGCCACCAGCGGAAGCCCTCCTCGTACATGTGCAGCACCAGCGTGCGCGTGCTGCCCACGGGGCCGCCCTGGGTCATCACGTACGGCTCGGCGAAGACCTGGAAGTAGCCGATCATGGTGGTCACGCCCACGAAGAAGAACGTGGGCGCCAGGCCGGGCAGGGTCACGTGGCGGAAGCGCGCCCAGGCGCCGGCGCCGTCGATGCTGGCCGCCTCGTACAGGGAGCGCGGGATGGCCTGCAGCCCCGCCACGAAGATCAGCATGTTGTAGCCGAAGTTCTTCCACACCGCGAGCAGGATGATGGCGGGCATGGACCAGCGCGGGTCGCCCAGCCAGTCGGGCCCCTGCACGCCCAGCGCCGCCAGCGCCGAGTTCAGCAGGCCGTACCCCGGGTGGTACAGATAGCGCCAGACGATGGCCACGGACACCAGCGTGGTCAGCACCGGCGCGAAGTACACGGTGCGGAACACGCCGCGGGCGCGCACCAGGCGGTCGTTGAGCAGGATGGCGGCGCCCAGGCTGGTGGCCACGGACAGCGGCCCGCCCACCACCACGAAATAGAGCGTGTTGCGCAGCGCGTTCCAGAACTCGGCGTCGCGCAGCAGGTCCGCGAAGCGCTGCAGGCCGGTGAAGCGCATGGTGGACGGATCGGCCACGGCGTAGATGTCGAAGTCCGTGAGGCTGAGCAGCAGGCCCGCCGCCACCGGCAGCACGAAGAACACGGCGATCAGCGCCAGCGACGGCGCCAGGAACAGCCACGCGGCGCGGCGCTGCCTCGCTTCCACGCTCACGGCGCCACCTCCCGGCGTTCGCGCAGCCAGCGGCGCTTCTCCAGCACGTCGTCCACCTGGCGGTCCAGGCGCGTGAGAGCCTCGTCGCGCGTGACGGCGCCGCGGGCGGCGGCCTCGGTGGCGCGCCACACCAGGTCGGCGATCTGCTCCCACTCCGGAATCACCGGCGTGGGCTCGGCGCGCTCCAGCTGGGCGCGGAAGGCCGCCACGCGCGGGGCGGCCTCCAGCCCGGCCAGAGGCCAGGCGCCGCGGTGGGCGGGCAGGTCGCCGGTGAGCTCGTAGAAGCGGGCCTGCTGCTCCGGCTGCGAGAGGTAGGCCGCCAGGCGGCGCGCGGCGTCGGCGTGCTTCGCGTCTCGGAACACCACCAGCGACGAGCCGCCGGCCAGCGACGCGCCCGGACCGTCGGGGCCGGGCATGGGTGCGGTGGCCCAGGCGCCGTCCATGGCCGCGGGCAGACGCCGCTTGAACTCGCCCAGATTCCAAGGCCCGGTCACCACCATGGCGAAGGTGCCGCGCTCGAACTCCTGGTACATGTTGGCGATGGTGCCCGCGGCCGTGACCGGGGCCAGGCCGTCGTCGTAGAGGTCCAGCAGCCAGTCGAAGGCGCCGCGGAACTCCGGGGCGGTGAAGGCGCCGCGCGTGGCGTGGTCGGCCAGCAGCGACGCACCGTTCTGCAGGCCCAGGATCACGGGCAGGGCCCACTCGTTCAGGGGCAGGTAGGCGCCCCAGGGCCCGCGTTCCTTGTCGCGGCTCAACGCCTCCAGCGCGGCGCGCCACGCGGCCCAGGTGCGCGGCGGCTGCGGAAAGCCGGCGGCGGCCAGCAGGTCCGAGCGATAGAAGATCAGGCGCGTGTCCACGTACCAGGGCACGCCGTAGAGCGTGCCGTCCACCTTGTTGGTCTCCCACACGCCGGGGAACTGGTCCGCGGGATCGATGCCCGACGCCGCCAGGTGATCGTCCCACGGCGCCAGCGCGTCCAGGGCCGCGAACTCCGCGATCCAGGTGTTGCCCAGCTGCGCCAGGTCCGGCACCGCGCCGCCCACGTAGGCGGTGAGCAGCTTCTCGTGGGCGGCGGACCAGGGGATCTGCTGCACCTCCACGCGCACGCCGGGGTTCTGCGCCTCGAAGTCGCGCACCAGCTCCTGCACCACCTCGCCCTCGCGGCCCATGGCCCAGAAGCGCACCACGCCGTCGTCGGCGCGGCCGCAGCCCAGCAGGAACGCCAGGCCCAGGATCAGGAGCGGGCGACGGCTCACGGCGCGTCGCTCCCGTCGCCCAGCCAGCCGCCGCGGAACCCGGCGGCGCGCAGCCCGCGCACCACGTGCGGGTTGCGGCGCATGACCCGCCAGACCAGCTCGGAGCGGTGGTTCTCCAGCATGGCCAGCAGGGGCCCCTGGTCGATGCCCAGGGCGTCGGTGTCGTACCAACCGCGTCCCGGCACCACGCGGCCGTGCTGCACGGGCGCGTCCACGGTGAAGGTGGGATTCAGGGCGTCCAGGAAGCCGTACTCGTGCCACAGGTGCTCGCCGTGGATGCGCGCCATGGCCATGAGCGTGGGGCCCACCACCTCCGGCAGCAGGGGCCAGGAGGAGCCGGCGGCGTAGGGGGCCACGGTGCCGTCGTCGTTGACCTCGGTGAAGCAGGCGCCGCGGGCCCAGTAGGTCTCGAAGCGGCGCGTCTCGCCGTCGATCTCGAACTCCCCATGCACCGGCCCGTCGCACGCGCTCAGCCCCCAGAGCTCCGGCCCGTAGCCGCGGAAGCCCGACGGGTTGCGCCGCGCGTAGGAGTACTGCGCCAGCGTGGCGCGGCGCGCGTTCTCGAAGTAGTCCAGGCCGCGCTCGGCGGTCAGGCGGTCCTGCACGCCGCGCAGATCCAGCCACACCAGCGGGAACTGGTGGCCGAAGAGCGGGCCGAAGCCGAAGTAGCCGTAGCCTTCGAACTCGCCCCAGCGGTAGCCGGCCTCCCACTCCGCCCAGGCCGCCGGCGCCACCGCGTGCGTGGGCGAGCCCAGGGCGAAGAGGTAGACCAGCAGGCCCTCGTTGTAGCCGCGCCAGTCGTAGGGCAGGTGGCCGCGCTCCGGATCCCACCCGTGGCCGATGAGCGGCGCCCGTGGCGAGGCCCAGCGCCAGTCCACGCGCGCGTAGAGGCTGTCGGTCAGGGCGCGGATGCTGTCCTCCTGCGCGCTGCTCCCGTCGAAGTACGACTGGCAGAAGAACGCGCCGGCCAGCAGCAGGGCCGTGTCCACGGTGCTGAGCTCCACGGTCTCGAACCGCGCGCCCGTGTCCAGGTGCAGGAAGTGGTAGAAGAAGCCCTTGTGGCCGATGACCCCCGCCGGCTGCGGTCCCTGGGGCGCCGTCCACAGGAAGCGCAGGGTGTGCAGCACGCGGCGCGCCGCCTGCTCGCGCGTGATCCAGCCGCGCTCCGCGCCGATGGGGTAGGCCGTGAGCCCGAACCCGGTGGCGGCCACGCTGGCGAAGCTCTCGCTGGGGGCGCGGTCCGGGATCAGGCCGGTGGAGGGGTCCGCCAGGTCCCAGAACCAACGGAACGTGGCGTGGCCCAGGCTGTCCATGAAAGCGGTTTCATCGTCGAACCAAGAAGAAGCCGACAGGTCTTGGTCGGCGGCGGGGCCGCAGCCCAGGAAGGCGGCGGCCAGGCAGACGCCCCAGAGCAGCAGGGCGGCGCGGGCGGGTGCGGTGGGTGCGCGGTCCAGGTCGGTCTCCCCCCGTCGGGACCTCGGGTTCTCGGCTGAACCGGAGTATGCACGGCGGGCGCGGCGGGCGCAACAGCGCGCTACTCGCTCAGGGCCTCCCGCCGCCGCTTCAGGTCGCGCAGCAGGCCGCGCGCGGTGGTCTGCTCCGCCGGGGTGTCCAGGGCCTTGGTCAGGTAGCGCTCGGCCTCCGCCAGCCGGTCCATCTGCAGGGCGCAGTAGCCCATGAGCGTGTGGGCGCGGCCGTACTCCGGATCCAGCTTCAGGCACTCGGCGAAGGCGTCCAGGGCGGTGGCGTAGTCCTCGCGCTCGTAGGCGGCGTAGCCCTTCATGTTCCAGAGGTCGAAGGACGGCGCCGTGCGCAGGGCGTCGCTCAGCACGGCCAAGGCCTCGTCCTGCTCGTGGGCGGCCAGGTGGGCGCGCACCAGGCGCTCGTAGTCCTCGCTGGTGGGCTCGGCGCCCAGGGCCTCGCGGTAGTGCTTGGCGGCCCAGGACGGCGCCTGCGCCGCGCTGAGGATGTCGCCCAGGCGCACGGTCTCCTCGGGGTCCAGGGGCTGCAGATAGTCCTTCACCTTCAGGGCCACGGCGGCGGCGCGGTAGTCCTCGTACTGCAGGGCGTGCTGGTAGCTGAGGTTCCAGGCGTCGGGCTCGCTGGGGTAGATCTTGAGCATGTCGTCCACGGCCTTCTCGCCCTGGCGGCGGTTGCCGTTCTGGCTCTCGGCGGCGATCAGGGCGCGGAACCAGTCCAGCTCCGGCTTGCCCCAGCGGCCGGTGCAGAGGTCGCGCAGCACGCGGGCGGCGTCCACCGGATCCTCGTTCTGCAGGTAGGCCACGCCGGCGTAGTAGAGCCAGGCGGCCTGGGGCGTGTCCGCGGTGCTGAAGGCCTTCTCCAGCGCGGTGGCGGCCTGGAAGTAGTCGCCGGTCTCGAAGGCGGCCTGCCCCAGGCGCAGCCACGAGTCCGAGTGGCGCGGCTCCAGCTCCACGGCGGCCTTGTACTGGGCCACCGATTCCGCGGTGCGGCCGGCCAGCACCAGGCTGTTGGCCAGGTGGTAGCGCACCAGGTAGTGGTCCAGCTTGGGATGGTTGTCCACGATGTCCTGCAGGATGGCCACGGCGCGGCCGTACTCGCCGGCCTGGCGGGCCTCGGCGGCCTGCACCAGGGCCAGGCGGCCCTTGCTGGGCACGTCGGCGATGGTCTCCATGGGCTTCTGCGACGCCGCGGCGTCGGCGGCCGGAGCGCCCTCCTGGGCCCTCACGGCGCCGCCCAGCAGCAGCGTCAGCAGGAACGGGATCACGGCGGTGCGCAGGGTCATGCTCGGCTCCGTCGGGTTACAGCTCGAAGCGGACGTTGGTGACCACCCAGGCGGTCACGGCCTCGCCGGCGATGCGGCCGGGCGTGAACTTCCAGTTGACGGCGTCCTTCTCCACCTGGGTGCCGAACTCCATCCCCTCGGGACGTTCGCCCAGCACCTCCACCTTGCCCACGGTGCCGTCCTTGTTCACCAGCAGCTTGAGCTGCACCACGCCCTCGATGCCCCTCTCGCGCGCCTTGTACGGGTACTGCACGTTGCGCATGATGGCTTCGGGCTGCGTGTCCAGCTCGTAGGCGTTGAAGACCACGTTCTGGTCCATGCCGTCGTCCAGGCGGCTCAGGCCCAGGTTGATGGCGATGCCGCCGGCCAGGCCCGGCGCGCCCAGATCCAGGGCGGGAGGCGTGAGGTCCGGCTCGAAGTCCAGCTCCTGCTTGGGCTCGGGCGGCTTGGGCTCCTTCACTTCCTCCTGCTCGGGCGGCTCGGGCGGCTTGAGCGACACCAGGCTCACGCCCGTGGCGTCGATCTCGTCCTGCTGGGGCGCGCGCTCCTGCGAGAGCAGCGTCACCAGGCTGAACAGGGCCACGTTCACCAGCACGGCCCCCACCAGGGCGAGCAGCAGGATCAGCGGCGAGCGCTTGCGGGCGCCGGTCATCCCTCCTCGCCCTCCCGCTTGGCGGCCAGGCTGACCTCCTTGGCGCCGGCGAGCCGGCACTGGTCCATCACCTGCACCACGTCGCCGGTCTCGCTGGCCTTGTCGGCCACGATGACCACCGCGCTCTCCGGATCCTCGGCCAGGGACCGCTCGATGAGCGCGCGCAGCGAGCGCACGTCCACCTTCTTGCCCTCGAAGTACACCTCGCCCTCGGGCGACAGCCCCACCATGATGTTGCCGCGCTCCTTGGTCTCCGCGGTGGCGGCGGTGGAGCGCTGCACGTCGATGCCGCTCTCCTTCACGAAGCTCGTGGTCACCACGAAGAAGATCAGCAGCAGGAACACCATGTCGATGAGCGGGCCCATGTTGATGTCCACGCCGTCGCCGCTGCCGCGGATCGTCTTTCTCACGTTGATCATGTCGCCTCGACCTCCGCGGACGGCGCCGGGCCGCCCAGCTTGATGTGCCGGTCCAGGATCACGGCCACCTCGTCCAGCCTGTTCTCCAGGCGGCGGGCCCGGCGCGCCAGGGCGCCGCTGATGAACAGCCCGGGGATGGCGATGATCAGGCCGCTCTGCGTGGTCACCAGGGCCACGGAGATGCCGCCCGCCATGGCCCGCGCGTTGCCGGTGCCGAAGACCGAGATCACGTCGAACGTCTCGATCATGCCCAGCACCGTGCCCAGCAGCCCCAGCAGCGGCGCCACCGAGGCCAGCACGGCGATGGCCGCCAGCCGGTCCTTCAGCGAGTGGCGCAGGGCCAGGGTGCACTCCTGCAGCACGCGGCGGTCCACGTCGGGCTCGCCGGCGCGGCGCTCCAGGAAGTCACGCACCAGCCGGGCCCGCAGGCCCTCGCGCACGCCCTTGTAGCTGCCCTCGTCCATCGCCTTCACGGCGCGGGTGATCTTGATGTCGCTGCTCTCCAGCCGACGGAAGGACCACCAGCGCTCCAGGATGAACATCCACATGAGCAGGCTGAACCCGATCAGCGGGATCATGGTCCAGCCGCCCTGCTTCAGGTACTCAAGCGCCTGCCACAGTGCCTCGGGCATGCTTCGCTCGCTCCTTGTGGATGATGTTGCTCAGGCCCACGGCCTTCTCCTCCATGTCGCCCACGATCCCGTCCACCTTGCGGGACAGGTAGGTGTGCAGCAGCATGATGGGGATGGCCACGGCCAGACCCAGCTCCGTGGTGATCAGCGCCTCGCTGATGCCGCCGGACATGAGCTTGGGGTCGCCGGTGCCGAAGAGCGTGATGACGCGGAAGGTGTCGATCATGCCCGTCACCGTGCCCAGCAGGCCCAGCAGCGGCGCCACGGCGCCGAAGATGGCCAGCATGGACAGGCCCCGCTCCAGGCGCGGCATCTCGCGCAGGATGGCCTCGGTCAGCACGCTGTCCAGGGTCTCGCGGTCCTCGTGCCGCGAGCGCAGGCCCGCCTCCAGCACGTGGTTCACGGGGTTGCCCTGGCCCTTGTTGGCCAGCACGTGGGCCTCGCACTCGTCCCACTTGCCCTGGCCGGCCAGCTCGTTGACCAGCGACATGGACTTGTCCGTGTTGGCGCCGATGCGCGTGAGGTCCACGAACTTGTAGATGATCAGCAGCACCGCCACCAGGGCGATGGCGCCCAGGGGCCACACCAGGGGGCCGCCGGCGCGGAGCTGGTCCGTGAAGCTCTGCTGATGGGTGACCTGGCGCAGGGCGGCGCCGCCGCTCATGTCCACGATCATGGACTCGCCCTCGCCCGACAGGTACTTCTCGAGCGTGCTCCCCGCCGAGCCGCCCGGCAGGGCCGACAGCGCGAAGAACTGCCGCGTCTCCGGGGCGTAGCGCAGGAAGCCGACCTCGCCGTCCTTGTCGTACACGGACGTGAAGCGGCCCAGGGTCAGCACGTCGCCGGTGGTCTCGGCGCCGTCGCGGGCCACGAAGGGCGCCTGGTGCACGGAGACCTGCCCGCTCAGGCGCGCCTCCTCGAACAGGGCGTCCACCATGGCCGTGATGTCGTCGATGTCCGGGAAGTAGCCCTGGCGCAGGATGTGGTCGATGGGCGCCAGGCGCTCGGGCCGCAGGCCGGTCAGCGGGGACTGCAGCAGCATGGCCTGCAGGTCGCGGGCGGCCAGGCGCACGTTGCCGGAGATCTCCTGGAACTCCAGCTCGCTCTCGGACCACTGCTTCTCCAGGCGCTCCAGCCTGGCGGTGCCCTGGGTCTCCTCGCGCTCCAGGCGCGCCAGGGTGTCCTCCAGCTCGCGCTGCTGGGCCTCCAGCTTCTGCACCTCGGCGGTGAGGGCCGTGCGGTCGCCCAGGATCTTCTGCTCGGCGTCGCGGGCGGCCTGGGCCGCGGCGGCCTTGTCGGCGGCGGCCTTCTGGGCCGCCTCGCGGATGTCCTGGGCCGAGGCCGCGCCCGCGAAGGCCAGCGTCAGCAGGACGGCGGTGAGGATGATGCGCTTCATCGGCTGATCCTCCCCAGGGGCAGGGCGATGAGTTCGATGGGACGCATGCGGGTGGCCATCTCCATCGCGTTGATGATGTTGCGGCGGTACTTGCCGTCCAGCTCCACCCAGCTCGCGGACGCCTGGTCGAACTCGCCCACGCGCTCGCCGTCCGGCGTCTTCCAGAACAGGGCCAGGCGGCCCAGACGCAGCACGTCCACGTAGAGCTCCTCGCCGGCCACGTCGATCTGCGCCTCGGTGACCTCCACGCTGGCGCCGTAGCCGGCCTCCACCTGCAGGCTCTCCAGCAGGCGGCGCAGCTTCTCGGCGCTGGTGGCGTCGGGGCGGGCCATGTCGTCCTTCAGCGAAGCCACGCGCCTGGCGCGCTCCTCGGGCAGGAAGGGCAGGTCCTGCTCCACCCAGTCCTCGAACTGGATCATGACCATGTCCAGGGTGTCCTGGATGCTGTCCTTGAGCCGGGTGGCCTCGGTGAGGCGCCGCTCGAACTCGCCGATGCGCTCGTTGAGGGCGTCCACGCGCGCCTGCTGGATGCCGCGCTGGGCGGACAGGTACTCCACGTTGGCGCGGGCGGCGCGGTAGCGCGCGGTGAGCGCGTCCTCCTCGCGGGCCCACTCGGTCTTCGCGGCCTGGGTCTGCTGGTACGTCCCGACGGTCTCGTCCACCGTCTTCTCCACATCCCGGGCGCTGTCCTGCGCCAGGAGGGGGACGGCGGCGAGCATCAGGACCAGCGCGGTCACGACGGCTCTGGACATGGCGGTCCTTCCTCTGATCTCGTGGGATTCGGGGTCGGCCCCGAAAAGGCGAAACATCCGGATTCGGCACGGGGAACCGGTTACATCATACAGATCCCGAGTCAAAAGGGAAGAACGGATCCGGGTCTCGGCACGGATCTCCCGGAGCGTTCCCGTCCGGGTTGTCGCCCCCGGACCTCTGCTCGGGACACGATAGGCGGCGATTCCGAATGCCGCACGATTCTCCCGCCAAAAGTCCGTGAAGACCGGACCGCTCCTCTCCCGGCTTTCACACTCCGCTCACCCGTCGTCCACGGACCGCTCACGCGCAATTCGCGGAACCCTGATCCGACGCGCACGGACGCTTCACGACCGGCTCCTATCATGCCTCCTGCTCACCCGGGTGTTGCCGAGACGCCGCGACCCCGTCGTCACGATCCCACTGCCGAGGACATGGAGACGATGGCCCACTTCCACCACAGACTGCTCGTCGGCCTGCTGCTGCTCGCGGCGCCGGCGCTGTCGGCCCGCGCCGCCGTGCTGCAGGGCACCATCACCGACGAGAAGACCGGCGAGGAGCTCATCGGCGCCACCGTGGCGCTGCTGGAGACCACCATCGGCGGCTTCACGGACCTGGACGGCCGCTACCGCCTGGACAACGTGCCCCCCGGCACCTACGAGCTGCGCGTGACCTACGAGTTCTACCAGACCAAGATCGTCACCGAGCTGACCCTGGCCGCCGACCAGACCCTGGACCTGGACGTGGGCCTGCTGCCGGAGACCGGCGGCGCCGACGGCGGCGCCTTCCGCATCGAGGACCTGCGCGTGACCGCCGAGCGCGTGCTCTCCACGCCCACGGCCATCCTCGCCAACCGCATGGCCGCGCCCACCATCGGCGACGCCATCAGCGCCGCCCAGATCAGCCTGTCGCCCGACGCCACCAGCGGCGACGCCCTCTCCCGCGTCACCGGTCTGATGATGGTGGACGACAAGTACGTCTTCATCCGCGGCATGCCCGACCGCTACAACACCACCATGCTGGACGGCGTGACCGTGGTGGGCTCGGACATCGACCGCGACAAGAAGAGCTTCGCCTACGACCTGATCCCCGCCGGCCTGCTGGCCAACATGGAGGTGCAGAAGTCCGGCACCCCCGATATGCCCGGCGACCTCAGCGGCGGCACCGTGAAGATCAACACGCTGGAGTTCCCCGAGGACCAGATCATCAAGCTCACCGCGTCGAGCGGCTCCAACAGCCTGACCACGGGCGAGGAGATGCTGGCCGCTCCGCGCAGCGGCAGCGACTGGCGCGCCCAGGACGACGGCTCGCGCGCCCTGCCCGAGTCCCTGGCCCGGATCCCCGTGAACCTGGGATCGCCCAACAACGGCGTGGACCGCGTCCTGCGCACCGACGCCGCCCGCGCGGACCTGAGGAACACGTACGTCCTCTCCCAGCTCACGGCCGAGCCCGACCGTTCGGCCAGCCTGGGCTACGGCAACCGCTGGTTCGTGCGCGACATCGACGAGTTCGGCGCCATCGCCTCCATCACCTGGAAGAACGCCTTCCGCGCCGAGGAATTTCACGACAACCCGACGCAGCGCACGGTCTACAACATCCCCGGCATCGACCCGATCGTGATCGAGTCCAAGATCCGCGACTTCGACGGCACCCGGTACAAGCAGTCCTACCAGCTGGGCGGCCTGCTGAACCTGAACTACAGGCTCGCCCGGAGGCACAAGTTCCTGCTGAACAACTTCTGGAACCGCAGCGCCCTGAGCCAGGTGACGTTCCGCGCCGGCCTGCCGGAGACCGGGCCCGAGTACGGCGAGAAGACCACCATCGAGTGGAAGGAACGCGCCCTCGACCTCAACAAGCTGACCGGCCAGCACAGCTTCCTGGACAGCCGCCTGCGCTGCGACTGGTCCGTGTACCGCTTCAAGACCTCCGTGGACGAACCGGACCGCAAGTACGTGGCCTTCGACGAGCAGCCCGCCCCCGCCGGCGCCCCCCGCGTCCTGGCCATGCGCGACAACTACCGCATGTGGAACGAGAACCACGAGACGACCGACGGCAGGAGCTTCAACGTGAGCTACGACGCCTTCGGCGTCGGCTTCAAGGCCGGCCTGCTCAGGACCCAGCGCGAGCGCGAGGTGAACCAGCTGGCCTACACCTACGACAACTCCGTGGTCAGCTCCGACAACCGCGAGATCCTGGAGTGGAGCCTGGGCAGCATGTTCATCCCGGAGAACCTCCACTGGGCTCCGGGCGGCACCGACAACTCCTTCGCCTTCGACCTGGCCACGGGGTACTTCGGCACCTACCACGCCACGCAGGACGTGACCGCCACCTACCTGATGGGCGACCGCGAGTTCCGCCTGGCCGGCGCCGACCTGCGCCTGACCGGCGGCTTCCGCGTGGAGGACTCCCGCATCGAGGTGATCACGCCGCCCGCCCTGGAGAACGCCGAGACGATCACCGCGCTCATCGACGAGCGGAACGTGCTGCCCTCGGCCAACCTCACCTGGCACGCCGCCCCCACGCTGAACGTGCGCGGGGCCTACTCCCGGTCCGTGAACCGCCCCGAGTTCCGCGAGCTCTCGCCCATCAACTACTACAACTTCGCCGAGGACCGGAACATCAAGGGCAACCCCGACCTGACCCAGGCCGAGGTGGAGAACTGGGACCTGCGCCTGGAGTGCTTCCCCAAGCCCGGCGAGGTGCTCGCCGTGAGCGTGTTCCGCAAGTCCTTCACGAACGCCATCGAGGACACGCTGCAGGCCAACCCCGAGCGCTTCGTGCAGACCTGGACCAACTCCCCCAGCGCCCGCAACTCCGGCATCGAGCTGGAGGCCCGCAAGAACCTGGGCTTCCTGGCCGGCCTGCTGGACGGCTTCACCCTCACCGCCAACTACTTCTACGTGAAGTCCGAGGTGGACTACCTCGAGGTGGAGACGGACGGCGAGGGCAACCCCGTGGCGACGGAGAAGACGCGCCTCCTGCAGGGCCAGGCCCCGTGGGCGGTCAACCTCTCCCTGCTGTGGGAGCACCCGCGGCTGGGGACGTCGCTGAACGTGCTCTACAACCGCGTGGGACGCCGCCTGGACAAGGTGGGCGACACGGAGAAGACCAACGTGTACCTCATGCCCCGCGAGCTGCTCGACGTGGCTCTGGTCCAGCGTCTGGGCGACAGCTGGCGCATGAAGGCCACGGTCAAGAACCTGCTCGACACGCAGGAGACCTATCTGTGGGGAGGGTCCGACGAACTCCCCTTCGAGACCCGGGCGTACGGCGTGTCCGCAGGACTGTCGTTCGCCGCCAGCTTCTGATACGCGGCGAGGGGGCCCCGCGGCGGGGCCCCGCGGACTCGGCGTCGCGGACGTCACGGCGGAGGGGCCGCCGGGCGGCAGCATCGAAGCCCCTTTTCCCGCAGAGGAGGAACATGTCCGGAGGAAGCCGCACCATTCGCAAGGCCCGCTTCCACTCGAAGTCCGCCAAAACTTGACACGCGGCCGCTTCCGAACCGTTCCGATTCCCGGTGCAATCAGTGGAACCACTCGTCATTGGAACCGATCGACGTCACATCTCAGGAGGAACCCTGATGAAGAAAGGCACTCTGCTGCTGGCGCTCGCGATGGTCATGGCCGCGTCCGCTCTGGCGACCCCGCCGAGCGCGTACGAAGGCTCCGCCATCCTGGGCCCCGGCCTGAACTCCGGCCGTACGGCCTTCTCCCAGACCTACAACCGCACTCTGGATCCCGACACGCTGTACACCCTGACGGGCCTGTACTACGTGGAGGACGGCTTCAACCTGACCATCCCCGCCGGCACCGTGGTGCAGGCCGACACCGCCGCCACCATCGTGGTGACCCGCGGCGGCAAGATCTTCTGCAACGGCACGGCCGAGCAGCCCGTGGTGCTCACCAGCCGCCAGCCCGAGGGCATGCGCGAGCCCGGCGACTGGGGCGGCGTGATCCTGCTGGGCCGCGCCCCCGTGAACAAGGTCGATCCGCTGATCGAGGGCGGCATCATCGCCGGCACCTTCGGCGGCACCGACCCCCACGACAGCTCGGGTTCGATCACCTACACCCGCATCGAGTTCCCCGGCTACCGCTTCCAGCTCAACAACGAGGTCAACGGTCTGACCATGGGCGGCGTCGGCGACGGCACCGTGCTGGACCACATCCAGGTCAGCTACTCGTTCGACGACTCCTACGAGTGGTTCGGCGGCACCGTGAACGCGAAGCACCTGGCCATCTTCGGCGGCTCGGACGACGGCTGGGACACCGACTTCGGCTACGTGGGCGAGGTCCAGTACGCGTTCGCCCTGCGGGACCCCAACTACTGGGATCCCACGGGCGAGCAGAACGGCTTCGAGTCCGACAACGACGGCTCCGGCTCCACGGACACGCCGCTCACGCACCCGCTGTTCAGCAACGTGACCTACGTGGGTCCCGAGCGCACCGACGACATCGTGGGCAACCTGCCCCCGGGCCACAGCTTCCAGTACACCATGGTGCTGCGCCGCAACTCGTCGAACAGCATCTACAACTCCGTGGTCATGGGCTGCCCCCGCGGCATGAGCATCCGTGACGCGTCCATCGCCAACGCCGTGGCCGGCATCCTGCGTCTGCGCAACGTCAGCCAGCAGACCAGCGGCGTGAACGACCTCACCCGTTGGCCCGGCATCGAGACCTGGTTCAACACGCCCGGCTGGGACAACATCGGCGCCCTGACCCGCATGCCCAGCGCCATCGGCCTGACCGACATGTCCGACATGAACAACCCCAACCCGGTGCCGGCCCCCGGTTCCGAGCTGATCGGCTCGGCGAACTTCGACCTGGCCGCCATGCCCGAGCTGGCCAACTTCGAGGTCACCTCCTACCGCGGCGCCTTCGACCCCGAGCTGCCGATGAGCGAGCAGTGGACCGCCGGCTGGACCAACTTCGACCCCAAGGGCACGTCCTACGTGACCGCCGTGGAGGCCGCTCCCCTGGTGCGCGCCGACATGGGCAACTACCCGAACCCGTTCAACCCCGCCACGACCATCAAGTTCAGCGTGCCCCGCAGCGGCCGCGTGAGCCTGCAGGTCTTCGACGTGCGCGGCCATGTGGTCAGCACGCTGGTGGACGGCGAGCTCGAGGCCGGCGACGGTCACGAGGTCGTCTTCGCTCCCAAGAACGTGGCTTCCGGCACGTACATGTACCGTCTGCAGGGCGAGGGCTTCTCCGAGACCCGCACCATGCAGCTGGTGAAGTAGTAGGGATCCCCGGATCCGTACGACGAGGGCGCCTCCCGCGGGAGGCGCCCTTTCTCTTGGCCGGCGTTGCGGACGGGATCAGATCTCGATCAACTCGTCCAGGTCCGCATCCGTGTAGTCGTGGAAGACCACCTCGTCCAGCGTCCGGGACGATCGCGCCGCAGGCGGCGCAGTCTTGGGAAGCGGCGGTGCGACGCTCCGCATGGAGCTCGCGGCGGCCGTGCTCCCGCGGGCGCCGTCCTTCCCGTGCATCAGCTCCAGGAGCTGCCCCACCATGGCCCCCAGCTCGCCCGACTGCGCCATGAGCTCCTCGCTCGCCGAGGCCGTCTCCTCCGCGCTGGCCGCGTTCTGCTGGGTGATGTGATCCATCTGCTCCACGGCGGAGTTGATCTCGGAGACGCCCCGGGCCTGGGCGTCGGTGGCCATGGCCACGTCGCTCATCTGGGAGGACATGCCATCGGCCGCGTCGGCGATGCGCTCCAGCAGCGACGCCACCTCCTCGGTCATGCTCACGCCCTGGCCCACGAGCTCCTGGGACTGGCCGATGAGTCCGGCCGTATCGCGGGCCGCCTGGGCGCTGCGTTGCGCCAGGCTGCGCACCTCCTCGGCCACCACGGCGAAGCCCTTGCCCGCCTCGCCGGCGCGCGCGGCCTCCACCGCGGCGTTCAGCGCCAGCAGGTTGGTCTGGAAGGCGATCTCGTCGATGGTCTTCACGATCTGGGCCGACCGGTCCGACGACTCCTTGATGCGGCCGATGGTCCCGCTGAGCCGCCCCATGCCGTCGCGCCCTTCCTGGGTTCCGCCGCGGACGGCCTCGGCGGCGTCCAGAGCGCCGCGGAGCCTGGAGGCGTTCTGACTGGTGGCGCCGTTCAGTTCCTGGAGCGAGGCGCTGGTCTGCTGCAGGTTCGAGGCCTGCGTGCTGGAACCGCGGGCCAGGTCCTGGCTCGCGTTGGCCACCTGGGTGGACGCCGCGGCCACCTGCACCGAGCCCTGCTCCAGCCCCGACGCCACGCGGGCAAGGATGCGTGAGAGCTGGCGCGCGATCAGCCAGGACACCGCCATGCCCACCATGGCCACCACCAGCGCGATGATCACCACGTCCCGCTTCACGCCCATGGCCACGCCGAGGAGCTCGGCCACGGTGTCCACGTGTTCGTCCACTTCGGCCAGGGTGCTGCGGAAGCCGGCCTTCACATCGGCCAGGGCCGGGCGCGTCTCCTCGGCGTAGATCCGCCGGGCCTCCTGCAGTCCGGCCAGCTCCCGCTCGTTGAGGACGTCCAGGCCGTTGAGGGCGGCGACGAGGGCGTCGGCGCGGTCGTTGATCTCATGGAAGGCCATTGCCGTGGCCGCGTCCCAGTCGCCGGCCGCGGCCTGCTGCTTGACCTCCCTGGCGTGCTGATGCATGGCCTGATGGTCGACCTCGATGGTCTGCAGGATCCGTCCGTGCTCGGCGCTGCGGCCGCGCAGGCGCTGGCCTCCGTCCTGGCTGTGGAGCCAGCGGCCGAAATCGCAGCGGAGGTGATCGTCCTGGATTCCGTTCAGCTCCTGCGGATCGCGGAATTCCAAGGCCTCGATCAGGTGGTGGTTCCATTCCAGATGGGCCACCAGGGCCTCCTCGATCACGCGGCCCAGCGACGGGTCCACCGCCACGTAGGCGTGCTGGATGTGCTTGGCCGAGTCGTGCAGCCTCCGATGATCCGCCTCCATCTTGGCCAGCAGCGGGATCAGATCCGGCATGGACCGCTCCGCCTCCCGGCGCACGGGCCCGGCCAACCAGCGGCCGAAGGCGCAGGCCGAGGGATCCAGCTCCACGTCCAGGCTGTGCACGTTGCTGTCCGTGACCAGCGAGCTGACCTGCACCGCCCACCCCACGTGGTCCAGCTCGCGTGCCACCAGCTCGGAGCGCAGTTCCGCACCCCAGCTCACGTGCTTCGCTTCGGTGACGATGGAGCCCACGCCCAGGATGGAGCGCAGGGCCACCGCCACGAGCAGCACCAGCACCAGGGAGAAGGCCAGCATCAGTTTTCGCGTGATGCCCAGGGAACCGAACATGGAGGTCCTCCGATACCGTCGGAATACAGTTGGGGCGATGCCCTTTCCTTCGGCAGGCGGAGAAATTATTGAAGGGGAAATTTCAGGCGCCGGGACCTCGGCGCAGGGCGTCCTGCAACGCCCCGGCCTCCAGCCCCGGCAACGCCCCCAGGAAGTCCCGATGCGCGCGGCCGCGCCGGTACTCCGGCTCCCGCGGCGGATGCGGCAGATAGCGGTGGATGAGGTCCAGATCCGGGTCCGTGAGCAGCGTGGTGCTGTAGTAGACCAGCCCCCGCGTGCGGTAGATGCAGGAGCCGCCCACCTTGCGGCCCTCCAGGACCAGGTCGCTCACGCCGTCTCCGCGCACGCCGGGGAAGCCGGCGGCGTCCAGGCCGACGATGAGCCAGTCCGTGGCCTCGCGGAAGGCGCTGGTCACGCCGCCCACGCCCTCGCGCGGCGCCGCCCAGGACACCAACAGGTTGCCGGGATCCAGGACCACCGCGCAGCCGCCGCCGCGGCGGCGCAGCACCGGCGCACCGTCGGCGCGGATGGCGGCCAGGTCCAGCTCCACCTCCGCCTTGCCGCCGCGGCCGATGACCACCTCCACACGGTCGCAGCGGCGCACGCGCACGCGCGGGCGGCCGTCGGCGCGCACGGCGTCCAGCAGGTCCTCGTCGCGGTCCCAGAGGGGGAAGTCGTCGTTCGGCGTCATGGGAGGGAATCTAGCAGGCCGGGGGGAAAAGATGAAGGACCCGCGGTCGCCCGTCCGCGGGTCCTTCGAGTGGAGACCCCGCTCAGGAAGCGCTCATTCGCTTCCCATCGAGAATCATCGTCAGGGTCTCCACCATGCTCTGCATGCGCACAGCCTCGGCGCTGAACTCCTGGCTGGCGGCCGCTGTCTGCTGGGCGCTGCCCGCCGTCTCGCGGGTCAGGCGCTCGATCACGTCCACGGCGTCGTTGATCTCCTGCACGCCGTGGCTCTGCTGCTTCACGGCGTCGTGAACGCCGCTCACCAGATGGTTCATGCTCTCGTTGCCCCGCACGATCCCGTCCAGGGCCTGCTCCAGGTCCGTGCACACCGCCACGCTGTCGCGGGCGTGGCCCTGGCTCTGGACGATGAGCGCCGACGTGCTGCGCGCCGCCTCGGCGGAACGCTGCGCCAGGCCGCGCACCTCCTCGGCCACCACGGCGAAGCCCTTGCCCGCCTCGCCGGCGCGCGCCGCCTCCACGGCCGCGTTGAGCGCCAGCAGGTTGGTCTGGAAGGCGATCTCGTCGATGGTCTGGATGATGCGCGCCGAGTCGTCGGCGTTGGCCCGCACGTGCCCGATGGAGCTGGTCATGCGTCCCATGGCGTCCTGGCAGGCGGCCACCTGGGCCATGACGTCGGCCGCGGTGACGCGGGCGGAGTCGGTGTTCTGGGCGTTGTCCTGGGTGCTGGTGCGGAGCTGATGCAGCGCCGACACCGTCTGCTGGATGCTGGAGGACTGGCCGCTGCTGGCGCGGGCCACCACCTGGCTCGCCTCGGCCAAGCTGGAGGAGGCGCGGGCCACCTCGCGGGCGCCGGCGCCCAGCTCGCCCACCACGCCGCCCAGCACGCCGGTGATGTTGCGGATCACCAGCCAGCCCATGACGAAGGTCCAGGCCAGCCCCAGGCCGCCGCAGGCCAGAACGAAGGGGATCAGCGCCCGAGGGTCGCTCCCCGAGTCCGCCAGCACGTTGAGCTGATAGGTCACCCACACACAGCCGGCCAGGATGACCAGCAGGGGGGTCACCACGGCCACGCCGATGGTCTGGGCCAGGTTCAGCTTCTTGAACATCCGGAGCCTTCCTTCGTGTCGGCCGTGGGGCGGCGGCCGGCCCAGGGTTGATGAGGCTCCGGTTTCTTCGGCGGCATGTGCGGGGACTTGAGCCCCTCTCTTCAACTCGGACGAGCCGCCCCCACGTGGAGGCGGCCCGTCGCCGCAGCGTCCTGCTTCCGGCCGGCTCAACCGCGCCGATGCACGTGCACCGCCGTGCCCGCAGCCACCTCGGCGGCCTCCATGACCGCCTCGCTCAGGGTGGGGTGCGGATGGATGGTGTCCGTGAGGTCCGCCAGGGTGGCGCCCATCTCGATGGCCAGGGCGCCCTCGCTGATCAGCTCGCTGGCGTGGGGCCCCACGATGCCCATGCCCAGGATCAGGTCCGTCTCCGGCTCCGAGATCACCTTCACGAACCCCTCGGTGCGGCCGATGGCCCGCGCGCGCCCCAGGGCGGACAGCGGGAACTTGCCCACGTTGATCGCCACGCCCGTCTCCTCGGCGTACCGCTCCGTCAGGCCGCACCAGGAGATCTCCGGGTCCGTGAACACCACGGCCGGGATGGCCCGGTTGTCGAAGGCCACCTTGTGCCCGGCGATGGCCTCCGCGGCGATCTTGCCCTCGCGGCTCGCCTTGTGCGCCAGCATGGGGCCCGCGGCCACGTCGCCGATGGCGAAGATGTGCTTCTCCGCCGTGCGGCACTCCTCATCCGTGGCGATCACGCCGCGCTCGTCCACCTGCACCTTCGTGTGCTCCAGGCCCAGGTCGTCGGTGTTGGGCCGGCGGCCGATGGCCACCAGCACGCGATCGTACCGCTTCTCCACCGTCTTGCCGCCGTGCTCGATCACCACGTCGAAGCCGTCGTCCCGGGGCGTGATGCTCATCACCTTGGACTCGGTCATCACCTCGTGCATGCGCTTGGTGACCTGCTTGACCATCACGTCCACCAGGTCGTGGTCCGCGCCCATGAGCAGGCGGGGGAAGAACTCCACCACGCTCACCTGCGTGCCCAGCCCGGCGTACACCAGCCCCATCTCCAGGCCGATGTAGCCGCCGCCCACCACCAGCAGCGAGCCCGGCACCTCCGGCAGCCTCAGCGCGTCGGCGCTGGACCACACGGAGTTGTCGATGCCCGCGGGCAGCCGGTTGAGGCTGCTGCCCGTGGCGATGATGCAGTTCTGGAAGCTCAGCGTGCCGCCGCCCTCCAGGCTCAGGGTGCGGGAATCCGCGAAGCGGGCCCGCGCGTGGATGACCTCCACGCCGCGCTTGGCCAGCAGGCCCTTGATGCCGCCGCTGAGGGTGGCCACCACGTCGTCGGTCCAGGCGCGCAGCTTGCGGTGGTCCACCTCGAGCTTGCCGAAGCTCAGCCCCATGCGGTCCGCGTGCTTGGCCGCCTCGCTCAGCTCCACGGCGTTGATCAGGCTCTTGCTGGGGATGCAGCCCTCCAGCAGGCAGGTGCCGCCGGGGCGCTCGCGCTCCTCCACCAGCACCACGTCCTTGCCCAGATCGGCCAGGCGCAGGGCGGCCACGTAGCCCCCCGGGCCCGAGCCGATGACGACCGTCTCCACTTCCTGGTTCAGCGTGCCCATGACCATGGCGTGTCTCCTAGGTATCCAGCAGCAGCAGGTTGGGGTCCGACAGGTTGCGCACCAGCTCGCCCACGAACCGCGCCGCGTCGGCGCCGTCGGCCACGCGGTGGTCGAAGGCCAGGGTCAGCGGCAGCATCTTGCGGATCACGATCTCGCCGTCGCGCACCACCGGCTTCTCCTGCACGCGGCCCATGCCCAGGATCGCCACCTCGGGGTAGTTGATGGTGGGGATCAGCGCGGTGCCGCCCAGCGGGCCCACGTTGGTGATGGTGAAGGTGCCGTGCTGCATGTCGTCCACGGGCAGCCTGCCCTCGCGGGCCAGCGCGGCCTTCTCCTCGATCTCGGCGGAGATCTCGTTGATGCTCTTCACGTCGGTGCCCTTGATGACCGGCACCACCAGGCCCTTCCCCGTGTCCGCCGCGAAGCCGATGTTGTAGTACTTCTTGTAGATCAGCTCCTCCTTGAACGGCTCCAGGCTGGCGTTGAACGCCGGCGCCGCCCGCAGCCCCGCCGTCACGGCGCGGATCACGAACGACAGCAGCGTGAGCTTGCCGCCGGGCCGCCCCTGGCGCTGCTCGCGCATGCGCACGCGGAACTCCTCCAGCTCGGTCACGTCGGCCTCGTCCATGTGGGCCACGTGGGGCACCAGGACCATGCTGGTGGTCATCTTGCGCGCCACCTTGCGGCGGATGGAGCGCAGGGGCTCCACCTCCACCGGGCCCTGCAGGGAGAAGTCGGGCAGGGGCTCCAGATCCACGAAGGGGATCATGGCGCCGGCGTCGGCGGCCACGCGGGTCTGGGGCGATTCCACGGTGGCCTGCGCCTTGGCGGCGGGCGCCGCCGGGGCGCCGCCGCCCGCGGCCGCGCGCACGTCCGCCGGCTGCACGCGGCCGCCGGGGCCGCTGCCGGCCAGCGCGTTGATGTCCACGCCCAGCTCCCGCGCCAGGCGGCGCGTGGCCGGGGCCGCGGGAACCGGGCGGCCGGGCACGGCGCTGTTGGGCTGGGTCTCGGTGCGGCGGGCCGGCGCCGCGGCGGCGGCCGGCGCGGGCGCCGGCTCCTCCTCGGGCAGGCCGACGGGCGTCTCCTCGGCGGCGCGGCCGGTGGGCCGGGCCGGCGCGGCGGCGGCGCCCGAGCCGTCGTCGATCACGGCGATGACCTGGCCGGTCTCCACCACGTCGCCCACCTCGCCGGTGGTGGCGGATACGGTGCCGCCCCGCGGCGACGGGATGGTCACGGCCGCCTTGTCGGTCTCCACGTCCACCAGCGGCGCGTCCTCCTCGATCACGTCGCCGGGCTGCACGTGCCACTTGAGCACTTCGCCCTCGTGGATCCCTTCGCCCAGGTCGGGCAGCTTGAACTCGAACATGTCCGACCTTCCTTAGAAATCGAGGGCTTCTTCGATGCCGCGCTTGGCCCGCGCCACCGTGGGGATGTACTGCAGCTCGCGCCCGAAGTAGGGCGTCACCACGTCGTAGCCGGTCACGCGCTTCACGGGGGCCTCCAGGTACATCAGCGCCTTGTCGTTCACCTGCGCGATGATCTCCGCCGCCGCGCCGTAGGTGCGCGGGGCCTCCTGGATCACGGCCAGCCTGCCGGTCTTGCGCACCGACGCGGCGATGGTCTCGCCGTCCAGCGGGGCCATGGTCAGCACGTCCACGAGCTCCACGCTCACCCCGCGCTCGGCCTCCAGCTCCGCCACGGCCTTGCGCGCCGTGTGCATCATGGCGCCCCAGGCCACCACCGTGATGTCCTTGCCCTCCTTCTCCACGTGGCACCGGCCGATCTCCATGGTCTCCGGCGCATCGGGCACCTCCTCGCGGAAGGCGCGGTACGAGCGCTTGGGCTCCATGAAGACCACCGGATCCGGATCCAGCACGGCGGCGCGCATCAGGGCCCGCGCGTTCCGCGGCCCCGACGGGATGACCACCTTGGTGCCGGGCGTGTGGGCGTAGAACACCTCGCGGCTCTCGCTGTGGTGCTCCAGGGCGCGCACGCCGCCGCCGTAGGGCATGCGGATCACCAGCGGCACGTGGGACTCGCCCAGGGTGCGGCCGCGCAGGCGCGAGGCGTGCCCCTCGAGCTGGGGGATCATCAGGTAGGAGAAGCCGCTGAACTGCATCTCGCCCACGGGCTTCAGGCCGCCCAGGGCCATGCCGATGGCGGCGCCCATGATGGCGCTCTCGGCCAGCGGCGTGTCGATGACGCGGTGCTCGCCGTACTTGGCGTGCAGGCCGTCGGTCACGCGGAACACGCCGCCGTCCACGCCGATGTCCTCGCCCAGCAGGACCACGCTCTCGTCCTCGGCCATCAGTTCGTCCAGGGCCAGGTTGATGGCCTGCACCATGTTGAGCTTAGGCATCGCCGCCCTCCTTGGCCAGGGAGTCCAGGTACTCGGCGCGCTGCTCCTCGATCACGGCGTGGGTGGTGCCGTACACGTGGTCGAAGGGCGCGTCCAGCTTGAAGTCCTTGCGCGCCTCGAACGACGCCACCTGGCGGTCCATCTCCGCCTTGAACTCCTCCTGCAGCGCCTCCTCCTTGGCGTCGCTCCACAGCTTCTTGGCCGTGAGGTACTTGCGGAAGCGCACCAGCGGGTCGCGGCGCCACCAAACCTCCTCCTCGTCCTTGGTGCGGTACTTGTACTGGTCGTCGGCGGTGGTGTGCATCATCAGGCGGTAGGTCACGCACTCGATCAGCGTGGGGCCCTCGCCCTTGAGCGCGCGCTCGCGCGCCTCCTGCATGGCCACGCTCACGGCCAGCACGTCGTTGCCGTCCACCTGGATGCCGGGCATGTCGTAGGCCACCGCCTTCTGGGCGATGGTGCGCGACTTCATCTGCTTGGCCCGGGGAATGGAGATGGCCCACTGGTTGTTCTGCACGATGAAGATCACCGGCAGGTTCCAGGTCGACGCGAAGTTCAGGGCCTCGTGCACGTCGCCCTCGCTGGTGGCGCCGTCGCCCATGTAGGTCAGCACGCAGGTGTCCTTCTCGCCCTTGAGCCGCGCGGCGTAGGCCAGCCCCACCGCGTGCAGGGCCTGGGCCCCCACGATGACGCTGATGGGCAGGTTGCGCGGATTGGCGTCCGGCGCATTGAGGTTGCCCTCCTCCCAGCCGTTGTAGTAGAGGAGCTGCCGCTCCAGGCTCTCGCCCCGATGCAGGCGCGCGGCATGCTCGCGGAAGGCGCCGGCGAACCAGTCCTTCTCCCCCGCCCAGTACATGGTGCCGATCTGCGCCGCCTCCTGGCCCGTGCTCGGGCCGAAGGTGCCGATGCGGCCCTGCCGCTGCAGCTTGAGCATGCGCTCGTCGGTGATGCGGCCCCACACCATGGCGCGGTACATGGCCAGCAGATCGTCCTTGCTGAGCTTGGGCTCCAGCTCCTTGTCCACCTTGCCGTCCTCGTCCAAGATCTGGAGGTAGGACACGGACCAGGTGGCGAGTTCTTTCCTTGGCATCGGAGGGGATATCCTTTCCGGCCCCGTCGCCCCCGCGATGGAGGGGCTGGGGTGGGCCTCGACAGACGGGAGCGACGCGGGTGCCGCGGTCGCGGCGCGACGCTCGACGTGCGAAGCGGCCCGGCTGAAACCAGGCCGCGGAGGTCCGCATTGAGAACGAACCTCATGATCGCACCGAACAGGGATTTTCGCCAGGATTTTCAACTGGCGCTGGGCCCCGTCGAACACGCATTCTTGAAGTCCGCGGATGACGGATGAGATTTTCCTGTTAGATTGCGGACAGGCGGCGGACGTCGTCGCCGACCACCCCATCGCACCAGCCCCGAAGGGAGCCGACCGTGCTGAAGGATTCCATCCAGAACGCGCTCAACGACCAGATCCAGGCCGAGTTCCACTCCGCCTACCTCTACCTTTCCATGGCGGCCTGGTGCGAGTCCCGCAACTTCGACGGCTTCGGCCACTGGATGCGCATGCAGGCCCAGGAGGAGATGCTCCACGCCATGAAGGTGTACGACTACGTGCACATGACCGGCGGCCGCGTGAAGCTCCAGGCCGTGCAGCAGCCCGAGGTGGACTGGGACAGCTCCCTGGCCCTCTTCCGCGCCTCGCTCAAGCACGAGCAGTACATGACCGGCCGCATCAACGACCTGCTGAGCCTGGCCATGAAGGAGAACGACCACGCCACCGCCAACATGCTCCAGTGGTTCATCAGCGAGCAGGTGGAGGAGGAGGCCACGGTGGACGCCATCTGCAACAAGCTCCAGATGATGGGCGACAACATCCAGACCATCTACATGCTGGACCGCGAGCTGGCGGCCCGCCCGGCGCCGGGCGCCACGGCCACGGCCTAGGCTGCGCGACCGAGCAACGACGAAGGGGCGGATCCCGCGGGACCCGCCCCTTCCTTCATCTCCGCCGCGGGGCCGGTCAGCCCAGGCTCTCCAGCTCCTCCCGCACCGCGCCCTCGATGCCCACCGCCGAGCCGGTGGCCATGTCCATGACCACGAAGGTCACCTCCGCGTCCGCCACCATCTCCTCGCCGCGCTTCACGTCCTGGGCGATGACGCCGCTGCGCCCGCCCAGCCGGGCCAGTCGGCTCTCGATGGTCAGCACGTCGTCCAGCACCGCGCCGCGCCGGTAGTTGATGGCGATCTTCACGATGACGAAGGCCAGCCCGCGCCGCCGCCACGACTCCAGCGACGACCCCTTCTCCACCATCCGCCAGCGCGCCTCCTCCAGGAATTCCAGGTAGCGCGCGTTGTTGACGTGGCCGTAGAGGTCCAGATGATAGCCGCGGACCTTGATCTCCGTGCGGTGCTCCACGCCCCTACTTCTCCAGGGCCTTCTCGGCGGCCGGCTTCCATCGCACCACGCGGAATCCCACGCTGTTCAGCGCGGTCACCGGCGTGAAGTGGAACCGCGTGGCCGAGCGGCAGTTGGCCGCGGGATCGCTGAAGGAGCCGCCGCGCACCACGCGCTCGTCGCCCAGCGTCGGGCCCAGCGGATCGGTCTCCGGGTCCTCCGTGTAGACGTCGGCGTCGTAGCGGTCCCAGCACCACTCCCACACGTTGCCGTGCACGTCGTGCACGCCCCAGGCGTTGGGCAGCTTGGAGCCCACGGGCCAGGTGGCCAGGGCCGCGTTCTTCAGGTACCAGCCCACGCGGTCCAGCACGGGGTCCAGCTCGTCGTCGAAGTACGGCTCGGTGATCGGACCGAAGTTGAAGGCCTCGTCGCGGCCCGCCCGCGCCAGGTACTCCCACTCCGCTTCGGTGGGCAGGCGGTAGCCGTCGGCGGCCTGGTTCCAGACCACCGAGGGGCCGCTGATGGTGTAGGCCAGGGTCAGGCCCTCGTCGCTGGAGAGCTCGTTGCAGAACTGCACGGCCTGGAGCCAGTTCACCTTCTCCACGGGCAGGTTGGCTCCGGGCCCGAAGTCCGACGGGTTGGTGCCGTGCACCGCCTCGTACTGGCCCTGGGTGATCTCGTAGGCCGACACCAGCAGGTCGCGCGTCAGGGTCACCTGGTGGCGCGGCGCCTCGTCCTCAGGACGGATGGGCGTGTCGAAGGGCGGCGCGAATCCCAGC
Source organism: Candidatus Krumholzibacteriia bacterium (assembly GCA_035447065.1). Lineage (GTDB taxonomy): Bacteria > Krumholzibacteriota > Krumholzibacteriia > LZORAL124-64-63 > LZORAL124-64-63 > CALEMW01. The sequence goes on from DAOTGJ010000019.1 coordinate 31,930, forward strand.
TCCCAGTCCTGGGAGCCCATGGTGAAGGTGCCGGCCGGCACGGGCACCATGGTCAGCTCCACCGCGGTGCGCCGCACGTAGGTGCCGCTCACCTGATCTTCCGCGCCCACCACCAGCACGCCGTCGGTCTGGCCGCCGTCGGGCTCGGTCCAGTCCGGATAGGGCTGCCAGTCCACGGTGTAGCGCCCGGGCGGCAGGTCGGCCACGGTGCGGTCGCCGCTGCCGATCACGTCGTACTCGCCGCCGTCGGCCTCCACCTTCAGCACCCAGCCCTGGCCCAGGTCCGGGCTCACGTCGATGACCACGGTGCCGGTCTCGGGCGGCAGGGGCACGAAGGTGACGGCCACGGTGTCGGCGTCGCCGGCGGCCAGGTCCACGTCCACGGCATCGGCCGCGAAGTAGCCCGTCACCGGGAAGAACGTGATGCGGTAGGCGCCTGGGTCCAGATCCGTCAGGTCCTGGTCGCCGATGTAGCTGTCGATCTGGCCGTCGGGATCGCGGAAGGTCCACTGGGCCAGGACCTCCACCTCCGCCGGCAGCAGGCGCACGTGGATGGAACCCTTCTGGGGCGCGGGCGGATCGGAAGGATCGCTCGAGCAGGCTCCCAGCAGGAGCAGGGCCGGCAGCAGGGCGGTCAGCAGCGTCGCACGCCTCAAGGCAGGACCTCCACGTCGGGTTGGCCGAACGCGCGCCAGGCGAAGTCGAAGACCGGCCAGGCGCGCACGTCGTCTCGGGTCTCGCCGCCTTCCAGCCACACCGGGGGCGCTTCCACGCCCGCGGCGGCGCCGGCGGTCAGGGTGAAGCTACGCCCGCCGTGGCGGACGGTCCAGCCTCCAGAAGCCGGCGCGGCGACCAGGTCCACCAGCGCCGTGCCCGCCGCATCCTGCAACACGAGCCGGCGCCGCAGAGGCTCTTGGCCCGGATCGGTCACGGGGAAGCGCAGCCGGCCGCCGTGGCGGTAGGCGAAGTAAGGCTCGCTCTTGTAACGCTTCCGGTACTCGGGGTCGGGCCAGGGCACCGTGGTCTCCGGGTGCATGGTGCGCCAGGAGGCCCAATCGCAGACGATCGCGGGCACGTCCTGCAAGACCTGGGCCGCCGCGGCCGCCGGACCGGACACCGCCGCCCCGGACACGGGCGACCAGAGGCTGAGCGTGTCGCCGTGCACGTAGAGCAGGGGCGTGCTCGCGGCCAGCAGGCCGCTGGAGGCGAAGCTCCGCACGCCGCTCTCGTTCCGCCCGGCATGGAACACCCGCGCGCAGCCCGCCAGCGGGCTCCACACCGCCACCAGCGGCTCGCCGCCCACGGTGTCGTTGGCGCACTCGTGCCAGTCCAGCATGCGCAGAGGCCAGGCGCGGGCCACGCCGCCGCGCAGAACGCCCAGCACCAGGTCCGTGCTCACCAGGTATTTGCCGCGTTCGGCGTGGTTCAGGGAGTCCACCTGGGCGGGAGACAGCAGTGGCGGGTGGCTCAGGGGGTGCAGGCCGTCGCGGGCCAGGCCGGAGGCGGTCACGGTGGCGGCCAGGGGATCCGGCAGATCCAGGGCGAAGCCGTAGGTGGCGGGATCCTTGCCGTCGCCCACGCGGCCGTGGCGGCCCTTCTGGGCGGCGCCCAGGAGCTGCCACACCATGAGCGAGCCCACCGCCACCACGCCCAGCCCCAGCAGCCAGGCCGCGCGGCGGACGCCGCTCACCGGTCGGCCTCGGCCACCACGGTCAGCGGCAGCCCGTCCATGCCGCGGCCGGTGGGGTCCTCGCCCCGGTCGGCCACCATCAGGGCCAGCAGCAGGGGCAGGTACATCACGCTGCCCAGGAACACCCGGCGCGCGTTGAGACGGCTGCGGTCGCGGTAGCAACGGATGCCCTGCCACAGCCAGGCGCCGCCCAGCACCAGCGAACCCACGGCGAACCAAGCGCCCGCCAGCCCGGCCAGGGCCATGAGCAGCCCCAGGGGCAGCAGGACCCAGGCGTAGATCATCATGAGGCGGAAGGCCACGTCGCCGCCGTCGTCGCGCAGCGAGACCATGCGGTAGCCGCCGCGGCGGTAGTCGTCGCGGTAGAGCCAGGCCAGGGCCAGGAAGTGGGGCACCTGCCACACGAAGAGCAGCAGGAAGAGCAGCCACGCCCCGGACTCCAGCCCGCCGGTCACGGCGCTCCAGCCGATCATGGGCGGGATGGCGCCCACCACCGCGCCCACCAGCGTGTTCAGGGTGCTGCGCGGCTTCAGCGGCGTGTAGGCCCCCACGTAGAGCACCACGGTGCCCAGGGCCAGCACGGCCGGCAGCGCGCCCGCGCGCCAGGCCAGCAGGGCCACGCCCGCCGCCGCGGTCACCGCCGACGACACCGCCGCATGCACCGGGCCGATGAGCCCCGCGGGCAGCGGCCGGCGCATGGTGCGCTCCATCAGGGCGTCGCGGTCCCGTTCGATGACCTGGTTGAGGCCGTTGGCCCCCACCGCGGCCAGGCCCGTGCCCAGCAGCACGGCCGCCAGGTGCAGCGGTTCGATGCCGCCGCCGTGCGCCACCAGGTAGCCGGCCAGGGTGGTGATGAGCACCAGCATGCTGAGCCGGACCTTGCCCAGCTCGAAGTAGATCGTCATGAGGCTTGAAGGAGCCAGGGACATCTGGGATCGTTCCGGATCAGGGTGAGACGGGATCGGCGCGCGGACCGTGCCGATCCAGCCCGGAAGGATAACAAGAGGAGCGCCGATGGACAACACGCGCGACGCCCGCGGCAGCGACCTGCTCGCCACCGGCTTCGGCACCACCGTCACCATGTGGTTCCTGGGCTACCTGGGCCGCCAGCCGGCGGCGCCGTGGCCCGCCCCGCTGCTGCTGGCCCTGATGCTGGCGGCCATCCTCGCGGGCGGCTGGACCGCGGCCCGGCTGGGCGGCGGCGGCGCGCGCGCGGGGCTGCGCACGGGCCTGCTCGCCTCGGTGCTCAACCTCCTGATCCTGGGCAGCCTGCTCTCGGCCGACGGCGCCGCCGTGCACCCATCGGCCCTGATCTGGCTGCCCGGCTCCCTGCTGCTGGGCGCCGGCGTGGGCGGCCTGGGCGGACGCCTGGCCGAGGATCACGGTGCGGCCTTCCGCCGGGGCGCCCTCTTCGGCCCCCAAGGCCTGCGGGGCCGCGCCTGGGACGCCGCCTTCGCCCTGGTGGCCTGCGCCGCCACCCTTCTGCTGCTGGTGGCCGGCGGCATGGTCACGGCCCAGCAGGCGGGCCTGGCCGTCGTGGACTGGCCCAACTCCTTCGGCAGCAACATGTTCCTCTACCCGCTGGCGCGCATGACCGGCGGCGTCTTCTACGAGCACAGCCACCGGCTCATCGGCTCGCTGGTCGGCCTGACCACCCTGGTGCTCGGCGTGCAGCTCTGGCGCACCGAGGACCGGCCCTGGGTCAAGCGGCTGGCGGCGGCGGCGCTGGTCATGGTCATCGTGCAGGGGATCCTGGGCGGCCTGCGCGTCACCGGCCACTTCACCATGAGCCAGGACGCCCAGATCACCCGCCCCAACCTCACCCTGGCGGTGGTCCACGGCGTGCTGGGCCAGCTCTTCTTCTCCACCCTGGTGACCCTGTTCTGCGTGACCACGCCCCTGTGGCGCCAGGCCCGTACGCATGTCCATGCGGGCGCCGGCCTGGACCACGGCCTCTCGCGGACGCTGGTGATCATGGTTATCCTGCAGCTCGTGTTCGGAGCGGTGCTGCGGCACGTGGCCCACGGGCTGCTGGTCCACATCACCTGGGCGGTGGTGGTGGCCATGACGGCGGTCTTCATGGGGCTGCGGGCCCGCGGGGAGCACGCCGGCGTGCCGGTGGTCCCCGGGCTGGGCACCTGGCTCTCCTGGCTGGTGGGGCTTCAGCTCCTGCTCGGCGTGATGGCCCTCTGGGGCACGTCGCTCACCGAGACCTCGGGCGGCCCCCACGCGGTGGACGTGATCTTCACCACCCTGCATCAGACGACCGGCGCGATCATCCTCGCCGTGGCGGTGATGCTCATGCTGTGGACCCGGCGCCTCATCCGCGCCGCGGCCCCCCAACCCCGCGAGGAGGAATCATGACCCGTATCTCCGATATCCTGAAGAAGAAGGGTTCGCAGGTCTTCCAGATCAGCCCCGACGCCACGGTCTACGAGGCCATCGCGGCCATGGTGGAGCACGGCGTGGGCTCCCTCCTCGTGACGCATGACGGCGCCATCGAAGGCATCGTCACCGAGCGCGACTACCTGGCCAAGGTGGCCCTGCAGGGCCGCGCCTCGCGCACCACCAAGGTCCGCGAGATCATGTCGGCCAACCCCATCTGCGTGGACCCCGAGCAGGACGTGGCCGAGGCCATGGCCGTCATGAGCGAGGCCCGCATCCGCCACCTGCCCCTGATGAAGGACGGCAAGCTGGCGGGCATGATCTCCATCGGCGACTGCGTGAAGCAGATCTCGCACGACCGCAAGGCGCACATCCGGACGCTGACGGAGTACATCAGCGACAGGTATCCGGGGTAGAGCGGAGCGGGTCGGACATAACAAGAGCGCGTCGGGTCGTCGAACAGCCATTCACGCCGCCCGACGCGCTCTTGTTATGTCCGACCCGCTCCTCAGGCCGAGGCGATCCTTGTCGCTGATGGGCTCCGTCAGGGGTTGGGGTCGAAGGTGGTGATGGGGAGGTTGAAGGTGCCTTCGGTGACGGTGCGGGTGGCGGGGTCGCCGGCGCCGTTGGAGCGGGGGGCGGTGAAGGAGAAGGTGCCGGCCACGCGGGTGCTGCTCAGGGTGGTGACGGTGATGGTGCCGCTGCCCTGGTCGCCGCTGGCGCTCCAGGCGTCGTTGAGGCCTTCGGTGACGGCGCAGGCGGTGATGGGAGAGCCGGGGCCCACGGCGTAGGTGCCGGTGCCGCCGTTCAGGAAGCCCAGGCCCACGCCCAGGCTGCTGGACGCATCGGTGCCCGCGATGCTCACCACGCCGCTGATCAGGTGGGCCGCCGTCAGCGGCGCCGTCCAGCTCACGCCGTCCACCTTGCAGCTCAGGCCGTCGCCGCCGGTGTTGCCGCCCGAGGGATCGGCAGGGTCGTCGCCGCCGCAGCCCGCCAGGGCCAGGGCCAGGATCAGGGTCAGGGTCGTCCGCATCGGTGTCCGCATGATTCCTCCTCGAGCCTCCGTCCGGGGCCGTCGCTGCCGGTCGATAAAGCAGGACCCGCCGCCTCGCGTGGAGGCCGCGGGTCCGTGATGCCGGCAGCATACCAGATGATATCGATCCGGTCTCGCTCGGATCGGCCGGCCTCAATCGTCGTCGCGCCTCGCCCCTCCGTCGCGCATGCGGCGCTCGGCCTCGTGCTCGTCGCCGCTGCGGTGGCAGCGGGCGCAGTCCTCGAAATCGCGGATGCCTTCCTCCAGGTGCTCGGCGCGGATCCCGGCCCGGGAGTGCTCGTGGCAACCGTAGCAGGTGTAGCCGGCGGCGGCGCCAGCGGGATGGCAGGTGGCGCACGTGGCCGGGTGATGGCGGTCGAAGCGGAACCAGCGGGCGTGATCGAAACGCGCCCGCCGCCAGTCGCCCGTGTCGTGGCAGGCGGCGCAGTCGTCGCCCAGCGAGGCGTGGAAGCCGTCCTGGGGACGCACGTGGCAGCCGGCGCAGAGGTTCACCACGTCGCCGGCGAGCAGGCCGTGGCGGAACGTCTGTACGGGCCGGTAGGCCTGCACGCCGCGGTGGTCGCTGTGGCAGGCCGTGCACTGCGGGTGGGCCAGCCCCTGGTGGAAGGCCACGGCGGTGCCCCGCTCGCGGATGGTGTCGCCCCGGGTGGTGACCAGGCCGATGTCGGCCAACGCGTGGCAGCCCGTGCAGCGCGCATCGGGCACGCCGCGCAGGGGCTCGTGGCAGGCCAGGCAGTCGACCGCCAGGGAACGGTGGGCCGGCATGAGGTCGCCGGGCTCCACCAGGGCCTGCGGCCGGAACCAGACGGCGGCCGCCGCGGCCAGCACCAGCAGCCAGGCCAGGATCTGCAGAGGGTTCCGCATCAGCGCCACCCCCACAGCAACAGCACGCTCGCCACATGGATCAGCGCGAGCCCGCCGCAGACGACGGTGATGGGCAGATGCACCGTCCGCCACTTCCGCATCAGGGAGTACGACACGGCATCCCAGGCCAGGCGGCTCTCCGCCTCCGCCTCGCTCAGCCCCTGGGCCCTGTAGTCCTCGCGCCGCGCCTCCAGCCGCCGCCGCGACCGCTGCAGCAGCCACGTGCCCGTGAGCCCGCTGAGCACGTTGATCAGCATGGCCCCCAGCGCCAGCCACGGCAGCGGCGCGTGCACGTGCACCCCGGCGTGCACCAGGACCAGCAGCACCCCCGTCCAGGCCAGCACCTCATGGGAGCGCAGCCAGGCCTTGGCCCCGCCGCGGCGGATCAGCTTGCGCTTGCGCGCCGAGTAGCCGAACGACGCCAGGATCAGCACGGTGCCGGGAATCCCCAGCCACCGCCCCACGGCCACCAGCCCGGCGCGGTGGAGCGCCGCGTCGATCAGGATCGTGAACAGGATCAAGGCGAGGAAAGAGAAGAGGAACGGGAGGATCTCCCGTCTCAGCAGGGAACGGTGCATGGACATCCGGTCTTCCGAAGCGGGCGGTTGACCGGAATGTTATTGAGATGGCCGTATCAAGTCAAGCGCCCAGCGCCACGATAGGCGTTCTCCGGATTCCCGCCCCCCTGCGCCAGGCTACGGAGTGATGGCCAGGTCGAAGACGCCCTCCGTGACCACACGCTGCTCCGGCCCGGTGCTGCCCAGCCGTCGCGGCGCCGTGAAGCTGAAGGTGCCGGCGATGCGGCTCGCCGTCAGCGTTGTGACCGAGATCGTGCCCGCGCCGTCGTCCGCGCTGGCCACCCAGCTGTTGCCGGCCAGGTCGCTCACGTTCCCGTTGGCCGTGGAACTCGGGCCGATCACGTAATCGCCCACGCCCAGATCCTGGAAGCCGAAGCCGATCCCGTTCGTGCCGCCGGTGTTGGATCCGCCCACGGCCACCAGTCCGCCGGAGCGGAAGGCGAAGGCCGTCACCGCCGTCCAGGACGCCCCGTCCAGCTTGGCCGACATCCCCGCCCCCTGGGGCGTTCCCCCCGATGGATCCGCCGGATCGTCCCCGCCGCACCCCATCACTCCCAACGCCAGCAACAGCATTCCACTCAGGATGATCTTCCGCATCACGACCTCCTCTCCCTATACCATACTACAACCGTCCTCTTTGGTGGGAGACCGATCGCATGCGCACCGAAATTCACGGGGTCCGCGAGGAGAGGGGCGCGTCCCGGGGCGTTGAGAGAAGTTCGACCCGGGACGCGCCCCTCTCCCCGCGGACCCCTTGTGCACGTCTTCCGCATATGCGATCGTCCCTCCACCAAGGAGGACCGACATGCCCCAGACCGTCATCGAGAAGATCACGCAGACCCACGCCGTGGACCTGCCCGCAGGCGCCGAGCTCCACGCCGGCGATTTCGTCACCCTGGTCCCCGACCTGGTGATGACCCACGACAACACCGCCGCGGTGCTCAACAAGTTCCAGGGCCTGGGCGTGTCCAAGGTCAACGACCCGCACCAGCCCGTCTTCGCCCTGGACCACGACATCCAGAACACCAGCGAGGGCAACCTGGCCAAGTACGCGCGCATCGAGGCGTTCGCGAAGGCGCAGGGCATCGACTTCTATCCCGCGGGCACGGGCATCGGCCATCAGGTCATGCTGGAGAACGGCTACGTGAAGCCGGGCGGGTTCTGCGTGGCCAGCGACAGCCACAGCAACATGTACGGCGCCGTGGGCGCCGTGGGCACGCCGGTGGTGCGCACCGACGCCGCGGCCATCTGGGCCCTGGGCCGCTTCTGGTGGCAGATCCCGCGCACGGTGCGCGTGAACCTCACGGGGGAGCTGCGCGAGGGCGTGACCGGCAAGGACGTGATCCTGGCCCTGTGCGGCCTCTACAACCAGGGCGAGGTGCTCAACGCCGCGGTGGAGTTCGCCGGCGACGGCGTGGCCACCCTGTCCATGGACGCGCGCATGACCATCGCCAACATGACCACCGAGTGGGGCGCCCTGGTGGGCTGGTTCCCCTGCGACGACGTGACCCTGGACTACCTCCGCAAGCGCCGCGCCATCCTCAAGCTCTCGGGCGTGGAGGGCCGCGTGACCGAAGCCATGCTGAACCAGTGGGACGCCGCGCCCCCGCGTTCCGACGACGGCGCGGTCTACGCCGGCGAGATCGACCTGGATCTGGGCGACGTCTCCCCCCACATCGCCGGACCGGACACGGTGCAGGTGACGCAGACGCTGACCGCGGCCATGGCCCAGGACATCGCCGTGAACAAGGCCTACCTCCTGAGCTGCGTGAACTCGCGCCTGGAGGACCTCAAGGCCGCCGCCGACGTGCTGCTGGGCAACAAGGTGGCCCCGGGCGTGGAGCTCTACGTGGCCGCCGCCAGCCAGTGGGTGGAGGACCAGGCCAAGCAGAGCGGCGTGTGGCAGGTGCTGCTGGACGCGGGCGCCATCGCGCTGCCCCCCAGCTGCGGGCCGTGCATCGGCCTGGGCACCGGGCTGCTGGAGCCGGGCGAGGTGGGCATCTCCGCCACCAACCGCAACTTCAAGGGCCGCATGGGCTCGCGCGACGCCAGGTGCTATCTGGCCAGCCCGCAGGTGGTGGCGGCGTCGGCCGTGGCCGGGAAGATCACCGGTCCCGACGGCTTCGCCGACACGGTGCCGGCCTACGCCTGGCGCAAGGGCGGCAAGGCGGCGCCCGCGGGCTCGGTGGAGATCCTGGACGGCTTCCCGGAGAAGGTGGAAGGCCGCGCCCTCTGGCTGGACCTGGACAACATGAACACCGACGGCATCTACGGGAAGGACTACACCTACCGTGAGGACATGACCCGCGAGGACATGGCCCGCGTGGTGATGGAGAACTACGACCCGGGCTTCCCCTCCACCGTGGCCGTGGGCGACGTGGTGCTGGGCGGCTACAACTTCGGCACCGGCAGCAGCCGCGAGCAGGCCGTCACGGCGCTGCAGGCCGCGGGCGTGAGCATGGTGGTGGCCGCGTCGTACTCCCAGACCTACCAGCGCAACGCCATCAACAACGGCTTCCTCTGCCTGGAGAGTCCGGAGCTGATCGATGCGGTGCGCGCCGCCCATCCCGCCGGCGCCAAGACCCAGGCGCTGCCGGGCGCGGTCGTGGTGGACTTCGCCAAGGCCACGATCACCTGGAACGACGCGGCCTACGGCTTCGCGCCGCTGGGCCGACCGGTGCAGGAGGTCATCGTGGCGGGCGGCGTGGAGAACCAGGTGCGGGCGCGGGTGGAGTAGACGATCGCATCGTTTTGACCGATGATGCCGCTGGCGTGGACGGTGTTCACGCCAGCGGTATTTTTCATCAAGTCGATGGGATGACGATGACCTCGCCTCTGCTCACCGCCCTCCTCGCCGCCGCCTGGTGCGCCCTCCACTCCCTGCTGGTGGGCTGCTGCCGGCTGCGCCCGTGGTCGCGCCTGGCCTACAACATCGCCGCCGGCATCACCCTGCTGGCGTTGCTGCTCTGGACCCGCACTCTGGACGCTCAGGTCCTCGCCCGCTGGCACGGTCCCTGGCAGATCCTGCGCGGGGCGCTGCTGGCGGCGGGGCTGTCCATCGGCTGGCAGGGGGCTTTGAGCCACGACACCGGCGAGTTCCTGGGCCTGCGCCAGCTCCGCGACGGCGTGGCCCAGGGCCGCCCGCCGCTCACCCGCCACGGCATCCTGGGGCGCGTGCGGCATCCGTGGTATCTGGCGGGGCTGCTCATCCTACCCACCTGGCCCGGCACGTTCACGGACGTCAACGTGGCCTGGCGCGGGGTGTTCGCGGCGTACCTGGTGGTGGGGTCGTGGGTCGAGGACGCGCGGCTGGCGCGGGCGTACGGGGAGGAATTCCTACGCTACCGCAAGGAGGTGCCGGGGCTGATTCCGCGGCGGCGCCGTTGAATCCCGATTGTCTCGCGGCCGCCCCTCCGGCTACCTTGCGGACGGAGACCACGACGACGGCTTCACCCATCTGCGAGGAACCCGCATGCCCACCCGCACCGCCCGGACACTCTGCGCCCTGCTCCTCGTGATGGCCGCGACCCCCGCCCTGGCCCAGAGCCTCTACCTGCCCCGGGGCCACTCCGGCCGTCTCCTGACCGCCAGGTACCAGACGGGCGAGACGGCCCAAGCCCTGGCCGTCTCCGCGGGCATGAGCTTCCAGGGCGAGCTCGATGTCGGCATCCTGGGCTCGCGCATCACCTTCGACGACGTACCTGCGGAACTGGGCGACGACGTGACCCAGACCCAGGCGGGCGCCTACGTCTCCACGCATCTGTTCCGTCCCAGGGAGGAGCAACCCCTGGGCAGCTACGGGGAGATCTCGTACCAGAGATACCGTCTGACCAGCGATGTCCTCGACGAGCTCGACCTCGACACCTCCGGCGGCCACCTCGAGGCCGAGGTCCGCGTGTACGTGACCACGGAGCTCTCGCCCGGGCTGACCCTCTATCCTGCGGTCGGCCTGGTCCTGTCCCGCACGGACGTCACCATCACCGATGACCTCGGGAACCAGGCATCGGACTCCGAGTCGACCCATGCCTTCCTGCTGGGCGTGGACCTGCTGTGGAAGGACAGGATCGTGATCCAGCCCGAGATCCTGCTGGGCGAAGAAGAGACCATCTACAGCCTGGGCGTAGGTCTGCTCTTGCCCGGAAGCTGAACCGACGACCGGTGACCGGAACCGGCCGTCGTGCTAGGTTGTCCGTCATGGACGATCACCCCAACCGGGAGCCCGGCACGTGTTCCGCGACACCTACCCCTACTACCTCGCCAACCGGCCCCAGGCCCCCAACGCCGACCTGGCCGTGACCCACAAGGTCACCGGCGCGACCGTCACCCGCGTGGCCAAGGCCGACCGCGCCGCCCTGGACCGCGCCATCGCCGCCGCGCACGCGGCCGCGCCCGCCATGGCCGCGCTGCCGGCGTGGCGGCGGCAGCAGATCCTCCAGGCTTTCGTCGACGCCCTGACCACGCGCCACGAGGAGCTGGCCCAGGCCCTCTGCGTGGAGGCCGGCAAGCCCATCAAGGACGCCCGCACGGAGGTCACCCGGGCCATCGACACCTTCCGCATCGCGGCGGAGGAGGCGGTGCGCCTGGGCGGCGTGATCCAGCCCCTGGACATCAGCGAGCGCGCCACGGGCTACGAGGGACACATCCGCCGCGTGCCCGTGGGCCCGTGCGCGTTCATCACGCCGTTCAACTTCCCGCTGAACCTGGCGGCGCACAAGATGGCGCCGGCCCTGGCTGTGGGCTGCCCGTTCATCCTCAAGCCGGCCAGCACCACGCCGGTCTCCTCCATCCTCATGGCCGAGATCCTGGCGGAGCAGGATCTGCCCCCCGGCGCCTTCAGCGTGCTGCCCTGCGGCGGGCGCGACGCGGCGCCGCTGGTGGAGGACGAGCGCCTCGCCCTGCTGTCGTTCACCGGCAGCCCGGAGGTGGGCTGGGATCTCAAGGCGCGCTGCGGGCGCAAGAAGATCGCCCTGGAGCTGGGCGGCAACGCCGCGGTGGTGGTGGACGAGGGGACGGACCTGGACTACGCCGTGCCGCGCATCGTGCTGGGCGCGTACTACCAGTCCGGCCAGAGCTGCATCTCGGTGCAGCGCATCCTCGCGCACGCGTCCCTGTACGATGCGCTCCGCGACAGGCTGGCCGCCGCCGTGCGCGAGCTGAAGACCGGCGACCCCGCCGACGAGTCCACCTTCCTGGGCCCCCTGATCACCCGCGACGACGCCGACCGCGTGAAGGCCTGGATCGACGCCGCCGTGAGCGCCGGCGCCGCCGTGCTGGCCGGCGGCGGCCAGGACGGCCCCTTCGTGGAGGCCACGCTCCTGGAGGGCGCGCCGCGCGATGCCGACGTGAACGCCAAGGAGGTCTTCGGACCCGTGGCGACCCTGGAGAGGTTCCAGCGTTTCGACGACGCCGTCCGGACCGTCAACGCCTCCGCCTACGGCCTGCAGGCGGGCGTCTTCACCCGCGACTTCGGGCGCATCCGCCACGCGGAGCGGCACATCGAGTGCGGCGGCGTGGTCATCGGCGACATCCCGAGCATGCGCGTGGACGCCATGCCCTACGGCGGCGTGAAGGGCTCCGGCTTCGGACGCGAGGGCGTGCGCTGGGCCATGGAGGAGATGACCGAACCCCGTCTGACCCTGATCAACGGCGCCTACTTCGACCGGGAGGGAGCATCATGAAGACCACGAACCTGCTGACCGTCCTGCTGCTGCTCGCGGCCGCCGCGGCCCACGCCGCGGACCTGCCCAACGAGGACCTGGAGGCCCACCGCGCCACCTGCCGCACGGCCATGGAGAAGCTGGGCGATTCGCTCAAGTCGGCCCTGCAGGCCGCCATGAAGGAGGGCGGACCGATCAACGCCCTGGGCGTGTGCAACGTGAAGGCGGTGCCCATCGCCGAGACCATCAGCACCGAGGAAGGCCTGCTGGTGGGCCGCACCGCGCTGAAGACCCGCAACCCGGACAACGCGCCGGACGGCTGGGAGGAGGCCACCCTCCTCGACTTCCAGGCGCGCCTGGACGCCGACGAGAAGCTCAAGGACCTGGAGGCCTGGACCGTCATCACCGACGACGCCGGCCACCGCACCTTCCGCTACATGAAGGCCATCGGGACCATGCCCATGTGCCTGAAGTGCCACGGCGAACGCCTGGACTCCGAGGTGGCCGCGCGCGTGGCGGAGCTCTACCCGCAGGACCGGGCCGTGGGCTTCAAGGCCGGCGACCTGCGCGGCGCCTTCAGCGTGCGCATGCCCCTGGACTGACGTGGAGCGCCTCGGCTTCCAGCGCACGGTGGTGCTGGCCCTCACCCTGGGCATCAGCCTGGTCTTCCTGACCATGCTGAAGCCGTTCCTCATGACGCTGCTGCTGGCGGGCATCAGCGCCGCCATGGCCCAGCCCCTGTACGGGCGCATGCGCCGCCTGGTGCGCGGCCGCGTGCGCCTGGCGTCGGCCCTGACCGTGGCGCTGCTCGTGGTGGTGGTGCTGCTGCCGCTGCTGGGCGTGCTGGGCGTGGTGGCCAACCAGGCGCTGCAGGTGAGCAGGTCGGTGATCCCCTGGGTGGAGGAGCAGCTGAACGATCCCGGCGCGCTGGTGGAGTCGCTCCAGGCCACGCCCCTGGGCCAGAAGCTGGCGCCGTACCGCGAGCCCCTGGTGGCCAAGGCCGGCCAGGTGGTGGGCGCGGTCAGCGGCTTCCTCTTCGACAGCCTCTCGGCCACCACCCGCGGCACCGTGGCGCTCATCTTCCAGGTGGGCCTGCTGCTCTACGCCCTCTTCTACTTCCTGAGCGACGGGCGCGCCCTGCTGGACCGCATGCTCTACTACCTGCCGCTTCAGCCCGACGACGAGGAGCGCATGCTGGAGCGCTTCACGTCGGTCACCCGCGCCACCGTGAAGGGCACGCTGCTGATCGGCGTGGCCCAGGGGGCGCTGGCGGGGCTGGCCTTCGCCGTGGCCGGGCTGCAGGGCGCCGTGTTCTGGGGCACCATCATGGCCCTGCTGTCCATCGTGCCGGGCATCGGCACCGGGCTGGTGTGGGTGCCGGCGGCGGTCATCCTGATCTCCTCGGGCCGCGTGGGCGCGGGCGCGGGGCTGGCCGCGTGGTGCCTGGTGGTCGTGGGCAGCATCGACAACCTGGTGCGCCCCCGCCTGGTGGGCCGCGACACCAGCATGCACGACCTCATGATCCTCTTCAGCACCCTGGGCGGCGTGATGGTCTTCGGGGCGCTGGGCTTCCTCATCGGGCCCATCGTGGCGGCCCTCTTCGTGACGGTGTGGGAGATCTACGGCGTGGCCTTCGCCGACCTTCTGCCGGCCCTGCGCCCGCGCGCGCCGGAGCCGCGGGAACCGGAGCCGCAGGAACCGGAGCCGCGGGAACCGGAAGATGCCGACGGGGTATGAGATCCCCCATGTGACGGATCGGTCACCCTTGGCCCGGTCGGGGCTCACCACCCGGCCGGGCATCCCACCCCCTGACGAGGAGCCGATGATGAACCCACGCAACCGGACCCTGCTGCTGCTGACCGCCCTGGCCGCCCTGATCACGGCCGCCGGCGCCGCGTCCGCCAAGGACCAGGTGAAGATCAAGGAGAAGGCCTACGTCGTGACCGGCGAGGACGGCGACCGCGACGTGCGCGTGATCGTGATGGACGGCGACGACGACATGCCCTTCCACGGCCGCCGCATGGCCTTCCTCGGCGACGTGAGCGGCGCCTACCTGGGCATCCACATGCAGGACCTCGGCGAGCAGCTCGCCGCCTACTTCGACGCCCAAGGCGTGCTCGTGGAATCCGTGGTGGAGGACTCTCCCGCCGCCGCGGCCGGCCTCCAGGCCGGCGACGTGATCACGCGCCTGGACGACACGGAGATCGACGACGCCGGCGACGTCACCGCCTTCATGAGCGAGCGCGAGCCCGGCGACGAGATCCACGTGAAGGTGAAGCGCAAGGGCAAGGACAAGACCATCGACGTGACCCTGGCCGAGCGCGAGATGGGCGGCGACGTGCAGGCCCTCCTGGACGACGGCGCCTTCCCCCACGCCCGCGTCATGCGCGACTTCCGCGCCGCGCCCCGGGTCCAGCGCGAGTGGCACACCCGCCGCTTCGACGACCGCGAGGCCCGCGAGGAGCTGGAGAACCTCAAGGCCGACGTGGCCGAGCTGAAGGCCATGCTGGAGGAGCTGAGGGCGAAGCAGTAGGATCCCCTCCCGAGGGGCGGCGCCGACGGGCCGCCCCTCGACGTCGCCCTCTCCCCGGAGCCCCGCATGCGCGACCTGACCCCGGCCTGGCGCTGGTGGCCCGTCACCGCCCTCGCGCTGATCCTGCTCCTGCTGCTCGCGGCGGGAGCCGCGCGCTTCTACCCCCGGGGCGACCTGGGCCCCACCGCCGACCCCTGGCTCCACGCCCGCCCGCTGCTGGTCCTGCCCGACGTGGCCGTCCTCGTCGAGACGCCCGCCGAGCCGGAAGACGAGAAGGCTCCGCCTCCCCCCGCGCCCCCGCCCCCCGCCGACGCCTTCCGCGACCTCTGGAACGGCTGGATCGCCGAGCGCGCCCTGGAGATCGTGCCCGACGACGCGCCCGCCGCTCCCGCGCCCGACTTCGTCCTGCCCTCGCTGGACTGGCGCGAGCTGGCCGTGGTCCAGCCCGACACCACGGTGCTCGGCCTGCTGGCCCGCACCATGCTCCTGCGCGACGGCCTCTGGGAGGACCACAAGATCTGGGCGATCATGGACATGTACGGACGGCGCGCGGCGCGCTACCAGGCGCTCAAGGCGTCGGTCTTCAACGAGAACTGGCTGGAGAAGGAAGACCTGGACTAGTCCTCGTCCCGCCGGAACACCACCACGCGCCCCAGCGAGGTGCCGGGCTGGTAGGTGGTGTCGCGGAAGTCGGCCGTGAGGATGTCCAGGTCGAAGCCCGCCGCCGAGTGCCGCGCCTCCAGGTCCGCCAGCGTCAGCGGCGTCATGCGCTCCTCGCCCTGGAAGAGCTCCTTGCCCTCGAAGGTCAGGCGCGTCTGGAAGCGGCAGTTGGGGCCGTCCAGCCCGGTGTAGCGGCGGTGGAAGTCGTGCCCGTCCTGCAGCTCGATGGGCGGGAACACGAAGGTGCCCTGGCCGCGCAGCTTGTCCCAGTTCACCGTCTGCACGATCCACGGCGCGTCGGGCTTCAGCCGATGGTGCAGGGCGCCCAGGAAGCCGGTCATGTCCACGCGGTCCAGGTGCGAGAGGGCGTTGCCCAGGCAGACCGCGGCGTCGTACTCGTCCTCCAGATCCCCCACGCGGCGCATGTCCAGAACGCGGGCATCCAGGTGGGGGAAGTCGGCCTTGCAGCGGGCGATCATGGCTTCGTCCACGTCCACGCCGGTCCACGCGTAGCCCAGCTCGGTCAGGCGGGCGCCCAGCCGGCCGGGGCCGCAGCCCAGGTCCAGCACGCGGAGCGGAGCCGGACCGATGATGTCGGTCACGAAATCCACCGTGTCCTGCCGGACCGGGAACACGCGCTCGTAGACGTCGGCGAAGTCGCTGTAGAAGCTCATCGGTTTCCTCCGTTCAACAGGTCCACATAGGCCCGGTCCACCAGATCGGTCTCGACCACACCCAGATCGGCCATGAGGCGGTCGGCCTCGGCGCGGCCCGCGGCCGGATCCTCCTGCGGCTCCAGCACCACCTCCAGCTCCATGAAGCAGCCCAGGCCCTCCACGTCGTCCAGGTGGATGCGGGTGCGGCCGGACAGCCACAGGCGGCGGCGCTTGATCACCTCGCCCGCTTCGCCCAGGGCGCGGGCCAGGGCCTCGCGCAGGGCGTCGCAGGCGGTGGTGGGGGCGAGCACGTAGTCGCTGGTCTTGGGTCCGGGCCGATCCGGTCGCGAGTACTGGATCAGCTCGCCGGTGCCGTCGGCGAAGCGGCGCAGCTTGAGCCGGCCGGCGGGCACGCGGAAGAAGACGTCGTGCTGCGGGATCTCCTGCACGGGCCCGTCGCTCAGGGCCGCCGCGGCGGCGGCGAAGGCCTCCGGGTCCCGCACGCGGGCCTTGATCTCCACGTTGGCGCTCATCGCGGCGCCCCGCCTGCCGGACGGTTGATCAGCACGGCGAAGAGGCCGCCGCCGGCGGCGTAGGCCGCCAGATCCGCCGGATCCGCCGTGGCGCGGCCGTCCAGCAGGGGCAGCAGGCCCTCGAAGACCGCGCCCAGCAGCGCCGCGGCCAGGACCACCTGGCCCACCGGCAGCGTCCAGCGCGCCGGTCGGCCGCGCCAGCGGTGCAGCACCAGGGCCGCGCCCAGGGCCAGCGGCAGCATCAGGACATCGTCCAGACGGCCGCGCAGCCAGGGGGTGGACGCGTGCAGCGCCTCCAGCACGTGGTTGCCCAGGAAGAGCAGGACGCAGGCGGTCAGGGTCCAGGCGGCGGGCCGAGCGAGCAGCCGCGTCATCAGATGGCGAAGGCCGCGGCCACCGCGGCGAAGGCGGTCACCGTGATCAGGGTCAGGCCCCAGCCATCGGTCAGCAGGCGTTTCATGGGTGGAAGGTCCTTTCCGTTGGAGACGGTCCTTGTCAACGCGCCCGGGCCCAGTATGCTCCCCGAAACCGATCCGCACAACCCCGCGCCCGGGAGGACCGCCGTGCCGCGTCGTCTGCTCCGCCTGAGTCTGCTGCTTCTGCTGAGCGCCGGCGTCGCCCGGGCCGCCGGCGGCCGCACCTTCGTGGATCCCGCCACCGAGACCCTCTGGCTCCCCGGCGGGGCCGGCAGCACTGGCGGGGCCGCGGGCGCCTTCGTCAACCCGGCCGCCTGGGCCCTGAACGACCGCGCCGGCGCCGCGTTCTGGTGGGACGACCGCGACCGCACGGGCCGCAGCCTGGAGAACTGGGGCTTCAGCTGGGGCCATCGCCTGGGCGTGTCGGCCCAGCACCGCACCTACTGGCAGGACCGCACCGTGACGGACTGGCAGCTGGGCTGGACCACCGGCGGCGACCGCGCCGCCCTGGGCCTGGCCTGGCGCTTCGCCTCCGGCGACAAGACCGCCGTGGGCCGCGAGAACTCCCTGGTCCTGGGCACCGTGCACCGCCCCGGCCGCGCGCTCAGCGTGGGCGCCGCCCTGGTGCACTCCGTGGAGTCCGACGCCCGCGAGGCCCACCTGGACGTGGGCGTGCGCCCCTTCTCCTCCCCCCTGCTCACCCTCTTCGCCGACTACACCGTGCGCGGCGGCCTGACCGACGGGTACGCCAACGTGGGCGCCCTGGTCCAGCCCGTGCCCGGCCTGCAGCTGGGCGTGAAGCTGCCCAACCCCGGCGACAGCGGCGAGTGGCCCGCGGTCTTCTCCATCGGCGTGACCCTGAACGGGCTGGGCCTGCACGCGCTGCCCGGCCGCGACGGCGACGGCCACGCCACCTTCACCTCCTACCTGGTGGAGACGGAGTCCCCGCGCGCGCCGCTGCCGGTGGAGCCCAAGCTCTTCGGCGCCGAGCCTCCCCGCTACCTGGCCCTGAACCTGGAGAACCGCCGCATCACCTACAGCAAGTACCGCTGGTTCGACGACCAGCGGATCGCCTGGCTGGACCTGGCCCGCGTGCTGCGCGCCGCCCGCGACGATCCCGATCTGGCCGGCGTGGCGGTCCACACGGCCGGCCTGCGCGCCCGCACCTCCCTGCTCTGGGAGCTGGCCCATGAGTTGGACGCCCTGCGCGCCGCCGGCAAGGAGGTCATCCTCCAGTCCGACCGCATGGGCATGCTGGGCATGATGCTGGCCGGCTCCGCCGACGTGGTCTGCCTGGATCCCGAGGGCGAGCTCACCCTGCCGGGCATGGACCTCTCGCGCACCTACTTCAAGGACCTGCTGGCCAAGCTGGGCCTGGGCTTCCGGGCGCTGCAGTACTTCGACCACAAGACGGCGGTGGAGGCCCTCTCCCGTTCCGACATGTCGCCGGCGGACCGCGAGCAGCGGGGCCGCATCGTGGACGTGTTCTACGAGACGGTGGCGGCGGCGGTGCAGGCGGGCCGCGGCCTGGATCCCGCCGCCTTCGACGCCATCGTGGACGGCAGCCCCATGCTCTACGCCGACGAGGCCGTGGCCGCCGGCCTGGTGGACGTGGCCCAGCGCTGGCCCGACCTGGGCGGCTGGCTGCGTGAGAACCGCGGCGCCGTGCTGACGGGTCCCGATCCCGACTGGTTCCGCGCCTATCCCGCCGAGCGTTGGGGCGCCCCGCCCACCGTGGCCGTGGTCTACGCCCTGGGCGAGTGCGCCATGGACACCGGCATCCGCGGCCGCGCCACCTCCGCCTACCTGCGCTCCCTGGTGGACGACCCCGACGTGGTGGCCGTGGTCCTGCGCGCCGACTCCCCCGGCGGCGACCCTCTGCCCAGCGACCTGGTGGCCGAGGCCCTCGTGAAGCTCAAGGAGGCCGGCAAGCCCGTGGTGATCAGCCAGGGCGACGTGGCCGCATCGGGCGGCTACTGGATCAGCATGGCCGGCACGGAGATCCTCAGCACGCCGCTGACGGTGACCGGCTCCATCGGCGTGATCAGCGGCTGGCTCTGGGACCGGGAGCTGCATGAGAAGACCGGAGTGGACACCGACGGCGTGAGCCGCGGCGCCCACGCCGATCTCTTCCGCCAGGTCCGCTACCCGGTGGGCCTGTCGCTGCCCGCGCGCGACATGTCGGACGAGGAGGCCGAGGTGGCCAAGGACCGCGTGCTCTACCTCTACGACCGCTTCGTGAACGCCGTGGCCAAGCACCGGGGCCTGACCCCGGAGCGCGTGCGCGAGATCGCCGGCGGCCGCGTGTGGATGGGCGGCGACGCCCTGGGCCTGGGCCTGGTGGACGGCATCGGCGGCCTCATGGACGCCGTGGACCGCGCCGGGGAGCTGGCCGGGCTGACGGAGGCGCCGCGCCTGCGCGAGTACCCGCCGCGTCCGCTGGTTGAGCTGCCCAAGCTGGGGCTGCCCCTGCCCGGCCTCGGAGCCCTGGTCGCGCTGCCGCGCCTGGGGGGCGTCCCCGCGCCCGCGGCGCCGCCGGCGGACCCTCTCACGGCCCTGCTGGAACGCCTCGCCGACGGGAACGGACGCCCCGCCGCGGTGTTGGCGCCGGACCTGGCCGCGGAGCTCTGGACCGAAGCCGAGTGACTTTTTCTCCGCCGCCGTGTCTTGATGGATGCGGCGGCGGGCCCCATACTTCCCGGACCCGCCGCTCTCCGCGCGACGGTCCACCGCCGCCGCTGCGGCATCCATGCTGTGAAGGGAGACCCCCATGAAGACGATCGCGCTCCTGCTCGCGCCGGTGCTGCTGCTGAGCCTCGGCGGCTGCATCCAGCTCCAGAACCAGACCACCCTGAACGGCGATGGCTCCGGCACCGTCTCCCTGGACTACACCATGTCCACCGAGGTGGAGGGCGCCTTCAAGGAGCTCCAGACCCTGGACGGCGGCATGAACGAGGACATGGGCGAGGTCCCCATGTTCGACGAGTCGTTCGACAAGGCCGCCCTGGAGTCCAAGCTCAAGGAGAACGGCGCCAAGCTGACCGCCTTCAGCAACTCCGTGGCCGACGGCCAGCGGAAGGTGCACATCGAGATCTCCTTCAAGAACCCCGAGGGCATGGAGGCCGCCCTGGGCGGCGCCCTGGCCGCCGGCGGCGCGCTGGGCCTGTTCAAGAACCAGGACGGCGACTACGTGCTGAAGGGCGTGCCCACGCCCGAGGCCGAAGGCGAGGACGAGGCCGACGAGGCCCCGGCCCAGGAAGACATGGCCAAGGCCATGGAGAACGCGCAGAAGTCCATGGCCATCATGGGCAAGCTCATGGCGCACATGAACGAGATCTCCATGGACATGCGCATCACCGTGCCCGGCGACGTGCTCAGCCACAACGCCCACACGCTGGACGGCCGCACCTGCATCTGGCACATCGACTCGTCGAACATGATGAGCGCCCAGGGCATGGACGAGCCGGAGATCGTGTTCTCGGGCAAGGGCCTGAACATCGCGGCGCCGAACTACTAGGCCCGCGGACGTTCGGTGCATCGGAAGGGGCGGCCGCGGCCGCCCCTTCTTTTTTTCCCGATTCCGTTCCAACCTTTCGCCCCCGCGCCTCGTCTAAGCTGTGTTCGACCCGACGATCCGAGCCCAGGAGACCCCATGCAGCCCCAGCCCCTGGCCAGCCCCGCCGCCCCGCCCGCGCCCGACGACGCGCTGCTGGTGCCCCGCGCCCGGGCCGGCGACCGCGGGGCCTTCGAGGCGCTGTACCGGCGGCACGCGGGCCGGGTGCACGCCCTCTGCCTGAGGCTGTGCGGGGATCCCCAGGAAGCGGCCGGCCTGACCCAGGACGCCTTCGTGCGGGCCTGGGAGCGGCTGCCCGGCTTCCGCGGCGAGAGCCTGCTGCTCACCTGGCTGCATCGGCTGACGGTGAACGTGGTGCTGGACCACCGCCGCGCCGTGCGCCGCCGGGCGCTGACGGAGCTGGACGCCGGCATGGACCTGCCCGCCCTGGCGCCCGCGGCGCCCGACCGCCCCGGGGCGCGCCTGGATCTGGAGTCCGCGGTGGGCGCGCTGCCCGCCGGGGCCCGCACCGTCTTCGTCCTCCACGACGTGGAGGGCTACCGTCTGCGCGAGGTGGCCGATCTCTGCGGCATCGCGGAGGGCACGGCCAAGAGCCAGCTCCACCGCGCGCGCCGCCTGCTCCGGGAGGTGCTGGCATGATGACCCACCAGGAAGCCCACGCCCTGCTGAACGATCTGCTCGACGACCGGCTGACGCCGGACGCGCGCGCGGCCGTGGCCGCCCACGCGGCCGGCTGCTCCGTCTGCGCCGCCGAGCTGGACGGCCTGCGCCGCCTGCGCGAGGCCGCGGCGGACCTCCCGGCCGAGCTGCGGCCCGCCCACGACCTCTGGCCCGGCATCGCCGCCCGCCTGGGCGACCCCGACGCCGCCGGCGCCCCCCGTTCCGCCGTGCGCCACCGCCGCCCGCGCCTCACGCTGCTGGCGGCCGCCGTGGTGGCCCTGGCCCTGCTCGCGCCCTGGTTGCGGCCCGACCGCACGACGCCCGAGACGGCCGCCCTGGACGCCGGCTACGCCCAGGTGCGCCGCGACGGCGAGCGTCTCCTGGCCGAGGGCGGCCTGCCGCCCCTGGCGGCCGCCGAGCTCCGGGACGGCATGAGCGCCATCGACGGCGCCGTGCGCGAGACCCGCCAGGCCCTGGACCGCACCGCCGGGGCCCCCGACCAGTTCCGTCGCCTGACCGCCTGCTACCGCCGGAAGATCGACCTGCTGCGGCAGGTGGTGGACCGCGCGGCCCGCACCTAGAGAGGAGAACCGAGATGAACCGCAACGCGACCCTCGCCATCGCCACCGTCCTGCTGCTGGCCGCCGCGCCGGCCCTGGCCGGACGCACACCCATCGACGAGACCCGCAAGGTGGACGGCGACGCCGTCGTCCGCGTGGACAATCTGGCCGGATCCATCACCGTCACGGGCTGGGACAAGAACGAGGTCCAGATCCGCGGCGAGCTGGATGAGAAGGCCGACGAGCTGCGCATCGACGGCGGCGGCGACCACCTGGACATCGAGGTGGTCTATCCCAAGAAGAAGAACCTGAACATCCGCGAAGGCTCCGTGCTGACCCTGCGCGTGCCCCACGGCTGCAGCCTGGAGCTGCAGGGCGTGAGCAGCGACGTGGAGGTGCGCGACCTGCGCGGCACCATCCAGTCCAGCACCGTCAGCGGCGACGTGCAGATCCACGGCAAGCCCGCGGCCGTGAAGATCGCTTCGGTCAGCGGCGAGGTGACGGTGGAGGCGGAGTCCGACGAGGTGAGCATCGAGTCCGTGAGCGGCCGCATCGAGGTGCGCGGCGCGCGCAGGAGCCTGGAGATCAACCTGGTCAGCGGCGACGCCGACGTGCAGGCCGGCGAGCTGGAGCGCCTGCGCTTCAACGCCGTGAGCGGCGACCTGGACCTGCGCGCCGATCCCGCCCGCAACGCCGACTGGGAGCTGGACTGCCACAGCGGCGAGCTGACGCTGGAGCTGCCAGGCGGCCTGGATGCGGATTTCGACATCAACCTGTTCAGCGGCGACCTGCACAACGATTTCGGCCCCAAGGCCGAGCGCACAAGCAAGTTCGCCCCGGGCAAGGAGCTGCGCTTCACCGCCGGCAAGGGCGGCGCGCGCGTGGAGATCAACACGTTCAGCGGGGACGTCCGGCTGGTGAAGCGGTAGCGGATGCGCCGCGGACCGCACGGCGACGCACCGGCGGCCCACCCCCTGAACGACGAAGCCCGCCTCCGTCACCGCGGAGGCGGGCTTTTCTTCGCCGTCGCGCGGCGCGGTCAGCGCACGAGGCTCAGCTTGCGGGCGCTCACGCCGCGCCCGGTGCGCAGCTCGGCCACGTAGACGCCGGCGGGCTGGTCGCGGCCGGCGTCGTCGCGGCCGTTCCAGACGAAGGCGCTGCGGCCGGCCGGCAGATCGCCGGCGTGGAGCACGGCCACCTCGCGGCCCCGCAGATCGCGCACGGTGAGCGTGGCGGAGTCCGGGGCGTCCAGGCGCACGTCCACGGTCACGCGCGGGTTGAACGGGTTGGGGTACGCATCCAGGAACGCGGGCGCGAGGGGCGCGGCCGCGGCGTCCGACGTCACGGGCAGCGAGTAGGCCAGCACCAGCTCGTCCATCCCCGTACCGGCGGCGTAGGTGTAGCCCGACACGTAGAGGCGCGTGCCCGTGGGATCCAGGCTCAGGCAGCGGCCCTCGTCGGTGCTGCCGCTCTCGCCGTCCCAGCGCGCGGTCCACATGTGTTTGCCGGTGGCGCCGTCGTAGGCCAGGGTGGCCACGTCCCAGCCTGAGCCCACGCCGTCGCTGAAACCGGTGACCATGACGGTGCCGTCGGGGGCGGCGAGCACATGATTGGCCACGTCGTACCAGCCCTGGGGACCCTCGTAGGTGGCGGACCACAGGGTGGCGCCGTCGGTGCCTGAGAGCTTCACGGTGAGGTAATTGCCCGCCGTGACGCCTGCGATCAGCACGTCGCCGGCCGCGTCCAGGATCATGTGCGAGGGATCGTCGGCGGAGGCGCCGGCATGGTTGTACGTGCGCTGCCAGAGCACCGAGCCGTCGGCGCCGTCGTACTTCACCACGCGGATGTCGTAGGAGGTGGCGCCGCCCCACATCTTCCAGCACGCCACGGCATCGCCGGCGGCGTCCACCGCCACCCAGCCGTCGCCGCTGAGGTCGTTGACGATGCCCGGCTGCAGGTCGGTCCAGAGGATGCCGCCCGACGCGCCGGCGTAGCGCACCACCATGAGCGATGCCGAGCCGTCGGCGTTCTGCACCAGTCCGGCCACCACGGGGTCGCTCGTACCGCCGCAGTCCACGGACAGGGCGCGGTCATCCAGGCGCGCCGCGCCGCCCTCCTTGGACTCCCACTGGAAGGCGCCGTCCACGCCCGCGAACTTGATGGTGACCAGCTCGTCCTCGCGGCCGGTCTCGTACATGCGGCCGGTCACGATCACATCGTCCGACGCGTCCAGGGCCATGCCGTACACAGATTCGTTTTCCGCACCTTCAGAAGCGTAGTGTTGCGACCAGAGAACCTCCCCGGTCCCGCCGTCGAGCTTCACGACGACGATATCGTCTCCGTGGCCTCAGCCCACGCAGCCGAGGATGTGCCCCCCGACCACGAGGTTGCCGGCGCCGTCCCAGAGCACGGCGCTCACGGCCATGTCCGAGGTGTCGAAGGCGGGGATGCGGCGCGACCAGACCTCGGCGCCGGTGTCGCGGTGCAGCTTGCGCACGAGCATGTCGGAGCCGTCGATGCCGTCGTGGCTGGAGCCGGCCACCACCACGTGGCCGTCGGGGGCCACCGCGACCAGATCGCCGAAGTCGTCGTAGAGACCGCCGCCGTCGTAGGCGTCGCTCCAGAGCAGCGTGGGGTCGGCCTGCGCCAGGATCGGGATGATCAGGCACAGGCAACAGGCGAGGACCCTGCGCATGGATGCCTCCTCTGAGGGATCGGGGGGACCTGCGGGATGATCGAAAAGGCCGGACAGCCGTCCGGGAACCCCTCAAGGGTATCACACCGCCAAATCTTTGAATAGGGGGCGGTTCGCTCGGCATCTCCCGCTCCCACGATATTCCGGCTCCAAGGTCGGGATTTCAGTGATTTTCGTTTTCACGTGACTTTCCCGGTCACGGACTTGTCATTTTTGATTGGAACACCGGGCTGCGGACGGTTTAGATTCCGCAGGTGGCCGCGACTGGGCGGCCCGACCGAATCTCGTGTCACGACCGAGGAGGAACCATGTACCGCAAGATCCTGATCACGAGCATCGCTCTGGTCGTCGCCTTCACCGCTGTGGCCATCGCCGCCGACGCTTCGATCATCGGCGTGCCCAAGTGCACCATGTGCCACAAGGCCAAGACCGGCGACCAGGCCGCGATCTGGGAAGGCTCCAAGCATGCCCACGCGTTCGAGACCCTGAAGAGCGAAGCGTCCATCGCCATCGCCAAGGAGAAGGGCCTGGGCAACCCCTGGGAAGAGGCCGCATGCCTGAAGTGCCATACCACCCAGCACTTCCTGGGCGCGCCCGTGGACGAGGCCGGCAAGTACGCCCTGGAAGAGGGTGTGGGCTGCGAGGCCTGCCACGGCGCCGGTTCCGAGTACAAGTCCAAGAAGGTCATGGAGGACCGCGAGGCCGCCCTGGCCGCCGGCATGAAGCTCGACGGCGAGAGCAACTGCGTGAAGTGCCACAACGAGGAGAGCCCCACGTTCAAGGGGTTCGACTTCGCGACGCGTTGGGCCGAGGTGAAGCACCCGATTCCGGAGTAGGCTGCGAGGCTCCCGCGGAACACAAGAGCCCCCGCCTGGCAACAGGCGGGGGCTTTCTAAAAAGTTGTGCCTCTGAAATTGTGCCCGGCCTATCCCTCGCAACAGGCCGGGCATGAACACACGACGA
>DAOTGJ010000020.1:0-51899 GCA_035447065.1 Candidatus Krumholzibacteriia bacterium
CATGTTCCGGTGATCGCCACCCCCATCGGCGCCGCCCCGGATCGGGGGCAGCGCCGATCCGACTTTCCGGCTAGTATGCTCCCCAGCGCCGCCAACCACCACCGCCCCCGGGAGCCCCATGCCGCGCCGCCGCCTCGCCATCCTGAGCCAGCCCTTCGACGGCGTGCTGCCGCCGCACCAGAACTCCATCGGGATCTGGATCCACGAGGCCGCCCGCCGCCTGGCCCCGCGCCACGACGTGACCGTGTACCTGCAGCCCACCCAGGAGCTGCGCACGGAAGCCGTGCGGGACGGTGTGCGCTACCGCCCCCTGGACCTGGACGTGGACCGCCGCCTGCAGCGCCTGCTGGCGCCGGTCACGCCCGCGGACGATCCGCACCGCCCGCCCTATGCCCGCCGCCGCCACTGGCTGCCCTACGCCCTGCGCGCCGGGCTGGACGCGCGGCGCCGCGGCGTGGAGGTGATCCATGTGCTGAACTTCCACCAGTTCGCACCGCTGCTCAAGCGGGCGGCGCCGCGGGCCAGGGTGGTGCTGCACATGCGCTGCGAGTGGCTCAGCCAGGTGGACCGCGCCTGGGCCGCGCGCAGCCTGGCCGCCTGCGACGCCGTGGTGGGCTGCAGCGGGCACGTGACCGGGCTGATCCGGGAGCGGTTCCCGGAGTTCGCGGAGCGCTGCCGCACCATTCCCAACGCCATCGACATGGCCGGCTTCACGCCCGGGCCCGACCCCGACCCCGCGCGCCCGCCGCGCCTGCTGGCCGTGGGGCGCGTGTCGCCGGAGAAGGGGGCCCACGTGCTGGTGGAGGCCATGCGCGCGGTGGCCGACGCGCGGCCCGACGCCCGCCTGGACGTGGTGGGCAGCTTCGGCCAGCTCCCCTGGGAGTTCCTGGCCGGCCTGAGCGACGACCCGGCCCTGCAGGCCCTGGCTCCCTTCTACGCGCCGGACGCCCCGCGCTACGCCGACGGCCTCCAGGCCCGGGTGCAGGAGCTGGGGCTGGGCGAGCAGGTGACCTTCACGGGCGGCAAGCCCTACGAGGAGGTCATGGCCCGCATGCGCGACTGCGACGTGCTGATCAACCCGTCGCTGAGCGAGTCGTTCGGACGCACGCCCGTGGAGGCCATGGCCTGCGCGCGGCCGGTGGTGGGGGCGGCCGTCGGCGGCATGCTGGACACCATCGTGGACGGGGAGACCGGGCGCCTGGTGCCCGCGGCGGATCCCGCCGCCCTGGCCGCCGCCGTGCTGGAGCTGCTGGCCGATCCCGACCGCCGCCGTGCCATGGGCCGCGCCGGCCGCGCCCGCGCGGAGGCGGAGTTCTCCTGGGAGTCGGTGCTGACGCGCATCGAAGCCCTGGGGGAGGAGGTGATCGGCCGTGGCTGATCTCCTGCGGCGGTGGATCGCGGGCAGCCTGGAGGACCGTCTCCGCAGCCGCCTGACCTCCGCCACCGACACCGCCCTGCGCCGCCCCGCCGTGGTCATCGCCCCCCACCAGGACGACGAGGTGCTGGGCTGCGGCGGCACCATCCTGCGCAAGCGCGACCTGGGCGCCCCGGTCACCCTGGTGTTCCTGACCGACGGCGGCACCAGCCACCGCAACCTCATGCCGTCCGAGGAGATGCGCCCCCTGCGCCGCGCCGAGGCCCTGGAGGCCGCCGCCCGCCTGGGCGTGCCCGCGGACAGGGTGCACTTCCTGGACATCCCCAACCGCGAGCTCACCGCGGGCGTGGACGCCGCCGCCGCGGGCCTGGCGCCCATCCTGGCCGCCGCAGCGCCCGCGGAGATCTACACCCCCTGGGCCGGCGAGCCGCCGCCGGACCATGCCGCCGCCTACCGCGCCACCGTGAAGGCCCTGGCCCTGTGGGGCGGCGCCGCCGACCTGCACGAGTACGCCGTGTGGTTCTGGCAGGAGTGGCCCTGGTGCCGGGCGGAGCACTACCAGCCGGCGGGCCGCCGCGCCCGCTGGGCCGCCCGCCTGCGGGGCCTGCGCGCCGGCGACGCCTTCCGCACCGGCGTGAACGTGGAGCCCGTGCTGGCCCGCAAGCGCCACGCCCTGGCCGCCCACCGCTCCCAGAACGAGCGCCTGATCGACGACCCCGCCTGGGGCGTGCTGGCCGACGTGGCCGGGGGCGAATTCCTGGCCCGTCTGCTGGGCCCGTGGGAAATCTTCAAGACCACGCCCGCGCCGCCGAAGGATTCTTAGCCTGTTCTTTGCCGAAAATCGTCACGGTTCGTGTTATCCTGAAGGATCACGCCCGGTTTCACCTGCTGCGGAGTCGAGATGCCCAAGGTCTCCATCGGCCTTCCCGTGTACAACGGGGAGAACTACCTGGAAGACGCGATCCGGTCCCTCAGGGACCAGACGTTCGCGGACTTCGAGCTCATCCTGTCGGACAACGCGTCCACCGACGGGACGGAGGCCATCTGCCGCCGGCACGCGGCCGAGGACCCGCGCATCCGCTACCACCGCTTCGACCGCAACATGGGCGCGGCCCACAACTTCAACCACCTGCTGGACCTGGCCACGGGCGACTACTTCAAGTGGGCGGCCCACGACGACGTGTGCGGCCCCCGCTACCTGGAGGCCTGCGTGGCGGTCATGGACGCGGAGCCGGACGTGGTGCTCTGCCACACGCGCTCGGCGCGCATCGACGCCCAGGGGAACGTGGACGGCGAGTACGACTACGGCGTGCGCTACGACGCCCCGTCGCCGGCCCAGCGCTTCGGTGACCTGGTGGTGATCCGCCACCACTGCATCAACGTGTTCGGGCTGATCCGGCCCGAAGTGCTGCGGCGCACGGGGATGATCGGGTCCTACGTGGCGTCGGACCGGGTGCTGCTGGCGGAGCTGGCCCTGTACGGGCGGTTGGCGGAGGTGCCGGAGATCCATTTCTACCGACGCATGCATCCCCAGGCCTCCAGCGCCCTGGACGAGCGCAGCGACCGCCTGGCCTGGTTCGATCCCGACCTGCGCGGCAAGATCACCTTGCCCAACTGGCGGGTCCTCGGCGAGTATCGGCGCGCCCTGGACCGGGCGCCCCTGCCCGCGCGCGAGCGCTGGGCCTGCCGGCGCCAGCTGCTGACGCACATGCACGCGCGCCGGCGCTACCTGCAGTACGACCTGAGGCAGGCGTCCAAGATGGCCCTGAACCGCTCCTGGGCGGGCCGCGCCGTCTACAAGGTGATCCGGCGCATCAAGCCGGACGGCTCCGTGCAGGCCGGCTAGGGCCGCGGACCGGACCTTCGGCGTTCAACAGAATCGAGCCCCACTCCCATGAGCGACGACCGCAGCACGTTCAAGCACGCCGCCGTGTACAGCGCGGCGGCCATGCTGAGCCGCATCATCGGCTTCCTGCTGCTGCCCCTCTACGCCCACGAGCTGCAGGCCATCGGCTACGGCATCATCGCCCTGATCGACACGGCCATGAACTTCATGCTGAGCCTGCTGGGCCAGGGCATCCGCGGCGGCCTGGTGCGCTTCTACCACGAGGAGCCGGACCCCGAGGCCAAGAAGCGCGTGGTGGTCACCGGCTCGCTGCTGGTGGGGGCGGCCAGCGTGGTCATGTCGGGGCTCACCATGCTGCTGAGCAAGCCGCTGAGCAGCCTGCTCTTCGGCGAGCCCACGTACTGGGCCGTGGTGTGCCTGGGCGCCGGCGCCTTCATCTTCTCCATCACCGCGGAGACGGCCTCCACCCTGCTGATCATCCAGCGCCGTTCCTTCCAGTTCTCCATGGTGAGCCTGCTGCAGCTCACGGCGGGGCTGCTGTTCAACGTGCTGTTCATCATCGTGCTGCGCATGGGGATCATCGGCTTCTTCCTGGCGTCCATCATCACCGCGGCCATGGCGTTCCTGGCGTACGGGTGGCTGCTTGTGCGGAGCTGCGGCTGGGGCTTCGACCGCGAGGTGGCGCGCAAGATCATCGCCTTCCAGACGCCGCTGGTGCCTGGCGCGCTGGCGTCGTTCGCCTCGCGGCAGGTGGAGCGCGTGCTGGTGCGCGCCATCCAGGCCATCGAGAGCGTGGGCGTGCTGGAGATGGGCTACAAGTTCCCGGTGCTGCTCACCCTGCTGATCCAGCAGCCGTTCATGCGCTCGTGGGACACGCGGCGGGTGGAGATCGCGGAGGAGCCCGACGGGCCCCAGCGCATCGGTCGCATGTTCACCTACGGCCTCTTCCTCATGCTCGCGGCGGGCCTGGTCATGGCGGTGTGCATCCGCGACCTGCTGATGATCCTGACGCCGCCCGAGTTCTGGGAGGCGCACCGGATCGCCAAGATCGAGATCGTGACGGTGATCCTGCAGAGCTGCATGTACCACCTGATCTTCGGCATCTTCTACCACAAGAAGACGGGGCAGTGGGCCAAGGTGCGCGGGGTGACGTCGGCGGTGAAGGTGGGGATGAGCGTGCTGTTCATCTCGCTGTGGGGGCTCTACGGCGCGGCGTACTCGGCGTGCGCCACCATGATCATCACCATGATCTGGGGCGGGCGCATCGGCATGGGGCTCTACCGCTTCGACATCGAGAAGGCCAAGGTCACCGCCATGGTGGTCACGGCGGTCGTGCTGTACGTGCTGCTGGACCGGGCCGACATGGCCTCCTGGGCGACCCTGGACGCGGCGCGCGACGTGTGGCTGCCCGGCCTGGCCAACGCGCTGCAGAGCACGTTCCTGGGCACTTGGAAGGACGGCAAGGCCGTGATCATGCTGCTGGAGCGCAAGGACCTCATCGTGGACATGGCGGCGCGCGGTCTGCTGGCGAGCTCGTTCGTGCTGTTGCTGCCCGCGGTGCATGACCCCACCCGGCGCAAGGCCGTGGGGAAGCTGCGGCGGCGTCCGGCGGCGGTCTAAGGGGAGATCAGCGCGCGGCCGTGTCGGTGTCCCAGGGGGCCTCGGCCCGCCGGGCCAGGCCGGAGATCATCCCGGTGAAGGCGAACTCGTGGGCCGGGAACAGGCCCCACCAGTAGAGCCGGCCCGCCACAGGCGAGCGCTCGAAGACGGTGGTCATGCGCAGCAGGGACTCGTCGTCCTGCAGCGGCTCCACCGCGAACTCCAGCCACGAGCGGCCCGGCATCCGCATCTCGCAGCGCAGGCGCAGCAGGGCGTCGGGCTCGCAGACCTCCACCTTCCACACGTCGATCACGTCGCCCGGCGCGGGCAGGCCCACGCGCGCGCGGCCGCGCATGCCCGGTCCGCCCAGAAGGCGGTCGGCGCCGCCGCGCAGGTTCCAGAGCCAGTCCAGGGCGTACCAGCCGCGCTCGCCGCCGATGGCCGCGATGGGCGCGAAGGTCTGCGCCGCCGGGGCGTCCACGCGGATGGAGCGGGGGTCCAGGATGGTGTTGCGGACGTCCACGCCCAGCACGCGCGCCAGCACGTCGCGGTCGTGGACGGCGTCGCAGAGGCGCTCGCGGGCGGGCGCAGGGGTGGGGGCGGGCGAGGTGCTCATGGAGTCGATTCTACACCAGGCCGCTCGGAAATGCAGCCCCCCGGATCACAGGTTGTCCGGCACGGGGATGGGCCGGCCCTCCGCGTTCACGTGCACGTAGGTCACGTCGGCGCTGGTCACGTCCACGGCGTCGCCGCCCTCCCGCCGCTCCGCGCTCACGGCCACGCGCACGGTGATGGACGTGCGTCCCACGCGGGTCACCTCCGCGTAGTAGCTCACCAGGTCGCCCACGTACACGGGCTGGTGGAACTCCACGGCGTCCATGGTCACCGTCACCACCTTGCGGCAGCCGGCCCGGATGGCGGCCACGGCGCCGGCCTGGTCGATGTGGCTGAGGATCACGCCGCCGAAGATGGTGCCGTGGGCGTTGGTGTCGCGCGGCATCATGAGGACGCGGATGGCGGGGTCGCGGGGGCAGTCGGGCATGGGGGCTCCTGGGTTGAAGTCCTGTCAGGATATCCTCGAATCCTGTCGCCGACTAGTCCTCGCTGGGAACGAAACGATAGGGTGCCAGCCCGTTCTCCTCCGTCCAGAGACGCAGGTGGTGGAGTTCGTCCGGCCGCGGATCCCGGTTGCACGGCCCGGCTGCATTCCAGACGATGGCCGCTTGATCCCTGTCGCCGAGGTCCTCGTGGTTGACCTGGACCGTCAGGCGGCGTCGACCGTTCCGGCGCAGACTCCAGAGGGAGACTCTGCCCTCGGACGCTTCATGGCAGTACGTCGCGACGCAGTGATGCATGCCGCGTCCTTCATCAGCGAGCCTGCGGAGAGTCAGGATCTCCTGCATGGTCCACACCGTGGGGTGCATCTCGCCCCAGGCCTCCGACTCCCAGGTCATGGCCTTCAAACCGCTTGCGGGGAACCTGTCAGGGCAGTCCTGAGCCTCGAGCCTTTCCTTCAGGAGCCGGTTGGCCTTGATGGTGCGGATGCTCGCCGGCGTGCGTCCCCGAAGACTCCAGGCCGGGTTCTCGTCCCACTGGGTGTCGATCTCATCCGTGAGCATCTCCACCTCATCATCGGTGAAGGGGCCGTGTCGGCTGAGCCAGCGGCACACCTCGAAGAACTGTTGCGGATTGTTCCAAAGCCAGAGCCCGCATTCTTCCTCGATCTGGTCGGCCAGTCGTGAATCTCCACCGCAGCTTCGGATGACGGCCCAGACCACCGCCGTGCTGAGGCCACGGGCGGGTGTCGTCCGCAACACGGTACGGGTCATCCTGCGGGTGAGAGGGTAGGGCCAGGGCAAGCGGAAGGCCGCGTCTCGGAGGCTGCGGCCGCCCCCCAGCCAGGAGAGGAGCTTCATGGGGACGAGGCCCGAGGTGGTATCACCGAAACTGCGAGAGGTCATGTCCAGGGCGGCGTGGACGAGGACGGCCGGAACGGGATAGAGGGCCAGGAGATGCCGGACCAGTTCCTTGGCTGCCGGTTCCACGCTGCGGTGCCTCGGGCGCCAGGTTTCCGGAGATCGGTGCCAGGGGACCTGGGCGAGCTCGTCGAGGAAGGAGGATCGCTGCCTCCGCTCCAAGAGGGCGGGATGACGGGCCGCGACGATCCTGTAGAGACGAGCGCGTGAGGAGCGGTCTTTCGTGTCGATGCCGTATTTCAGCAGAGGGTCCACCGGTGGCGGCGGTGTGCGGGCGATCGTGTACCGGCGTTGCGATTGCCGGCGTTCCCGTTCCTCTTTCCGCAGCTGATCCTTCCGCTCTGCGAGCCGACGCAAGCGCCGACGTTGGAGACGCGACAGCATGACCCATCCTCCGGTCCGGGACGCACGCACGCGCTGCTGCGCAACGCGGCACGTCGCCGGGTCGGGACCGACGGGTCAGGCGCTGGAACGGATCGGGACGATGGTCAGGCGGTGACCACGGGCCCGGCGCCGGGACGTGCAAATATAACTGCTGCAGGCAGTTCTATTTGCGGCCCGTGCGGGCGGTCGATGCGGTGATGCATGGTCTCTCCTCGGATCGATGTCGGGGCGATGGAGGCACAGTATCAGAAGCACCCGGCGCGGGTCAACCCGCTCCGCCCGTGCTAGGATGCCCCCATGCGCACCCTCGTCCTGCTCCTCCTCCTGCTGGCCACGGCCAACGCCGCGGAGTTCCGCCGCGGCGCCGACGTGAGCGATGTGGACGCCGTGGAGGCCGACGGCGGCGAGTTCACGGTGCTGGGCAAGCCCGTGGACCTCTTCGTTCTCATGCGGGCGCGCGGCCTGGACACGGTGCGGCTGCGGCTCTGGCAGGACCCGCCCGACGGCCGCCACGCCCTGCCCCAGGTGCTGGCCCTGGCCCGCCGCGCCCACGACGCCGGCCTGGACCTCCTGCTGGACCTCCACTACTCCGACACCTGGGCCGACCCCGCCCACCAGACCAAGCCCGCCGCGTGGGCCGACGCGCCGTTCCCCGCCCTGGTGGACAGCGTGCACGCCGCCACCCTGCGTGCCGTGACGGCCCTGCGCGATCAGGGTACGCCGCCGGCGCTGGTGCAGCTGGGCAACGAGATCGACGGCGGCCTGCTCTGGCCCGACGGCCGCGTGCGCGGCGAGGAAGGCTGGGATCGCCTGGCCGATCTCCTGCGCGCCGGCGCCGACGCCGTGCGCGCCGCCATGCCGGACGCGCCGCCGGCGGTGGCGG
Source organism: Candidatus Krumholzibacteriia bacterium (assembly GCA_035447065.1). GTDB lineage: Bacteria > Krumholzibacteriota > Krumholzibacteriia > LZORAL124-64-63 > LZORAL124-64-63 > CALEMW01. Next base: position 8,064 of record DAOTGJ010000020.1, read on the forward strand.
TCCACCTCGCCCACGGCGGTCGCCCCGACGCCGCCGTGGCGTTCTTCGCGCGCCTCGACGCGCACGCGGTGCCGTGGGACGTGGCGGCCGTGTCGTTCTACCCGTGGTGGCACGGCGACTTCGCGGACCTCGAGGCCACGCTCACGGCGCTGTCCGAGCGCTTCGGCAAGCCCGTGCTGGTGGCGGAGACGGCCTACCCCTGGACCCTCTCCTGGGCCGACGAGACCCGCAACCTTGTGGGCCTGCAGGAGCACGGCCTGCGCGGCTACCCGCCCACGCCGCACGGTCAGCGCCGCTACCTGACGGACCTGCTGGCGCTGGTGGAGAGGGTGCCCGACGGGCTGGGGGCGGGAGTGCTGTGGTGGGCGCCCGAACGCCTGCCGTCGCTGACGTTCGGGTCGCCGTGGGAGAACTGCGCGCTCTTCGATTTCCAGGGCGAGGCGCTGCCGGCCTGGGAGGCCTGGGCCGCGCCCTAGTTCGCGGCGTCGTCGCGCCCGAACACCCGCTTGAGCAGGTCCGTGGTGCGCGCCACCGGATCGTGCCGGATCAGGGCCTCCTCGCGCCCCAGCTCCGTGAACACGCCGTTCACGGTGCCCTCCACCACGTAGTCCTCCAGGTCCACCATCTCCGGCTTCTTGGTCAGGGGCAGGGCGTCGTAGGCGTCCACCATGGTGTTGTAGATGCGGGCCACGCCCACCTGGGCCATGGCGTCGTTGACGAGGGGACGGAAGCGGGTGCGCAGCTCGTCGCCGGTGCGGGCGCGGAAGAGGTCCGTGGCCGCGGTGTCGCCGCCGTTGAGGATGGCGAAGGCGTCGGCGATGGTGAGCTGGCTCACCGCGGTGGTCAGCACGGTTCGCGCCTCGCCCGCGGCCAGCGACGCCGCACGATTCATGCCGATCTCCAGATCATCCACCGGCGCGTTCAGCCCCAGGTCGCGCAGGGTGCTGGTCACGCCCGAGAGCTGCTGGGGGATGGCGATGCGCAGGAGCTCGTCGGCCAGGAACCCGTCCACCACGCTCACGGTGTCCACGGCGCGCCCGGAGCCGATGCTCAGGGCCTGCTTCAGGCCGGCCGCCACGGTGGCCTCGTCCAGGGGGGCCTGGCCCAGGAGGTCGCCCAGGGCGTCGGCGTTGAGGGTGGCGCAACCGCTCAGCAGGAAGGAGGCGAGCAGGATCGCGGCGGACAGGGATCGGCGCATGGCGGCTCCTCGGTTCAGTGCGCCACGGCGGACGCGGGCGACGATTCGGGCGGCTGCAGCAGATCCTCCAGGAAGAACGCCGACAGCTCCGTGCGTCCCGACAGCCCCGACTTGCGGTACACGGCCATGCCGTGCTGGCGCACGGTGCGCTCGCTGCGGTCGGAAAGGGACGCGATCTCCTTGTGGGAATACCCCTTCAGCAGCAGGAACGCCACCTCCTTCTCCGCGGGGGTGAGCTGCCAGCGGTCCAGCTGGGCGTCGATGGCCTCGCCCAGCCCCCGCCGCAGGGTCAGCGCCTGGCCCCGCCAGATCTCGCGGTCGGCCCAGGCGCCCTGCAGATCGTGCTCCAGCCGATCCAGGCTGCGCAGGGTCCGCAGCCAGCTCCGCCCCAGGCCCACGGCGGCGCTCAGGCAGACCAGGATGAGCAGCAGCTCCACCAGGAAGTGGGCGGTGTCCATGCCCGAGGGGGCGTCGAAGACCAGGTCCACGGTCCCCAGAACCACGATGGACGCGGCGGCGAGGAAGAGCATCAGGTGCGAGCGTTCCATGGTGAAATCCCTCGATTCGCGAACACGCTCATTGAAGAACAACCAGTTACGGCATCGGGTCCGTCGTCTGACGGATGGTCGAACGCCGGCCCAGGGCCCATGTTCCGTCCGACGCCCAGGTGCCGGCGTGGTGCCGGCCCCTTCGGATCTGATCTGGGCGGACCGGATCCGAGCGTCCGTCGACCGGGTCCGTTCCCGGCCGCCCCAGGCGGTCGGGACGGGCTCGGCGATCGGCCGTCTAGGCTCTTCAGCCTAGCGAATTCGAACCCCAGTCTCAAGACCGGATCCCGCCGACCCCGTGTTCCGGGTTGGTTGTGCCTCCGAAATTGTGCCCGGGGGTTCCCGAGCACTCAATCCAGCATCGTGTCATTGAAAATATTGGAGTTACAGCCGCGCCCGCGGTCATAATAGGCCCAGGCACAATTTCAGCGGCACAAGGTACGGGTTGCGCTTGGAGCGGTCCAGGACGATCATTCCGGCTCTCTACGCCCCAGATTCCCCCCCTTTCCCCTCCCGAGGCCCCCATGGAGATCCGCAACGTCGCCATCATCGCCCACGTGGACCACGGCAAGACCACGCTCGTGGACCAGATCCTCCGCCAGTGCGACGTGTTCCGCGCCGGACAGCAGGTGCAGGAACGCATCATGGACTCCAACGACCTGGAGCGGGAGCGCGGCATCACCATCACGGCCAAGAACTTCGCCGTGACCTACCACGGGGCGCGGATCAACCTGATCGACACGCCGGGCCACGCCGACTTCGGCGGCGAGGTGGAGCGCGTGCTCAAGATGGCCGACGGCGTGCTTCTGCTGGTGGACGCCTTCGAGGGCCCCATGCCTCAGACCCGCTTCGTGCTCCAGAAGGCGCTGCAGCTGGACCTGACGCCGGTGGTGGTCATCAACAAGGTGGACCGGCCCAACGCGCGGCCGCACGAGGTGCTGGACGAGGTCTTCAACCTCTTCGTGGAGCTGGACGCCAGCGACGAGCAGCTGGACTTCCGGGGCGTGTACGCGTCGGGCCGCGACGGCTGGGCCATCGGCGAGCTGGGCGACGTGCAGGAGAACCTGCATCCGCTGCTGGACATGATCGTCAAGCACGTGCCGGCGCCCAAGCAGGTGGAGGGGCCGGTGCAGATGCTGGTGGCCGCCATGGACCACAGCGACTACGTGGGGCGCATCGCCGTGGGGCGCATCGTGCGCGGGGAGCTGAAGGCCAAGCAGCGCGTGGTGCTGGTCAAGCGCGACGGCAGCGTGGTGCCGGGGCAGATCAAGCGGCTGGACGTGTTCGACAACCTGGGGCGCAAGGAAGTGGAGCGCGTGGGTTGCGGCGACATCTGCGCGGTGGTGGGCCTGGAGAACGTGGACATCGGCGACACCCTGGCGCATCCGGAGCATCCCGACCCGCTGCCCCTGATCGCGGTGGACGAGCCCACGCTGTCGCTGAGCTTCATGATCAACGACAGCCCGTTCTACGGGAAGGACGGCAAGTACGTCACCAGCCGTCAGGTGCGCTCGCGCCTCTTCCAGGAGATGGAGCGCGACGTGGCCCTGCGCGTGGAGGACACCCACAGCGCCGACACCTTCAAGGTCAGCGGCCGCGGCATCCTGCACCTGTCCATCCTCATGGAGAACATGCGGCGCGAGGGCTTCGAGTTCATGGTGGGGCAGCCCCAGGTGATCTACCGCGAGATCGACGGGCACAAGGCCGAGCCGGTGGAGGTCCTCAACGTGGACATCCCCAACACGCTGGCCGGCACCGTCATCGAGTACGCGGCCACGCGCAAGGGCGAGATGGTGTCCATGGAGCAGGGCGAGGAGCGCACGCGCCTGGTGTTCCACATCCCCAGCCGCGGGCTCATCGGGTTCCGCAGCAAGATGCTGCGGGCCACCGGCGGCGAGATCGTCATGCACCACCGCTTCTTCCAGTACGAGTACTTCAAGGGCAGCATCCCCCAGCGCCAGAACGGCAGCATCCTCAGCCGCGGCAACGGCGCCGCGGTGGCGTACGCCCTGGACAGCGTGCAGGACCGGGGCGTGTTCTTCATCAAGCCCGGCGACGAGCTCTACACCGGCCAGATCATCGGCGAGCACAACAAGGACGACGACCTGCTGGTCAACGCCCAGAAGGCCAAGCAGCTCTCCAACATGCGCTCCTCCGGCGCGGACCGGAAGATGAAGATCGCACCGCCTGTGATCATGGGCATCGAGGAGGCCCTGGAGCACATCAACGCCGACGAGTGCGTGGAGATCACGCCGCACCACATCCGGCTGCGCAAGCTGATCCTGGACGAGAACGCGCGCAAGCAGGCGGCGAAGAGGGCGTCGTTGAGCGGGGAGTAGGCGATCCGGAACCATGTGCGAAGGGGGGCGGTCGTCGGACCGCCCCCCTTCTTCATGCAGTGAGGCCGGGGATCAGAGCAGGAACGTCCCGCCCTCCCCGTCGTCGATGCTGCCGGTCCCGTCCGGATCGATGGTCACCGGGAACGTCACCGTCACGCCGTTCTGGGTGTAGGTGATGGTGCCGGTGCCGCTGCCGTCCGGCGCGTACCAGATCTCGCCGCTGAGGCTGGGGCTGCCGTCGGCGTTGGGGTCGGCGGCGCTGAAGGTGAGGTGCGAGCCGCCGCCCTCGAGCATCTCCAGGGCGAACTCGCCGGTGGCGCCGTCGTTGCGCTCCCACTCGCCCGCGGCGTCGCCGTTCTCGCTGTGGCTGAGGGTGAAGTCCTCGCGCACGGCGCCGTCCTCGCGGTAGCCGCTGGCGATGGTCACGCCGTCGGCCGTGGTGGCGGTGAGGTAGGTGCGGTCCAGGTGCTCGTCCAGCCACTCCGTCTCGTCCCAGGCGGTGACGGTGGCCTCGGTGGCGGTGCCGTGGCGGTGGCGGCTCACCGGGTCATGGCCCGTGGGGAACGTGGTCAGCACGGAGAAGGCGCCGGTGGACTCGTCGAACTCGCCGTCCACCACGGTGCCGTCGGGGCGGGTCTCCTGCACGGTGGCGCCGCCCTCGCCGTCCCAGGTCACGGTCCGGCTCGCGGAGGTGCCGTCGCGGAACTCGAACATCGCCGTCAGCACGCCGCTGCCGTCGCACTCCAGGTCGGCCGTGCGGGTCAGGTGCACGATCCACCACTGGGCCGGGTAGTACACGTCCTCGATGGCCTCGCCGCCGCAGGGCTCCTCGCCCGGGGCGATGGGGGCGTCGGGGGTCAGGCGCACCCAGCTGCGGGGGTGGCCGCCGTCGCTGGCGGTGCCGTCGAACACGGCGGCGCGCGACGCGGAGTACAGGAGGTCGTCGGCCTCGTCGTCCAGGTCGCCCAGGCGCACCACCAGGGTGTCGGCGCGGGACTCCAGCCAGGCGTTGTCGGGCCGCGCGGTGAACAGGCCCACGGCGCGCACGTCGGTGCTGTCGCCGATGTACTGGTCCGCCACGGGCGCCAGCGTGAGGCTCTGCTCGGCGCCGCTGCGCCAGTGCACGGTCACGGCCATGGAGGCCACGGACTCGTCGCCGTCCGTGTCCAGGTCGCCGGGCAGCAGGACCATCTCGGCCTCCACCCACTCCTGCAGCACGTGGAAGCTGGGATCGTCCACGCGCTGGAAGGCGCGCACGGGCGTGTCGGGGCCGATGGCGCCGCTGCCGCTCACCGGGGCCAGCTCGCCCTGGGCGTGCTCGCCGTTGGCGCGGGTGAACTCGTGGCTGATGGAGTGGAGCGCGTCGTCCTCGGGGTCCAGGTTGCCCATGCTGTCGAAGACGATCTCCGAGCTGCGCTGCGCGATCTGCAGCAGCGCCGCCTGCGGGTGCTCGTGGATGGAGACCAGGCGCAGCACGTCGGGGGTGTCGGTCTCGATCAGGGCGTTCAGGCCGATGTCGTTCTCGCCGTTGAAGTACTCCACCGCCAGGGTGTCGCCGGCGGCCTTGGCGCCGTCCAGGCGGGCGCGGGCGCTCAGGCGGTGCAGGGGGCCGTCGCGGTCCACGGCCAGGGCCAGGCCGTCGCGGCGCAGGTCGGCCAGGCGGCGGGAGGCGCCGGCGGCGGCGAGCATCTTGGCGGGATAGCTGTCGTCCACGCCCTCGTCGGTCCAGCCCTGGTCCATGGGCGTGTCCTCGAACACGCCGGCGTCGCCGCTCAGGCTGCTCAGGGGGTTCTGGAACATCTCCAGGTCCGTCATCACCGCGCCCGCGGCGGCCGGACCCTGCACGCCGGCGGCCAGGGCCGCGGCGGTCTGCGCGTTCACGTCGCCCGTGGGGGTGGTGGGGTCGTCGGACTCGCAGCCGGCCAGCAGGGCCGTCAGGAGCAGCGCCAGCGCCAGCAGGAGGCGCGTCGCGTGGGAGGTCTTGGGCATGGTCTGCATGGGATCGTCCTTGGTTGAAGGCTCGTCGGCTCCGTTGCGTGGTCGGCGGATCGCAAGGAGCGTGCCGCGCCGCGGGGGGAACGCTGGGCCCCGATGGGCCGTTTGGAGGCGGTTTCCGGCCGCGGGGTGTGAGGCCGGACGGCCTGGGTGTGAATCCGCGCCACGGTGAGGGTTCACGTTTTGCCATGGGGCAAGGGCCGCTGGTGGGGTGCTCGGTGGGGCCTGGGTTCGAGTTCGGGGATTTCGAGATGATGGAGGACGATGCGTTCCTCTGGCCGGATTGATGCCGGGGCTCAGGTTTCCTGGGCCGTTCCCGCCTCCAGCACCACCACCCGCTTCTCCATCTCCCGCAACGGCTGCAGATCCCCGCGCCGGCTCGCCACCTGCACGCCGGCGCGGTAGACGTCGGCAGCCTGATTCATGCGGCCCAGCGCCTCCAGCGCCTTGCCGTGCTTCAGGTAGGGCGCCGTCTGGTCCGGCTGGGCGGCCACGGCGCGGGCCAGCAGGGGCTCGGCCTCCTCGGCGCGGCCCAGGTCCGTCAGGGCGTCGCCGGCGCCGCTCAGGGCCAGGGGGTCGTCCGGATCGATCTCCAGCACCTCCTGGAACATGGTCAGACGCCGCTGCGCCTCCGCCTCGCGGGCGGCGCGCTGCTCGGCGGCCGCGGCGGCGTCGCCGCTCAGGCCGAAACGCTTCATGGTGGCCAGGGCCTTCTGGCGTTCGGCCTCCTCGATGTTCCCCAGCTTCATGAACAGCAGCGAGAGGTTGGCGTGGACCATGGGTTCCGTGGGCGCGGCGGCCTCCAGGCGACGGAAGACCTCCACCGCCTCCGCGTAGCGTTCCAGCCGGCCCAGGATCACGCCCAGCGTCTCCAGGGCGTCGGCGTGGTCGGGTGCTTCGGCCAGGGCCTCCTCCAGCAGGGCCACGGCGGACGTGTCGTCGCCGGCGCGGAAGCGGTCCACGGCCTGCTCGTAGCGATGGGCGGCGCGCTCGGCGGGGTTGCCGCCCCGGTAGACCGGCGGCAGCACCACGGCGGCCGTGGCGGCGCCGTGGTCCCAGGCCAGGTCCAGCGCGGCGCCCGGCGCGGCGTGCTCCTTCTTCAGGAAGGCCAGGGCCAGCGGGGCGTCGCGCACCACGGAGAAGCCGGCGCCGGCCCACGTGCCCACGCGCGTGCCGTCGGCCGTGGTCAGGGGCGTGCCCGGGGGCGGCGCGTCGAAGGGTCCCTGGCCGGGGAACACCAGCGCCCGCAGCGATTCCGGCGGTGCGCCGTAGGCCTTGACCCTGGCCAGCACCTCCTGGCCCAGGTAGCAGCCCTTGGTCCAGCTCACGGCCTCCTGCTCCAGGCCGGTCTGGGAGAGGATGCGCTTGGCGGGGGGCAGGTCCCGGCCCACCACGGGGCGGCCGGCCTCCAGCTGGAGCCAGCGCCAGGCGCGGTGGGCGTCGGGGGAATCATCCAGGACCACGGCGTCGCCGCGCAGGTGGTCGAGCACGGCGTCGGTCTCGTCGGCGTCGTCGCCGTCGTGGAACCAGAGCAGCGCCACGCCGGGGTCGCCGGTGAAGGAGCGGCGCACGGCCCAGGCGCCGTGGGGGGCCACGTCGCCGGGGCAGGCCACCGCGGCGTACTCGGGGGCTGTGGCCGCGGGGGTCGGCAGCGCGCCGCCCTGGAGGATCACGCCGTGGCATTCGCCCGAGACGTCGGACAGGATCATGTCCTCGCCGATGTGCGAGGCCTCCAACTCCTCATAGAGGAACGCGGCCTCGGCGCGCGGGAGCAGGAGCAGGAACAGGGGATGGGGCTGGCCGCGGTCCGGCAGGCGGTGCAGGGAGAACCAGGCCAGCAGGCGGCCCTGACGGTCCACGCGGGCCGAGAGCTGGCCCGCGCCGGGGGCCAGGGCCAGCACGTCGCTGGTGAGGCGGGCCTGCAGGAACGACGCGGCGTCGGGGCCGGTGGCCAGCAGCGCGCCCAGCCCGGGGGCGTGATCCCAGCGGGAGATCAGGCCCCGGGCGCGGGCGTCGCGGGCGAGGGTGACGGCGCGGGAACTCACACCGAGAAGCTCTCCCCGCAGCCGCAGGTGTTGGTGGCGTTGGGGTTGCGGAACACGAAGCCGCGGCCGTCCAGGCCGCCCTGGTGGTCCAGGGTCACGCCGCGCAGGTAGATGCTGCTCTTGCGGTCCAGCAGGACGTCGAAACCGTCGTTGGGCACCACCACATCGCCGTCGCGCGGCGCGTCCAGCTCCGACTTGTAGACCAGGCCGGAGCAGCCGCCGCCCACCACGCCCAGGCGCAGGCCCAGGCCGGGGCGGCCGTCCTCGGCCAGGATGCGCTTCACTTCCTTCACGGCGGCGTCGGTCAGGGTGACCAGCGCGTCGGCGGCCGCGGGGGCCGCGGGGGCCGGCGTGGGCTCGGCCGCGGGCTTGGCCGCCTTGGTCTTGCCCACGCCGCTGTAGTACTCGCCCAGGGGCGCGTACTCGGTCACGTCGGCCATGGGCAGCACCAGGCGGGGCAGCTTGGGGGCCACGCCGAACTTGGCGGCGCGGTCCAGCCACGCGTCGGCGGACTTGCCGCCCTCGCCGTCGCGGTGGCCGTCGGCGTCCAGCAGGATCACGTGCTCGTCGTTCATGTCGTCGCAGCGGCCCACGTAGACCTCGTCCCTGGTGCGCAGGGCCAGGGTGATGCCGTGCAGCTCGCTCTTGCCGGTGTGGAAGGTGCCCATGGCTAGCAGTACTCCTCGAAGGCCTCGATCAGGCCGGCGGCCACGCCCAGGGCGTCGCGCCCCTCGATCATGTGCCGCGGCACGAAGTGGACCAGCTCGCCGTCCTTGAACAGGGCCATGGACGGGCTGCTGGGCGGGATGTCGCCGAAGTGCTCGCGGGCCTTGGCCGTGGGCTCCAGGTCCTGGCCGGCGAAGACCGTGGCCACGCGGTCGGGGTGCTTGTCGGTGCGCAGGGCGCGGCCCAGGCCGGGCCGGGCGCTGCCGGCGGCGCAGCCGCACACGCTGTTGACCAGGATCAGGCTGGTGCCGCTCTTGTCGGCGAAGAAGGCGTCCACGTCGGCGGCCGTGCGCAGCTCGCGCACGCCCATCTCCACCAGCTCGGCGCGCATGGGCGCGACCATCTCCTCGGGGTAGGGCATCGGTTCGAACCTCGCTCTGGGGACGAAATCCGCCTGGGGAGGCGGGTGTTGGCTTTGATTCTCAGCCTCAAGATAGCAAGGACCAAGAAAACGGCGACCCCGGTCCGCGCCGGAGTCGCCGATCAGGGGGATCAAGGTTCCAGGCTACTTGGTGGCGCCCTTCACCATGGCCAGCAGGTCGCCCTCCATGGCCTTGGCGGTGGCCTCGGGACCGGTCAGCTTGAAGAACAGGCTGCCCTGGGGACCCTCCAGCACCACGCCCACCAGCCGGTAGCCGGGGAGCACCTCGCCGCCGCCGCCCATGGGGCGGCCGCCGCCGGACTTGTAGGAGCCGTCCAGGGTCACCATGTGGCCGGCCATGCCGTCGGCGGTGAAGGTGGAGCGCTGGGCCGCGGCTTGGGGGTCGCCGCCGCCGGGCAGGACCATCTGGCCGATCCAGCGGTTGAGGTTGGCCTCCACGCCGCCGCCGCTCTGCGGGCCGAAGTAGAAGACGTTCACCTCGCCTTCGGCGCCGTCGCCGGACACCGGAGGATGGCGGAACTGGGCCTGGCGCATGCCGTCCGGGCCCAGGCTGGACCAGGACGCGGGCGGCGTGAAGGTTACGCCCGCCAGGGTCACGGCGCCGTCGGCGGCGGCGGGGGCGTCGGCGGCGGGAGCGTCGCCGTAGCCTCGCTGATCCGGGGCGTCGTCGTGGGTGTGGGTGGTGGTGGTCTGGGAACCGGTGGCCCGGTTCGCCGCGGCGATGTCCTTCTTGTCGGCCTTCCCGCCGCAGCCGGCCAGCCCCGCGATCAGCAGGGGCAGGATCAGCAGCAGTCGGGCGGCCTGGCTCTGGTTTTTGGTGTTCATGGGCCGCAAGATAACGGATTCGCTCCCATTTCACCACCGGGAAGCTGGACAGATCCCGGTTCGGGGGTTTAAGTGTGCGGTTCCGACGCCGATAAGCCGGAAACGTAGTTCACGCCCCCAGGGGCGCCGTCGGCCTGCCCCGCAACCGGGAAGAAGATCCCCGTGACCTCCTACGCCATGACCCACCTCAAGCAGCTGGAGCAGGAGTCCATCCACGTGATGAGGGAGGTGGTGGCCGAGTTCAAGAACCCGGTCATGCTCTACTCCGTGGGCAAGGACTCCGCCGTGATGCTGCGGCTGGCCCAGAAGGCCTTCCATCCCGGCAAGTTCCCCTTCCCGCTCATGCACATCGACACCGGGTACAAATTCCCGGAGATGTACGAGTTCCGCGACGCCATGGCGGAGAAGCTGGGCGCGCGGCTCATCGTGGAGCGCAACGAGGAGTGGATCGCCAAGGGCGCGCACCCCACCACGCTGGGCACGGACAAGTGCTGCGGCGTGCTCAAGACCCGCGGCCTGCTGGACGCCCTGGCCAAGCACGGGTTCGACGCGGCCTTCGGCGGTGCGCGGCGCGACGAGGAGAAGAGCCGCGCCAAGGAGCGCTTCTTCTCCGTGCGCGACGAGTTCGGGCAGTGGGACCCCAAGAATCAGCGCCCGGAGCTGTGGAACCTCTACAACGCGGAGATCGACGAGGGGGAGAGCGTGCGCGTGTTCCCCCTGAGCAACTGGACCGAGCTGGACGTGTGGCAGTACATCCGGCTGGAGCAGATCCCCCTGGTGCCGCTGTACTTCAGCAAGCCGCGGCCCACGGTGGAGCTGGGCGGCATCATCATCCCCGCGGAGTTCATGAACCTGGTGGATCCCAACGGCAAGCTGGGACTGAGCCAGGACGACGTGAAGACCATTCCCTGCCGCTTCCGCAGCCTGGGCTGCATCCCCTGCACGGGGGCGGTCCGGAGCGAGGCCACGGACATCGACGGGATCATCCAGGAGGTGGTGGAGGCGCGGCGCAGCGAGCGCGAGAACCGCATCATCGACCTGACCAGCGACAGCTCCATGGAGCAGAAGAAGCGCGAGGGGTACTTCTAGTGGATACCACGGCCTACGAACGCAAGAGCCTGCTGCGGTTCACCACCAGCGGCAGCGTGGACGACGGCAAGTCCACCCTCATCGGGCGCCTGCTCTACGAGACCAACTGCATCTTCGAGGACCAGTACGCCGCGGTGGCCCGGACCTCGGAGAAGCGCGGCGACGAGCGCGTGGACCTGGCGCTGCTGCTGGACGGCCTGGCGGCCGAACGGGAGCAGGGCATCACCATCGACGTGGCCTACCGCTACTTCACCACGGAGAAGCGCAAGTTCATCATCGCCGACACGCCCGGCCACGAGCAGTACACGCGCAACATGGTGACCGGCGCCAGCACCAGCGAGCTGGCCATCATCCTCATCGACGCCCGCAAGGGCGTGCTCACCCAGAGCAAGCGCCACGGGTTCCTCATCTCGCTGCTGCAGATCCCGCACCTGGTGGTGGCGGTGAACAAGATGGACCTGGTGGGCTGGGACCAGAAGGTCTACGACGACATCGTGCGCGAGTACTCGGAGTTCTCCCAGAAGCTGGACATCCACGACATCACGTTCATCCCCATGAGCGCCCTGGAAGGCGACAACGTGACCACGCGCAGCCCCAACATGCCGTGGTACCAGGGGCACACCCTGCTGCACGTGCTGGAGAACGTGCACGTGGCGGCGGACAAGAACTTCGTGGACTTCCGCTTCCCCGTGCAGACCGTGCTGCGCCCGGACCTGGACTTCCGCGGCTTCGCGGGCACCGTGGCCAGCGGCACCGTGGCGGTGGGCGACATGGTGGCGGCCCTGCCGTCGGGCAAGACCTCCAGGGTGAAGGGCATCGTCACGTACGACGGGGAGCAGCCGGAGGCCTTCGCGGGCCAGGCGGTCACGCTCACGCTGGAGGACGAGATCGACATCAGCCGCGGCGACATGCTGGTGCGCGAGCGCAACCTGCCCGTGGTGGCCGGCCAGTTCGACGCCATGGTCTGCTGGATGGACGAGGAGCCCATGGACCCGCGCACCGCGTACGTGCTCAAGCACACCACGCAGAAGGTCAAGGCCCACGTGCGCGAGATCCAGTACGAGATCGACGTGAACACCCTGCACCGGCGGCCCAGCGCGGGGCTCAAGCTCAACGAGATCGGGCGCGTGTCCTTCAAGACCGCCAAGCCCATCTTCTTCGACGCCTACGACAAGAACCGCGGCACCGGCAGCTTCATCCTCATCGACCCGGTCAGCAACCGCACCGTGGGCGCCGGCATGATCCGCGGCCGCACCAGCAGCGTGAGCGAGGTGGCCCGCGGCGCCAGCGCCCAGGCCAAGCGCTCCAGCAACGTGCGCTGGGAGGAGGGCGTGATCACCCGCGCCGACTGGGAGGAGCGCAACGGCCACAAGGGCGCCGTGGTGTGGTGCACGGGCTTCTCCGGCTCGGGCAAGAGCACCGTGGCCCACCGCCTGGTGCGCCGCCTCTTCGACGACGGCCGCCGCGTGGTCACCCTGGACGGCGACAACGTGCGCCACGGCCTCTGCGGCGACCTGGGCTTCAGCCAGCGCGACCGCGCCGAGAACATCCGCCGCGTGGGGGAGGCCGCGCGCCTGTTCTACGAGCAGGGGAACATCGTGGTCTGCACCTTCATCAGCCCCTTCCAGGCCGACCGCGACTTCGTGCGCGGCCTGCTGCCGGCCGGGGCGTTCCTGGAGACCTGGGTCAAGTGCGACCTGGAGGTCTGCAAGCGACGCGATCCCAAGGGGTTGTACAAGAAGGCCGAGGCCGGCGAGATCAAGGATTTCACGGGCATCTCCTCGCCGTACGAGGAGCCGGTGAACCCGGAGATCACGGTGGAGACGGATCTGGAGGATGCGGATACGCTGGTGCAGCGGATCCTGGACGCCATGGAGGAGCGGGGGATCCTCTAGCACCGCCGCCGCACATCCACCCTCGGGAGAGCCGGACAATCATGAGTCCGGCTCTCTTTTTATGATCCCCCGACGCTCCCGGCGACGCGTTCCATCGTGAGAGACACATCCCTGGACTTCTCGGAGGAACCCGTCATGCCGTTGCGCACCGCGATTCCGGGCCTGCTGGCCCTGTTGCTGTCCTTCACCGCATCCGCCGCCGTGCTCGAGGTGGGCAACGGCGCCTACGCCACCATCGGCGACGCCCTGGCCGTCGCCGCGGCCGGCGACGAGATCCTGGTCCACCCCGGCACCTACGCCGAGAACGTGGTGCTGGGCGCGGCGGTCACGCTGCACTCGGTGGGCGGATCCGGCGCGACGGTGATCGACGCCCCCGTCACCAACGATCCCTGCATCCAGGTGGACGTGAACGGCTGCACGGTGGCGGGCTTCACCCTCGCCGGCGGCGATTACGGCCTGGACGTGGCCCAGGGTCTGACGGACCTGGCCGTGTCGGACCTGGTGGTGGGCGAGACCGGCACCTATCAGGTGCGGCTGACGCCCGCGCTGGTGGCTCCCACCCTGGCCGGCCTCACGCTGGTCAACCACGCCAGCGGGCAGAAGGACGCCGTGTCCGTCCGCACGGGCACGCTGGACTCATCGGCCACCTGGCCGCTGCTGCCGGCGGGATTCGTGTACGTGCTGGACGTGTCCACGCTGACGGTGCGTGGAGCCGCCGGCCCGGTGCTCACGCTGCTGCCGGGCACGGTGGTGAAGTCGGGCTTCGGGTCCATCGACATCGGCGCGGCCGCCATCCCCGGCGGACTCATGGCCGACGGCGTGATCTTCACCTCGCTGATGGACGACGAGGTGGCCGACACCAACGGCTCCACCCAGGCGCCCGGCCCCGGCAACTGGTACAACGTGGAGTTCCTGGCCGGGGCGCGGGCGGATTCCTGCGCGGTGACGAACTGCGAGTTCCGCTACGGCGCCACCAGCGGGGCCGCGTTGATCATCCGCGGCGGCGATCCGGTGGTGACCGGCAACGTGTTCACCGAGAACCGCGGGTGCCTGAGCGTGGTCGCCACCGCCAACGGCGGCGCCAACATCTCCGGCAACGTGCTCAACCAGAGCACCGGGCTGCCGTTCTCCACCGTGATCTCCGCCCTGGACCAGATCCTGAGCGCCAACACCCTGAATCTGCGCACCGACGACGTCAGCAACGGCATCGAGCTCCTCAACAGCACCCTGGAGACGTCGTACACGCTGCCGGTGCTTCCCAACGACTTCTGCTACGTCCTCAACAACGCCACGCTGAAGGTCCTGGGCGCGGCCGGTCCGGTGCTGACCATTCCCTCGGGAACCATCGTCAAGAGCCTGTTCGGCTCCATCGAGATCGGGAGCAGTTCGCAGCCGGGCGGCCTGGTGGCCGACGGCGTGATCTTCACCTCGTACTACGACGACGAGGGCGGCGATACGAACAACGCCGGCAACACGCCCAACGCGGGCAACTGGTACTCCCTGAACTTCAAGGCGGCGGCGCGGGCCGATTCCTGCATCGTGCGCAACGGCGAGATCCGCTACGGCGGCACCGGTCCCGCGGCGGTGATCCTGGATGCCCCCGGCGTGACCGTGGCGGACAACCTGTTCCGCGACAACAGCACGAGCCTGCAGCTCGCGGCGGCCGGCGACGATGCCGCGGCCATCTCCGGCAACACCTTCCAGCAGGGCAGCTCCCTGCCCCTGAACACGGCGCTGGACGGTCTGGACAACCTGCTGGGCCAGAACACCATCATCCCCCGCGGCGACAATGTCGCCAACGGCATCCGCCTGCTGAACTCCACCGTGACCGCCTCGCGCAGCCTGCCCGTGCTGCCCCACGGGTTCTGCTACGTGATGTCGAGCGCCACCCTGGCCGTGGCGGGGCCGCAGGCGCCCGTGCTGACCATCCCCTCCGGCGTCATCGTCAAGTCGCTGTTCAGCGACATCCAGGTGGGGAGCAACACCGAGCCGGGCGGTCTGATGGCCGACGGCGTGGTGTTCACCTCGTTCTACGACGACGTGGGCGGCGACACCAACGCCGCCGGCAACGTTCCCGCCAGCGGCAACTGGTACGCCATCAACTTCGGTGCCCAGGCCCGCGCCGACTCCTGCGCGGTGACCAACAGCGAGATCCGCTACGGCGGCACAGGTCCGGCGGCCCTGATCGTGAGCGGAGGCGATCCCGTCCTCAGCGGCAACGTGCTGAACGACAACAGCACGGCCCTGCAGGTGTCCGCGGCCTCCCCGGGCTGGACCGGTTTCAGCGGCAACACGGTGACCCAGGGCACCAGCTATCCCTACAAGCTGATCCCCCAGGTGGTGCGCGGCGTTCTGGACGGCAACGCCCTGACCCTGCGCGGCGACGGCAAGTACAACGCCATCGCGCTCCTGAACAGCGTCATCGCCGAGAACATGTCGCTGCCGCTGCCGACCCTCGGGATGGTGTACGTGTTGGACGGCAAGACCATCGGCGTCTACGGCCCGAACGCGCCCACGCTCGACCTGGAGCCGGGCACCGTCTTCAAGATGCGCTGGACCGTCATCCATGCCGGGAGCACCACCGAGCGGGGCGCGATCCGGGGCAAGAACCTGGTGTTCACGTCGATCCGCGACGATTCCGTGGGCGGCGACACCGACGACAGCACCATCGCCCCGCAGCCGGGCGACTGGTACTACATGGACTTCCGCGCCGGCAACCTGGGCATCCACGGCCTGCTGGAAGGCTGCGACTTCCGCTACGGCGGCAACTTCTACGGCTCCATGGTGAACGTGGACGCCGGCGAGCCCCGGTTCCTGGACTGCACGTTCACGGAGTCGGCGGCGGCGGCGGTGCGGGTGCGCGGCGGCAGCCCCGAGTTCCTCTCCTGCCGCTTCGGCGACAGCGCGGTGGGCCTGCGCCTGGACGGCGGCCTGCCGCGGGTGGAGTCGAGCTGCTTCGACGGCAACGCCACCTACGGCGTGGAGTTCGTCAGCTCGGGTCCCGGAGGCGGCGACTTCACGGCGACGGACTGCTGGTGGGGCGACGCCAGCGGCCCCTCCGGCGTCGGCGTCGGCACGGGCGACGCCGTGACCGCGAACGTGGTGTTCGCGCCCTGGGCCGTCGCGCCCGTCTGCGACGATCTGCTGGTGGCCGTGGACGGCGCCCCGGCCGTGTTCGCCGTGGCCCCGGCCTACCCCAACCCCTTCAACCCCTCCACCACGCTCCGCTTCGAGCTGCCCCGCGAGGGCCGCGCCGAGGTGGAGATCCTGGACCTCAAGGGCCGCCGCGTGGCCCTGCTGGTGGACGGCGTGCTCCCGGCCGGCGCCCACGACGTGGCGTGGACCGGCCGGGCCGACGACGGCCGCGCCGTGCCTGCCGGCGCCTACTTCTTCCGCGTGCGGGCGGCCGGCGAGACCCGGTCCGGACGTCTCATGCTCCTGAAGTAGGGCCAGACCGGAACGGACGGCCGCGGAACGGCCCGCGTCGGATGCCCGGCGCGGGCCGTCCTTCGTAGAAAACCTTCAAGTCTGCTGTTGAAAGGACGAATTCTGCGGGGAGAAGACCATCGGCCGGAAGGGCCGATGGTGGTCTGTCGCCTCGGGAGTCCGTCATGCGCAGTCTGGTCATCACGGTGATCGTCCTCCTCCTCGGCACTTGGCCCGCCGGCGTCTTGCGCGCCGGCGATGCGCCGTTCCAGGACATCATGGAGCTGGATCTGGAGGCCCTCCTCGACATCGAGGTGGTGTCGGTGAGCAAGCGGGCGCAGTCGTCGCTGGACGCGGCGGCGGCGGTCCACGTGCTGACGGCGGAGGACATCCGCCGCTCCGGAGCCACCACCATCGCCGACGCCCTGCGCCTGGTGCCGGGGCTGGACGTGCGCCGCATCGATTCCAACAAGTGGGCCGTGACCTCCCGCGGCTTCAACGGCCGCTTCAGCAACAAGCTGCTGGTGCTGGTGGACGGCCGCAGCGTCTACACCACCCTCTTCTCCGGCGTCTACTGGGAGCACCAGGACCTGGTGCTGGAGGATCTGGACCGCATCGAGATCATCCGCGGGCCGGGCGCCACCATGTGGGGCGCCAACGCCGTGAACGGCGTGATCAACATCATCACCAAGCACGCCGCCGATTGCCAGGGCACGTTGGCCTCGGCCACGGCCGGCAGCCACGAGGAGTTCTCGGGCGAGGTCAGGCAGGGCGTGGAGCTGGGGGACAAGTCCTACGCGCGCGTGTCGGTGAAGTCGGCCCGCCGCGGCGCCTACGATCATGATGCCGGCGGCTCGGCCGCCGACGACTGGGACCTGAGCACCGCCGGCGTGCGCGTGGACGCCGAGCCCAGCTCGCGCGACGCCGTGACGCTGCAGGGCGACTGGTTCGAGGGCACCGTGGGCCAGACCATCACCATCTTCGAGCTCGCGCCGCCGTACACGGCGGCCCGGGCGGAGCGCGCTCCGGTCCAGGGCGGCAACGTGCGCGCGGATTGGCGCCGCACCCTCTCGCCCACCTCCGAGCTCTCGCTCCAAACGTACTACGACCACATGGACCGCGACGAGCTCATCGCCCACCAGGTGCGGCACGTGGTGGACACCGAACTCCGCCACCGCTTTCAGGCCGGCGGCCACCTGCTGAGCTGGGGCGGCGGGTACCGCTGGACCACCGACGACATCCACCACAGCCCCATCGTGGACGCGGATCAGCTCATGCGCCGCGACGGCCTGGCCAGCGCCTACGTGCAGGACGACGTGAGCCTGGCCGACCGCCTGCACCTCACGCTGGGCACCAAGTACGAGCACAACGACTACACCGGCGGCGAGGTCCAGCCCGGAGTGAGGCTGCTCTGGCATCCGCGCGACCGCCACCGCCTCTGGGCGTCGGCCGCGCGCGCGGTGCGCACCCCGAGCCGCGCCGAGTTCGACCTGCACGTGCTGACCGCGGTGATCCCGCCCTACTCGCCGGCGAATCCGGCGGGGATCCCCGTGGCGGTGTACATCGACAAGAACGAGGACTTCGTGTCCGAGGTCCTCATGGCCTACGAGCTGGGCTACCGCTACGGCGGCAGCCGCCTGAATCTGGACCTGGCCCTGTTCTACAACGACTACGACAAGCTCCGCGGCACAATCGGCACCGGACCGTTCGTCTACGCGGACCGCATCGAGCGCGTGTTCTCCCTGCACAACATCGTGAGCGGGCGCACGCTGGGCGGCGAACTGGCCGTGGTGTGGACGCCGCGCAGCCGGGTGCGCATCGATGCGGGCTACGGGTTCATCGACACGGACTTCGTGTCCACGGGCAACGTGACCGGAGCCCAGCAGGAGCAGGTGCCCCGGCACACGTTCACGCTGCGCACCGCCTTGGATCTGCCGGGACGGATCGAGGCCGACGCCTTCCTGCGCAGCGTCAGCGCGGCCAACGTGATCATCGCCACCACCGTGACCGGCGCGGCGGAGCTGGAGGGGTTCACCACCCTGGATCTGCGGCTGGGCTGGCGCCCCGCCGGGAGCTGGTCCGTGTCCGTGGCCGCCCAGAACCTGCTGGCCGGCGATCATGTGGAATTCGTCCAGGAAACGTTCACGCAGGCGACCCTGATCCGCAGCGGGTGGTATGCCCGCGCCACGCTGGAGTTCTGACCATGAAGCTGCCGACCACGCCGAGGCACGCCCTCCTCCCGCTCCTGCTCGCGCTGGCGCTGGCGATCGTCCAGCCCGGCCGCGAGGAGGCCCGCGCCGCGGAGGGCGCGGACATCCTGGAGCTGGATCTGGAGGCGCTCCTGGATCTGGAGGTGGTCTCGGTCAGCAAGCGGGCCCAGTCGGTGCGCGACGTGGCGGCCGCGGTCTTCGTCATCACCGCCGAGGACGTGCGGCGGGCCGGCGCCACCACCATCCCCGACGCCCTGCGCCTGGCGCCGGGGCTGGACGTGCAGCGCATCGACAGCAACAAGTGGGCCGTGTCGGCCCGCGGCTTCAACGGCCGCTTCGGCAACAAGCTGCTGGTGCTGGTGGACGGCCGCAGCATCTACAACTCGCTCTTCGCCGGCGTGTACTGGGAGCATCTTGACATGCTGATGGAGGACCTGGACCGCATCGAGGTGATCCGCGGACCCGGCGCCACCATGTGGGGCGCCAACGCCGTGAACGGCGTGATCAACATCATCACCAAGCACGCCGCCGACACGGAGGGCACCCTGGTGTCGACCCTGGGCGGCGACTACGAGACCTTCACCGGCGCGCTGCGCCACGGCTGGCAGCTGGGCGAGACCGCTTTCGCGCGGGTCTTCGCCAAGACGTCCCACCGCGGCGCCTGGGAGCTGGACTCCGGCGGCAGCGCGCAGGACGACTGGTTCCTGCACACCGCCGGCTTCCGCCTGGACGCCGATCTGGGCGACCGCGACGCCGTGACGCTCCAGGCCGATCTCCACCGCGGCCAGGCGGGCCAGTTCCTCTCCGCCTACGTCATGCAGGCCCCCTACCACGTCCTGAACGAGGAGGACGTCCCCATGCGGGGCGGCAGCGTGAGCGGCGAGTGGCGCCATACGCTGTCGGCGGGCTCCACGCTGACCGTGGAGGGCTTCTACGAGCGGATGACGCGTCAGGAGTTCATCGGCGAGATCCTGGGCGAGGTCATGGACCTGGAGCTGCGGCACGACTTCCATGCGGGACGCCACTTCCTCTCCTGGAGCACCGGCCTCCGACGGACCCGCTCCGACCTCGCCGGATCTCCCATGACCGATGAGGAGATCGGTATCCGGACCGACGACCTGCTCAACGTCTCCGTGCAGGACGAGGTCGGCCTGGCGGGCGACCGCCTGCGCCTGGTGCTCGGCGCCAAGTACGAGCACAACGACTACACCCACAACGAGGTCCAGCCGGGCGTGCGCCTGCTCTGGAGCCCGCGGGAACGTCATCGCCTCTGGACAGCGGTCTCGCGCGCGGTGCGCACGCCGAGCCGCTATGAGGCGGACATCCGCATCACCGGCCTGGTGATCCCGCCCTACTCGCCGGCCAACCCCTCGGGCGTTCCCATCGGCATCATGACCGGCGACAACACCGGCTACGACTCGGAGAAGCTCACGGCCTACGAGGCCGGCTACCGCTTCGCCGGCGACTCGTATCAGATCGACCTGAGC
The DNA here is from genome assembly GCA_035447065.1 of Candidatus Krumholzibacteriia bacterium. Classification (GTDB taxonomy): domain Bacteria; phylum Krumholzibacteriota; class Krumholzibacteriia; order LZORAL124-64-63; family LZORAL124-64-63; genus CALEMW01. The sequence continues at coordinate 28,229 of DAOTGJ010000020.1, forward strand.
GTGTTCAGCAACGACTACAAGGACATCCGGCGCATCGAGATCGTCGATCCCGTGTTCTACGCCGACCACGCCGAGCAGCTCCTCTACTTCCGCAACGGCGACGGCGGGCGCACCTACGGCGTGGAGCTGGGCCTGACCTGGTTCCCGGTGCAGCGGCTGCGCCTGGACGCCGCCTACACGTACCTGAACGAGGAGGACGTGTACGAGCTGGACACCCTCATCGCATGGTACGCGTTCACGCCGTCGCATCACCTCTCCTTGCGGGCCGCCGCGGATCTGCCCGGCGCCTGGGAGCTGGACGGTTGGCTGCGCACCCGCGGCAGCTCCCTGTTCAGCACGGTGGAGAGCGCAGGCCATGCGGCGGAGGTGGAGGCCTTCAGCTCCCTGGACCTGCGCTTGGCCAAGCGCCTGGGCGACGGCGCCGTGGTGGAGGCCGTGGCCCAGAACCTCCTGGCCGGCGACCACCTGGAGTTCCTGCAGGAGGCGTTCATCCTGCCCACGCGCGTGAGCGCCGGGTGGTACCTCAAGGCGACGGTGGAGTTCTAGAGCATGATGCTGGCGACGCGGCAGGAACGGCGGTGCGGAAAGGCGGGGGCCACGGCCCTGGCCCTCGTGCTGCTCGTCATCGCCGCGTGGCCGGCGGTCGCCGCGGACTCCCGCCAGGACGTGGACGCCGTGAAGGCCGCCCTCGTCTTCAACTTCACCCGCTACACGAGCTGGCCCGAAGATGTGGAGGAGGGGACGCCCCTGCGCGTGGGCGTCCTGGGCGACGAGGACCTGCATGCCGCCCTCCGCGCCATCGACGGTCAGAAGAGCGGCCAGCGCACTCTGGAGGTGCGGCGCGTGGAAAACGCCGCGGACGCCGCCGCCCTGGACGTGGTCTTCCTGGCCGGCAACGACCGCGAGTCCTGGCTGGCGCTGCGCAGCGCCATCGGCGGCCGGCCCGTGCTGACCATCGGCGAGATGAACGGCTTCCTGGACGCGGGCGGCCACATCAACCTGGTGCTGGAGGACGACCGCTTCCGCTTCGAGGTGAACCTGGCCGACGCGCGCGACGCGGGCCTGAAGATCAGTTCCCGGCTTCTGAAGCTGGCACGAAAGGTCAAGGAATGAGGAGCTTCGCCGACCTCAGGATCCGCTCCAAGCTGATCGCCATCATGGTGCTCACGGGCGCCGGCGTGCTGCTGCTGGCCACGGGGGCCACGCTGGTGCTCAACTACCGCACCGCCCGCCAGACCACGGAATCCGAGCTGCGCACCCTGGCCGGCGTGGTGGGCCAGAACAGCGTGGCCGCCATGCGCTTCCTGGACGTGGACTCGGCGCAGGAGACCCTGGCGGCCCTGGGCGTGAAGCCCAGCATCGTGGCGGCTCGGCTCTACGGCGACGACGGCACCGTGTTCAGCACCTACGCCCAGGCATCGGCGGCCATCGACGAGCACCTGGACAGCGAGGAGGTCCACGCGGCGGTGGCCGTGGCCAGGGACGGGTTCACCCGCCGGGCTGTGGCCGGACGGCGCGGCTGGCTGACCCTGGCCGCGCCGCTGATGGTGGACGGAGAGCGGCAGGGCGTGATCCTGCTGGTGGACGATCAGAGCGAGCTGCAGTCCCTGCTGCGCGGCTACTACACCGTGACCCTGGCCATCACGCTGGTCTCCATCGTGCTGGTGATCCTGCTCTCGTCGCGCCTGCAGCGTTTGTTCTCCGAGCCCGTGCGCCAGCTCATCGACGTGATGCGCCGCGTGACCGCCGACCAGGACTACGCCGGACGCGTGCCGCGCCTGGGCCGCGACGAATTCGGCGAGCTCTCCGACGTGTTCAACGAGATGCTGCGCGAGGTCCAGCTCCGCGACGAGCAGCTCGCGGAGCACGGCCGCCAGCTCGAGGGCCAGGTGCGCGAGCGCACGGCGGAGCTTTCGCACAAGAACGAGCAGCTCAACGTGGCCATCGAGGAGGCCGAGCGCGCCCGAGACGCCGCCGAGGCCGCCTCGCGCGCCAAGAGCGAGTTCCTGGCCACCATGAGCCACGAGATCCGCACGCCCATGAACGGCGTGCTGGGCATGGCCGACCTGCTCATGGACACCGGGCTCGACGCCAAGCAGGCCGAGTTCGCCGGCACCATCCAGCGTTCGGGCGAGTCGCTGCTGCACATCATCAACGACATCCTGGACTTCTCCAAGATCGAGTCGGGCCGCCTGGAGCTGGAGTCCGTGCCCTTCGAGCTGGAGCGCCTCGCCGCCGACACGGTGGACCTGCTGGGCGAGCAGGCCCGCGCCAAGGGCCTGGAGCTGCTGCTGGACGTGAACCTGGAGGAGCGCACCGCCGTGGTGGGCGACCCCAACCGCATGCGCCAGGTGCTGATCAACCTGCTGGGCAACGCCATCAAGTTCACCGAGCGCGGTGCTGTGACGCTGCAGGTCTCCATGCGGCCCTATGACGAGCACCGCGTGGCGGCGTCCTGCCGGGTGGTGGATACGGGGGTGGGGATCAACACCTCCGCCCTGGAGCACATCTTCGAGTCCTTCCGCCAGGCCGACGGCTCCACCACGCGCCGCTTCGGCGGCACGGGCCTGGGCCTGACCATCTCCCGCCAGCTCGTGGAGCTCATGGGCGGCGAGATGGGCGTGGAGAGCGAGATGGGCCTGGGGTCCACCTTCTGGTTCGAGCTGCTGATGGAGCGCGCGGCGGAGGCCCCGGCGGCGGAGCAGACCCCGAGCGACCTGTCTCCTGGCCTGCGCGTTCTGGTGGCCGACCATCACCGCGAGGACGCCCGGGTCCTCACAGCGAGCCTGTCGGAGTGGAGCGTGGCCTTCACCCACGTGCGCGACGCAGAGAGCGTGCTCGCCGAGCTCGCCACGGCCGGCCCGCGTCCGTACCACGCCGTGATCTTCGATCACCGTCTGCCCGGTGCGGAGGAGGGCTCCTTCGTCAATGCCGTCTACGCCGCGAGCGGCGACCACCTGCCGGTCCTGGTGCGCCTGCGCAGCGGCGCCGGCAACACCCCGCCGGCCGGGGAGACCCCCGCCGAGCTCGACAAGCCCATCCGCATCCAGGAGCTGCGCCGCGTGCTGTCCTTCCTCGAGACCGATGCCCCGAAATCCGTTCCGTCGCCGGCGGGCCGCCGCATCCTCCTGGCGGAGGACAATCCTGTGAACCAGGAGGTGGCGCGGGCCATGATCCAGCGCGCGGGCCACGAGGTGGACGTGGCGGCCGACGGCGAGGCCGCCGTGCGTCTCTTCCGCAAGGGGCGCTACGATCTGGTGCTCATGGACTGCCAGATGCCCGGCATGGACGGCTTCATGGCCACCCGCGAGATCCGCCGTCTGGAGGAAGAGTCGGGCGCGCGCCGCGTGGCGGTCATCGCCTTGACGGCCAACGTGCAGAAGGGCATCCGCGAGGACTGCAGCGCCGCCGGCATGGACGACTATCTCAGCAAGCCGTTCTCGCGCTCTCAGCTCGAAGACACCCTGGCCCGCTGGTTCCAGGCGCAGCCGCTGCCCACCGTGTCGGACGCCGCGGAAGCGCCGGACCTGCCTGTGATGGATGCGTCGGTCCTGGCCGAGCTGGACGAGATGGACCGTCCCGGCGAACCGCCGTTCGTGGCCGCCATGACGGAGTCCTACCTCAAGGCCCTGGTGAACCACGTGGCGGCCATCGAGGGCGCCTTGCGCGCCCGCGACGCGTCCACGCTCCGCAACACGGCGCACACGCTCAAGTCGAGCAGCGGATTCCTGGGGCTGAAGCGGCTGCAGGGATTGTGCCTGGAGCTGGAGCAGGCCGGCGCCGCCGGCGACACGGAGAGCGCCGCCGCACGGCTGGAGGAGTTCCATCGGGAGGTGGCCGCCGGACGCGCCGCCCTGGACGAGCAGGTGGCCCTGCGGCTGCAGACCTGATCCCGGATCAGTGCGTGTGGCGACGCTTGGCGAACAGCCGCCAGGCCGTCCAGCCCAGGAACACGGCGGACCCCAGCATGGCCAGCACGCCGGCGCCGTGCTCGTGGAGCGCGCCGGCGGTGACGTCCAGGCCCGCGGGTCCCACCAGCGCATCGAGCGCAACGCCCGCGGCCACGCTCACCGCCACCACGCCCGCCAGATGCACCGCCAGCACCGTGCGGCCGAACTCCTTGGCCAGCACCACCAGGCCCGCCGTGTTGGTGGCCGGTCCCACCAGCAGGAACACCAGCGCGGCGCCGGGGCTCACGCCGCCGGCGATCAGCCCCGCGGCGATGGGCGTGCTGGCCGTGGCGCACACGTACATGGGCACGCCCACGCCCAGCAGCACCAGGTAGCTCAGCCAGCGGTGACCCGCGAGCCACTCGGGATCCAGGCCGGGCAGCAGCACCGCCACCAGCGCCCCGATGAGCAGGCCCACCACCAGGCGGCCCGCCAGGTCGTCCCAGAACTCCACGAACCCATAGTGCAGGGCGCGCCGCCACCAGGGAGCCGGCTTCGCTGCGGCCGGCTTGTCTGCGCAGCAGGACTTGGCCGGCGCCATGGCAAGCGGCTGCGGCGCGCAGCAGCTCTTGGCGGGCGCCGCCGTCAGCGGCTGCGGCGCGGGCTTGGGCTCATGGCAGCACGACGGCGTCGGCGCGGACGCGTCGACCGCATGGGACGAGCGCCGGTCCGCGGCGTCCACCGCGAGCCCCGTGACCAGCCCCGTGACGATGGAGGCCACGGGCCGCACCACCGCCATGAGCGGCCCGATGAGTCCCCACGTGAGCAGGATGGACACCAGGTCCGTCTCCGGCACCGTGATCAGGAACGCCGACGCCGCGCCCTTGCGCGCGCCCTTGCGCAGCAGCGACGTGGCCGTGGGCAGCACGCTGCACGAGCAGAGCGGCAGCGGCGCGCCCAGCAGGGTGGCCCAGGCCACCGCTCCGAACCCGGGCCGCGTGAGCGGCCGCAGGAGCTGCTCCTTGCTCTGGATGAGCACGTGGAGCACGCCCGCGGCGGCGAAGCCGAACATCAGCAGCCACGCGGACTCGTTCAGGATGTGCAGGAACTCGGAGAGGAACTGGGTGATCACGGGCGGCCTCGAGGGTTGTCGGAAGGATGCCGGGGCGGTTCGGCGGACAACTTAAGGGCAGTCCGCCGAACCGTCATGTTCAGCGCGTGCGCGGCAGGGCCGCCAGGGCCTCCAGGCGGGTCAGCGCCGTGGCGGGATCGCCGCCCTCCACCACGCCCACCCAGCGGCCGTCGCGCCGCACCAGGCGCGTCACGGCGCCGTGGCCGCCCTTGGCGTCGACGACGCCCTGGTAGGCGGCCTCGAACTCCTCGGCGTCCTGCTCCGTGTCCCAGTGGGTGGTCAGCAGCAGGAGGGTGGCGTCGGCGGCGTCGGCGTACACGGCGTAGGCGTCGCCGTCCCAGCCGGCGGCCACGTCGCGGGCGATGTCGTCCAGGCCGTGCTCCTCCAGGACCACGCGCCACTGCATCTCGCCCAGGGCGTTGGCGTGCAGGCGCGTCCAGCCGCGGGTGAGGGCCGGATCCAGGGCGTCCAGATCGAAGCTCACGGGCATCTCGCCGGCGGCGTACTTCTCAGGATGCAGGATCTGCTCCGTGGACACGGGAGGCTTGGCGTAGAGGGCGTCCACGGCGGTCCAGCCGCCGGCCTGCACCGCATGGATGAAGGCCTGGCCCTTGAGGTAGCTGCCCATGAGCGTCTCCATGAGGAAGGCGGGGATCTCGTCCATGGCCTCCACCGCCGCGGCCATGTCGCCGCCCATCTCCGCCAGCACGGGCGATCCCTCCACCATGGCCGAGAGCTGCTTGGCGCTCATGCCCGCCTGCATCTCGATGCCGATGCCCAGCATCTCCCGCGGCGGCGTCATGCCCAGCATGTCCACCACGCTGGCGATGGTCATGACGTAGGTGGCCTCGCCCTCCACCACGGCCTGGCGGGCCAGGAGCTGGTCGTCGTTCAGGGCGCCGCCGGCGTGATCGAGCAGGTAGGCGTTCAGGTCGAAGTGCTGGTCCTGCAGGCCGTGGGTCAGCTCGTGGGCGTACACGGGACGGCGCATGGAGTCGGCCATGTCGTGCATCACCACGTAGAAGGCGGCGGTCTCGGGATCGTAGTAGGCGGCCGCCTGGCTCATCATGACCATCTTGCTGACGGCCTTGAAGTCGCCCAGGCCTTCGCCGCGGTACAGGCCCACGGCGCGCATGATGGTCTCGAAGTTCTCCGCCAGCTCCGGCGGGATCTGAGCGTCGAGGGTACGGTCCAGGTAGGCCTCGAAATCCTCCAGGCTCTGGTCCGCGGCGCGGATGGACTCCTTGAAGGGCTTCTCACGCACCTTCTCGATGAGGTGCATGATCTCCTCCACCTCCAGGGCGGGGGAGGCGTCCGTCACCGTCTCCACGGCGGCGGCGGGCAGGGCGGCGAGCAGGCACAGCAGCAGGGCGGCGGTCCGGGGCATGGGGTCTCCTCCCGAGGGTGGCGCGTTGGAGCGACATGATACCAACGCCCGTCCGGTTCGTCCCGGACAATGCGCTTGCATCCGCGACCGGCGCCGCCGATCCTCCACGGACCATGGACACCCTCCGCCGACTCGCGCCCGTGCTCCTGCCCGGCCTGCTCCTGCTGGCCGCCGTCACCCTGCTCGGCGCCTGGCTGTGCGACGACGCCTACATCACCTTCCGCACCGTGGAGAACCTGGCCGAGGGCCGCGGCGCCCGCTGGAATCCCCTGGAGCGCGTGCAGAGCTACACCCATCCCCTGTGGATGCTGCTGCTGACGGCGGCGCGGGCGGTCAGCGGCGAGATCTACGTCACCAGCCTCGTCCTCTCGCTCCTGCTGAGCTGGACCGCGGCGGCGTTGCTGGCCCTGCAGGCCGGTCCGCGCCGCGACGCCGCCTTCCTCGCCCTGCTGGCCCTGGCCCTGTCGCGCAGCTTCGTGGACTACAGCACCTCGGGCCTGGAGAATCCGCTCACCCACCTGCTGCTGGTGCTGTGGCTGCGGGACTGGTGGACGCAGGCGGCCTGTCCCACGCCGGCCGGGGCGCGGCGGCTGGGGCTGCTGGCCTCGGGCGTGCTTCTCTGCCGACTGGATCTGGCGGTGCTGCTGGCGCCGGCTTTCGCGGCCCTGCTGATCCAACGGCGCGACCGCGCCCTGCTCGGCGCCCTGGCCGCGGGCTTCCTGCCGCTGCTGGCCTGGGAGGTCTTCTCCGTCATCTACTACGGCGTGCCTTTCCCCAACACGGCCTACGCCAAGCTGGGCGCGGGCATCCCCCTGAGCGCCTACGTCTCCCAGGGATTCACCTATCTGGGCGCGTCGGCCCTGTTCGATCCCTTGGCCGCGGCCCTGATCCTGGCCGGGCTGCACGCGGGCGCCCTGCGCCGCGGCGCCGCCGCGGGCCCGGTGGCCCTGGGCGTGCTGCTCTACCTGGGCTACGTGGTGCGCATCGGCGGCGACTTCATGGCGGGGCGCTTCCTCACCGCGCCGCTGGTGGCCGTGCTGGTGCTGCTGTTGCGAGGCCCGCTGCCGCGACCTCGTGCCATGGCCGGTGCGGCGGTGATCCTGGTCGCCCTGGCCTTCCTGGCCCCCGATCCGGTCCTGCGCTGCGGCCCGCGCTTCGGCCTGGACCGCGCCGACGCCGTGGCCGACAACGGCGTGGCCGACGAGCGCGCCTTCTACTACCCCACCACCGGCCTGCTGCGCGCTCAGCGCGGGGAGCACCGCATCGAGCACCCCTGGGCCGTGCAGGGCCGCCGCGCCCGCGCCCAGGGTCTGCAGGTGGCCACGCGTCGGCCCATCGGCTTCTACGGGTTCTTCGCCGGGCCGGACTGCCACGTGGTGGACCTCTTCGGCCTGTCCGACCCGCTCACGGCCCGCCTCCCCGTGCGCACGGACAAGGAGTGGCGTGTCGGTCATCTTGAACGCGCACTTCCAATCGGGTACCTTGAGAGCGTGCGCCGGCCGGAGACGGGCATCACGGATCCGGACCTGGCCGCCCTGGACCGCCGGCTGCGCCTGGTGACGCGCGGTCCGCTGTTCGACGCGGCGCGCTGGCGCGCCATCGTGGAGCTGAACTCGCCCTGACTTGCCCCTGGGAAAGCAGGTGCCTCATGACCCGCCGAACCTTCGTCCTGCCGCTGCTCTGCTCCCTCGCGTTGCTCGCCGCCTGCGACACCCCCGGCGTGGATCCCGATCTGACCGGCCTGGTGCTGGAGGCGGACGGCACGCCCGTGGCGGATGCCGCGGTGGGCGTGATCTACCGCTTGGATGGTCTGGCGCTGCCCGGGGACTGGCCGATCCCGGCATCGCCCGACAAGCCCCGGACCGGGGTCACCTACACCCTGCCCGAAGCGGCCACAGTCACGATCACCGTGCTGACCTACGACCGCCGACCGATCCGCACCCTGGCCGATGAAGCGTTGCCCGCCGGTGTCCACATGGTGATCTGGGACGCCACCGACGACGCGGGGACGCCTCAGCCGTCGGGCCTCTACATCGTGCGGATCGAGGGGGAGGGGATGCCGGTGACGGAGAGCGAGGTCTTCCTCTACCTCTACGAGCCCGCCGAGATCGCGCGCGCGCCGCACGCGATCTCGGCCGCCGACGGCCGCTTCCGCATCCGCCACACGCTGCTGCCGCTGGGAGAGGTGCTGACCACGACCGATGAGACGGGCGCGGAGGTGGGCCACGCCGTGGTGTCCGCGCAGTTCCAGGTGCTGGCCGTGGCGCCGGACGGCGACGGCTTCCGCACCGTCACCAGGGTGGTGGACTGGCCCGACGGTCCCGCGGGCGTGGACCTGACCCTGACCCTTCCCGACTGAGCTAGCGCGCCGCCGCGCCGGCCGCCCACGCCTTGGGCGTGCGGTCGGCGCGGTACACGCCCCAGTGCTTCTCCACCTCGGCGGGGTCGTCGCCGCCCTTCCAGTTCTCGTCGAAGACCTCGAACCACATCACCGTGCGGCCCGCGGCCTTGGACCAGGCGCGCACGGCGTCCATGAACACCTTCTGCTCCGCCTCGCCCGGCGCGCCCTTGATGAGCTCCGCCTGCTCGCCGTGGTCCGCCACCGACGTGGCCCAGCCCGTCTCCGCCAGCACGATGGGGCGGTCCGGGTGCAGCTCCGCCACCGCCGCGATCTGCTCGCGCACCCACGCCAGACCCTCGTCCAGCTGCCTGCCGTTCCACAGCGGATGCGCGTGCATGGCGATGAAGTCCAGCTCCGCGGCCAGCTCGCGGCTCTCGGGCTTGTTCCAGTAGTTGAAGTCGTCGGCCGAGGTCACCGGCTGCGCCACCGCGGCGCGCACCTCGCGCACCGCCGCGGTCACGCCGGCCACCGGGCTGCGGTGGGCGGACCAGTGCACCTGGGTCTCGTTGCCCACGGCCACGGCCGCCACCACGTCCGGGTACGCGTTGGCCAGGCGGATGCCCGCCGTGATCTCGGCCGCGTTCTCCTGCGCCGCATCCGGCTCGCTCTGCGGCGCGATCCACACGCCCAGCATCACCTTCAGGTCCAGGCCCTGCTCGCGGATGGTGCGCAGGATGGTCTCGGGCGTGGGCCCGGAGGCGCCGTAGGTACGCACCAGCCCCCAGTGCCGCGCGATGATGCCCAGGTCCTCGGCGATCTGCGCCGCCGAAGGCTCCGCGCCGCCCGGCCGCTGGCCGTCGCGATGGGGGCCGTAGCACACGCCGTGGCGGTACGCGCCGCCGGACAGGAAGGGCCGCGGGCCGCTGCCGCCGCAGCCGGCCACCAGCATCGCGAAGGCCAGGATCAGCAGGGTCCGCTTCATGACGACGATCCTTCCGCCGCGGCCGGCCCGCGTCGCCGCTCCAGCTCCGCGCGCACCTCGCCGGCGCGCTCCTCGGTGATGGGGAAGCGCACCACGGCCCAGATGGCCAGGGCGCTGGTGAGCATGGGGATCAGGGTGTCGCTGGCGCGCAGCAGGGTGATGGCGCGGGCGGTCTGGTTCCCGCCCAGCTCCACGTCGAACCCGGTGGCGTTGAGCAGGTAGCCGCTGCCGGCCAGGGCCGCGCTCAGCCCCAGCTTCACCGTCCACCAGAAGATGGAGCCGTACATGCCCTCGCGGCGCTCGTGGGTCTCCAGCTCGTCGGTGTCCACCACGTCGGCCACCATGGACGGCACCAGCGTGAACAGCGTGCCCAGCCCGAAGGCCATGAGCGGCGCCGGCACCAGCACCAGCCAGGGCTCCGCCGGGTTGTAGCACACCCATTTCAGACCGTAGCCCACGATGGACACGGCCACACCCGTGATGAACGCCCGCCGCTTGCCCACGCGCGTGCCCAGCCAGGTGACGAAGGCCACCACGCCGAAGGTGCTCAGCCCGCCCACCGTTCCCGCCCAGCCCACGTAGCGCGCGCCCAGCTCCTGGTCGCCGCCGCACACGTAGTAGATGATCACGTAGGAGGCGAAGGCCGAGATCAGGATGAAGCCGTTGAACACCAGGAACGTGGCCGCGCAGAGCTTGAGGAAGGGGCCGGACTTCAGCGTCACGCCGAAACCGCTGAGGAAGTCCTTCACGTTGGCCGCCAGGCCGCCGGCCTTGCCCCGGGCCGCCTCCGCCGCCGCCACGTCCTTCATGCGTTCGCGCAGGAAGATGGCCGGCAGCACGCCCAGCCCCACCGTGACCACCGCCACCACGATGGCCAGCCCCGCGGCCCCGGACACCTGGTCCGGCGCGCCGTCGGCGTCGCGGAAGAAGCGGCCGCTGTTCATGATCCACAGGAACCACGGCGACACCACGTAGGCCAGCTGGCCGATGAAGTTCTGCGTGCCCATGAGCCGCGTGCGCTCGTGGTAGTCGGGCGTGAGCTCGTAGCCCAGCGCCACCCACGGCGTGACCCACAGGGTGTAGCCCGCGTAGAAGAGGATGGAGCCGATGAGGAACCACCAGAACAGGAAGCCCTCGCTCTGCCCCCGCGGCAGCTGCCACAGCAGGGCGAAGAGCAGGGCCGCCACGAACACGCCCGTGAAGATGAAGGGCCGCCGCCGTCCCCAGCGGGTGTCGGCGTTGTCGGAGATGTAGCCCATGACCGGGTCCGTGAAGGCGTCGGTCAGGCGGGGGATGGCGCCCAGCAGGCCCACCAGGGCCGGGTTCATGCCCAGCCCCAGGTTCAGCACGATCATCATGCCGCCGCTGGCCGCGGACAGCAGGTTGTTCACGAAGGCGCCGGCGCCGTAGGCCAGCTTGCCCGAGAAGGGGATGCGGTCCTCCGGTCGGGTGGCGGCGTGGTGCGTGGAACCCATGCTCCTCCGATGCTGCGGTTGAGGCATTCTTCTTTGTGCGGAACCCGAACAAAGTACCCCGGCAGGGCCTTGCGGGTCAATCGAAGAATGCCGTGGGGACCTTCAAAACGAAATCGTCGTCTCGGGCGATTATTATGAAAATCCTACTTGATTCGGTTGCCGAACATAGTGTAGGATCAGGGGGTCGAGTTCCGTGACAGACGCGACCGTCGGCACGTCGCGGGGGGTGGATCGAGCGATCCGCCGCGCTCACGGCCGCATCGGTCACCAACAACAGGGGAGAATCAGACTATGAAGACACGTGCTATCGCCGTCCTGTTCGCGCTGCTGATCCCGGCCGCGGTCATGGCCCAGGCCAACTTCTCCGTGAACGCCGACGAGATGACCGCCGGCTTCATGAACGTGTTCAACCTGCCCGAGGACGGCGGCGCCTTCCAGTTCGCCAGCGGCTGGGGCGTCGCGGACCTGACCGCCGTCTTCGACGGCGCCGGCTACTCCAACGTGACCCTGAGCCCGAACACCATCGGCGACCCCAACGAGTACTGGTACCAGTGCCTGCCCGGCAACCCCGGCCCCAACTGCGGCGAGCCCGGCGCCCCCGGCAACAAGATCATGGAGGCCAACCTCTACGGCGAGATGACCGACGCCCTGGCCGGCCAGACCGTGACCTTCAGCGGCGAGGTGCTCTCCACCACGCTGACCGGCGCCCACGTCGTGAAGGCGTTCATCCGCGACTTCGCCCCCGACTTCTCGTCCTTCAACGAGTCCGTCGTGGTCCTGAACTCCACCGGCCTGTTCAGCATCAGCCTGGCCGCCGATCCCGGTGCGGGCCGTCACGTGCAGTGGGGCTTCCAGATGACCGGCGTGAACGTGTGGTCCACCGACGTGGGCGCGTTCGGCACCATCGTCATCGGCCCGGATCCTGCGGTGCCGAACGAGACCTCCTCCTGGAGCGACCTGAAGGCGTCGTACCGCTAGCCCCTACGGTCAGCCCGACCAAGCAGGAAGCCCGGGGAGACCCGGGCTTCCTTTCGTTCCGCGATGGGGGGGGGGAAGTACGCGGATCAGGGGTTGCGGAGCCGCGAGCGCGGCACGGTGACATGGATGCCGCGCACGCGGCCGGTGCGGCGGAAGACGGCGTCGCTGAGGTCATGGTCCAGGGCGTCGCCGGCCACGGCGAGCTCCGCGCCGTCGCGCAGGGCCACGCGCAGCTGCACGGGGCCGTCGGCCAGCTCGTACATCACGGGCACCTGGCACACGGTGAACGCCAGCGTGCCGGCGGGCAGGTCCAGGGTGAGATCCGCGCCGTCCACGTCGCAGGTGCGCAGCGTGGCGGGGGCGCGCAGGAACTCGTCGGCCTCCAGCAGGGTGGGGCGGAAGGCCAGCACGCCCCGGTCCACGCGCACGCCCAGCTCGCCCAGGCGGGTGAGCACCTCCTCCTTCACCTGGCCGGTCATGCCCGGCTGCTTGGCGCCGCCGCCCGGCGGCGTGTGGGAGTAGGGGTCCGTGGGGAAGGCGCCGTACGTGCTCGCCGGCTTCTCGTAGCCCAGGCCGGCGCGCACGCGGTAGTACATGGCGGCGAGGCCCTCGCGCACGCGGGGCGGCGCGTCGGCCGTGGCCGGATCCAGCACCGTCTCCTGCACCGCCAGCAGCAGCTTGGCCACCATGTGCCAGTAGATGCAGCCCAGGCCCTCGTAGCCGAACATCACGCCCGAGCGGCCGGTGTAGGAGCGGTGGCGGAAGGTCTCCTCGAAGAGCTCCAGCACGGCGTCGCGGTCGCGGGCGGCGGCGGCGGACCAGCGCGGGTCCGCGGCCAGGGCGTCCAGGCGGGCAGTCGCGTCGGCGGCCTGGCGCACGTCGGCCTGGAAGCGCAGGGCGCCGTCGGCGTCGCGCAGCAGGAGGGAGGCGTCGCCGGCGGCGAGCAGGTCCCGCACCAGGCCGATGGCGTCCGCGCCATCCTCCGGCACCGAGTTGCGGCCCAGGAAGCCGGGCAGCGTGCGCTCCGGATAGAGCTGGAAGCTGTCCTGGTCCGCGCGGTGCAGCGGGCCGCGGAACAGCTCCTCCAGGATGCTCAGCACCTCGTCCGGCGCCAGGGCGCCCGAGGCGATGGCGGCCACCTGGCCCTCCAGCATCACGGGCAGGCGCTCCACCTCCACGCCGTCCTGCGTGACGTGGGTCACGTTGTAGCTGTGGTAGAGGCCGTCGTCGCGGCGGTTGGCGGCCAGGCAGTGGTCCAGGCAGGCCACGGCGTCGCGGAAGAGGGCGCGCACCCGCGCCACCTTCAGCAGCTCGCGGCCGTGCAGGCCGTCGTGCTCCAGCACGTCGCGGTAGTCGCTGAAGGCGCCGCCCAGGGCGTCCATCACGGCGCGGCGCTCCACGGCGTCCAGGCCTCCGGCGCGCAGGCGCGTGGACTCGCGGCCCAGCACGGACTCCACGCGCGTGAACCAGCCGGCCACGGGGGAGGCCACGGTCAGGGCGTGGGCGTCGCGCGGTTCCAGCAGCCGGTCCAGCAGGGCCAGGTGCCGGCGCAGATACGCCAGGGTCACCACGCTGGCGCCGCCGGCGGCCAGGGCGTTGTTGGCGTCGTTCCACTCGGGGCGCTGGGTGTTCATCCACACGCCGGCGTCGGGCACCAGGTTGGACAGCTTGGCCAGCACCGGCACCAGCAGCTTCTCCAGCAGGTTGGCGTGGTGCACGGAGCCGTCGGCGTCGGCGCGCAGCTTGCCGTCGGTGCCGATGGCTCGGGTGCGGGCGGCCGCGGCGGCGGCCCGGGCCTCGTCGTACACGATGGTGTCGCTGGCGTCCTGCAGGATCTCCGCGTAGGGGCGGATGCGGTAGGGCACGTCGGCGTAGCTGAAGATCTCGCGGTCCAGCAGGTCCGTCAGGGCGTGGGGCTGGTGGCGGTGCAGGGCCTCCAGCAGGCGCGTGAGGTACACGATCTGGTGGTCGCCCCAGTAGCCGATGTTGGCCCAGGGGTCGTCGGGCTCCGCCACCTCCCAGTCCACGCCGTCGCGGGTGATGCGGTAGGGGTTGAAGCCGTCGGCGGTGGACGCGTTCACGAACTTGGCCACCATGCCGGTCAGGAAGCCGGGGAAGCTGGCGGCCAGGGCCTCCCAGTTCTGGAAGATGTCGCGCCAGTTGCCCTCGTAGCTGAGCACGGGCTCGCCGTCGGGACCGCGGCCGCGGATGCTGAAGCGATTCCAGGGGCGGCTGGGATCGCCGTGGCGGCGGCCGAAGTGCAGGGGCAGGTACTCGTAGGCCAGGCGCTCCAGGTCCGGGTCCGCGGCGGCGCGGCAGGCGGCGTGCAGATCCTCCCAGGTGGTCACCGCGGGCAGGGCGGCCAGGGCGGCGGCGGCGCGGTCGGCGGCGGGGAGGTTGCGCGTGCGCAGGAAGTCCAGCAGGTCGGCCTTGGGCACGTCGTCGTTGCGCCAGAAGACGCCGCCGCGCATCACGTTGAACAGCACGTTGGCGGCGTGGTGGGCCCAGGCGGACGGGCGCGCGGTGCGCTGCAGGCCGTCGGCGGAGGCCAGCAGGCGGCGCAGGCCGTCCTCGGCGCGGTCCAGGGCGGCGTCCACGCGGGCGGCCGGGTCGGCTTCCTCGCGCAGCAGGCGGCGCAGGGCCGTGGCGCGGGCGTGGTCCAGGCCCACGTCGCCCACCAGGTGCCAGCGGCGCGATTCGCCGGGTTCCAGCACCACGGTGTCGCTCACCAGGTAGCAGCCGCGGCCGCCGTTGCGCACGGCGTCCTGGGCCAGCACGCGGCCGCGGCGGAAGTCGTCGGGGGCGTCGGGCGCGAGGTGGGTGCGGCGGCCGGGCAGGCCCGCGCACCACACGGCGTTGGCGCGCAGCACCTCCACCGCCTCGGCGCGGTCGGTGATGCCGGCGGTGAGGGAGAAGAGGCCCAGGCCGGTGTCGGCGTCGATCTCCGCGGTCTTGTAGGCGTCCACCAGGTTGCTGGCGGACTGCTGCATGGCCAGGGGCACGCCGTGGGGCATGATGTTGCGCAGGCCGTCCAGCAGGCTCAGGCGCACGGGGCGCGGGCCGCGGTTGGTCAGCTCGGCGGTGCGGACCCAGCCGAACTCGTCGCAGGCGGCCCAGCCGTCGCGGAAGGCCAGGCCCAGGTCGTGGCGGATCTCCTCGCGCACCAGGCGGCAGCCCAGCACGTGCTTCTCCAGGTTGCGCTCGGCGGCGGGGGTGTCGTCGGCGGCGAAGGGCGACCAGACGGGGGCCTCGGCGTCGTCCTCCAGCCGGATCAGGGTGACCGGTCCGGTGTGGTGGTGCGCGTCGTGGAGGCGGTCCACGGTCTCGTAGGGGAAGAGGGCGCCGTCGGCGTCGCCGCGGCCGGCGGTGAGGCCGCCGCGGGACGACACGTAGAGCCACAGGTCGGCGTCGCTGGCCAGCGTCATGAAGAACGGCGGCAGGCGGTCGTAGGCGCGGATGCGGGCGTACGTCTCCCCGCCGCGCACCACGAAATCATCGCCGGGCGCGTGGGAGACCGTGGAGTCGTGCAGGGCGGGCGCGGGGGCCGGTCTGCCTTTCATGGACCTCTCCCGTGGAGGGTGGGTCCCGCGGGAGCCGGGTCGCTCGGCTCCCGCGGAACGGGGTTCCTACTTCAGCAGGATCATGCTGCGGGACGTGCGGACCGTGGGCGTGGCAAGCACGTACCGGTACTGACCGGCGGGAGCGGAACCACCGAGGTCGGTGCGGCCGTCCCAGATCACGTGATGCTCGCCGGCGCTCAGCACGCCCTGGCTCAGGGACGCCACGCGGCGGCCGGCCAGGTCGAACACGGCCAGGTCCACGCGCGTGTCGCGCTCCAGCGAGAAGTCGATCCGGGTGCTGGGGTTGAACGGGTTGGGGAAGTTCTGCGACAGCAGGGCCGCGCCGGCGCCGGGCACGTCGGTGGTGGTGGCGATGGGCTGGAACACGATGTTGTCGTAGAAGATGCCCGAGCCCTCGTAGCCGGTGGCGGTGTTGCTGAAGCCGAACTGGAAGAGCTGGCCCACCAGGCCGGAGGTGATCTCCAGCGTCAGCTCGTAGCCGCCCCAGGTGTCCGGGATGCTGGTCATGTCCACCGGGATGTAGTTGGTGGTGGCCCAGCCGTTGGCCGGATCCAGGGTCTTGATGAAGGCGTTGGCGGTGCTGGCGCCCGCGATGTTGCCCTTCTTGGCCTGGAAGGCGAAGGACCAGACCGTGCCCACGTCGGAGGCCTCGATGGTGCGCTCCTGGAAGACGTTGGACTCGATCAGGTTGCCGGCCGCATGATCGCCGTTGTTGTAGTCGCTGAAGACCACCATCTGCTGGGCGCCCTGCTCCTCGCCGCCCTGGTTGACGTCGATCTGGCAGAAGGCGAAGCCGTCGTTGGGGGCGGGGAAGGTGCCGTAGCCGTAGAGGTAGTTGCCCGACGCGTCGAACACGTTGCCGAAGACGATCCAGCCGTCGTTGGCCAGGGCGTTGACGTCGGACTGGACCAGGGCCTCGTAGTTCTGGGTGTAGAGCGAGAGGGCGGCCGACGCCGGGATCGCGACGATCAGGCAGAGGACCGCGGTCAGGACGGTAAGCTTGGTGCGCATGGTTGGCGACCTCTTCGTTGGGGTTCCGAGGACCGGGCGGCGGTTCCCGCGGGGCGGGATTTCCGGTCTTGACAGGGCACCGCTCCATCATACACTATGTTCGGAGTCCGAACAAAGAGATTTTTGCCGTTTCGCGACGCGACGGCCCCGGAGGTAGCCCCCGTGACGACCGGACTCCCCTTCCCCGACGGATTCCTGTGGGGCGCGGCCACCTCGGCCCAGCAGATCGAGGGCGCGCGCCGCGCCGGGGGCCGGGGCGACTCCATCTGGGACGCCTTCGCGGCCCGCCCGGGCGCCATCGAGGACGGCAGCACCCCCGACGTGACCTGCGACCACTACCACCGCTGGCCCCAGGACCTGGACCTCATGGCCGGCCTGGGCCTGGGCGCGTCGCGCTTCAGCCTGGCCTGGCCCCGGATCCAGCCCACCGGCCGCGGCGCCGCCCTGACCGCCGGCCTGGACTTCTACGACGCCCTGGTGGACGGCCTGCTGGAGCGCGGCATCCGTCCGTTCCCCACCCTGTACCACTGGGATCTGCCCCAGACCCTGCAGGACGCGGGGGGCTGGACCAACCGCGAGACCTCGGCCCTCTTCGCCGAGTACGCGGCCCTGGCGGTGCGCCGCCTGGGCGACCGCGTGACGGACTGGACCACCCTCAACGAGCCCTGGTGCGCCGCGCATCTGGGCCACGAGCAGGGCTGCCACGCTCCCGGCCTGACCGATCCGGCCGCCGCCCTGGCCGCCGCCCACCACCTGCTGCTGGGCCACGGCCTGGCCGCCGCCGCCATCCGCGCCGAGCGGCCCGCGGCGCGGGTGGGCATCGTGCAGATCCACTGCCCGGCCCACGCCGCCACGGACTCGGAGGCCGACCGCGAGGCCGCGCGCTGGTTCGACGGCTTCTTCAACCGCTGGTATCTGGATCCCGTGCTCCGCGGCGCGTACCCTGAGGACCACGTGGCCGACCGCGTGGCCCTGGGCCACCTGCCCGGCCTGGAGCTGCCGTTCGTGCAGGACGGCGATCTGGCGGCCATGAGCGCGCCCCTGGATTTCCTGGGGATCAACTACTACAGCCGCAACGTGATGCGCGCCGGCGCCGACGGCCGCCCCGAGCAGGTGCAGCAGGTGCCCGCTGAGGAGCTCACGCAGATGGGCTGGGAGGTCTACCCGGACGGCCTGCGCGAATCCCTGCTGCGCGTGCACCGCGACTACGCCCCGGCCGAGCTCTACGTCACGGAGTTCGGCGCGGCCTTCGACGATCCCCTGGGCGCGGGCGGCCGCATCGCCGACGCGCGCCGGGTGGACTACCTGCTACGGCACCTGACGGCGGCCCATGAGGCCATCGCCGCCGGCGTGCCCCTGCGCGGCTGCTTCGTGTGGTCGCTGCTGGACAACTGGGAATGGGCCCTGGGCTTCGCGAAGCGCTTCGGGCTCTACGCCGTGGACCCCGCCACCCTTCGCCGCACGCCCAAGGACAGCGCCTACTGGTACCGCGAGGTGGCCAGGAACAACGCCGTGCCGGCCGTCGCCGTCACGCGAACCGGAGGAGAGACCCCGTGATGTGGACGCCTAGGACCATCCGCACCCGCGCCGTGCCCTTCCTGTTGCCGACGTTGTTGCTCCTGGCGGCCGCCCTGGCCGCGGCCGCCCCCGCCACGGTGAAGGTGGTGGACGATGCCGACGGCCAGCGCCTGCTGGTGGACGGCGAGCCCATGATGGTCTTCGGCATGAACTGGGGCTACATGCCCATCGGCCAGAACTACAGCTACGACTTCTGGGGCCACGATGACGATTTCATCAAGGCCGCCCTGGCCCGCGAGATGCCCCTGCTGCAGGAGATGGGCGTCAACGTGATCCGCCACTACAACGGCATGCCCGCGCGCTGGGTGGAGTACGTGTACGACACCTACGGCATCTGGACGGTCATCAACCATCCGCTGGGGCGCTACGGCCTGACCATCGACGGGGTGTGGACGCCGAGCACGGACTACAGCGACCCCAAGACCATCGCCCAGGTGCGGGCGGAGATGAAGGCGCTGGCCGAGGAGTTCCGCGGCACCCGCGGCATGCTCATGTGGCTGCTGGGCAACGAGAACAACTACGGCCTGCACTGGTCCAGCTTCGAGATCGAGGCGCTGCCCCAGGAGCAGCGCGCCGACGCCCGCGCGCGTCACCTGTACAAGCTGTTCGGCACGGTCATCGACGACCTGCACGCCATGGATCCGGCGCGGCCGGTGGCCATGGCCAACGGCGACCTGGGCTACATCGACATCATCGCCGAGGAGTGCGCCAACCTGGACGTGTTCGGCACCAACGTGTACCGCGGCATCTCCGCCCGCGACCTGTACCAGGTGGTGAAGGCCAAGCTGGGCAAGCCGGTCATGTACACGGAGTTCGGCTCCGACGCGTTCAACGCCGTGACCATGAGCGAGGACCAGGCCATGCAGGCCAAGTACCTGCTGGGCCAGTGGCAGGAGATCTACGAGCAGTCCGCGGGCAAGGGCCGCGTGGGCAACTGCATCGGCGGCATGATCTTCCAGTGGAGCGACGGCTGGTGGAAGTTCCGCCAGGAGGAGCGCCTGGACATCCACGACACCAACGCGTCGTGGCCCAACGCCGGCTACCCGGACGACTACCTGCCCGGCGAGAACAACATGAACGAGGAGTGGTGGGGCATCTGCGCCAAGGGCTACACGGACGTGAACGGCCTGTACGAGGTGTACCCGCGCGCGGCCTACTACGCCCTGCGCGACGCCTTCGAGCTGGATCCCTACGCGCCCACCACGGACCTGACCGCCATCCGCAAGCACTTCCGCAAGCTGCATCCGGCCGGCGCGGTGCTGCAGGCCCGCGGCGACGCGGGAGCGCTCAAGACGTCCACCCTGGACAGGGTGCGGCTGTCGGGCCTGCGCATGGAGTTCACGTCGTACGCCACCGGCGGCAAGAACGTGACCACGCCCGATGATTCGGAGCCCGCGTCCGACGGCTTCCCCTCCTACCGCGGCTACGACAACGGCGAGAGCTACTACGCCGACTTCGAGGCCAAACCCAACGATGCGGTGCTGGGCCGCCTGAGCCTGAACATGCTGGGCCGCGTGCCGGTGAACCCCATCGACGAGATCTTCTACGAGAACCGCGGCCGGCCCGTGGAGGTGGAGAACACCGACGGCGAGACCGTGGACCTCACGCCCGCGGAGCGCATCCAGGTGTACCAGGCCAGCGTGAACTGGGACGACCGCTGGTTCATGCTGGACGCCTTCTACCGCGTGGGCCACCTGCACTGGCAGTACGAGGGCGACTTCTTCGGCCTCTACCGCGACGCCTACTACGGCCCCAACCTGGACATCTACAACGGCGTGGCCCCGGTGGGCATGGAGATCGCCGGCAAGCGCAGCCTGAACGGCCTGAAGGTGGCCGTGGGCCCGCAGCTCTGGTGGGGCGCCAACCCGGCCATGTTCGTGAAGTACCAGCGGCGGTTCTTGGACTCGGACTGGACGTTCGTGGTGCAGGAGGACTTCACCCAGCGCACGGAGACCAGCAGCTCGCTGGCGGTGCCGGTGCAGGTGAACCGCAAGGCGTCGGTGCAGCTCCAGCGGCGCGTGGGCCCGTTCGATTTCGAGGGCGGCGTGCTCTGGGCCGGCCAGCCCCGCGTGGGCGACGAGTTCCAGCTGGTGGACGACGCGCTGCTCACCGGCGACGCCGCCATCACCCCCGCCGACATCAAGAGCGACACGGTGAAGGACGAGGACACCTTCGGCGTGAAGGCCAAGCTCATGTACGAGAAGGGCCGCTGGCACTGGTACGGCCAGGGCGCCTACATGGGCCTGGTGGCCGACGGCGGCGCCACCATGATCCCCACCTACACGGGCTGGACCCTGAAGGACAGCGGCTCCGGCAACCAGGTCAACGCCATCAGCGGCGTGGCCGTGAACGTGGGTGACTGGCAGATCGGCCCCAACCTGCTGTGGCAGAAGCCCATCGTGGGCCCCATGCCCCACAGCACGGACCTGGCCGGCACCCAGGGCCGCCCGCGCAACTGGACGGAGGATCCGTTCTCGGTGATCTGGAACCGCGAGACCACCGCCGCCGAGCTCATGGTCACCTACGATCCCACCCCGGCCACCTGGCTCTGGAGCTGGGACAGCGACCAGCGCGAGAACGCCGACTTCGCCGCCAGCGTGGGCCTGGTCTGGAAGCGGCACCACACCACGTCCGACGCGCGCCCGTACTACAGCGACACCGGCGCCATCTTCTTCTTCCCCGGCGGCACCCCCGCCCGCGACCTGTGGGAGGTCAACTCGCGCATCGTCAACCGTGTGGGCGACAACGCGCGCATGGTCAGCCACATCCTCTTCGGCCAGGCCGAGCCCAACGGCGACAACACGCGCCTCATCAAGCGCGTGAGCGTGGACACCCGCGTGGCGTTCCCGCGCATCGCCCTGGGCGGCGCCCTGAAGTTCAACGACTTCGGTCCCTACGACTACCACCGCGACTTCAACCTGACCTACCCGCTGCAGGTCATGGGCGACGTGAGCTACAACCTGGGCCGGCCCGGGATGCTGGGTCTGCCGCAGACCAAGGTGGGGGTGCGGCTGACGTACCGGACGCTGGACCGGTACTCGCCTCGGTATGCGCCGGAGGGGGCCGTGGCGCCCGAGGTGGAGAACGAGCTGTATCCGGAGGGGTTGGATGAGGGTCGGGAGTGGGAGATCCGGACTTATCTGCATATGGTGCTGATGTAGCGGGGGAGTGCTGGGATTGCTGCAGGGATGGGCCGCCTCCGGTTGGGGGCGGCCCTTTTTTGTGTCTGTGGGGGGGCTGTTGAGGGAGGCGGGAGTGTGGTAGGATGCTGATTGGAGGCAATCAGGAGGCAGGTTGTTCTCGCGATGTATTCGATAGCACTGCGGAGTGTGGAAACGGCAACCGTGGGGGTAGGGGCCTTTTCATTCTGCCCAGGGGTTTGCGGTTTAGGATATCCGGAGGGGTTGGCAGGTTATCTGATACTATGGGCGGTAGAAATCTAGTTGGGCCTCAAAGGGAATATGTGAATGAGAAATCACCTCGCGCTAGCACTCCCCCTCGCATCTATCCTGTGCGACGAGAAGCAGGAGTCGTAAATGCCTGTCGTAAAGCGCATTCTTTGCCTCGCCAATTCGAAGAAGATGTCCGGCCGATGCGTGGCTGGGCGGGAAGTGCTGGATACCGCTCCCGGTCCTTGGATCAGGCCTGTCAGTGCGAGGCCGACCGAGGAAGTCTCCGAAGACGAGCGCCAATACCAGGACGGCAGCGACCCGCGAGTGCTCGACATCATCGATGTTCCGTTGATCCGGCATCAGCCGCACGCCTGCCAGACGGAGAACTGGTTGCTCGATCCTGGTTACTATTGGACGAAGGTCCGTCAGGTCGGTTGGGCAGAACTCCAGCGCTATGTCGAGAATCCGGGGACCCTGTGGACGAATACTCGCAGCACGTACAACGGCGCGAACGACGAGGTTCTTCAAACCGATGCAGATGCATTGCCGTACTCCCTGGTCCTGATCAGAGTCCCTTCTCTGGAACTGAGGGTGTTCGCGCCGGGGGCGGCTTTTGGTAATCCGAAGCGCCGCGTGCTGGCTGACTTTCAGCATCGTGGCATCAGGTATGCGCTTTGGGTGACCGACCCGGTCATCGAACGCGACTACAAGGCGCGAGCTGATGGAACGTACACGATCGGTGAATGCTGCCTCTGTGTGAGCCTCGGGGAACCCTTCCAGAAACAGAACGGGGAGTCATGCCGATACAAGCTGGTGGCTACAGTGATCCAAAGTGAAGGCATATGGCCATGAGAAGTCCAATCACCGTCTACACCGTAGGGCATTCCACTCACACGATCGAAAAGTTCCTCGATCTTCTCGAACGGAACGGCGTTACCGCCTTAGCAGATGTTCGCTCTAGTCCGTTTAGTCGCCATAACCCGCAGTTCAACAAGGACGTCCTGTCGGCCGAGTTGACGAAGCGCGGCATTGCTTACGTCTTCGTCGGCAAAGAACTGGGCGCTCGATCAGACGACCTCTCCTGTTACGAAGGCGGTAAGGTCCGCTATGGCCGCTTGGCCAAGACTTCGATCTTCAAGGCCGGCATCGAACGTGTATTGAGCGGTGCGCAGAAGTATCGCATCGCACTGATGTGCGCGGAGAAGGAACCACTGGACTGCCACCGCACCTTGTTGGTCAGCCGTGCTCTGGAGCAACACGGGGTGTCCATCGTTCATATCCTCGCGGACGGGAGCGCCGAAGCGCAGACGCGGACCATGTCCCGGCTGCTCGATCTTGTCGGGCTTCCGCAGGAGGACATGTTTCGCAGCCGGGATGAGCTGGTAGCCATGGCTTGTGAGTTGCGAGAAGAGAAAATTGCGTACGTTGATGAGGCCCTCGCCGATCAGGAGCGATCATGAAGCTGTTCACCATCGGATTCACCAAAAAGTCGGCGGAAACCTTCTTCACCAAGCTGACGCTTGCAGGGGCGAAGCGGGTCGTGGACGTGCGTCTCAACAACGTCTCACAGCTGGCGGGGTTCGCCAAACGCAATGACCTAGAGTTCTTCCTGCGCGAGATTTGCCATATGGACTACATCCATGTGCCAGAGTTGGCCCCGACGCAGGACATCCTCGACGAATACAAGAAGAACAAGGGTGACTGGGCCGTATACGAGCAGAAGTTTCTGGAGTTGATGCGCAGGCGGGAGATCGAAAAGAGGGTTGACCCCGCCGTGATCGCGGACGGCTGCCTACTCTGCAGCGAGGACAAGCCGCATCACTGTCACCGGCGGCTGGTCGCCGAGTACCTCAAGTCACATTGGGGCGACGTTGAGGTTTCGCACATCGTGTGAGCGAAAGCCCAACAACCGGTTGCAGCGGAC
>DAOTGJ010000020.1:51999-56865 GCA_035447065.1 Candidatus Krumholzibacteriia bacterium
TCTCGGAATCTATGTGACGATACTGCCAATGATGCTCCCATCATGTGCAGAGTGGAATAAAGAGATACCTAGAACTAGCAATATCTCAGCTGAAGCAATGATCTATGCGCAGAATGGCGCCGAGGTGGAGTCGTTCATTGTAAATGGCACGATGGCAATCAATTACATCGGTGGCAATAAAAAGGGGCCACCTTTCGACTACGTTGAGCTACTTGGGGGAAAATTCGGGTACTATGCTACATCGCGTGGTCCGATACTTCGCGAAGACCAAGTCAATGTCGTGAGTGAGCTACTGTTTGACCGGAAGCACTACACTGACAGCCATCTGGCCTGCATATTTACACCCCAGTATGCATTGCGGTATTCCAGCTCAGGCAAAAGGATGGTGGTATTTCTTGGGACAGGCTGTCGTATGATTAATATGGTAGATGAAAATGGGAATATAGTTGAACATGGTACGATACGAACCAAGTCGGCACGCCGTTTATCTGACTTCCTTGAAAGCCTATGACCTCACTGTGGACGGCTGGATGGGCATAGTCAAACTGGGTCACGGCGCCAGGCTCAGCTCCCCGGTTGACGCTTCCCTGGTAGTGTCCAATAATCAAGCCAAGGCTCTGTGCTGGAACGCCTTGGTCCAGAGCAACTTCACCGCACACCTCGAGCTGGGAACGCCATCGTGCCTCTTCTCATGAATGTCACGGCCACGCGTTTCTGCATAGGCTGAAATTCCGCCCAATCCGGAATTCTTGTGGTACCTCCTGGAGTATTGACCTTCGAGCCAAACTCATCGAACGCACCAAAGACGCCCTTGCTCGCCCCATCGAAGCGGGTCCCCCATTCAAGGACCAACCCCATGCCCAACAACCTAACCCCCTCCCGCCAACGCATCGACGATATCGACCGCCGCATCGTCGAGCTCGTCGCCCAGCGCATGCAGGTCATCCAAGAAATAGGCCGCACCAAGGGCGACCACGGCACCGAACCTCTACGCAACCACGACCGCGAGCGCGAGGTCCTGCAGAACTGGCTGCAGGCCGCGGAGGCCGCCGATCTGTCCCCCTACCACGTGGGCCGGATCCTGCGCGAGGTGATGAACTACTCGCGCCGGGTGCAGGAAGAGCAGCTGGACCGCCGGGAGACCGACCCGCAGGCAACGCTGTATCGCGTCGGGTTCCAGGGCACGGCCGGCTCCTTCAGCGACCTCGCCCTGACCAAGCTCTACGCCGATCCGGGTCGGCAGGACCTGCAGCGTCGGGGGTTCCGCTCCTTCACCGCGGCGGTGGAGGCCCTGGAGGCGGGGCAGCTGGACTACACCCTGCTGCCCATCGAGAACACCATCGCCGGCAGCCTGAATGAGACCTACCAGCTCCTGACGGACCGGCCCCTGCACATCGTGGCGGAAGAGGTCCTGCCGGTGGAGCATTGCCTGGCCGCCCTGCCCGGCGCGCGGCTCCGGGACCTGAAGGTGGTGCGGTCCCATGCCGTGGCCCTGCAGCAGTGCGCGGCCTTCCTCGCCAGGCTGGGGGATTGCTCGCGGGAGAGCCGGTCGGACACGGCGTCGGCGGCGGAGTCGGTGGCCGCGGATGCGGATCCGTCCATCGGCGCCATCTGCTCGGCCGAGGCGGCGCACCGCTGCGGGCTGACCATCCTGGAGCGCGGCATCGCCGACCAGGCCGACAACTTCACCCGTTTCGTGCTGGTGGGGCTGAAGCCCGAGCCGGTGGACCCGCGCCTGCCCTGCAAGGTCTCGCTGATGCTGGCCCTGAACCACCGCCGCGGCGCCCTGGCCCGCTGCCTGGATGTGTTCGCGCAGCGGAACATCAACCTGACCAAGCTGGAGAGCCGGCCCCGGGCCGACCGCCCCTGGGAATACCAGTTCTATGTGGATCTGGAGGGGCACCTGGAGGATGGTCAGGTCAAGGCCGCGCTGGACGAGATCCTGCCCTTCACCAACACCATGAACATCCTGGGCTGCTACGCGCGTCGGATCCTGGACAACGAGGAGCACGAACGCCTGGAGCCGCTGCCCGAGATGGCGCCGCAGACCGCAGCCCCGGCGGCGCCGCCCGTGGTGCAGCGCGACGGCAGCCTGCGCCACTGCGGGCTGCGGGAAGACGGCGGCCGCAGCGTGATCCGCATCGGCGGCGTGCCGGTGGGCGACGGCAACTTCCTGCTCATCGCCGGACCCTGCGCCGTGGAGAGCCGGGCCCAGATCACCGCCGCCGCCGAGATGGTCAAGTCGCTGGGCGTGCCCGTCATGAGGGGAGGGGCCTTCAAGCCCCGGTCCTCGCCGTACTCCTTCCAGGGGCTGGGGTTCGAGGGTCTGGATCTCCTGCGCTACGCCGGCGACGCCTTCGAGCTGCCCGTGGTCACGGAGGTGCTGCGGCCAGAGGACGCCGGCGCCATCGCGCGTCAGGCCGACGCCCTGCAGGTGGGGGCGCGCAACATGCAGAACTTCGAGCTGCTCAAGGCGGTGGGGCGCACGGACCGGCCCGTGGTGCTCAAGCGCGGGCTGAGCGCCACCATCGACGACCTGCTGGCGGCGGCGGAGTACATCATGTCGGCCGGCAACCAGCAGGTGATCCTGTGCGAGCGGGGGATCCGCACCTTCGAGACGGCCACGCGCAGCACCCTGGACATCAGCGCGGTCCCCGTGCTCAAGCAGCGGACGCACCTGCCGGTCATCGTGGACCCCTCCCACGCGGCCGGGCGGCGCGACCTGGTGATCCCCCTGGCGCTGGCGGCCGTGGCCGCGGGGGCGGACGGCCTGATCGTGGAGTGCCATCCCGATCCGGCCGCGGCCCTGTGCGACAAGGAGCAGGCGTTGACCCGAACAGACATGGCCGAGCTGATGGCTCGGCTGAAGGAGGTGCCCCGATGAACTGGGAAGCCATCAGCGCCATCGGCGGGATGCTGGGCGCCATCGGCGTCATCGTGTCCCTGGTCTATCTGGCGATCCAGCTCCGTCAGAACACGAAGGCCTACCAGATCGGCGCGCTCCAGGACGCCATGGAGAACTCGGCCCGGTTCTCGGAGCTCATCGCCTCCGACGACGAGCTGGCCCGGACCTTCTGGCTGGGCCTGACCAGCCCCGATGAGCTGAACGCGGCGGAGATGCGGCGCTTCGTGACCACCTTGAACGTCTTCATGCGCCGCGAATCCGTGGCGTACTATCTCTACAAGCAAGGCTCCATGCCCGAGGAGCTCTGGAAGGCCCGCGTGCGGGCGTTCACGGGCGTCTTGAACCAGCCCGGCCTGGAGGTGTACCTGGAGAAGGCCTCGGAGACGTTGCCGGATGATTTCCGCGGCTTCATCGTGGAGGCGATGGGAAGCGGGTCGACCCTGAACGAGGCAACACGGGATCTTTTGACGCGACAGGATGCATGACCACCATGCCAGCAGCCTTCGGAGGTCCATGATGCGACGTTCCGCTCAGTCTGCCAAGTTTCTGGATTCGCCCTCGATCCATCCAAGTCGGGGGGGGATAATGCACAAGTCATTGGTGATTCTCATGGTTGCCTGTCTTGCAGGCTGCAGCACGTACCAAGCCGTGGACCGGCCCTGGAACCGGGACTGGCAGGCCGAAGGGAAGATGGCGTCCCGCAAGGTCCATGTGGGCGACAAGGTGCGGATCACGCGCAAGGATGATACGGTCATCTATGGCACAGCGACCGAGGTGTCGGCCGACATGATCGTCTTCACCACAGGGCGCGGGGGCAGGGGGTTCACGATCCTGCAGGCCGATGAGGTCCAATCGCTGGACGTGATGATCAGCGCGGACGGGCCCTCGTTCGAGAAGATCTTGGCCGTGGGCATCGCCACGGTCATCATCTCTGCCGGGATCGATGTGGCATCGGACGGATCATTCAACTTCCGCTGACGATGCGTGACCGACCATTTCAATGGCGCTCATGAACGGGCGGAACGTCCGGAAAGGGAGTCCCATGTTCTCGCCCTCCATGACCAAGGAACTCACCCGCTACGTCCGCACCCTCACCTTCATCTGGCTCGCCTTCCTCACGGCGCCCATCATCTACGGCTTCATCGGCTGGATGATCCACGGGCAGCGTGCCGACGCCGAGCCCGCAACGCTGCCCCCGGTGGTGCCCGCCGTGCTCGCGGTGGCGGGCGTCCTGGCCGCGGGGGCGCTCTTCCTGTTCAGCCGGGCCTCGCTGGAACGGGTCGTCCGCGGGGAGACGCCGCTCACCGGCCTCGCCACCGCGCCGGTCTCCACGCCCGCCGGACTCCAGGAGCACGAGGCCGAGCTCCTGCGCCGTTACCCGGCCTTCCAGACGGCCATGATCCTGCGCTGGGCGGGCTTCGAATCGCTCACGCTGCTGGGCCTGGTGGCCGCGGTGATGGGGGCGGGGCTCCAGCCGCTGCTGATCGGCGCGGCGCTGAGCGTGGGGCTGACGTTCCTGGCGCGGCCGCGGCTGCCGGAGTTCCTGGCGGCGTGCCGACGGAGCCTGCGGTGAACGCCGCCGGCGCCCCGCCCACCTTCGAGCAGACCCTGCGCGCGCTCCTCCCGGAGACCGCGGCGACGGCCGCCCAGGAACCCCTGGCCGATCTGGACTACGCCCGGGAGCTGGACCTCAAGTCCCGCGCCCTCGTCCAGTTCCTGCAGCGCCACGGCGTGAAGCCCGCGCCGGCGCCCGTGCTCGCCTCGCCGCGGCCCCGCGGCTACCGCACCACCACCAAGCGCCGCGTGTACGGCTCCGCGCGCGGGGTGGGGCTGGGGTTCGCGCAGCCGGTGAAGCCGGGCGTGGTGCTGGCGTCGGCGCTGGAGCCGGAGTCCCACGCGCGGCTGTACCGCGCGCTGCAGGAGATCCTCTCGCGCCCCGCCTACGCCGCCCTGGCCCGTGT
>DAOTGJ010000021.1:0-56522 GCA_035447065.1 Candidatus Krumholzibacteriia bacterium
TTGCTGCCGGGGGCTTCGCCGCCGAGGAGGACGGCGTAGAGGTGGGGCATGGGGGTCTCCATGGAAGTCGGATTTCGTCGAGTCCGAAGCCGCCGCTGCAGCGGATCATCGCATGGGGAGAATGGCACGGATCCCCCGCGGCGTCGATGTCCTATCGAGCGGCCCCGGCGGCGGGGGATGCGCGGTGATCTGACTCGTTCAGCAGCGCGGCCACGGCGGACGCCAGGGCCGAGGACGCGACCGCCAAACCCCGGTCGTTCCAATGGTAGTTGTCCTTGGACTGGAAGGGAGCCTGCCCTTGCTCGGACGCCTTCCAGAACGCGTCGCTCAGGTCCAGGTAGCGGACGCCCGCGTCTCTGCACGCTTCCCGGACGATGGCCCCTTCAGGAAGCGGAGGAGGAGGCGCGGAGGCGCCGTCCAGGGCTCGTCGATCGGCGTCGCAGACCACCAGGAGCTCGCCGTCCCCCACGGCCGTGCGGAGGTCGGTCACGATGCGAAGGGCGAGCCGCCGCAGGAGCCGTTGCTCCTGCTCGTCCGCAACGGCATCCTCACGGGTCGCCTGGACGATCGCGCCCGGCCCCAGCCGCAGGCCCACGTTGAGCCGCAGGTAGCGGGCCAGGGCGCTGAGGCGCAGCACCTTCCGCAGCGTCCGCTGTCCGGCGGCGCCGTACACGCGCGGCTGGCGGACGGCGAACGTGTCTGACTGAGGCGTGTACTGGCGGTTGAAGGGCCGCGACACGATCGGTTCCAGGCTGCGGCGGAGACCGCCGCTGGTGAGCAGCACCACCGTCACATCGGGAGCCAGCCGAGCGCGGGCGTACGCGGCGACGTTCACGCATTGGGCCAGATTCAGCCCCGACTTCCCCAGGCCCATCACCTGGGCGCGATCGCCCAGGGCGGCGTCGGTCCGCGGCGCCAGGCCCCGGTCCACGTCCACGTAGAGGCCCTCCACGTAGGAGTCGCCCAGCACGGCCACTCGCGCGCGGCCGGGTTGTGCGGGCCCCGCGTCGTCGATG
The DNA here is from genome assembly GCA_035447065.1 of Candidatus Krumholzibacteriia bacterium. Classification (GTDB taxonomy): domain Bacteria; phylum Krumholzibacteriota; class Krumholzibacteriia; order LZORAL124-64-63; family LZORAL124-64-63; genus CALEMW01. Next base: position 1,017 of record DAOTGJ010000021.1, read on the forward strand.
GGGCTGTTCCAGCCCAGGTCGTTGATGCGCCAGCGCACCCGATCGCGCGCCAGCCTGCCGTTGGTGTACACCCCGGTCCGCGCGGCGGTGGTGTCGAACAAGAGCACCCGGAACTCCGTGTCCTGGGCGGTTTCGGGCGTCATGCAGGCGGGCACCGCCGTGCGCAGCAGCACCTCCGCCGCCGCCAGGGCGAGGATTCCGAAGAGCGTGAGGTCCCTGAGCCACCGTCGCATGCCGCCGCCTAGAACTGGAAGTAGATGAATTCCTGCGACCCGAAGCGACCGAACAGGAGCAGCGCCGTCAGGACGCCGAGATAGGTGAGCCAGCGCAGCGGGCGCGGCCAGTGGGCGATGGCCAGGCCGTGCTGATCATGGCGCCGCGGCCATTCCCACAGCAGCACCGCGGCCACGAGGCCAGCCGCGGGGCGGAACGCGTCCAACGACGACCACGTCCAGGGTCCGCCCACCATGGTCCCCAGCATCTGGAAGGCGTGCGTCAGGCTCGCCGCGCGGAAGAAGACCCAGGCCGCCAGCACCAGCACCAGCGTGCCCAGCAGGGCCGCCGCCTCCCGCGTCGAGGGCAGCACGCGGCCGACGGCCACGGTTTCGGTGTCGTGATCGCCCGTCCCCAGCAGGATCTGCGGCACGTAGTAGGCGCCGTTCAGGAAGCCCCACGTCACGAAGGTCCAGTTGGCGCCGTGCCACAGTCCGCTCACGGTGAAGGTGATCAGCACGTTGACGATGCGCCGCGTTCGGCCCAGGCGGCCGCCGCCCAGCGGGATGTACACGTAGTCGCGGAACCAGCTGGACAGCGAGATGTGCCAGCGCCGCCAGAACTCGCCGATGTCGCGGGAGAAGTAGGGGTAGGCGAAGTTGCGCATGAGGCGGAAGCCGAGCAGGCGCGCCAGCCCCAGCGCGATGTCGGTGTAGCCGGAGAAGTCGCCGTAGATCTGCAGCGCGAAGCAGAGGGTGCCGGCCCAGGCCGTGGGGCTGTCCACGGCGCCGCCGTCGAACGTCCGCTGCACGTACGGGGCGAGGCCGTCGGCCACCACCACCTTCTTGAAGAAGCCCCAGAGGATCTGCCGCAGGCCGTCGCGGGCGGCGGCCTCGTCGAAACGGCGTTCGCTCAGGAACTGGGGCAGGAAGGCGCTGGCGCGCTCGATGGGGCCGGCCACCAGCTGGGGGAAGAAGCTCACGAAGGCGAAGAACGCCCACGGGTCCCGGACCGGTTCCAGCCGACGGCGGTAGATGTCCACCGTGTAGCTCAGGGTCTGGAACGTGTAGAAGCTGATGCCCACCGGCAGGATGATGGACAGGGTGGGAGCGTGGGCCTGCAGCCCCACCGCGTGAAGGAGGTCCACGGCGGAATCCAGGAAGAAGTTGAAGTACTTGAAGAATCCCAGGCTGCCGAGGTTCACCGCGAGGCTCACGCTCAGCAGCATCCGCCGACGTGCGGGATCCTCCGCATCGCCCAGCCGGCCGCCCACCACGTAGTCCACGGCGCTGCTGCCGATGATCAGGAAGAGGAAGCGCCAGTCCCACCAACCGTAGAACACGTAGCTGGCGGCGATGAGCAGGACGTTGCGCGCACGGATCCGCGCCGGCGGCAGCAGCCAGTAGGACGCGAAGACCAGCACGAAGAACACGGGGAAGACGAGCGAATTGAACAGCATGGATCACGAAGGCCTTCGTTGGACATCCGCCGCCGGCGGCCGGTACGGCGCGTGGCCGATCCGTTCCGACCAGCCTAGGTTGGTCGGACGGAGGGAGACTGACATGGAAGACAGGATTCGTCGATCCTTGATGCGATTCATCTTGCCCGTGCTGCTGGCCACGGCCACGGTCGCCGCCACGGCCCAGATCCCCCACGCCCAGGTCTCGGGCGTGGTGCTGGAGTCCGCCGGCGGCGCGCCCGTGGCCGGGGCGGGCGTCCTCTTCGGCTTCGCGGCGCCGGAAACACTGGTCACCGACGGGGAGGGCCGCTTCGGGCCGCATGTCACGGCGGTGGCCGCGGGGCCGCCGCGTGCGACGGCGTCGTTGCGCGTCGTGCCCAACCCCGTGAGCGGCGCCGCGCGTGCGGAGCTGCGCCTGCCCGCCGACAAGGCCGCGGCCGCCGCGGAGCTGCGCGTGTTCGACCTGCGCGGCCGCGAGCTGCCGCCGTCGCGCACGCCCAAGCCGGGCGGCGTGTACCTGGCGCGGGTGACCATGGCGGACGGCGGCACCGTGGACGCGCGCTTCACCGCCCTGGACGGCTGGCGCGAGCTGGACCTGGCGCTGCTGCCCGTCGACGCGGCCAAGAGCCTGACGGTGCCCGTGCGCGTGGAGGACGCCGGCGGCGCGGCGCTCATCGACACCCTGCTCACCGTGGACGATCCCGCCGACCTCACGGACCTGGTGCTCCTCGCCGACGGCGGGGCGCCGCTGCCTCTGGACCAGTGGACGTATCTGCAGCTGGACGACTCCCGCGCCGCCCGCTGCTTCGGCCTGGCGTCGGGCGACCTGGACGGCGACGGCGACCTGGACGTGGCCGCCGGCCGCTACGTGTACCTCAACCCCGGCGGCGACATGAGCGCCCCCTGGCCGCGCACCGACCTGGGCGCCGGCCTGGATGCCACCCTGATCGTGGACGTGGACGGCGACGACCGCGGCGACCTCATCGTGCTGGACCTGCCCCGCGTGCTCTGGTACGAGGCCGACGACGCCGCGGCCACGAGCTGGAGCGTGGCCGCCGAGATCAGCGACGCCATGCCTGCCCCCGACTTCAATCCCGGCACCCAGGGCTACGGCCTGGCGCAGATCGTGCCCGGCGGCCGCCCGGAGATCCTGCTCGCCGCCGGCGACGGCACCCACGCCCTGGTCATCCCCGCGGACCCGGCCGCCGACCCCTGGACCGATCTCCACCTGGAGCCCCTCAACCTGGGCAACGGCCTGGCCTGCGGCGACCTGGACGGCGACGGCGACGACGATCTGGTCTGCTCCGACGTGACCACCGACCCCGGCACCGGCATGCTGGTCTACGAGAACCCCGGCGGCGGCGGCGGCTGGAGCGGCGCGCTCATCGGCCAGACCCTGCACGAGCACGCCGACCGCATGGCCGTGGCCGATGTGAACGGCGACGGACGCCCGGACGTGGTCGTGTCCACGGAGGAGTACCCGGACACGCCGGGCTTCGGCGAATCGTACCTGCACTGGTTCCAGGCCCCGGCCGACCCGTTCACCGGCGCGTGGACGCGGCACGACGTGGCCATGACCGAGTCGCTCAACAGCATGAGCGCCCGCGATCTGGACGGCGATGGCGACGTGGATGTGATCGCCGGCGAGATCTTCGGCGACGACCGGCTGCTGATCTTCGAGAACGACGGAGCCGGCAACTTCACCATGCACGTGACCGACACGGGCCACGAGCATCACCTGGGCTGCCACACCGCGGACCTGGACGGCGACGGCGACCTGGACGTGGTGAGCATCGCCTGGGAGAACGTGGGCTCGCCGCCGGAGTACGCGTACCTGCACCTGTGGCGCAATGACGCCATCGGGCCCTGATCCGATGGACTTTTTTGTCTGAGAGGCCTGGAACTGCCGGCCAGCCAGCCGTTTCAGGACTTTTCCTCAAATATGAGTCACCATGCGAAACGAGATTGTTCGGCAGCCGAACATAGTGTATGCTCAGCGGGTTCCCGCCCGGACGGTGGCCCGCTCCCCGCTTCCGCCGCCTCCGCCCCGGCCACGATTGGCTCCCTCCAAGGAGATCGGACATGAAGTCTGGCCACCGCTTCCTTCTCTGCTCCGTGCTGTGCCTGGCCATCGCCGGCGCCGCCACCGCCGACAACCTGCTGGTCAACGGCGACTTCGAGACCGGCGACTTCACCGGCTGGGTCGTCCTGGGCGAGTCGCCCAGCTCCATGGGCTCCGTGCTGAGCGGCGACAACGGCCCCAGCCTGCCCGGCACCAACAACGCCTACCTGAGCAACGAGGCCGAGGCTCTGGCCCTCCTGCTCAAGCAGTCCACCGAGGCCGGCAGCGGCGTGCCCGGCGCGTGCGTGTACTCCATCGACCTCAAGCTGGACCAGGCCGACGTGGGCGGCGTGCTCTTCGTGAACATCTTCGCCGAGCAGGCGGGCGGCGGCGTCATCGGCGGCTCCGGCCTGCTGGGCCCGCTGTGGCCGTGGAACACCTGGACCACCTTCTCCGGCAGCTTCTCCGCTCCGGCCGGCACCGACTTCCTGACCATCCAGGTGGAGGCCGTGACCGGCGCCGCCTCCGGCACCAACTGCAAGGTTCATGTGGACAACGTGGTGTTGGATCAGGGGACGGTGGGGAACGAGATGCTGACCTTCGGCGCGGTGAAGACCCTGTTCCGCTAGACCTGACCGCGACGCAAGAAACGAGGGCCGCTTCCCCGTGGGGAGGCGGCCCTCTTCGTCACCGGTGCCGTGATGCCGCGGCGTTGGCGACTACTTGACCAGAAGCATCGGGCGCGACGACGTGCCGCCCGCCGTGGTCAGACGCGCCTGGTAGAGCCCGGAGGCCAGCTCCACGCCGGCGTCGTCGCGGCCGTCCCACATCACGCTGTTGGCGCCGGCCGCGCCCACCCCGGAGAACGTGGCCACGCGGCGGCCGCTCACGTCGTACACGGCGAGCTCGTAGGCGCCGCCGTCCGGCAGCTCGAAGCGGATCTCCGTGCGGGCGTTGAACGGGTTGGGGGCGTTGGGGCGCAGCGCCCCGCCGGCGGCAGGCGACGGCAGCCGCACGGCCGAGGCCACGTTGCCGCCGGTCCACGTGATGTCGTCGATGGCGAACTCGCACACGGCGCCCTGGGTCTCCAGCACCACGAACGGGTAGCTGAGCATGCGCAGGTCCATGGCCAGGCCGCGGATGTCCTGCACGGGGATGCGCGCGCGGCCCCAGTCGCCGTTGCGCACCAGCTCGTAGGTGGTCTGGCCGGCGGGGAAGGTCACGTAGTTCTGGTTGCCCCAGGCGTCGATGATGCCGATCTGGAAGGTCACGTTGGCGGGGATCTTGATCATGAACTCCAGGTGGCCGTCGGGGAAGTCGAACAGGTTGAGCGGCTGGATGGACATGACGCCCGCGCCGAACCAGCCCGCGCCCACCGAGCGCCAGCTCAGGGCCGCATCGCCTTCGTAGGGAGCGATGGTGCCGTCCACCAGCGTGCCCTCCCACACGTAGATCTCGGAGCTCACCTGCGGCACGAGCTCGTCGTCCACCACGCTCTCGTCCGTGAACACGCCGAAGGTGCCGTGCTTCTGCGTGGGCGGGCCCACGTGCACCTCGCCCATGCCGTTCCACTCGTAGACGCGGATGGAGTCGATCCACATCTCGGCGGGGAAGCCCATGGTCACCGGGAGGCCGCTGCCGGGATCGCCCAGGTTGTAGGCGTCGGTGTAGGCGCCGCCGATGGCCAGGTTGGCGATGAGGTAGAACGGCGAGCGGAACTCGGCCGACTCCTCGTCGATGGTGAAGGGCTCGGCGAAGAGGTCGTGCTCCACGCCCTGGTCCTCCACGGTCCAGCGCAGGCTGTTCTCGTCCCAGTACACGCGGTAGATGAGGAAGCGGTCCGTGAGGTCCGGGTCGTAGCTGTAGTAGGGACGGGCGTAGACGTCCGTGGGATCGTAGGAGAGGCTCGCGGCGCCCGACGGGTTGCCGGGGTTCACGGCGTCGTCGGTGTAGAACAGGGCGTTGGCGCTCACCGACTGATCCACGGTGGTGTTGTCCAGGCCGTTGCCGCCGTTGTGGGTGTCGTGCAGGTCGCGGTCGGTCTGGTGGCCGCCCATCTCCATGAGGTCGATCTCGCCGTTGCGCGGCCAGCCGTAGTTGGCGGTGCCCAGCATCCAGAACGCGGGCCAGCCGCCCAGGTCCAGGCTCGGCACGCGCACGCGGGCCTCGATCATGCCGTAGCGCACGTTCACGAACGACTTGGTCTCCACCTTCCCCGACGTGTACTGCAGCGGGTTGCCCCACTGGTCCACGATGCCGGGGCCGCTCTCCTGCCGCGCCGTGATGCGCAGGCCGTTGTTGCCGGGCTCGCCGGGGATGGGGGCGATGCTCACGTTGTCGGCGCTGTAGTACTCCAGCTCGCCGTTGCCCCAGCCCCAATAGCCGTTGCCGGTGACGATGAGCCAGTTGTCGAGGTCGTTGAACTCCTCGGCCCAGATCAGGGGGCCGACCTGGGCGGTGGCGGCGGCCGCGAACGCGGCCAGCAGGACGATGGCGGCGGTGAACGCGCGCACTCGGGCGGTGGTCATTCTGGTCCCCTGACGGTGGTGTGGACCCACGTGGGCGGCGGGGTGGATGGTGGAAGTCTACACTTTGTTCGGGGTCCGTACAATAGAAATCGGGCGTTCGGCGCGGCTTGGGGCGGCCGATGCTAGATATGAGATATATCACCAAGGGGCGGGAGTGTGGTTTTTGACCGAAAGACCACGAACGGCTGGCCGGCCAGCCGTTCCGAGACAATACCTCAAATCCTCAGCCGCACCACCGTCGCCCCCCATCCCGACGCATCGTGCGGCGGCCCGAAGCTCTCCACCAGCGGATGCCGCTCCAGGATCCCCCGCACCATCTCCCGCTGCACGCCGATGCCCTTGCCGTGGATGATCCGCACGTCGCGCAGGCCGCGGGCGGCGCACTCCTCCAGGTAGTCGGGCACCAGGGTCTTGAGGTCCCGCGGTTGGAACATGTGCAGGTCCAGGACGCCGTCGATGGGCATGGGGGCGGGGGTGTCGTCGTGGCTGGTCATGGCGGTCTCGCGGCACTCCGGGTAGGTTGCGGGGATGGAATCCCTCGGATCCTAGCACGAAAGGCGATCCCGATGCCCCTGAGCAAGGACGAGACCCAAGGCGTGGGCCGCATCCCCAGCGGCCTGTTCATCGTATGCGCGCGGAACGACGACGGAATCGACGGCTATCTGGCCTCCTTCATCCAGCAGGTGTCCTTCGATCCCCTGCTGCTGGCCCTGGCCGTGAAGCCCGGCCGGCCCGCCTACGACATGATCAAGAGCGGCGCGCCGTTCTCCATCAACATCGTGGGGGACCACGAGACCGCGTACCTCAAGCACTTCTGGTCCGGCTACGACCCCGCCAAGAACCCCTTCGCCGAGATCGACCACACCCTGGAGGACGACGGCACCGTGACCCTGGACGGCGCACAGTCCGTGATCCAGGCCAAGCTCCACTCGGTGGCGCAGCCCGGCGACCACGAGGTGGTATTCGCCCAGGTGCTGGGCTCGCGGGTGCTGGCGCCGGACGCCAAGCCCAAGACGCACCTGCGCAAATCGGGGTTGGACTACTAGGAGGTCGCCATGGCCTACGATATCGATCCCCAAGCACCGGCGGCGGCCGCCGCCGAGGAGACCATCCAGGCCCCCCTGGAGGTGGTCTGGACCACCCTGAGCGACCTGGCCGCGTGGCCGCGCTGGAACGAGGCGGTGGCCTCCATGCAGGCGCCGCCCTCGCTGCGGCCCGGCGCCACGTTCCGCTGGGAGGCGGGCGGCATGCGCATCAGCTCGCGGCTGGAGGACGTGGCGGCGCCGGCGCGCATCGCATGGTCGGGCCGCACCTTCGGCGTGAAGGCGCGGCACGTGTGGGAGCTGGAGCCGCGCGACGGCGCCACGCTGGTCCGCACCCGCGAATCCTTCGGCGGCTGGCTGCCCTGGCTGTTCCGGGCGCCTCTGCGCGGCATGCTGGAGCGCTCGTTGCGGCAGGGACTTGCGGCGCTGCGGGCGGAGGCCGAGCGCGCGGCGGCGCCCTGAAAAAAGATCTGCGCGCCCGCCGACGGTTTCCGCATCCGGTTCTGAAGGGGGCCCCCACCCAGGGGCCCTGAACCTCAGACCCGACCGGAGGCCGTTCCCATGTCCCGTGCCAACCTGATGCGAATCCTGCCCGTCCTCGCCCTCGCCGTGGTGCTCTCCGCCTGCGGCGGCGACCCCTCGGGCCCCCAGCTGGACACCTTCGACGCCGTCATCGACAACGGCGGCACCTACGAGGTGGTGGAGCCCAGCCAGAACATCGAGCTGATCAGCAGCGACGAGGAGGTGCTGGGCGACGGCACCATCACCCTCTGCACGGTGGAGCGCTACAGCATCGTGGACGCACCGCTGAACTACGCCACCTTCGATCCCAGCGCCGAGGTGGTCTTCCCGGGCAACCTGCTCCAGGGCCGCAGCCTGGGGGGCGACGCGCCGGACCCGGTGGTGCTGGACCGCGCGCCGGGCACCGTGACCATCAACCTGATCAACGGCTCCCAGAACGTGAGCGCGCACGTGGACACGGTGCGCTACAGCAACGTGATCCAGGCCATGAACGACATCATCGCGGCCAACTCCGGCACGCTGCCGGCCGCGTTCACCTACCGCTTCGCCGAGGTGCAGTCCACGCGCCAGATGGCCCTGAGCATGGGCGTGAACTACAACTCGCTCACCACCGACGTGACCGCCAAGCTCAACCTGGAAACCGACAGCGCCTACAGCTCCTACCTGGTGGAGTTCACCCAGCGCTACTACACCATGAGCTTCGACATGCCCGGCTCCTACGAGGCCCTCTTCCAGAGCAGCGTGACGCCCGCCGCCCTGCAGCGCTACGTGGGGCCGGACAACCCGCTGACCTACATCTCCTCGGTCACCTACGGCCGGCGCTTCTACCTGCTGGTCGAGTCCACGGAATCGGCCAGCGCCATCGGCGGCTCCATCCAGGCCTCCTACGACGCGGCCCTGGCCGGCGGCTCGGCCCACCTGGAGGGCCGCGACGTGAACACCCTGAGCGACAAGAAGGTCAAGGTCTTCGCCCTGGGCGGCGACTCCAGCCTGGCCCTGGCCTCCTTCAGCGGCAACGTGGACGCCGTGGCCCAGTTCCTGACCCAGGGCGGCGGCATCGACACGGGCGTGCCCCTGAGCTACACCGTGCGCAACGCCAAGGACAACACCCTGGTGAACGTGAAGGTGGCAACCGACTACGAGGTGCGGAACTGCGTGGTGCAGCAGGTGGGCACCTACGCCACGGACTTCGAGAACGGCCTGGAGGGCTGGACCGGCTACGCCGACTTCCGCGACCTGCAGACGCGCAACGACGCCGCGTCCGTGGACGGCTCCTACGCCATCATCTACGACCGCGGCCAGGGCGGCACCGTGTACTACCGCGCGCCCTTCGCCTTCCACGGCGACTGGTCCCAGTTCTACGGCGGCGAGCTGTCCTACTACATGCAGGTGGGCGGTTCGGGCGACTACTTCGCCACGGACGACGTGGTCTTCTACGACGGCTCCGGCAACCGCCTGGCCATGCGCTTCAGCGGCTCGCCCAGCGCCAACGGCCTCTTCCCCCGCCGCGTGGCCCTGGATCCGACCACGAGCTGGAAGTTCAACAACGCCACCGCCACGGAGGAGCAGATCCGCCTGGTGCTGTCCGATGTGGAGGACCTCTTCATCCGCGGCGAGTTCCGCGACAGCGCCGGCGACTGGTCGCGGTTCGACCGGTTCCGGGTGGAGCAGCCGGAGTAGGGTATCCGACGCACAGGCACGGGAACGGCGAAGGCCGGGGGACGGGGGTCCTCCGGCCTTCGTCGTGTGCGGGAACGTCGGCGCCCTAGTGCGACTCGTACCCCTTCAACCCGCCCGTCGGCACCAGCAGACGGCAGGTCTCCGGGTTCAGCGGCACGGGCTTCCCGTCCACCTCGATGACCGGGTCCGCGCCGGAGCGGTCGATCCGCACGCCGCCGAACTCCAGCAGCGCCTCCAGCTTCCCGCGCCACTCCGGCCACTCCGCCGGGTCCATGGCCTGCTCCTTGGCCGCCGTGTGCTGGGCCGGATGCAGGCGCCGCTCGGGGTCCAGGAACAGCAGCCGGCCGCGCGAGGCGCCGCCCAGCAGCTTGGTGCCGCGGTAGGGGCGGTCCTCGCTGCGCAGGGCGCCGCGCTCGTCCCAGCGCAGGCCGCCGAACACGAAATCGCCGCCCATGAGCGACTCGCCGCAGTACTTGCTGGCCGAGCCGAAGATGTTGATGGACAGGTCCTGGCAGCGCGGGTCGTTCACGCTGTTGGTCCAGGCGCGGTCCACCACGTCGCCCAGGATCATCACCCGGCCGCCCTTGCTGGCGTAGCCGCACACCTTGCCGGCGTTGCCGTACACCTCCAGGGTGCCGTGGTGCATGCCCATGGCCGTGAAGTTCTGGGCGTTGCCGTGGCAGCGGATCAGGCCGCCCTGCATGAAGGCGCCCAGGTACTCGCCCGGCGTGCCGTGGATGTCGATGACCACGTCGTCGGTGTCGCCGCGGCCCATGACCGCGGTGCTGATCAGGCGCTGGCCCAGCACGTGGTGCAGCACGAAGCGGCGCCAGCCGGCCTCGTGGGCGCGGTTGAGGAACGATGCCAGGCACACGTCAGGATCGGTGCCCTCGGGCTCGAAGCCGCGGGCGTCCAGCACCAGGGTCTGCGCGGGCGAGGCGGGCGCGCCGCCGTCGTCCGTCCTGCCGGCGGCCCGCCACAGCGCAGGCTCCTGCTTCGGCAGCGCGGACAGCAGGTCGTCCACCGCGGCGCGGGCCAGGCCCACCAGCGAGCCGATGGCCTTGTCGCCCGGCGCCCAGGAGCGCAGGTGATCCACCAGGTGGGTGAGCAGGGCCAGACGCTCGGCGCCGGGACGGTCGGCCGCGGCCAGGCCGCGCAGCACCGCCTGGAACTCGCCGAAGTCCAAGGCCGGCAGGGCGGCGCGCAGGGCGGCCAGGGGGTCGGCCGCCTGCACGATGGTCCGCTCCAGCTCGGCGGCACGTGCGGCGTCGGGCGCGGGCAGGTCCGAGCCCGGACGGTGCCGGCCGGGCTCCGCCACGGGCACCGGCACGCCGTAGCGGTCGATGAACTCGTAGCCCGTGCAGCGGCCCTGCTCGTCGTAGTGGAAACGGTTGATCATGCCGGCGGTGACCAGCACCTGGTCCGGCTCGCCGCCCTCGATCAGGCCGGCCTCGTCCAGCAGCTCGAACACCTTGCGCACCGCCTGCTCCTCGCTGGCGATGGCGCTGAAGGCGCGCGGCTCGGGGCCGTTGGTGTCGCGCCAGATGCCCGTGGTGTTGGGGCGCAGGTCCGCCGGATCCTTCAGGTCGATGCGCTCCGTGCAGCGCTTCTCCGGCAGGTGGCGCAGGCAGAGGTACTGGTAGGGGCCGTCGGGGGAGCTGGTGAACTCCACCCGCTGCACGTCCTCCAGCTGGGGGCGCATCTCGGCGGGGATCAGGGCCAGGTCGTCGCCCGTGGTGGGGCTGAAGGCCTCGAAGAGGGCCCAGTCCGGGTACTCGATCTCCTCGGCCAGCAGGTGGAACTTGAGCGACGCCACCTCCGTGTCCGTGGTGGCCTGCGGCGCCAGGCCGAACTGCTCCACGCGCTGCTTGAGCGCCTCGTAGTTGGTGGTCTCGCCGTTGTGCGTGAGGGCCGTGTGCAGCTTGGCGAAGGGGTGCGAGTTCATCTGCTCCACCACCGAGCCGGTTGCCAGGCGCACGTGGATGATGTTGTTGGGCGCGGCGGGGGTCTCCCAGGGGATCTCGCGGCCGGCCGTCTTCCACACGCCGAAGTTGCGGCCGCAGCTCATGACGGCGGCCAGGCGGCGGGCGCGGGGCACGCGGCCGGCGGGGGCGGCGGCGGGATCGGCCACCGCGGCGGCCAGGAGGCGGACGAGGTCCTCCGTGGGGGCGCCCTCGTCGGCGTCCTGCAGGAGGTAGAAGGCCTCCGTCAGGCGGCGCGAGATCTGGAACACGTAGAGGTCCTCGGCCTTGGCGGCGAAGTCCGCGTGGCTGCGCCAGTCCGCCGCGGTCACGTGCGGGAAGTACTCGCGGATGTAGGCGAAGTGGGGCGCGGCCAGCAGGTGCTCCGTCACGAAGCGGGCCAGGGGCGCGGCGGCGGCGCGCACGAAGTACGTGAACACGTCGCCGGGGTCGGTGGCCGGGCCGCCGAACTCGCGGTAGTCGCGTTCGGCGCCGGTGGCGTCGCGCTTGTAGGACTCGCGGCGGGAGGCGTCGTCGGCGCCGCCCTCGATCTCGAAGTGCGGCTCCAGCACGTGGGTGCGCAGCCAGCCGGCCAGGCGCACGCGCCGGGCGACGGTCTCGGCGCGGGCCGCGGCGCGGTCGGCGTCGCCGCGCTCGGCCTCCACCTCGCGCTGCAGCCAGCCCTTGACCAGCACGCGGAACGCGTAGTGGTCCGGCCGCGCGGGGAAGCAAAGGCTCTTGCCCACGCCCACGCCGTCCATGCCGCGGTTGCGCATGGCGTTCAGGGCCTCGTCCAGCACGTGGCTGGGCACCGGGTGCGTGCCGATGACCGCCGCCACGCCGCAGTTGGTCTGGCCGGGCACGTGCCTGAGCGCCTCGTCGGCCTCGCGGCGCAGGCGGCCGTGCTCCTCCTTCTGGCGCAGGCGGTAGTCCACCCGCTCCTTCAGGCCGATCCACTGCACGCTGTCGTGGCGGCCGCGCAGCTCGCGCACGTCGCGGAAGCCCAGGCCGGCCAGGGCGCGGATGAGCTGCATCTGCATGATGAGGAACGCGTTGATCATCTGCCGCGAGTTGATCTCCACGTTGCGCAGGTTCTGCATGATGAGGTTGCTGGTGGCGATGCCGCGGGAGCAGCCGTCGTGGCAGTTGCGGTTGCGGTCGCAGCCGATGGAGACCAGGGGCGCCGTGCCCCAGATCACGCCGTCGGCGCCCAGGGCCACCAGCTTCACCACGTCCTCGTAGGTGCGCACGCCGCCGGCCACCATGAAGGTGACCTGGTTGCGCAGGCCGTCGCGCACCAGGCGGTCGTGGATCAGGGGCACCGCGTACTCCACGTGCATGCCCATCTGGCCCTTGATGATGTTGGGCGAGGCGCCGGTGCCGCCGCGCGGCCCGTCCAGCCACACCTCGATCTTCATGCCGTGCTTCTCGGCGTAGGCCGCCATGTCGTCGGGCAGGTCGTCCAGGTCCACCGGCCGGCCGGGGAAGCGGGTGCGCAGGGCCTCCGTGGTGTTGTCCCGCGCGATGCGCGCCAGGCCCGCGGCGATGAACTCGATGTCCACCGACGGCGAGACCTTCACGCTCACCACGGCCGCGGGGTTGATCATGCGCACTATGTCGATGAAGGACTTCACGTCCTCGATGGAGTAGCAGTTGTGGAACGGGAAGGGGCTGATCACGCTGGTGTACGAGTACGAGATCACCTCCTCGCTCAGACGCAGGATGCTCTCGAACTCGATGGGGTCCAGCTTCCGCGCGTGCCGCTTCTCGTAGGCCGCCTGCTGGATGTTCCAGAGGGCCTGCTTCAGCTCGGCGCCGATGTCCTGGGCGTCGTTGGCGCGGCTCAGATCGGCCTTCACGCCGGCGGCCGTGTCGCGCAGGGGATGCCCGGCCGCCTGCTCCAGCGCCTCCACGCGCTCCAGCAGCGTCTCCAGCTTCTCCAGGTTGAGCTTCTCCAGGCCCTGGATGCCGCGCAGGTAGCTCACCAGACGGTTCACCTTGCCGGCCAGGATGTGCCCGCCGATGCCCATCTTGGCGCCCTGGCTGTACGCGATCACCACGCGCCGCGCCTTGCGGATGGTCTCCTTGGTCACGCCGAAGAGGCCGGTCTTGAGCTCCGTGGACACGTACGGCTCGTCGTCGGGGCCGATGACCTCGTAGAACAGGAACGGCTGCCGCTCGGGGCGCTCCTCCAGCTTGGCGTAGATGCCGGGCCAGGTCCCGCGGTCCAGGCCGTGCTCCTCGCAGACCGCGCGGATCTCGCCGGCGGTGTAGTGCGTGTCGTGGGCGAACCAGCCGCGGATGGCCTGCACCTCGGGCTCCGTGAAGAACAGCGGCTCGCCCTTGCTGTTGAGGAAGAAGCTGGTGGGGTAGCCTCCCTCGCCCGTGTCGAACTGGATGCCCAGGGTCCGCGAGGCGATCACGTGGGCGCGCCACGTGTCCAGCCCCACCGAGCCCACGCTCTTGCCGCCGAACATCCACGGCGCGCGCAGCACCAGGTTGGAGTGCAGGCGCAGGGCGGTGGACACGCCGTCCAGCTCCGCGTCCGGGATGTTGTCCGGGTCGCGGCGGTAGAGGATCTTCATCACGTCCAGGCCGTCGCCCAGCAGGCCGGTGGCGCGCACCTCGCCCAGGCGGGTCATGGCCATGTCGCCCGCGGCCATGCGGCCGACGGTGCGGATCAGGTCGCCGGGCCACACGTGGTCGCGCTGGTACACAGTCTGGTTCACGGGGCCCAGGTCGTAGAAGTTGTGGGGCGACGGCAGGGGCCGCACGCGCGCCGCCAGCTCCGTGTACGCGGGCGAGGCGTCCGCCGCCAGCGGCTCCCGCGCCAGCAGGTCGCGGTTGGCCGCGCCGAAGGCCTCCAGCCGCTCCGGCCGCTCGAAGATGTCCTTCTGGATGCGCTCCTCGAGCTCGTAGAAGTCGATGAGCCGGCCTTCCTCGCCGATGGTCTTCTTGATGTCCTTGAAGCCCGCCGCGCCCAGGACCTCCAGGATCTGCACCTTGCGCGACTCCATCTGGTTGGTCAGCCGCTTCACGGCCCACTCCACGTCCAGGTCGATGAGCCGGTCCGTGGTGGCCTGGCCCTCCAGCTCCGCGCGGTAGGCGTAGGGGTCCAGGGCCAGCAGAGCAGCGAAGTCGATGAACGTGGCCTCGGCACCGCGCTGCACCGTCTTCTGCGTGTCCGACGCCAGCCGGATGCCGCCCGACGCCAGCACCGACACCTTGTGCCGCCGCCCCGTCTGCATCAGGTGGTGGTGCACGGCGCGCACCGCCTGGCTGGTCACGAAGTAGTGGTCCTGGTTGCGCAGGCCGCGCACGTGCAGGCAGTCCACGCCCAGGGCCAGGAACGCCTCCAGGCGGTCCAGCAGCTCCCGGGTCATCACGCCGCCGGTGATGTCGTGCTCGCCCACCTCCAGGTAGCCGCTGAGCAGGGGCGCCCCGCGGCGCAGGGCCGCGGTGTTCTGGCGGATGAAGTCGGCGGTCACGCCCATGTCGTCGTGGGGCACGATCTCGTACATGGGCATGTCCCAGAGGGCGCTCAGCAGGTCGCGGCTCACGCGGGGGTGCACCTGCAGGTGGCTGATGAGCTCGCCGTCCACGCGCGGCACCACCACGCGCGGCAGGCGTTCGTAGCCGCCCTCCTGCTTGAAGGTCTCGTAGTGCTCCAGGAAGCGCGTGAGCTCCATGGCCACCAGCGAGTGCTGCTTCTCGGCCACCTTGAGGAACGCCAGCTCGGCGCGGCCCATGCTCTGCAGGCCCACGGCGTTGAAGAGGATGGGCGTCCTGAGGTGCACGCCGGGGTAGGGGGCGTTGGTGAGGTTGCCGTCGGCGTCGAAGCGGCAGTAGCGCCAGCGCTTGCCCAGGCGGGTGGACAGCTCCTCGTCCGGATCGCCCTCGTGCAGGCGGTTCTGGGCGGGTCCCACGATGTGGAAGTGGCTGAAGCGCTCGGCGTCGAACCCGATGCCCATGTGGCGGTCGCCCTGGCCCATGCCCGACACGGGGATCTGGCCGGTGGAGGCCTCCTTGTCGATCTCCATGAGGATGTCCTGGGTCACGTAGGCGTCGCTCATCTCCGTGAGCTGGGGCGAGCGCTCCACCGTGGTGGTGTCGCGCAGCAGGGCGCGCTCCTCCAGCCAGAAGGTGCGCTCGTCGCGGTCCACGGCGTGCTCGGCCAGCTGGCCCAGCACGTCGCGCTCCACCTGCACCGCCTTGTTCTGGGGGCAGAAGTTGATGCACGCGTTGCAGAGGGCGCAGTTCTCGTCCACCAGGGTGGGGATGGCGCGGGGCACGCCCTCGCGGGCGCCGTAGGTGCAGGCGTTCTCGTCGGCGCACATGCCGCAGCGGATGCAGGTCTCCGGATCGATGACGAGCTGGCCGTACGCGAAGCCGCGCGGATACCTGATGCGCAGCCCGTGCTGCAGGTGCGAGCGCTCCTCCTTCTGCTCCGCCTTGGTGTGGGGCAGGTAGAGGGGGCTCTCCTTCATCACGTCCCACATGCGGTCCACGAAGGCCTGCTTGCGCGCGGGCTCCAGGGCCAGGGCGGTCTGGAAGCGGGTGTCGGCCTCCACCAGGTCGAACATGCGGGTCAGCGGGATGTCCACCGGGCACACGCGCGTGCAGTTGTCGCAGCGGGTGCAGGCCAGGAACGCCAGGGCCTCCGCCTGGTCGATGGCCTCGCCGCGGGCCACGCGCCCGGCCGTCTTGCGGCGGGTGATGGGCGTGGCGGGCCCCAGGGAACCGAAGACGTCGCTGGTGGGGCACACGCGCTCGCAGCTGTCGCACTCCGCGCACACGCTGATGATCTGGGCGATGTCCGACCGCGACTTGGCCAGGTTGGGGGGCACCACCGCGGGCATGGCGGCCCGGGTGCCGCGCCAGAGCACGCGGCCCAGGAACGTGCGCTCGCGGCGGCCGCGCATGAGCACGTTCACCACCGTGCGCAGGTACGCCACCGGCAGCCGCGCGAAGAGCTTGAGCCGCCAGTTGCGGCCGCGCGCGTTCACGTAGCGGGCGCGGTTGAGCAGACGGCGGGGGTCCAGGGCGTCCTTGGCGGCGGCGTGGCGGTCGCGGGCCGCGCCGGCGTCGCCGACGGCGTCGCGCAGGAACGGCAGGTTCCAGAGGCCGGTGCCGTAGGCCCAGCCGCCCAGCTTCACCGCCGCCTGGGTCATGAACGGGACCAGGGACAGGTAGAGCTTGTGGCGGTGGGCGGCCGTGTCGGCCAGCAGGATGGTCTGCACCAGCAGGCGGCCGCCGGGCAGCAGGTGGGCCTCGGTCTTCAGGGGGTTGCTGGTCCAGGCCGAGACCGACGCGCGCAGGAAGTCGGCGTACTCCGTGAACTTCTCCAGGGGCAGCACCACTTCCGACACCAGCATGGACGGCCCGCGCGACTTCATCTGCACCGGCAGGTAGCGGTGCTCCCAGAGCATGTGGGCCTGGCGCACGGACAGGCGGCGGTAGGTGAGGTCGCGGAAGCGGCGTTCGGTCTGGCCGCGGCCGAAGAGGGGGCGGCGCAGGCTGTCCTCGTAGTCGTCGCGGGTGTCGAACTCCAGGACCACCACGTGGTCCTGCTTGGCCAGGGTGCGGGCGGTCTCCAGGTCGCGGCGCTCGCGGCGGGTGCGCAGCTCGTCGTCGGCCTCCACGGCCTCCTCCAGCTTCCGCGCGTGCTTGGCGATGCCGATCTCCGTGGTGATCCGCATGTGCTCGGCGTCGAAGTACAGCACCGACGTGGGCGTGAGCTCCCACTCCCGCACCAGCTCCATGAAGGCCACGGCGGCGCCGGCGGAGGGGAAGGAGAAGGCGTAGGGCTTGGACACGAAGGCGTCGCGCTTCACGCCCACCACGGCGCCGGCCACGATGCCCAGCTGCCCCTCGCTCATGAACAGGTCCGCGAAGCCGGGATCGCCGGGGCGCAGCTCCGCCAGCTCGCCGTCGGGACGCAGGTGCAGCAGGGCCTCCACGGACTGCTGCACGGAGCCGTACTTGTAGCTGCCCAGGCCCAGGCCGCCGGTGGCGATCCAGCCGCAGAGGGTGCCGCTGCTGGGATTGGTGATCTCCTGCCGCAGGGCCAGGCCGTGGTCGCGCAGGGCGCGCCGGATGTCCGCGATGATCGCGCCGCAGCCCACGGTCACGTTGCCCGCGTGGGCGTCCACGTGGATGCCGCGCAGGTGGGAGAGGTCCACCACCATCTCGCCGCCCACCGCCACCGCGCCGCCGAAGGGCCAGGTGCCCGCGCCGCGCACGCAGTAGGGCGTGCCGGTCTCGTGGGCCCACCGCACCACGGCCTGCAGATCCTCCAGCGTGCCGGGCCGCACCACCAGGCCCGCGTGCAGGTTCACCAGCGCCCTGCGCACCAGATCGGGCAGGGCGGAGGTGCCGCTGTCGTTGGTGTAGATCTCCTGCTGCACGGCGTCGGGCCGGAAGGCGGTGCTGGCGTCGGACAGGACCGCGGCCAGGCCGGGCGGCAGGTCCGCGCGCCGGCGCCGTTCCGCATGGCCGGGCAGCGCCTTCTCGAAGAGCAGGCGGACGGAGCGGGCCTGGGAGGCCACGCGCGGGGCTGCGGTATCCGCGAACAGCGGCGCGAACCGGGGGAACCGTGCAGTCTTGTCGGTCATGGCGTCGATCCGGGAAAGAGGTGGTTTGCGGTGGGATCGGCGGCAGATTAGCAGGCTTGACCCGGGAGTTACAGGTCGGGGTTCCGGGTGGGCTTGCGCTCTGGGGCGGAATGCGGCGACCGCCCGCCCATTTGGTGACAAGACGTCAAATCTGACCCCCTTGTGGCGGAACGGATCGACATGGTAGGATCAATTCCCGAGGGGCTCCGGCCCCGTCCTCTCCAGCCATGAAAGGGGTGACCGTGGACTTCACGGATCGCAACAGCCCCGACGATCTGGTCGCCGATTGGGTGGTCCGCTGCCCCACCTGCGGAAAGCGCCGCCCCCTGGAAGGTACCTGCACCGCCCCCCGCACCATGATCCGCAAGAAGGTCAACTGGTGCACCCGCTGCCGCGGCCTGAGGATCGTGATCATCGAACCGGCCGATGCGCATCCCGCGGGGATGCGTGAGGAGCAGGCGGTCTCCTAGTTCCATCCCGGCGCCTTGGCCTCCGTCGCGGCCGCGACGCCGCGCCCGTGCGCCCTCCGATCGCGTGCGGAATCACCCGGCCCTGAAAACCGACGCCCCCGCGGACCGGAGTCCGCGGGGGCGCGGTGCAAGGGAGGAGCCGGGCTCCTAGCGGAACATCGTCTTCAGGCCGCTGAACGACACGTCCTCGTTGGGGACGGTGTTGTACATGTTGCCCGTGATGCGCATGTAGTAGGTGAAGTTGTCCACGGGGCCCGTGAACTCGGCCGGACCGGCCCAGATCAGGTAGGTGGTGCCCGCCACCGCATCCCAGGACAGCGTGGTGGGAACGTTGGCCAGAGCGTCGGCCTCCGCCACCGCCACCAGGTTCTCGCAGTCGGTGTTGAGCACGAACATGTACATGTTCTGCTCGCCGTGGAGCATGTACTCCATGGAGCCGGACTCGGCCGCGGTCACCATGAACCAGTCGGTGTCGCGGGAGTTGCCGCCGGTGGCGTTCACGTACCAGCCGCTGCGGCCGCACATCCAGGCCTGGCCGTCGAAGGGGCTCAGGGGATCGGCGTTGATCCAGTCGATGTCGCCGTACACGTTCGGGGTGCTGTTGCAGCCGCCGTTGGTGGCGTCCACGTAGCCGTCGTACACGTCGGGCTCGCCTTCGGCCACGGCGTCGGCCGGGCACTCCACGGGCACCATGGGGGTGCCGGTGACGGCCAGGTTGTAGTCGCCGCAGTCGCCGCCGTAGCCGTCCACCACGATGTAGTAGGTGTTGCCGGCGTAGATCGTGGCGGCCACGTAGGACACGTACACGCCGCAGAGATCGTCGAAGTAGTAGTCGTCGTTGCAGGCCACGGAGCTCAGGCCGGCGTCCAGCACGTAGACCTTGGTGTCGTAGGTGGACCCGCACAGGTCCACTTCCAGGATCTCGTCCGTGGCCGGGGTGTAGGCGTAGACCACGTCCGGTGAGGTCGAGCCGGAGTACGGACAGACCACGTCGTAGTCGTCGATGTTGTCGCAGGTGTAGCCCGCGTCGAAGTAGGGCAGGCCGCCGATGACGATGGCGTCGGCGACGGTCTCGCCGCCCTCGCGGCCGTCGGGCGTTCCGTAGTGGGGTACGACGCGGTTCATCTTGGTGGGCAGGACGCGGGTGTTGCTGGTGTCCACTGCGAAGGCCGCGGCGGCGAGGCCGAGGACCAGCAGGACGACGATCGCTGTGCGCATGGTGATTCCCCCTGGATGTGGATAGGAATGGCCGCCGGTTGGCGTAGGGTGCCGACGGTCCGGTCGGACGACGCCGGGAGAGGCAGGAGGGGGATCCGGGCTGCAGACGGTGCGGGTCGTCGGCCGAGCGCCGGATCCCCCCGATCCGTTCCCGGCAGCGCCGCGACCGGCTCACCGTATCAAAAACGCGCAGCCGAATTCAATCACAAATATCACGAAGATGTCACAATTCGTGCCAGAGCGTGAAATCCGCCGGAATACCTACCTCAGCAGGGTGATCTTGGCCGACGCCCACCCCGTGCCGCCCGCGTGCATGGCCAGCGCGTTGACGGCCCGGGGCGGCACCGTCTATGGTGCGCGGAGCCTGCACCGATCCCCTGTTGCGAGGACGCCGCGCCATGACGCTTCCGATCTTCCGACTCCGCCCGTTCCTGCTCGCCGTGGCCCTGCTGCTGGCCCTTCCGGCCGCCGCCGCCGACCGCCGCCCCCACGACGACCGCGCCCAGTCCCGCGAGTCGGGCCGCCGCGTGGCCGTGGACCCGGCCCTGGTGGAGGTGGGCGACGGCGACACCGTGGTCATCCGCTGGTCCGACGACGAACGCGAGCGCGTGCGCATCCTGGGCATCGACACGCCGGAGACCGACTTCCCCGGCCACGGCTGGAGCTACGACCAGGCCTTCGGACCGGAGGCGGAGGCCTTCGCCCGCGGCGCCTTCGCGGTGGCGCACTCCATCGAGATCCTGCGCGCCGCGGAGACCGATCCCTACGGCCGCACCCTGGCCTACGTCTTCCTGGACGGCCGCAACTACTCCGTGCTGGCGGTGGCGGCGGGCTACGCCGTGGAGACCGTGTCGCACTACGGCGACAACGGGTTCCCCGCGGAGGCGGAGGCCGTGCTGCAGGCGTCGCGCGCGGCCGGGCCCGTGCCCTTCGAGCCGCCCCACGAGTTCCGTCGCCGCATGCGCGAGCTGAACGAGTTCCGCAAGTGATGGTGAAGATCATCGGGGAGTGAACGGACGTCTCCGGAACGCGAAGGCGCCCGCGTCGCAGGACGCGGGCGCCTTCTTCATACGGGGAATCCCAAACCTACTTCACCATCACCATGGACCGCGACAGCACGCCCTCCGGCGTCTCCAGGCGGTACAGGTACACGCCCGCGGCGGCGCGGCCGCCGTCGTCGGCGCGGCCGTCCCAGTTCACGGCGTGAGTGTCGGCGGGCAGGTCGCCGTCCACCAGGGTGCGCACCAGGCGGCCGGCGGCGTCGAACACGCGCAGGTTCACGCGGCCCGACTGCGCCAGGGTGAAGCGGATCTCCGTGGACGGGTTGAACGGGTTGGGCGAGTTCTGCGCCAGGGCCAGGCCGGGCAGGCCGCCCTCCACCGCGGTGCTGTCCAGGAGCCACGAGCCCAGCATGACCTCGTAGTTGGCGGCCGAGGCGGCCGCGTCGTAGCGGTACGGCCGGCCGGCCACGTACACGAAGGTGCCGTGCCCCGCCTTGCGGATGCGGAAGGCGGCGATGTAGGTGGTGTCCGTGGCCTCGCGGAACATGGGCAGGGCCTCGCTGGACGCGCCCAGGTAGGCGAAGTTGGCGTAGGTGCTGCCCGCGGCGGCGGGCACGTCGCCCAGGGCCGGATCCAGCGACACCAGGTTGGTCACGGTGCGGTCGTTGGAGATGGACAGGATGCCGCAGTAGTTGCGCAGCGTGATGTCGAAGTACGACGTGCCCATGCGCGTGGCGAGGATGAAGTTGCCGCCGCCCTGCACGAAGGCCAGGGCCTGGGCCGCGTCGTAGGCGTCCAGGTCGCCGCCGTAGTTGTTGCCCACCCAGATCACCGTGTCGTAGAGGTCCATCACGGAGTCGGGCACGCGGCCGCGGAAGAGGTGCGTGGCCATCACGCCGGAATCCATGCCGTAGTCGAAGCCCTGGTCGCCGAACACGTCCCACACGTCCACCGGGTGGGAGCCGTGCACCGCGGCGCCGGCGTAGAAGGCCTCCATCTCCGCCGCGTAGGTGGCGTACTCGATGCCGTTGACCACCAGCACGCTGGCCTGGTTGGCGATGACCTGGAGCAGGTCCGTGCGGGTGGAGGTGTCGCTGCCGGTGCCGTCGGTCACGGTCAGGCTGACGGTGTACAGGCCCTGGGCCGCGTAGGTCCACGTGGGGGACGGATCCGTGCTGTCCACGGTGCCGTTCCCGTCCAGGTCCCAGGTCCAGCTCGTGATGGCGGAACCGGCGGCGGGGCTGGACATGTCCGTGAAGACCACCTGCATGGGCGCGCCGCCCACGGTCTCGTCCACCCGGAAGGCCGCGTGCACGGTGTCGGCCAGCACCGTGGGCTCCTTGCGCGACTGGGACACGCCGCCGCCCGCGGCCTCCACGAAGGCCACCACGCTCAGGTCCTCGAAGACGATGGTGGACAGGGCCTCGGCGTCGGGCACGTAGCTGAGGGAGATCACCGTGGAGCCGCCGGGGGCGGGCACGCTGAAGGCGTTGCCGCCGGCGTCGGGCAGCATGCGGCGGCACACGTCGTGGAACTGGGACTCGCCGTTGCTGCCGGGAGGCGAGGCGAAGACCACCAGGTTCTCCACCAGGCCCACCTGCAGGATCATCTCGGCGGGCAGCACGGTGGCGTCGGAGGGGTCGCGGGTGACGGCGACCTCCACCTCCACCACGCCGCTGGTGTAGCGCAGGGCCGTGACCTGCAGGTCGAAGGGCGAATAGCTGCCCTCCAGGCCGGTGATGAGCGCGTCGAAGTTGGCCGCATCCGTGGCGTAGCTGCCGGTCATGTTGAAGAGCGAGCCGTCCACCTCGATCCAGGGCACCGAGTTCACGCCGTACAGGGCGCGCCGCGCCATGTTGTCCGAGGCGTTGAACAGGTACATGGGGTCGTTGGGACCCGGCCAGTTCACGTTGTAGACGATGTGGTCCAGGCTGCCGGCGTTCTCCAGCCCCTGGACGGTGGCCGTGTACCAACCGGTGTTCACGCTGGCGCAGGGGGCGCACGACGCGTTGGTGAAGCGTTCCACCAGGGCCTGGCGGGGATACCCGAAGGCCGACACGGCGAGCAGGAGCACCGCGAGGACGACGATCGCTTTCTTCATGGACGAGCTCCTTGGCTGGATCCTGAACATCGAGATGCGGGACGGGTATCCTAGCACAGATCAGGAGATTCCGGGGCGCCTCCGTGGCGGCCGTCGCCCTCCGGGGGCACATTGTCCCGATCGGAACGCTCGCCAACCCGGGGAGGCCCATGAGTCCGCGCGCACGTTATTTCAAGTCGCCCAAGGAGTTCGGAGACTGGCTCGCCGAACACGGCGCCACCGCGGAGGAGCTGCTGGTGGGCTTCTGGAAGAAGCACACCGGCAGGCCCAGCCTCACCTGGCCCCAGAGCGTGGACGAAGCCCTCTGCCACGGCTGGATCGACAGCATCCGCCGCCGCGTGGACGACGACCGCTACACCATCCGCTTCACCCCGCGCCGCGCGGGCTCCAACTGGAGCGGCGTGAACATGGCGCGCATGGAAGAGCTGTTGGCGGAGGGGCGGGTGACGGAGGCGGGGAAGGCGGCCTGGCGGCGGCGCGAGCCCGAGAGGTCCAAGGTCTACAGCTACGAGCAGGACGGCGAGCCGGAGCTGGAGCCCGACCATCGGGCGGCGCTGGACGCCGATGCCGTTGCCGGCCGCTTCTTCGCGACCCTGCCGCCCGGCCATCGACGCACGGTGCTGGGCTGGATCGCCACGGCCAAGCGGCAGGAGACCCGCGACCGTCGCTTCGCTCAGTTTCTGGAGGCCTGCGCGGAGGAGCGCCGGCTCTTCTGACCCGCTCGAACTCGGAGGATCCCATGACCGCCAACCGCTCCGCCTTCCCCTCGCCCGCCCTGATCCGGTTGGCGGGCGCCGCCTACCTGGTGATCTTCGTCTGCGGGATCTTCGCCGAGTTCGGGGTGCGCCAGCGCCTGATCGTGCCCGGCGATGCGGCCGCCACCGCCGCGGCCGTCTCCGCCGCCGAAACGCTCTTCCGCCGCGCCATGGCCGCCGAGCTGGTCATGCTCCTGGCCGACGTGTTCCTGGCGGCGGTGATCTACGTCCTGCTCCGTCCCGTGCACCGCACCCTGGCCGCCCTGGCCGGCGCCCTGCGCCTGGTCCACGCCGCCGTGGTGGCCGCGGGCCTGCTGCAGCTCTTCCTGGCGCTGAAGCTGGCCGGGGCCGCGGATCCCGTCGTCTCGGGGCAGGCGTTGACGCACCTGGAGACCCACGCCTTCGGGTATGCGGCGGGGCTGGTGTTCTTCGGCCTGCACTGCCTGGTGCTGGGCGGTCTGATCTTGCGCTCCGCGCTGGTGCCCCGCATCCTGGGCGGGCTGCTGGTCCTGGCCGGCGCGGGCTATCTGATCGACGGCTTCGCCAACACCCTGCTCACGGACTACGCCGCCCGCGCGGAGCTCTTCCAGACCATCGTCTTCGTGCCCGCCTTCGTGGGCGAGCTGGCGTTCTGCCTCTGGCTGCTGGTGAAAGGCGCCCGGGAACCATGAGCCTCTTCGACATCGTCGCCGTCATGCTCACCGTGGCCGCGGTCTTCGGCTTCCTCAACACGCGCTACCTGAAGCTGGAGCCCTCGGTGGGGCTGCTGATGATCAGCCTGGCCGGGTCGTTGGGCGTGATGCTGCTGTCGTGGCTGGTGCCGGGGCTGGAGGTGGTGTCGGTGGTGCGGGCCTACGTGGCCAACATCGACTTCAACGAGGCGCTCATGCACGGCATGCTGGGCTTCCTGCTCTTCGCGGGGGCGCTGCACGCGGACCTGGACTACTTCGTGCAGCGGCGCTGGACCATCGTGCTGCTGGCCACCTTCGGGCTGCTGCTGAGCACCGCGCTGGTGGGCGCCATGAGCAAGGCCGTGTTCGGCATGCTGGGGCTGGAGGCGGGCTGGCTGGCCTGCCTGGTGTTCGGGGCGCTCATCTCGCCCACGGATCCCATCGCCGTGATGGGCACGCTCAAGACGCTCCACGCGCCGCCGGCCCTGGAGGCCAAGATCGCGGGCGAGTCGCTCTTCAACGACGGCGTGGCCGTGGTGGTGTTCACCGTGCTGGTGGCGCTGCTGCAGCAGCACGCGGGGCACGGCGGCGGCCACGGACACGGCGGGTCGCTGGGCCCGGGCGGCATGGCGCTGCTCTTCCTGCGGGAGTCCGGCGGCGGCGCCCTGCTGGGGCTGGTCTCGGGCTGGATCGCCTACCGCATGATGCTGGCCATCGACGACTACAAGGTGGAGGTCCTGATCACCCTGGCCCTGGTCATGGGCAGCTACAGCCTGGCGTGGGCGTGGCACATCTCCGGGCCCATCGCCGTGGTGATGTCGGGGCTTCTCATCGGCAACCGCGGCCGCTCCTTCGCCATG
The DNA here is from genome assembly GCA_035447065.1 of Candidatus Krumholzibacteriia bacterium. Lineage (GTDB taxonomy): Bacteria > Krumholzibacteriota > Krumholzibacteriia > LZORAL124-64-63 > LZORAL124-64-63 > CALEMW01. The sequence continues at coordinate 26,175 of DAOTGJ010000021.1, forward strand.
AGCGACGAGGTGGCCGATTATCTGGAGAAGTTCTGGGAGCTGCTGGACGAGATCCTCAACGCCGTGCTCTTCCTGCTCATCGGCGTGGAGATCCTGGTGCTGCCGTTCACGCGCTCGCACGTGCTGGCGGGCGCCGTCTCCATCGCGGTGGTGCTGCTGGCGCGGCTGGTGTCGGTGGCGGTGCCCATCACGCTGATGAAGATGCGCACGGCGTTCAGCCAGGGCGTGATCCGCATCCTGACCTGGAGCGGACTGCGCGGGGGCATCAGCGTGGCGCTGGTGCTGTCGCTGCCCAACATCCCCGAGAAGCCCCTGCTCATCATCTGCACCTACGTGGTGGTGCTGTTCTCCATCCTGGTGCAGGGCATGACCATCAAGAAGGTGCTGCGGCGGTACATCGATCCGCCGGCGGCGGAGGGGTTGGCGGATCAGGTCTGATCAAGGGTCGACCCCGTACACCGGCCCCGACGGCGGACGCGTCACCTCCGACCTCCACATCACCCGGTACGGCAGCGCCAGCTCCGATTCCGCCGTGCGCAGCGTGAGCCGCACCTCGCGGCCGCAGTCCTTGGCGGGAAAGACCAGCACGCCGCCCATGGTCTGGCCGGGAGCCAGGGTGGTGCGTCGGAAGGCCTGATCGGCCCAGAAGCTGCGGCTTTCGGCCACGGCGCTGCGGCGCTGCGCCTCCTCCGCCTCCTCGGCCTCCCGCGCCTCGAGCTCCTCCTCATCGGGCGACGACGCCAGGTCGCCCACCGCGTCCAGGAACCCGAACAGGTCGTGGTGCGACGTGTCCTTGGTATCCTGCCGATTGATCTGCAGGAGCCGGGCCTCGGGATCCACGGGGACGGCCACGGGGCCGTCGCCGGCGGGGATGAGGCTGAACATGGAGGGCCCCACCTCCACCGGCCGGTCGGAGATGTTGGCCACCTCCACCTGGAAATGCAGGCGGCTGCGGCCCAGCTCCGCGGGGGCGGCGGCCAGGCGCAGCACGGCGTCGGCGGTCCGCGTGACGGCCAGGCCGCGGTGCCAGGTGACGTCGTCGGAGAGGGGGGTGACGCGGGACACCGTATCGGGGGTGCAGCCTGCGAGGGCCAGGTTCAGCAGGAGCAGGGGGAGCGCGGCGCGGCGGATCATGGGAACTCCCGTCGTCGTCGGTGATGGCGTTGAGATCGGAACATCAATCTACCAGCGGCGATGACGGGAGTTCCACAACGATCGACGCACCGCCCGAGCGTATCGTGCGCGGCTGTGGTAGGCTCCCACGCGAGGAGGTCGCATCGATGAGCAACGGAACCCGTTTCGCCGCCGTCACCGGCACCAGCGACGGCATCGGCCTGGCCCTGGCCCGCGCGCTGCTGGACGACGGCTGGCGCGTGCTGGGCTGCGCCCGCCGCGACGCCCCGCTGGACCACCCCGCCTACCGCCACGTGCGCGTGGACCTGGCCGATCCCGCCGCCCTGGCCGCGCGCTTCCTGCCGCCGCTGGACGAGGAGCTGGCGCGCCCCGGCCTGACGCGGGCGGCGCTGGTCAACAACGCCGCGGTCATCGGCGCGCTGCGCCGCGTGCGCGATCACGACCCCGCCGCCCTGGTGCGCGTGATGGCCCTGAACGCCGCGGCTCCGCTGGCGCTGATGGGGCGCATGGTGGCGCGGCGGCCGGAGGGCGCGGCGCTGCGCATCGTCAACGTGTCGTCGGGGGCGGCGCACAAGGCGCTGACCGGATCGGCCGACTACTGCGCCTCCAAGGCGGCGCTGCTGCTGGGCGGGCGCACCCTGGCGGCGGAGCTGGAGCAGGACGGCGTGCCGCCGCGCGACGTGGCCCTGCTCAGCTATGAGCCCGGCCTGGTGGCCACGGACATGCAGCTGCTGGCGCGCAACGCGCCCGCCGACGCCTTCCCCGGCCAGCCCGTGTTCCAGTCCTTCGCGGACCGGGGCCTGCTGCATCCGCCGGCGGCGGTGGTGGGGGAGATGGCGGCGTTCCTGGACTCGGATCCGGACGCGCACTTCACCGAGCGGCGTTTCGGGGGCTAGCGCACCAGCTGCAGACGCTGCGTCCGCACGTCGTCGCCGGTGATCAGCCGCGCCAGGTAGAGGCCCGAGGGCGCGGCGCGGCCCGTGTCGTCGCGGCCGTCCCAGCGCACGGCGTGCGGGCCGGCGGCCCGGGCGCCCAGCACCAGGGTGCGCACGCGGCGGCCGTCCAGGCCGTGCAGGTCCAGGCGCACCTCGCCGGGCTGGGCCAGGCGGAAGGTCAGCGTGGTGGACGGGTTGAAGGGGTTCGGGGCCGCCGGCAGCAGCTCCGTGACCGATACGGTGGTCGCGGGCGGCGCCTGGTCCTCCACGCCCACGGTCACGCCGCCGCCGTCGGTGGTGCGCAGGATGACGCCGCCGGCGCCCACGGCCAGCCACACGTGGTTCCCATAGCTCTCCAGACCGTTCAGATCCGCGGTGACCGGGGTGTCCTGCACGCCCCAGGTCAGGCCGTTGTCGGTGCTCTTGATCATGGCGCCGCCGTCGCCGCAGGCCAGGATGTGCCCATAGAACTGGGCGCTGGGCAGCACGGCGTTGAGCCCGGCGGTGGTGGGCGAGGGGATGCGGGTCCAGGTCTCGCCCAGATCCGTGGAGCGCAGGATGAGGCCGCCCTGGCCCACGGCCAGGTAGGCGTCGCCGCTGGGGGTTACGTCGCGGATGTCCTCGACGGCGCCGGTGGGGTACTGGGTCCAGGTCATGCCGGCGTCGGATGTCTTGGCCACGAAGCCGCCGGCGCCGGCCGCCAGCATGCTCGAGCCGCCGCTGAAGGGGCAGAGGCCGCAGAGCAGGTCCGGGCCGCCGGGCACGGGGCGCGCGTCCCAGGTCTGGCCCAGATCCTCCGAATAGAAGAAGCGGCCCTGGGGGCCCACCACGAAGCCCAGGCCGCTGCTGCGGCTGAAGATGTCCGTGAGGTGGGCCGAGGGATCGCCCACGCCGCGGGTGGCCCAGGTGGCGCCGAAGTCCACGGTGACGATGACGGACCCGTCGCTTCCCGCGAACCAGGAGTTGTTGCTCGAGGTCATGAGGATGCCGCGCAGGTCGGCGCCGGTGGGCACCGTGTGCGGGGTCCAGGCCAGGCCGTCGGTGCTGGACAGCACCGTGCCCTGGTCGCCCACCACCCAGGTGGTGCCGAACTCCATGATGGCGTGGAGATCCGCGCCCACGCCGGAGGTCACCAGGTCCCAGCCGGCGCGGGCGGGGGCGGTGCTGAGGATCAGGGCGGTCAGGACGACGGCGACGGCGCGCATGGCGTTCTCCCGGCTCGAGGAAAAAAGACGGAGCGCCTCCGATATTAGTCGAAGGCGCTCCGTCTTACATGGGCGAATCGAAGCGGTCAGCGCACCAGCGTCAGCCGCACGCTCTCCACGCCGCGGGCGGTGCGGAGCCGGGCCACGTAGGTGCCGGCGGCCAGGGCGCGGCCGGCGTCGTCGCAGCCGTTCCAGGTCACGGCGTGGTCGCCGGCGGGAAGCGCGGCATCGGCGAGCACGGCCACGCGGCGGCCGCTCAGGTCGTGCAGGGTGAGGCGCACGGCGCCGTCCTGCGGCAGGGCGAAGCGCAGGCTGGTGCGCGGGTTGAACGGGTTGGGATAGGCGTCCAGGGCGGGCGGCGCGGCCGGCGGCGCATCCACGCCGGTCTGCGGGTTGGTGGGCTCCACCACGGTCATGGTGCGGTCCACCAGCAGGGCCGTCTGCGTGGTCACGGTGCGGCCCCCGCCGGCGGGGATGGTGGGCCAGAAGATCTGCAGGCTGTCCACCTGCGTGGCCGCGCCCAATCCGAACTCGAGGGGCAGCGAGTCCTGGGACAGGTAGCCCGAGCCGCCGTTGACCTCGCGGATCAGCGTGCGGCCGCCCGCCACCACGCGCACGCGCGCGCCGATGGCCGAGGTGTTGCCGCGCGTGCCGAAGAGCCGCACGGTCAGCCAGTGGTTGCCCGCGGCCTGGTCGTTGCGGAAGAGGCGGTTGGCGCCCTGGTAGTTGGACACCGCCAGGTCCGGGTCGCCGTCGTCGTCCAGGTCCGCCCAGGCGGCGCCCACGCTGCGGGCCGTGTCGGCCAGGGCGGGGAAGGGGGCCGCCGCGTCCGTGAAGCCGCCGGCGCCGTCGTTGGCGAGCAGCAGGTTGGGATGGCCGAAGCAGGCGATGTAGAGGTCCAGGTCGCCGTCGTTGTCGTAGTCGGCCCAGGCGCAGCTCTGGCCGTTGATGCTGGCGCCCTGCCAGCCGCCGGTGGCGTCGCTGAAGGCGCCGCCGCCCTCGTTGCGGTAGAGGCGGCCGGTCACGCCCCAGCGGGTGATGAAGAGATCCAGGTCGCCGTCGCCGTCGTAGTCGCCCCAGGCGGCGCCCTGGCCGGGGGCGGTGTCGCCCAGGGGGGCGGCGGTGATGTCGGTGAAGACGGCGTCGCCGTCGTTGCGGAAGAGGCGGTTGGGCTGGAAGGCGCCGGTGCAGAGGAACACGTCCTGGTCGCCGTCGTCGTCGAAATCCGCCCAGGCGCAGTTCTGCACGGCCGACACGGCGTCCAGGGCCGTGACCGCGGGCGCGAAGGCGCCGCCGCCCAGGTTGCGCAGCAGCAGGCTGGGGGTGGTGTCGTTGCAGAGGAAGAGGTCCAGACGGCCGTCGTTGTCGAAGTCCACCCAGGCGCCGCCCCAGGAATCGCCGGCGTCGTCCACCGGCGCGGCGGTCTGGTCGCTGAAGGCGAAGTTGCCCAGGTTGCGCAGCAGGCGGTTGCTCTCGCCCAGGTGCAGGAGGGCCAGGTCGGGACGGCCGTCGCCGTCGTAGTCGCCCCAGTAGGAGCCGGTGCCCTCGCCCAGGTCGGCGGCGGGGACGGCGGCCACCTCCAGGAAGTTGCCGGCGCCCAGGTTGCGGAACAGCAGGTTGGGCTGCCCGTTCTCGGTCACGTAGAGGTCCTGGCGGCCGTCGAGATCGGCGTCGCCCCAGGCCAGCCCGGCGCTGCCGCCGCCGCCCTCCAGAGGGGTGCCCGCGGCCAGGTCGGTCCACTGCGCGGAGGCCGGAATCGCCGCGAGGGCGAGGATCAGGGAACAGATGGAGGCGACGAGCCGCATGATGGGCCCTCCGATCGGGAGTGACGGTCTTCTGGTGTCGGTCGCGGTTGCCAGGGGCGTGGGGAGCGAGCCTTGGCCATCGGAAGAAGGATATCATATCTCCGGGATGCCTGATAGCGCCACCGTGCTTATGGTGTCCGGGTTCTCGATCCCGAACGAACCACCGGAGGTCCATCCATGCCCATGTCTCTGCGCGCTCTGATCCTCGCCCTGCTCCTGGCCGGCGCCGCCACGGCGGCCCTGCCCGAGTCCTTCACCAACCTGACCGTGCTGCCGTCGGACACGCCCAAGGACGAGCTCATGGACGTGATGAAGAGCTTCAGCACGGCCCTGGGCGTGCGCTGCATCCACTGCCACGTGCAGAAGACGCCGGGCGATTACGATTCCGTGGATTGGGCCAGCGACGAGCTGGAGCCCAAGAAGGTGGCCCGCGGCATGATGAAGCTGGTGCAGTCCGTGAACGGCGACCTGCTGCCGGACGCCGGCGTGAAGGGCCACACGGTGAGCTGCGTGACCTGCCACCGCGGCCTGACCGATCCCGCCACCCTGGACGAGGTGCTGGGCAAGACCATCGCCGCCGAGGGCGTGGACGCGGCCGTGGCCGAGTACCGCGACCTGCGCAACCTCTACTACGGCAGCGGCTCCTACGACTTCGGCCCCGGCGTGCTGGCCGGCCTGGCCCGCGAGCGCACGGAGCTGCATCAGGACGTGGCGGGCGCCGAGGCCCTGCTGAACCTGAACGTGGAGACCCACGGCGACGACCCCGACGCCTGGATCCTGCGCGCCCAGTTCCTGGACCGTGCCGACCGCCGCGCCGAGGCCCTCGCCGACGTGCGCAAGGCCCTGGAGCTGGCTCCCGGCCACCGCCGCGCCGTGGACATGCTGGAGCGGCTGGGCGGTTAGCCCGCGCCGGCCATGCGGCGCGATCCGCGCGTTCCCCTGCTGGCGTTGTTCGGCGCCGCGGCGACCCTCTCGGGCGCCGCGGCGTTCGTCGTGCTGGGCCTGCTGGCCCTGGACGCCGCGACGGCCTCCCTGCGCCGCCGCGAGCTTCCCTGCCGTCCGCCGGCCTTCGGGGCCGCCCTGGCCTTCGCCCTGTGGGGCCTGCTCATGGTGGCGTTCTCCTCGGACCCCGCCTTCAGCCTGATCATGGCCAAGCGCTTCCTGGTGCTGCTGGCGCTGGGGGCGGGCGCGTGCCTGATGACCGACCCGGAACGCCGCCTGCTGACGGCCGGCGCGGTGATCGCCGGCGGCGCGGCCAACGCGCTCTGGACCCTGGCGACGCAGGAGTTCGCGTGGGATCTCACAGGACGCCGCGTGACCATGGTGCAGGGCAGCGCCACCACCGGCGCCTGGATCCTGGGCCTGGCGGCGGTGACGGCCCTGGCCTTCGGCGTGACGCTGCCGCGGCGGCGCGTCCGCCTCCTGGCGCTGTCCGCGCTCGCGCCGCTGCTCGCCGCGCTCGCGCTCTCGCAGACCCGCAGCGCGTGGCTGGGGCTGGGGGCGGCCCTGGCGGTCATGCTGGGCGTGTCCCGACGGCGCGGCGCGGCGCTGGCTCTGGCCGTGGTGCTGGCCGTGGCCGCGCTGGGCCCGTCGGCGCTGCGTGAACGCGCGGTCGGCGTGGGGGATCCGCAGGACACCGCCGTGAGCGTGCGCGTGAAGCAGTGGCGGGTGGCGCTGGAGCTGGTGGCGTGGCGCCCGGTGACCGGCGTGGGCGACGTGTACCTCTCGGACCTGGCCCGCATCCGCACCGGCTACGTGGACCGCCTGGACGCGGACATGCACCACCTGCACCACAGCCTGCTCACCGCCGCCGTGTTCTGGGGCGTGCCGGGCGCGGCGTTCTTCCTGCTGCTGATGGGGACGCTGCTCTGGCGGCTGGCGCAGGCCTGGCGCGGCCCGCCCGCGGATGCCTCGCTGCGCGCCTGGACCCTGGCCGGCCTGGGGGCGTGGACCTTCTACTTCACGGCCGGCTGGGCCGACGCCCTGCTCGTGGACCAGGAGACCACGCTGCTCTTCCTGCTCGTCGCAGGCGCGGGGATCATTCCTCGGTCCACTGGCGATGGAAGCCCGCCAGCAGCTCTCCCAGGCGGTCCTGCACGTCCCTGACCTGGGCGGTCTCGTCCAGGTACTGCGCCATCATGATGGAGAACACCAGCTCCTCGCCGTCGGCGGTGGTCACGAAGCCGCTCAGGTTGCTGGCGCCGCGCAGGGTGCCGGTCTTGGCGTGCAGGTTGCGGGCGGCGGGGCCGTCGACCATGCGGAGTCGCAGGGTGCCGTCCACGCCGGCCACGGGCAGCAGGCGCCGGAGCACGGGTCCCAGCTCCGGGTCGCGGCGTGCGTTGCGCAGCAGGGTGGTCATCAGGGCGGGGCTGATCAGGTTGTAGCGGGAGAGGCCGGAGCCGTCGGCCACGCGGTAGTCGGCCTCGTCCAGGCCCAGCTCCCCCAGCACGCGGCGCATGACCTTCAGCCCGTTCTCCGCCGATCCGGGTTCGCCGAACTCCTGCACCGCCACCGCGCGCAGCAGCAGCTCCGCGGTCAGGGTGTCGCTGTTCTTGATGGCCCGGCGCAGGATCTTCTCCAGGGGCTGCGAGAGGTGCAGCGCGAGCTGCGGCGCGTCCGCGGGCGTCACGCCGGGGCGGATGCCGCCGTCCACCGCCACGCCCTCGGCGCGCAGGGCCTCCAGCAGGAGGGTGGCGCAGTAGGCGGCGCCGTCGTCCACGTTGATGAAGTGGGTGCTGGGGGGATCGTCCAGGGGGCGGTCGCCGTGGATGAGCACGCAGTTGGCCTGGGGGTACCACTGCTTGCGGATGGTGTGGGCGGCGGCGGCCTCGGCGTCGCCGGCGGGGGCGGTGCGGCCCTCGTTGATCACGGTGACGAACGAGGTGACCGGGCTGATCTCGTAGATCAGGGTGTCGCCCACGGCGTCGCCGGCCTGGACGAAGACCTCCACGCGGTTCTCGTTGATCGTGAGCGCGTGGATCGGGGTCCAGGAGCGGCGGGCGTCGTCCTCCCAGGCCCAGCCGGCGCCGGTGGTGCGGTCGTCGAAACAGGTGTCGTCGTAGACCACGTCGCCGGTGATGCGGGTCAGGCCGCCGGCGGCGATGCGGGCCGTCATCTCGCGCAGCTCCTCCACGTCGAACTCGGGGTCGCCGTGGCCGCGGATGTAGAGGTCGCCGTGGAGCACGCCGTCGTCGTCGGGCGGCGCGTCGGCGCTGATGCGGGTGGGGAAGCGGTGGTCGGCGGGCAGGGTGCGCAGGGCGGTGAGGGCGGTCAGCAGCTTGAGGTTGCTGGCGGGGTGGTAGCGCTTGGCGGAGGCGTGGTCGTACAGCACCTCGCCGCTCTCCAGCGACACCACGCGCACGCCCACGTGCACGGGCTCCAGGAAGGGCTCGGCCAGCAACGCATCGATGCGCGCATCCAGCCCGTCCACCGACGCCGACGAGTCCAGCCGCCGCCAGGGCGGGTTGGTGATCAGCGCCGCCGCGAGCAGCACGGCGAAGACGCCGCCGGCGACGACGGTGCGGGAGCGGACGCTGGGGCGGGTCGGCATGGAACGGATCCGATCGCTGGTTCCGGGGGATGGACGAGGCTGGACAGCCTAGCCGAACGCCCAATGCGGGTCAATATCATCCGGATTGAGGCGCCCGCCCTTGCCGTGCGCCGTCGCCTGTGGGATCTTGGCGGGCATGGAAGCCTATCTGAACGCCTTCGGCCTGCTGGCCGCCCTGGGCGGCGTGCTGCTCATGGTGCGTGCGCTGGTGCTGCACACCTCGTTCAGCGGGGAGGACGGCCGCTTCCGCCCTTCCGGCAGCATGACGTCCGAGGGCAAGAAGCACTTCTTCCGCGGCGTGGTGCTGGTGGTCCTGGCCCACGTGCTGCGCGACGTGATCCCCGGCATCCTCCAGGCCAAGGGAGGCGCCTGATGGACGTGCTCTGGACCGGCACCCTGACCAAGATGCGGTCCGAACACCTGGAGCCGGTGGCCTACCACGTGCGCGACGGCTGGTACGACGCCTCCGCCCGCGGCCCCGAGCTCCCGCTCGGCCCTCTGCTGGGCCGTCGCGTGGAGCTGCGCTTCACGGGCGAGATCCACTGCGTCTACTGCGGCCGCGCCGTGAAGAAGATCTTCAACCAGGGCTTCTGCTATCCCTGCGGCCAGGCGCGGGCGGAGGCGGACATCTGCATCGTCAAGCCGGAGCTCTGCCATCACGGCGAGGCGGGCAACCCCTGCCGCGACGAGGCGTTCGCGCAGAGCCAGTGCTTCCAGCCCCACGTGCTGTACGTGTCGCTCACGTCGGGCACCAAGGTGGGCATCACGCGGCGGCCCAACGTGCCGTCGCGTTGGATCGACCAGGGCGCCGTGCAGGCCATCCCCTTGGCCGTGCTTCCCAGCCGCCGCGAGGTGGGCCTGGCGGAGGCGAAGCTGGCCGAGACCCACGACGACAAGACCCACTGGATGCGCATGCTCAAGGGCGATGTGCCGGACGTGGACCTGCGCGCCGACGCCGCCGCGGTGATCGCGGACCTGGAGGCCCTGGGGGTGGCGCCGCTGCCGGAGGCGGAGCGCGTGCTCCACGAGTTCACCTACCCGGTGCTGGAGTACCCGACCAAGGTCAAGAGCTTCAACCTGGACAAGGCGCCCACGGCCGGCGGCGTGCTGCACGGCGTGAAGGGGCAGTACCTGATCTTCGACGCCGGCGTGATCAACCTGCGCAAGTACACCGGCTACAAGGTCGAGATCGCCGCGGAGGGGTAGCACGGTGGGCCGCTTCAAGAGCCGCAGCGGCCCCGGCGGCCGGCCTGGCAAGGGGATGCGCCGCAGCATCCGCCACGACGCCGTCGCGGACGACGACCCCCGCGACGAGCCCGCCGCGGCCGAGGCCCGTCCGCCGGAGATCCTCCTGCGCCAGCTCCGCGCCGCGGAGGCCCTGGCCTTCCTGGAGATGATGGTGGACCGCCACCGCCGCCAGGGCGATGGGCGCGTGCTGGTGGTCCACGGCAAGGGGCTGCGGTCCGAGGGCGGCGCGCCCGTGATCGCGCCGCTGGTGCGCGACTGGCTCCGGGACAATCCGGACCGCGTGGCGGCCTGGGAGACGGCGCCGCGGCGCTGGGGCGGCGAAGGCGCCCTGCTGGTCACCTTGAGGAGATGAGATGAGAAAGCCGCTGGAGGGACGCAACATCCTGGTCACCGGCGCCGCCGTGCGCGTGGGCCGCGCCGTGGCCCTGGCCCTGGCCGACGCCGGCGCCGCCGTGGCCGTGCACTACCGCGAGTCGGTGGTGGAGGCGGCCGAGGTGGTGGACCGCATCAAGAGCCTGGGCGGCCGCGCCGCCGCCGTGCGCGCCGAGCTGGGCGACCGCGGCGAGCGCGCCTCGCTGGCCGCCCGCGCCGCCGACGCCCTGGGCGGTCTGGACGGGCTGGTCAACAACGCCTCGCTCTTCGAACAGAGCCGCCTGCCGGACCTCGCCCCGGAGGACTGGCACCGCATGCTGGACGTGAACACCTGCGCGCCCATGATCCTGGGACGCGAGCTCGCCCGCCTGCTGCCCGACGGCGTGGAGGGCGACGTGATCCACATCAACGACATCCACTGCCTGCGCCCCCGCGGCGACTACTTCAGCTACACCCAGTCCAAGGCGCTCCTCCACGCTCTGACCGGCAACATGGCCCTGGCCCTGGCGCCGCGCGTGCGCGTGAACGCCGTGGCGCTGGGCGCCGTGCTCCCCCCCAGCTCCCCTCCCGAGGCGTACGAGCACACGGCCCGCGAGGCGATCCCCCTGGAGCGCTTCCCCTCGGTGCCCGACGTGGCCGCCGCGGTGGTCTTCCTGCTGAGCTGCCGGTCGATCACCGGCGAGACGATCCGCGTGGACGGCGGCCAGCACCTGCGCTGAGCCGCCGGCCCAGGGTCAGGGGCTGAAGTACTCCGGCGTGAGCGGGTACTCGTACGGGATCCGCATCTCCTCCACGATCACCCCGTCCGCCCGGATCACGTAGTCGAACGGCGTGGGCATGCTGCCGCCGTTGCGCCAGGTGAGCTCCACGTCGCCGTGGCGGAAGTCGCGGCGCAGGCCGTTGGCCGTGACCTGCGCGGGGCCCAGGGGTTCGCCCAGGGAGATGGGGTGGTGGGGCCAGCCGTACTTGTGGCCGTTGAAGACGCACCGGGTGTCGGTCATGAGGGACACCACGCGCAGGATCTTGCCGTTGACCAGCTCGTGATAGCGGCCGTCCACGCTGGACAGGTAGTAGTTCTTCTGGATGTTCTCCAGCAGGACGAAGGGCCCGCCGTTGGTGCTGCGGGGCCAGTGGGCCGTGCGGTAGAGGTTGTACTCGTAGTCGTGGTCCAGGGCCTTGCTCACGCCGCCGAACTGGCCGAAGAACACGTCCGGGAACAGCTCGTAGTTCATGCCGTCGCCCAGGGCGGCGAAGGTGCTGTCCGTGTAGGCGCGCTGGCCGTTGAAGATCTGGATGAAGTCCGCGCCCATGGAATCCTGGACCGCGGTCACCATGGCCGAGCAGGCGTTGCGCCAGGCCTCGATCTCGTCCGGGTCGGAGCGCATGATGACGCCGTCGCCGTCCAGGTCCGGGTCTCCGTCCACCGGCATCCACGCGGGCACCCAGATGGTGTTGTTGAAGTAGTCCCAGAACACGCCGTCGAGACGGTTGGGCGAGGTCTTGAGCCAGTGGACGTAGTTGTCCACCATCGCCTGGCGGCACTCCGGCTCGATGAGGTTGATCACCACCTGGTCCGTCCAGTCCATCAGGGTGTCGCCCTCGGTGGTGAAGCTCCAGTAGGGGCGCGTGTCCTGGAAGATCTGGGCGGACATGGGATTCGAGCTGTTCTCCCAGGCCAGATGGACCGTCTTGGCGAGCATGTAGGCCACGATGCGGATGTTCGGGTTGTGGCGTCGGATGCGGTCCAGGGCGTCGTCCGGCGTTCCGGGCTGTCCCAGCAGCTGGGTGCCCAGCAGCACCAGCAGATCCGTGCGCGCCATCTCCTCCAGGCGCTTCTCGTCGTTCCAGTCCACCGCGGGCCAGGCGTGGATGGCGGGCAGCCTGGGGCTGTGGGCGCCCCACGCCACGCCCAGATCGCTGGCCGTCACGCGCACGCGCACGTCCTCCAGCACGCGCCCGGGATGATCGGCGCCGAAGTCCCAGACCGCCGTGCGGTCCGTGCCGGGCGTCACGCCGTCGCCGGCGTCGCCGCTCACCGATTCCACGGGCAGGGTCCAGGTCTGCCCGCCGTCGTCGGAGGCCTGGAGCGTCACGGTGAGCGTGTCGGTGTCGGCGTCGGTCAGGGTGTACGTCACGTCCACCAGGCCGCTGCCGTCCAGGCGCTGGGCCAGGGTGACGCCGCTGACCACGGGGGCTTCGGCCAGCAGGACCGCAGGGGCGGTCAGCAGGAGCAGCACGACGAGGATCCTCATGGCAGCAGCACCACCTTGACCACGCCGGCGTCGCGGCCGGCGTGGCGCAGCCGCAGCAGGTAGGCGGCGGCGGGAACGGGGCGGCCGGCCTGGTCGCGGCCGTCCCAGCGGGCGGTCCAGGCGCCGGCGTCCAGGTCGCGGTCCACCAGGGTGCGCAGGTTGCGGCCGCGCAGATCGTGCACGGTCAGCAGGGCGCGGCCGGGCGCGGCCAGACGGAAGTCCACGCTGGTGGCGGGATTGAAGGGGTTGGGGCGCGCACCGGTCAGCGCGGTGACGGCCATGGGCACGGGGTCCACGGCGGTGTCCTGCATCAGGATGGTGAACGTCTCGGAGTCCAGCACCGCCAAGTTGCCGAAGGAGTCGCGCGCCGCCACGGTCAGCCGCGCGCTGGCGCTGCTCACGGAGTCGGGCACGGTCCAGCTCCAGAAGGCCTGGCCGTCGATGGACGGGAACTGCGTGGCGGACAGGGTGTCGCCGTTGGCGCGCACGTAGGCGTGGTGTCCGCCGCTCATGTGGTGCGGCTCCTGCAGCGACCAGATCAGGGTGTGGGTCTCGTTGCCGTAGACCAGCTCGCCGCCTGCGGGCGCCGTGATGGCCAGCGCCGGCGGCTCGGTGTCCAGCACGGCCGGGCCGCTGTCGGCGGCGTGGCGGTCCGCGAGGGCGGGCGCGCTGATCAGCAGCGCCGCGACCATCGGCAGCAGGATGTCCCTCAACACGGCCTCGACTCTCGTGGAGGTTGGGGGCGAGCGTTCGTCATGGGGCGGGCGATAAGGATCATTATAGCATAGTCGGACAACGGATGTCCTCATCGGTCAAAATGAACGGGCGCCCTCAACGGGGAGGGCGCCCGTCGTCGTGCTGGATGGCGGTCTAGGGCTTCGCTTCGTGCAGGGACTTCCACCAGCCGTCCTGCCCCTTCAGCTTCCAGTCGAAGTAGGCCAGGATGGTGTCGTTCCAGCGGATGCGTTTGTCGTGGTCCAGGATGTGGTGGTCCTGGCCGGCGATCTGCACGTACTCCACGTCGCGTCCCAGCATGGTCAGGGCGATGTAGAGGCCGTCGCTCTCGCCCTTGGGCACGTTGGTGTCGTCGAAGCCGTGGAGCAGCAGCAGCGGCGTGGTGATGGCGTCGGCGTGGAAGAGGGGGCTCTGGCCCACGTAGAGCTCGGGGTCGCTCCAGGGGAAGCTGTTGGCCAGGGCGCGCGCGCCGTAGCCGTAGCCCCAGTAGCCCTCGGCCCAGTAGCTGCTGATGCTGGAGATGCCGGCGTGGCTCACCGCCGCGGCGAACATGTCCGTCTGCGTGACCAGGTGCATGGTGAGGAAGCCGCCGTAGCTGGCGCCGATGCAGCCCACCTTGTCGGCGTCGGCGTCGGGATGCGCGGCGAGGAAGGCCTGCGCGCCCGCGATGACCTCCGGCGCGGTGAGCCTGCCCCAGTCGTTCACGTGGCGGGCGGCGTACTCCTGACCGTAGCCGGTGGCGCCGCTGGGGTTGGGCACGTAGACGAAGTAGCCGTCGGCCGCCCAGATGTTCTTGGGATAGCGCCCGCCGAAGTCGCGCGTGATGGGCGACGTGCCGCCGTAGTAGTACACGATCACCGGGTACTTGCGGCCGGGCACGTAGCCGCGCGGGTAGTACACGCGGCCGTCCAGCTCGGCGCCGTCGGGCAGGGTGGCGACGAACGGCTCCACCGCGCCGAAGGTCACGTGCTCGTAGCGCGCCGCGCCCGGATCCAGCAGCAGGCGAGGGCGGCCCTTCTTCACGGACAGCGCGTTCACGTGCTGGGGGGTGGACACGCCGGTGCCCTGGGCCACCACCACGTCGGCGCGGCGGGCGGCGTCCCAGCCCGACACCACGTCCACGCCCGCGTCCAGCAGGGTCCAGCCGCCCTTGAGGTCGCCCGCGGCCAGGCGCACGAGTTGGCGGTCCTGCACCTCGGCCAGCAGGCGCTTGGTGGGCGCGTGCCAGATCACCTGGTTCACGTCGGGATCGAAACCGCGGGTCAGGGGGGTGACGGCCTTGGCGGCGCGGTCGTACAGGTACACCTGGCCGCCGTAGTCGTTGGCCTGCACGCCGTCGGGCAGGTCGCGGCCGGCGCCGCCGAAGGCCGAGGGCGAGCCGGTCAGGATCAGGGTGTTGCGGTCCGGACCGTAGACCACGTCGCCGATCCAACGCTCCTCTTCGGTCAGCAGGCGCTCCACCGTCAGCGTGGCCAGGTCCAGCTCCGACCACTCGGTGCGGGAGTAGGGGCGGTTCTGCGGGTCCGGGAAGGTGCGCGAGAGCAGCAGGTGGGCGCCGGCGGCGTCGAACTCGAAGCCGGTGGCCGACACCTCGCCCGCGGTGAGCCGGCGGGTGCGGCCCTCGGGCCAGGTGGCCTCGTACAGGTGCGACGTGGTCCGCCACCACGGCCAGCGGTCCTCGATGGCGCGCAGGCGCTTCATGCCGTCGCCGTCGTCCTTCTCCTCCGTGCTCACGGCGTAGACCACCGAGCGGCCGTCGGGATTCCAGGCGTAGCCGCCGAAATGCTCCACGCCGCGCAGCACGGGCTCGGCCCTGCGGGCGTCCAGGTCGTAGAGCCAGAGGGTGGTCTTGCCGTCGTCGCTCTGGGTGTAGCTCAGCGCGCGGCCGTGGGGGTGCCAGACCACGCCGCCGGGGGCGTCCAGGCCGCGCCAGGACTCCACGGGGGAGCCGTCGCGGGCGTCGCGCACCTCCAGCCAGCGCTCGTCGGGGTTCTGGGAGCTCAGGGTCAGCGCCACCAGGGTGCCGTCGGGCGACACGGCCAGGTCGCGCACGCGCGGGGCGTCCAGCACGTCGTGGATGTCCACGGGGCGGGCGGGGGCCGTGGCGGCGCGCAGGGCGGCCGCGGGCACGTCGTCCGGAAGCGCGAGGCTCACGGCCAGGCCGCGCGCCTCCTCCTTCTCGGCATCGCGCAGGCAGCGCAGCAGCAGCACGTGGTCGCCGGGCGTCAGGGTCAGCTCCGCGGTGCGGTCGCCGTCCTTCTCCTTCAGCTCCACCTTCACGCCGTCGAGCCAGGCCTGCACCGGATGGGCCGATGCGGCGGTCAGCGTGGGCTGCAGCCAGCGGTCCGGCTGCAGGCGCAGGGCGAACCACGCGGGGCCGTCGCCGTCGATGGCGGCGGGGAGGTCGGAGGCGCGCCAGCCGTCGCGGCCGGGGATGGGGTCCACGGTGGCCGGGTCCAGGGAGGGGGGGAGGTCGGCCGCGGGAGAAGATCCGGAGTCATCCGCGGCGAAAGCCGGTCGCGGAATCATGTCCATCGTCATGATCATGCACTCTCGAACGATGATCTGGTCCGTCGGCTCACCAGCAGCCCGCGCGTTTTCAGAATGGAGGGCTCCAAACAACACCGACGTCAGCAGGACTGCCATCGACAACCTCGGATAGGGCATCAGACGACTCCTCATCAATTGAATGGGGATTCTCTTCGTTCGTTGACTTGCCTCGTTCCGGATGATACAAGGGGCTCAGTCGAGAATACAGTCGATATCGCCCTTCGCAAAGCGTCTCGGATTTCGAGGCCGAGAGTCCCGGGGAAGATCTCCCAGCTGCGGACCGACTGCGTGGGTTAACAGTACGCATCTCATGAGCCTGACCAGTACGCAGGATATTGTCCGATGCGGTTTCTGCCCTGGCTGTTCCGGGACGCCATGAACTGGCATGGAACGAGCGGGAGGCTGGCATGGGGCGTCGATGGATTTCCAGGTGTGTGATCTTTGCGCTGATCCTTATCTCCGGCACATCTGATGTGCTTGCATCCACACCCCGCAACGTCGGGGTCGATGGGGTGTTCGAGTATCTGGGCGCCGGGGCCCGAAGTGGGGAGATGCGGGTGTCCTGGAACGGCACATTCCTCAATGGTGCCGTCATCAAGAACGTGCGTATCGGATACTACGGAACCATGGTCGCTGCCACAGGTCCGCGCGGCACGGTGTCGGCCGGAGACATGCATGCCTGGCACGCCGAGATCCCCGTGCCGGAGTCGGCGGTAAAGCTCAAGGTCGAATTCGTCGTAGACAGGAATGGTGGCGAGGAGACGATCGCCGTCACGGCTCCCTTCGCCCGGGCGGGGACTGTGCTCCGTCCCATGGATCGAGAGTCCTACATCCAGGCACATTCGGATCCGGAAGGAATGATGCTGGACTCCGTTCAGGTCTTGGCCGACGAGGACGTATCGGCTGCCGGAAAGGCCACCTTCTCGTTCTCGATCGGGAAGGTGACCTACGACAGGCTGACGATGGATCCCGCCTCCGAGCGGAGGCTCCCGCGTGCCTTCATCGATGTCCGGACAAGGAACGAGGGTTCCAGCTCATGGATCGTGAGGGAGCAGGAGGATCTCGAAGACGACGGTTCCTACTTGAGCGGGACTTGGGATGCGACCGCACCGTTCACCTTGCGGATCGAGCTCAGAACGCAAAGCGACCGGAACGAGCACGTCGAGGTCGCCCGGGAGAGCGGACAGACCTATGCAGTCGCCGTCGAGTTCCAGATCACGTCGACGGTTCATCACATCATCCCGCAGATCAACATCCCCGAGAGCCTGGGCACCACTTGGGAGGCGTTCGCGATATTCGGCGGAATCCAGGACGCCTGGCAATGGATGGACGATGAGGCGAACGAGAGCATCAGTTCCGTGGATGTCGTGTATCCGACCCTGGATACGGAAGGGTACGCAGGATGGTACGATTGCGACGATCGGGAGATCCGCCTGATCGAGCATGGGACCTATTGGACGAGTAGGGGAATTCTCCATCACGAGTACGGGCATCATGTGCAATGCCGTGAGTACGGAAGCATCGCCGGTTGCAATGTCCCGTATGTCGAGGACGCATGCGGAGAGGGCAACGATAGCGATTCCACCCACTGGGCTTCGATGCCGTCATGCCCGGAGTTCGCCTGGGCCGAGGGATTCGCGGAGTTCATGGAATGCGTCGTGGATGGTGTCCCCGGATACCTGGGAGACGTATGCCCGCCGGTCGGAACGATCGACGACAACACCTGGTACCGGACGGATGGCGACTTCGGCGACGGCTGCGTCACGGAGGGATCGATCGCTTCCATTCTCTGGGATGCAGCGGATGACGATTCAGAATCCGGCGACGCCCTGGCCCTGGGCTTCGGCGATCTCGTCGACGATGTCATCCTCGGGGAACAACCCACGAGTGCTGCGGACCTCGCGATCGCCCTTGTGGACGAGACGAACGACTTCAGCGCGGTCGAGGCGCTTTTCGCCAGGTACGGGTGTGACATCTGCGACGTCATGCCTCTGCTCCCTGCTCCCCAGTTGATGGCGCCGGCCGACGGAGCCACCGGCCAGCCTCTGGACGTCACCCTGAGCTGGTCGGGTGTCGGCGATGCCGAGGAGTACGCCGTCCAGCTCGGTGTCGCTTGCGGGGACGGTACCATCCGGACGACCACTTCCACGCAGATGACCTACATGTCCTTGAGCCCGAACACGCTCCACTACTGGCGCGTCGGGACCAAGAACGAATGCGGGGAATGGGGTGAATGGTCGGCGTGCCGCACGTTCCGCACGGTTTCCGATGATCCTGTCTGCCGCGTTTCGACCGTGGCTCTGAACTTCGAGTCCGCGCTGATCGGACAGCCGGACACCAGGCCCTTCACGATCCACAACGACGGCGGAGGCGTGCTGGTGGGCATGGTGAGCTCGGACTGCCCCGAGGTGACCTTTGAGCCGGTGAGCTACTCCGTCCCTGGCGGAGGCTCCGTCGAGATCCAGGTGACGTACACTCCGCACGACTGCGGTGGTGATGTCTTCACCATCGATCCCGGCACCAGCTGCGCTCAAGCGATCGGCGGCACGGCGGTCGGACCCGACACGCCGTCATGCGTGCTTTCGGCTTCGACGATCCAGGTCGTCTCCGATGCGCTCGGGCAGACCTCGACGGCCCAATTCGAGATCTTCAATGACGGGTGCGGAGCCCTCGCCGGGACCGTCGGGTCGGATTGTACGCCTGAGATCGTGATTGCGCCGACGGCCTATGACCTGGGCCCCGGAGAATCCGCACTCATCGAAATCTCCTACACCCCCGTCGACAACGGCACGGACCTCTGCGCAATCACCACGGGCTGCGGCGCCGTCGCGGTCACGGCGATTGGCCCCGACCCGATCTGCGAGGTTTCCGTGGAATCCGTCGGCATCCAGGTCGACGTCATCGGCGGGCAGGGAAGCCGCACGTTCTCCATCACCAATTCCGGAACAGGCGTGCTCGAAGGTCAGATCACCGGGTCCGCCGATACCGAGTTCGCCGTATCGCCAAAGCTGTATGCCATTCATGGAGGCGAGAGCCAGGTCTTCAACGTGGTCTACATCCCGGCCGACTGCGGCAACGATATCGTTTTCATCGATACAGGGACAGATTGTCCTGATGTCATGCTCAAGGGTCTTGGGCCATATCTCCCCATCTGCGACCTGAGCACGGACGCCGTCACCCTCGACGCCTCCGCCGATGGCCTCCCCGTCTCGCAGTCCCTCTGGATCACCAACGCCAATTGCGGGATCCTGAGCGGCGACGTCGTTTGGGACTGCGGAGACTTCACGGTGGTTCCGGCCGCCTACGAGCTCGGCGCAGGTCAGACGCAGGAGATCGTGGTGACGTTCACGCCATCGGGCCCGGGCACGGTCGGGTGCCCGATTACGTTCGGCGATTGCGGCACGGTGCAGGCGACGGGCATCGGGCAAGGGAACGCGGACTGCACGATCGAGCCCGGAGTCCTGCATCTCGCCACGGCGGTCGGGAGTCAGGTGAGCCTTCCCGTCATCGTGACCAACTCGGGCGAAACGACCCTCAGCGGCACGTTCGTGTCGTGTGATCCCACGTTGACGATCGACGTCCCGGGCTACGATCTGTCACCGGGCGACCAGCACGTGGTGACCGTCACCTTCACACCCGTGGCTGTCGGTCCGGTGGAATGCGAGATCGTCACCGGACTGCCCTGCGGTACGGTGAACGTGCAGGCGTTGGGCCTCGCCGACTATTGCGCCACCTCCATCGACGAACTCCAGACATACGGCCTCGACTGCGACCCCTTCGCCAACCCCTGCATCGATGAGCAGGTGCTGCTGGAGGGCGTGGTCTACGTCGTCAGGAACTATTCGATCGGTGGCCATTACATGCAGGGGGCCTCCGGAGGCATCAACTTCTACGATCCCGACGCCATTCCGCTGGTGCCGGGGGACCGCATCCGCATCGAGGGCCCGGCCTGGTACGACTCGAACAACGAGATCTACGTGGGCTGGCCCACGATCACTTGGCTCGGGCATGAGGCCGTTCCCGTTCCCACGCCCGTGGCCACGGGCGCGCTCCAGGACTGCGAGTTGATCGGATCCTACGTCGAGGCGCAGGGGGTCGTCACGGAGGTCGGCGTGAACGGCGGCGGTGAGGACTACTACCTCCTGGACGACGGCAGCGGACCCGTCATGGTCTACATCGATCCCGATACCGGCGCCGACATGGACGCCGTGCAGGTGGGGGAAACCTGGCGGGTGTGGAGCCCGGCCATGAACTTCTCAGGTGAGATCAGAGTATCGCCAATCTCCTCGGCCCATCACAGCGAGATCGCGGGCGCATTCTCGGATATCGCCAGCGGTGGCGCGGCGTCCGTGGAAGGCGGCAGCGGCGTGGCCTGGGTCGATCGCGACATGGATGGCGACCCCGACCTGCTCCTGGCGCGCAACGGGGTGGCCAACCTCCTGCTGCGGAACGACGGAGGCTATTACGTTCCGCTCGCGGCGGGCATTCTCGAGCAGGCCGGCGTCAACAACACGGCGGCGACCCTGGCCGACGCGGACAACGACGGACGCATGGACGTCTATCTTCTGAACGCCGCCGGCGGCAATCTGATGGCCATGGGAGATCCTGCGGGGTTCGTGGACGGCACGACAGGGCCCCTTGGTGGGAACGGGGCGACCTGGGGAGCCGCATGGCGGGACATGGACAGCGACGGACTCCTGGATCTGATGGTCTCCAACGCCGGCGGGCAGAATCTCCTGCTCAGGAATTCGGAGCTCGGGTTCCAGGATGTCGCACCCGACTATCTTCGTGACATCATGGACACGCAGACCGTCTCCTGGTGCGACATCGATCTGGACGGGGATCCGGATCTGCTCATCCTCGCCGATTCAGGAACTTCGGTGCTGCTGCGGAACGACGGGACGGGTCCCTTCGACACCGATCCATTCGTCTTCTCGCAGCTGACCGGCGCTCAGGGTGCGGCCTGGGGCGACTACGATGGTGACCGGTACCCGGATCTCTACATCACCTGCTGGGGGGAACCCAACAGGCTCTACCGCAACGATGGCGGGACGGGCTTCACGCGCGTGTCCATGCCCGCGGTCGAGAACGATGGATGGAGCCAGGGTGCGGCATGGGCGGACTATGATCTGGACGGCGATCTGGACCTCTACATCGCCAACTACAACGCCGCCAGGCCCAACCGGCTGTTCCGGAACGACGAGGGAACGCTCGTGGATGCGGAGATCGATGTCGTCGCCGATGCGGGGCAGAGCGTGGGCGTCGCTTGGGCCGACCACGACCTGGACGGCGATCCCGATCTCTATGTGGTCAACGCAACGTCGGCCAACCGTCTTTTCCTCAACAATCAAACGACCGGCAACCACTGGATCCAGGTCCGGCTCACCGGCCAGACTGGACAGTCGAACCATGCGGCGATCGGCGCCCGCGTCGAGATTCAGACCGCTTCCGGCATCCAGGTCCGTGAGGTCTCTTCCCAAGAGGGCTATCTCAGTCAAGGGGATCTCGTGCTCTGCTTCGGTTTGGGATCCGATGCCGAGGTTGAGATCATGCGGGTCATCTGGCCGCGGAAGTATGCGAACGGCCAGTACGTGATCCAGGAGGAGGCGGGGCTGGCGGTCGATCGTCGATACGATGTCGTGGAGCCGTACACCACGGCCGTGGATGCTGTGGATGAGGGCGTACCTTCGGCCTACCGCCTCATCGGAGCCGTGCCGAATCCGTTCAATCCCATGACGACGATCCGATTTGAGATCCCTGCGGACACCGAAGTGGATCTCGAGGTCTATGACCTTGCCGGTCGGCGCGTCCGGCGCCTGGTGTCGCATGAGATGCTGCTCTCCGGCAGTCACGCGCGTCTGTGGGACGGCACGCGGGACGACGGTTCCCCGGTTCCCACCGGGGTCTACGTCTGTCGGATGCGGGCGGGACGGGACTTTCAGCAGTCGCTGCGCATGATCCTGCTCAAGTAGATGCACTGAAGCGTGATTTCAACTGCGAGGGCCCTGGGCGATCGTCCAGGGCCCTCGCCTTTCACGCACGACTGATAACGGATCCGTAACGGCTCCAACCGATGCTCCTCTCCACGAATTCCATGTCGGATGGAGAATGGCGATGCCCACGTTTGTCATCCACTTGGCCCAGGCCAACCCGGAATCTCTCCACGGCCGCCTCCGCTGCATCCGCACCGGCGAGGAGCTGCCCTTCGCCTCCGGCCCAGAGCTGCTGGACGCCCTGGAGAACCTGCGCGCGGCGGCCGCCGGCGGCGTCAGGCCAGACCCTCCGCCAGGGCGCGCAGACGCGGCGACGGAAGGAGGTCCAGCTCGCGGACCATGACGGTCTCATAGGTGCGGTAGGCGGCGAGGGCCTCGGCGCGGTGGCCCAGGGCGGCCAGGGCGCGCACCAGATGGTGGTGGGCGTCCTCGCTCCAGGCATCCAGATCCACGGCGCGGCGGGCCAGGGGGACCAGGTCGTCCCAGCGGTCGGCGTCGGCCAGGTCGTCCAGCAGGCGGGCCAGGTTGCGGCGCCGGCGGTCGCGCAGGTGCTCGCGCTCCACGGCGGCGAACTCCTCGTACGGGCTCTCCGCCAGGAACGGACCCTGGCCGATGTCCAGGGCGTGGCGCACGGAGGCCTCGGCCCGGTCGCGGCGACCGGCGCTCCAGGCGGTCTCGGCGTCGGTCAGGGCGGCCTCCAGGTCCAGCACGTCGTAGGCGCCGTCCTCGCCGGGGTCCAGGCGCAGCGCGTCCCGGCGATGGAGGACGGTGGCGGCCGGATCGTCCAGCCCCAGCGTCTCCTGCAGGGTCCGACGCAGCACGTGCAGGGTCTGGCGCAGGCTGTTGCCGCCCAGGTCCGGCCGCGTGTCGGGCCACAGCGTCTCGAGGACCACGTCGCGCGGCACCCAGCGGAACCGATGCACCAGCAGGAGCTGGAACAGGCGCAGGGCGCGGGCGGAGCGCCAGTGGTCCAGGCGCAGCTCGCGGTCGCCGCGGCGCACCACGAAGGGGCCGAGGGCCTGGATGCCGAGGGCGTCGCCGCGGGCGGGAGCCGCGGCGGCGGCGGGACGGCCGTCCGGCAGATCCGACGTCACGTGCGGATGGGTCCGCCCCGACACCAGGCGGGGATGCGCTTCCGCCAGCCGCCGCGCCAGCGCGCGCACCTCCGCGGGCGGATCGCCCTGCGCCAGCGCCCGCTCCGCCAGATCCAGCGCGGCGCGCGGCTCCTCCTTCTCCGCCACGAACCCGTGACCGGCGCGCAGCAGCTCCAGCAGCAGGGCGGACGGATCCTCGGCGGGATCGTGCAGCCGCAGGCGATGCTCCTCCAGCGCCATGCCCACGCGCACGGCCAGGCGCAGGGCGCGGCGGCGATGATCGCGGGCCGCGGCGGGTTCGGCGTCGGCGAGGAGGCGCGACAGCAGGGCGCGGGTCTGGACCTCCAGGTAGGGGTCGTGGGCGGTGCGGGCGCGGGCGAGCACGTCGGCGGCGAGGGCGGCGGCCTCGTGGCGGGAGCCGGCGGCGGCCGCCAGCGTCGCCAGCTGCAGCCGAGGCAGGCCGCGCAGGCCCACCTCGCCCACCTCCTCGCCCAGGGCGGCGGCGCGGTCGGCGTGGCGGCGCGCGCGGACGGGATCGTCGGCCAGCATGTCGCAGCGCGCCAGGGCCAGGTGCGCGTAGCCCTCCATCAGATGGTACTCCAGGCTCTCGGCCTGGCGCAGGCAGGTCAGGGCCAGCTCGCGGGCGGCGGGCTCGTCGGCGCTCTCGGCGGTGAGGTGGGCCAGAACGCCCAGGCCGTGGCAGGTCATGGGGGCGTCGCCTGCGCGGCGGTAGGCGCCCAGGGCGCGGCGCACGGCCTCGCGGGCGCGGGCCAGGTCGCCACGGCGGAAGTGGATGTTGCTCTCCAGCAGGAAGGTGGTGCGCACGGCCTCGTCGGGATCGGGGTCGGGGCCCAGGTCGCGGCGCGCGGCGGCCAGGGCGGCCTCGGCCTTGTCCAGCCGCCCGGCGTCGCAGGCGGCGATCCCCTCGATGGTGTGCAGCCGTCCCCGCAGCGGCCGCGGCAGGCGCGGCGATTCGGCCAGGGCCCGGGCCGTCATGGCGGCGCAGGCCCGATGCCGTCCCTCGCGCAGCAGGAGGCGGGCGGCGGCCTCGCGCAGTTCGGCGCGGCGGCGCGGTTGGCCGCAGGCGCGGATGGCGGCGCGGTAGCGGCGGCCGGCCGCGGGCCAGTCGCCCAGGGCCTCGCAGGCGCGGCCCAGCGCCGCCAGGGCTTCGGGCTCGCGGTTCAGGACGGCGGGGGGCACGGCGTCCAAGGACTGGCGCAGCAGCTCGAAGCGGCCGTCGGCCAGGATCGGGGCGGCATGACGGCGCAGCAGCTCCACCACGGCGCGGTGATCCGCGGCGGCGGCGGCGGCGGCCAGGGCGTCGCTCCAGCGTCCGCGCCGTGTCAGGGCTGCGGCCACGCGTCGGTGCAGCGCGCGCACCGGCGCGGCGGGCTCGCGCGCCAGCCGCTCGGCCAGCACGTCGTGGAAGAGGTGGTGGAAGCGGTAGGCGGGCGTCGCTCCGTCCAGGCGGATGGTGAACAGCTCGCGCCGGTGAAGCGCGGCCAGCAGCCGACGCGAGTCCTGGCGGCGCAGGATCTCGTCGCAGAGGTCGGGTTCCAGGCGGGGCAGGGCGGAGGCGCGGATCACGAAGCCGCGCAGGTCGGCGTCCAGACCGGCCAGCACCTCCTCCGCGAAGTAGGCGAACCAGCCGGCGCGGTCCGGCGGCGCCCGGTCCGGGAGCGCGGTCCCATCGCGCAGGCCCTGGCAGAGGATCGCCACGCCGGCGGGCCAGCCCTCGGTTCGGTCCAGCCACGGCGTCAGGGCGGCCGGGTCCGCCACGCCCAGACGCGCGGCCGCGGCCAGGCGCTCGTCGTGGTCCAGGGCCAGGTCGCGGGCGGTGAGAGTGGCCGCGCGGCCGGCGGCCCGGCGGCCCGCCGTGGGCAGCGTGGGCGGCTCCCGCGACGCCAGAACCAGCGTGACCCCCGCCGGCAGGTAGCGGGCCAGGCGGTCCAGCATCTCGGGTACGGGACCGTCCGGAGGCAGGGCGTGCACGTCGTCCAGGATCAGCGCGCGCCCATCCGCCGCCCGGTGCAGCTCGCCCACCGCCGCGGCCACCGCCCGCGCTCCGTAGCCCGACGCCGCCGGGTCCCACGCGGCCGCCTCGCGCTCCAGCCCGGGGCGCACGGCGTGCAGCAGGTGGGGCACGAAGAGGGCCGGATCGCGGTCATGGGGGTCCAGGGCGAGCCAGCTCACGGGCCGGCCGCCCTCGCGGGCGCAGGCGGCCAGCAAGGAGGTCTTGCCGTACCCGGCGCCGGCGGTGACCAGGGCCAGGGGCAGCTCCCGCCAGCGGTCCCACAGGGCGTGCAGGCGCGGCCGGGGCAGGTAGGCCTCGGATACGGGGGGGACGGCCGTCTTGGTGGGCAGGATGGGGGCGCTCATGGCCGCCGCCGATCCTGCCTGACAAAGGACATCGAGGCCTCCTCGCACGGAAGAGACCTCGATGATATCATAGGATCAGAAGCGGGTCGAACGTGCTACGGAATCTGCGTCGCAGCGATTCCTCGCTTGGCGAGATCGCGTTCCCGTCGCAGCGACCAGCCCGTCTTCAGGCCGATGACGAACCAGCCCAACGCCAGCACGCCAAGCGCGAAGAGCGTGTCGCCGATCACCCGCAGCCAGCGGAAGGTCTGCAGATAGTCCTGCTGCAGGAACTCCTGCGAACGGGCGAACCACAGGCCCTCGCGAACGCTGGCCACCGTCTGGGCCAGGCCCACCGGCAGGACGCTCAGGGTCACCATGAGGAACAGGCCCAGGTTGATGGACCAGAACGCGAAGCGGATCACGCCGTCCTTCCAGACGTGCCGGCCGGCCAGCCCCTTCAGCACGAAGAGCATCAGCCCGATGCCGAGCATGCCGTACACACCGAACAGCGCGGTGTGCCCGTGCACCGGCGTGGTGTTGAGCCCCTGCATGTAGTACAGGGCGATGGGCGGATTGATCAGGAACCCGAAGATGCCCGCGCCCAGCAGGTTCCAGAAGGCCACGGCCACGAAGCAGTAGATGGGCCACTTGTACGCCTTCAGCCACGGCGTGGCCTTGCTCAGGCGCAGGTTGTGGTAGACCTCGAACCCCAGCAGAACCAGCGGCACCACCTCCAGGGCGGAGAACGTGGCGCCCAAGGCGAGGATGGAGGTGGGCGTGCCCGTGAAGTAAAGGTGGTGGAACGTGCCGATGATGCCGCCGGCCAGGAAAACGTTGGTGCTGAAGAGCGCCGCCGCGGTGGCCAGCTTCACACGGATCAGACCCAGCCTCACGAACAGGAAGGCGATGACCACCGTGGCGAAGACCTCGAAGAAGCCCTCCACCCACAGGTGCACAACCCACCAGCGCCAGTACTCGGCCAGGGCCAGGTTGGTCTGTCGGCCCCACATGAGTCCCGCGCCGTAGAAGCCGGCGATGGCCACGCAGGAGATCACCAGCAGCGAGAGCAGGGACCGGTTCTCGTCGCGGCGCTTCAGAGCCGGCATGAGCGACCTCAGCATCAGGGCCAGCCAGAGCAGCAGTCCCACCAGCAGCAGGATCTGCCACAGCCGTCCCAGGTCCACGTACTCGTATCCCTGGTGGCCGAACCAGAAGTTGGGCAGCAGGTCCAGCTTCTGCATCACGCCCAGCCACTGGCCGACCATGGACCCGCCCACCACCACGATGAGCGCGCCGAACAGCACGTTCACGCCCAGCCGCTGGAAGCGCGGCTCGTGGCCGGACACGGCCGGCCCGATGAACAGCCCGGTGGCCAGCCACGAGGTGGCGATCCAGAAGATGCCCAGCTGCACGTGCCAGGTCCGCGATACGGCGTAGGGCAGGATGTTGGCCATGTCCAGACCATAGAAGCCGCCGCCCTCCACTCCGTAGTGGGCGGTCACCACGCCCATGATGACCTGGACCACCAGCAGCGCGCACACCACCCAGAAGTATTTGAGCGTGGCCGCCATGGAGGGTGTGGGGGCGAGGGCGGTGAGGGGGTCGTCGTCCGGAAGCAGCTCCCGGTCCGGCTCCTCCTCGCGGTTGTTGGCGTAGTACCAGCCCAACAGGGCGATGCCCGCCAGGAGCAGGATCACCGAGAAGCCCGTCCACAGCAGCAGGCTGCCGTCGGGACGGTTGCCCACCAGGGCGTCGGGCGGCCAGTTGTTGGAGTAGGTCACCTCGGAGCCGGGCCGCTGGGTGACGCAGGCCCAGGCCGCCCAGAAGAAGAAGGAGGACAGGTTCTCGCGGCGGTCGGGGTCGTCCACCGTGGGGGTGCGCATGGCGTAGGCCTCGCGGGTTTCGGCCAGGGCGGGCGCGTCGCCGAAGAGGTCGCGGTAGTAGGCGGCCGTGGCGCGCACCGCGGCGGCGCGGTCGTCGGAGATGGTCAGCACGCCGGTCTGCGGATCGTAGGTGTTCTCGCGCACCTCGCGCCGCAGGCGCGACTCGAGCATGGCCGTGCGGTCGGGCCCCAGGGCGTCGGGCTCCATCCCGAACTCCTGCCGGCCCCAGCGCCCGCGCAGCTCCACGGCCTCTCGGTGCACCCAGTCGGCGGACCAGTCCGGCGCCACGTAGGCCCCGTGACCCCACACCGAGCCCAGTTCCTGGCCGCCGGTGGACTGCCAGACGTTCTGGCCGTCGCGGATCTGGTCGCCGGTGTAGAGGAGGTCTCCGGATGCGGAAACCACACGATCGGGGACCGGGGGCGCCGCCCGGTAGATCTCGGATCCGAAATAGCCGAGCACCGCGAATGAGACCACCACGATCCCCGCGAAGACGGCCCAGAGCCTGCGGTTGTTCATCATCGTTCTCCTGGAGAAAAATGAAACCTGGACGTATTGGTAGTGTTTAATGTGGCGCGATTAAATCTGGACGTCAAGGTAGAAGTTCCCCATCTTGATCCCACCCCATCAGAGCGAGGATTCCGATGATGATCTCCCAGAGCGCCGAATACGCCCTCCGCGCCGTGGTCTGGCTCGCCGGTCACGAGGACGGCAACCTGGGCACCGCCCGCATCGCCGAGGCGGTCCAGGTCCCGGCCGGCTATCTCGCGAAGGTCATGCAGAAGCTGGCGCGGGCCGGGCTGGTGGTCTCCGAGCCGGGCCGCAGCGGCGGCTTCCGCCTGATTCGCCCGGCTGACGAGATCAGCGTGCTGGAGGTGGTGGACGCGGTGGATCCGATTCGTCTGATCGAGGGATGTCCCCTGGAGATCGCCAGCCACGAGGGCCGGCTCTGCCCCCTCCATCAGCGGCTGGATGATGCCGCCCGCTCCGTCCGCGAGGCCTTCGGCGGCGCCACCATCGGGGATCTGCTGCGGGAGGAAACCACGTCGCCACCGCTGCGGGACGGGAACACCGGCTTCACTACGGTTTGATTTCCGCCGTTCGTCCCGTATCCTTGCCCGGTCATGTGGAAACGACGCGCCAAACGCTGGCTCCTCTTCCTGCGCCGCCTCCAGCTGGAGATCGGTTACGACGACTGCATGGGCATGGCGGCGCAGATCGCCTACTACCTCATGCTGGCGCTGTTCCCGTTCCTGCTGTTCCTGCTGAGCCTCATCAGCTTCCTGCCGGACCTCAAGCCCGACGACGTGCTGCGCAGCCTGAGCGAGGCCTTGCCCGCGGAGGCCTTCGACCTGGTGGCGGGCACCGTGCACGCCGTTCTCAGCGGCCGCGAGGGCGGCATCCTGGGGCTGGGTCTGCTGGCGGCGCTCTGGTCCGCCAGCATGGGGGTGGGGGCGCTCATCACCACCATCAACCGCGCCTACAACATCCATCCCCGGCGGAACATCGC
Source organism: Candidatus Krumholzibacteriia bacterium (assembly GCA_035447065.1). Lineage (GTDB taxonomy): Bacteria > Krumholzibacteriota > Krumholzibacteriia > LZORAL124-64-63 > LZORAL124-64-63 > CALEMW01. Next base: position 54,802 of record DAOTGJ010000021.1, read on the forward strand.
GGTGCAGAAGATGCTGGCCATGGCGCTGACGCTGGCGCTGAGCGGCATCGTGATCCTGTCCACGCTGATGGTGCTGCTGGGGCCGCGCCTGAGCCACCAGCTCTTCCAGTTCCTGGGGCTGGCGGGCGACAGCCAGGCTGTGTGGAACGCCGTACGGCTGCCGGTGGTGGTGCTGCTCAACCTGGGCGGCTTCTCCATCCTCTACTTCTTCGCGCCCGAGGCCAAGCAGCGCTACGTGTGGATCCTGCCGGGCACCATCACGGCCACGGTGCTGTGGTTCGGCGCTTCGCAGCTCTTCCGCCTCTTCGTGCGGGAGTTCGGGTCCTACAACGTGATGTACGGCTCCATCGCCGCGGTCATCATCCTGCTGGTGTACCTCTGGCTCTCGGGATTCATCTTCCTGCTCGGCGCGGAGATCAACGCGCTGATGCGGCGCAAGGACCACTACGAGGATCTGCCGCGCGTGAAGGGCCGCGTCCGCAAGCGCGCGCACACCTAGGAGGACCCCCGTGCACACCGTGACCTGGGAAGGCAAGCGCCGCTTCACCGCCCGCACCCCCGACGGCCGCGAGGGCCGTTTCGACACCCCCGAGAGCCACGGCGGCGAGGGCACCGCGCCCACCCCCATGGAGGCCGTGCTGCATGCGCTGGCCGGGTGCGCCGCGGTGGACGTGGTGAGCATCCTGGAGAAGATGCGGCAGCCGTTGACCGGGCTGCGCGTGGAGATCGAGGCGGACCGCGCCGAGGACCATCCCAAGGTCTACACGGCCATCCGCATGCGCTTCGTGATCAGCGGCGACGTGGACGCGGCCAAGGCCGAGCGCGCGGTAGCGCTGAGCGAGGAGAAGTTCTGCTCCGTGAGCGCCATGCTGCGCTCCACCGCGGCCATCAGCCACGAGGTGGTGGTGGAGGATTGACCCCGGCGCCGCCGCGCGCCATGCTCCCCCCATGCCCCGACCCTTCGCACACCACCTCGTCTTCGGCGCCGGCGCCCTCGGCTCCTGGCTGGGCGCGCGCCTGGATCCCCCCGCCGTCCTGGTGACGCGCGGGGAGCACCTGCGTGCATTGCAGCACGGCCCGCTCCGCCTCGCGGGTCTGGACGATGCCGAGATCCCCGTCACGGCCCTCGCCCGCCCGCCCCGCCTCGGCCCCGACGCCCTGGTGCTGGTCACGGTGAAAACCGGCCAGCTCGCCGCCGCCGCCCGCGCCCTGCGCCCCGCGCTGGCGCCCGACACGGTGGTGGCCGTCCTCGCCAACGGCCTCCACCCGGACCGGGACCTGGCCGACCTGCTGGGCCGGCCCGTGCTGCGCGTGGTGGCCGAGTTCGGCGCCACCCTGGAGGCGCCCGGACGCGTGGCGTTCTGGGGCGGGCGCGCGCTGGTGGGCCGCGGCCGCACGGAGGACCGTGTGGCCGCCGCGCTGGCCGCCACCGGCCTGCCCGTCGAGCGCATGGACGATCCCCTGCGCACCGCCTGGGAGAAGCTGGTCATGAACTGCGTGGCCAATCCCCTGGCGGGGCTCACCGGGCTTCGCAACAAGGAGATCGCCGCGCCGCGCTTCCACGCCCTGCGACGCGCCGTGGCCGCAGAAGGCATGGCCGTGGCCGCGGCCTGCGGCGTGCCGCTGCCGGACGCGCTCCCGGACCGCATCGACGCCGCCCTGGCGAGGTCGTCCAACTTCAACTCCATGGCGCAGGACATGGCGCGGGGGCGCGTCACGGA
>DAOTGJ010000022.1:0-20420 GCA_035447065.1 Candidatus Krumholzibacteriia bacterium
CCCAGATCTGCGAGGCGTAGCCGTCGTAGCTGATGGCGAAGGCCAGGGCCGACGCGTCGCGGGTCCACGCCATCTCCGTGAGCCAGCCGTAGGGCGAGGGGTGGGTGGCGCGCCAGTCGGGGCCGGTGACGTGGGTCACGGCGCCGTCGGCCAGGTCCACCACGTCGATGCGGGACCAGCCCTCGTTGAAGATGACCTCCTCGTCCGGCGTGGTCTGCAGGGCCAGGCGGCGGCCGTCCGGCGACAGCACCATGGCGTTGATCACGCGGGTGGCGGGCAGGACCTCCTCGTCGCGCCAGGAGCGCAGGTCCAGGCGGCGCACGGCCGAGTTCTCCACGGTGCCGTGGCCGTACTCCAGGTCGCTCCACTTGGCCTTGAGGTCGCGCCAGGCGTCCTCGTGCTCCTCCTCGCCCACGGTGTAGTAGAGGGCGGGGCCGGCGGCGTGGAGCTGGAAGAGGCCCACGCCGTCGGCCACGCGGCTCACGGGCTGCAGGTCCGTGCCGTCGGGGCGGATGCGCCAGACCTGGTGGCTGCCGTCGTAGGGAGGGGCGTCGGCGCCGCGGTCCAGGCGGCCGCCGAAGTAGAGCCAGCCGTCGGGGCCCCAGGCGGCGCCGTGCACGCCGCTGAAGTCGAAGGTGAGGCGCAGGGGAGCGGGGTCGCGGCGCGGGCTGGTCCAGAGGTCGGCGCTGCGGCCGGCGCCGGGGCCCTTCCAGCCGCTCTGCACCCAGGCCACGTGGGCGCCGTCGTCCGACGGCACCGGCTGCCCGGCGTACTGCAGGCCGAAGTAGTCCTCCGGCACGATGACGTGGGTGCGGTCGGCCGCGACGGCGCCGACGGCGAGCATGAGCACGAGGCAGCAGAACGGGATCCAGCGCGTCACGACGGACCTCCCGGTGAGGGATCGGGGTTGGGATCGAACTCGGGGCGACGGCGCCCCCGCCGCGCCGCTCAGGCGCGGGGCACGAGGCCGGCGGGGACGTCCACCTCCATCTCCAGCAGCGCCTGCGAGAGCGTCTTGCCCTGCGGGTCCAGCATGAGCGACACGGTGCCGCCGCCGCCCAGGGAACGCTCCATGAGGAAGTTCAGGGCCAGCAGGTTGTCCAGCTCGTGCCGCGTCACGCGGCCCTTCACGATGCCGCGGAAGAAGGCCTTCACCTGCGCGGGCTTGAGGTTCTCGCGCAGCCAGTCGTAGATCTCGGGGGAGCGGGCCAGCACGCCGATGTTGCAGGTGTCGCCCTTGTCGCCGGACCGGGCGTAGGCCAGCGCGCGCAGGGGCACGCGGCGGGTGCGCCGGGGCCAGCTCTTCACACGCGGACGCGGGGCGGGCAGCTGGGGCGGATGGCTGCGCGGGGGCACGGCGTCGTCGAACGCGATGCGGGTCTGGTGCTCGCGGCCGTCGGGCAGCAGCACCGTGGCGCGCGCGCTCACGCTCTCGCGGCGGAGCAGCGCCGGCCAGTAGGCGGTCACGCGTGCGGGCTTGGGCCGCCCGCCGGTCACGGCCATGCCGCTGGGGCCGCTCAGGATCAGGGTGGGCAGCAGCACGCCGAAGGCCTGCACCTTGGCGCGGTCGTGGTCGCGCACGCCCAGGCGCAGCAGCACCTCGGTGGTCTCCCAGCGCTCCAGGCTCTCGGGCCAGATGGAGCCGGAGCCCACCACGCTGGTGTGGGTCTCCTCGTACTTGGTGCCCAGCCGCTTCCAGAAGATGGCGGCGGCGGCCTCGGCCTTCTCCAGCGCCTCGGGGCCGCTGATCAGCACGGTGCCCAGGGCCTTCCAGCCGTCGTCGTAGGCCATGGAGACCTTGAACTGCTCGGGCCGCGGGCAGCCCTGCACGCCGCTCACGCGCACGCGGTTGCGGCCCAGGTCCTCCAGCTGGATGGAGTCGAAGCGGGCGATCACATCCGGGGAGATGTAGCGCGCCGGATCGCCCATCTCGTAGACCAGCTGCTCCTTCACGGTCTTCTCCGAGACCAGGCCGCCGGTGCCCGCGTGCTTGGTGACGATGAACTCGCCGTCCTCGCGCATCTCCACGATGGGATAGCCCACGCGGGCCAGGTCCGGCACCTCGTGCCAGTCGGTCAGGTTGCCGCCGCTGGCCTGGGTGCCGCACTCCAGGATGTGGCCGGCCACGATGCCGGCGGCCAGGAGGTCCCAGTCGTCGTCCGCCCAGTCGAACTCGTGGATCATGGGCGCCAGGGTGATGCCCGTGTCGGTCACGCGCCCGGTCACGATGACCTGGCAGCCGGCGTCCAGGCAGCGGACCACGGGCTCGGCGCCCAGGTACACGTTGGCCGCGGTCACCCGGTCCCGCACCGGGGCCAGGGGGGCGCCGGTCTCCATGTTGTCCATGGGATCGCCGCCGGCGGCCAGGGCGGCCAGGTCCGGCAGGATGTCGTCTCCGTCCACCACGCCCACCTTCACACGCAGGCCCAGCTCGTGGGCCAGGGCCATGAGCTGGCGCCCCAGGCCCAGCGGGTTGATGCCGCCGGCGTTGGTGATCACGCACACGTCGCGCTCGACCATCAGGGGGAGGCAGTCGCGCATCTGCGCCAGGAAGTCGGGCGCGTAGCCCAGCTCGGGGTCGCGGGCGCGCTGGCCCTGCAGGATGGACATGGTGATCTCGGCCAGGTAGTCCAGGGTCACGTAGTCCAGGGGGCCGCCTTCGATCTGGCGCTTCAGGGCGCCGGGATCGTCGCCCCAGTACCCGCCGGCGTTGCCGATGCGGATCGAGCGTGTCATCGGGATCCTCCGTTGGTGGATGAGGGACAGGTCTCCCGATGCTAGCCGCGCCCGCAGGGGAGGGACAAGGGGTTTCTGACCTCAAGTGGCGGGGATCGCCCCCGGAAACCCCTGTCTTGGGCTAGGTTATAGCGCCGCCGGTCCCGTCCCGGGCCGGCCCTTGGAAATCGGAGCGGTCGGATCTATGCTTGGCCCGCACCCCAACCTTCCCCCGTGACGGAGGCCCGACGTGAAGACCCTTGCCATTCTTCTGAGCCTGATCCTGGCCCTCCTGGCCGGTTGCAACCAGTCCCAGGACGACGCTGCGGTGGCCGACGCCAACCGCGCCACCGCCGCCGCCGAGCAGCCCGCCGCCATGGCCGCCCACGGCGACGCCCACGGCGCCGCTCCCGCCGCCGCCGCGTCCGTGAGCGGCGAGGTGCTGGAGACCATGGACGCCGCCAGCTACACCTACGTGAAGCTGAAGACCGCCGACGGCGAGCTCTGGGCCGCCGGCCCCAAGACGCCCATGCAGGTGGGCGAGACCATCGAGCTGGGCCAGGGCATGCTGATGACCGACTTCCCCAGCAAGGAGCTGGACCGCACCTTCGCGGAGATCTGGTTCGTGGGCGGCTTCGCCAAGCCCGGCGCCGCCACCATGGATCCCGTGAGCCGTGAGCTGCAGAACGCCCACTCGGGCCTGGGCGCCAAGGTGGACGAGGCCATCGACGTGGCCCGCGCCGATGGCGGCCAGACCGTGTCCGGCATCTACGCCCTGGGCGCCGGCGACCCCGTGCTGGTGCGCGGCAAGGTGGTCAAGGCCAACTACAACATCATGGGCACCAACTGGTACCACATCCAGGACGGCAGCGGCGACGGCGAGCAGGGCGACATCACCGTGACCAGCGCGGCCCGCGTGAACGTGGGCGACGTGGTGCTGGTGAAGGGCAAGCTCTCGCTGGACCGCGACTTCGGCGCCGGCTACCGCTACGCCCGCATCGTGGAGGACGCCGAGCTCACCGCCGACGCCCTCTAGGCCGTGACCGCGGAGCCCCGGCGCGCCATCCTCCACGTGGACATGGACGCGTTCTTCGCGTCCGTGGAGGTCCTGGACGACCCGTCGCTCCGCGGCAAGCCGGTCATCGTGGGCGGCACCCCGGAGGGCCGGGGCGTGGTGGCCGCCGCCAGCTACGAGGCACGCGAATACGGCGTGCGCAGCGCCATGAGCGCCGCGCGCGCCGTTCGTCTCTGCCCCCAGGGCGTGTTCCTCCGCGGCCGCATGGCCCGCTACGCGGAGATCTCCGGCTTCATCTTCGACATCTTCCACGACGTCACGCCGCTGGTGGAGCCCCTGTCCGTGGATGAGGCCTTCCTGGACGTGACCGGCTGCCGCCGCCTGCTGGGCGACGCCGAGACCATCGGCCGCCTGGTCAAGCGCCGCATCCTGGACGAGGTGGGCCTGGTGGCGTCGGTGGGCGTGGCGCCCAACAAGTTCCTGGCCAAGCTGGCCAGCGATCTGGACAAGCCCGACGGCTTCACCGTGGTTCCCGACGACGTGCAGCGCTTTCTGGATCCGCTGGACGTGGGCCGCCTCTGGGGCGTGGGCCCGCGCAGCCTGGAGACGCTCCACGGCCTGGGCGTGCGCACCATCGGCGACCTGCGGCGCTGCCCCCCGGTCCGCCTGGAGACGCGCCTGGGCGCCGCCCGCGCCGCCCACGTGCAGGCCCTGGCCCGTGGCGAGGATTCGCGGCCGGTGGTCACGGACCATGAAGCCAAGAGCATCGGGCATGAGATCACCTTCGCGGCGGACATCGGCGACCGCGGTCACCTGACCGACGTGCTGGACCAGATGGCCGACAAGGTGGGCCGCCGCCTGCGCCGCGCCGGCGCCCGCGCCCGCACCGTGCAGCTCAAGGCCCGCGACCCCGACTTCACCACCCACACCCGCGCCCGCACCCTGCCCGAACCCTCCGACGCCACCCGCGTGCTGCGCGACACGGCCCGCGAGCTGCTGGCCGAGGAGCTGGCCCGCCGGGCGCGACCCCTGCGCCTGCTGGGCGTGTCGGCCCAGAACCTGGTGCGCGGCGCCGCCCAGCCCGAGCTCTTCGCGGATCCCGCGTCCACCAGGGACCGCACCCTGGACGGGCTGCTGGACAGCGCCGTGGACCGTTTCGGGAAGGGGGCGCTGACGCGCGGACTGCCGCGCTTCGACCCCGGCTCGCGCGAGGGGCGCGAGGAGTAGCGCATCGGTCCTTGCGGGTCCGTCCCACCTCTGACATCCTGACCGCTCCCTCCGCCCGAAAGGACGCGCATGCGCAAGACCATCATCGGCGTCATGGGCGGCTGCGTGGCCTCGCCCGAGACCATGGCCGCCGCCGAGACCCTGGGCCGACTCATCGCCGAGAACGGCTGGACCCTGCTCAACGGCGGCCGGCCCGAGGGCGTCATGGACGCCTCGGCCAAAGGGGCCAAGCTGGCCGGCGGCACCACCATCGGCGTGCTCTTCGAGGACGACCGCGACCGCGCCAGCGAATACCTGGACTACGTGCTGCCCACGGGGCTGGGCTCGGGCCGCAACATCGTCAACGTGCTGAGCAGCGACGTGGTGGTGGCCTGCGAGGGCAGCGGCGGCACCATGAGCGAGGTGGCCATGGCCCTGCGCTTCGGGCGCGACGTGGTGCTGCTGGGGTTCGATCCCGGCGCGGCGTTCCTGGACCGCTGCGGCCGCGGGCGCTGGCGCGTGGCCGCCACGCCGCAGGAGGCCGTGGATCAGGTCAAGGACTGGCTCGCGCGGCCGAAGGACTGACCCATGTGCGGAATCACCGGAGCCATTTCCCTCGCGGGGACCCTGGAGGTCCCCGCCGGCGCGCCCGAGCGGATGATCGGCGCCCTCTCGCACCGCGGACCCGACGAGTACGGGACGTGGAGCGACGGGCGCGTGCTGCTGGGGCACGCCCGTCTGAGCATCATCGACCTGGGCGGCGGCCAGCAGCCCATGGGCGACGCCGGCGCCGAGCTCTGGGTGAGCTTCAACGGCGAGATCTTCAACTACATCGAGCTGCGCGAGGACCTGCGCGCCCTGGGCCACGTGTTCCGCACGGATTCCGACACGGAGGTCATCCTGGAGGCCTACCGGGCCTGGGGCGACGCCTGCGTGGAGCGCTTCAACGGCCAGTTCGCCTTCGTGCTGGCGGACCGCCGCCGTCGCCGCGTGCTGTTGGCGCGGGACCGCTTCGGCATCCGGCCCCTGTTCTGGGCCCGTCACGGCGACGTGCTGCTCTTCGGCTCGGAGGTGAAGGCCCTGGCCGGCTGGCCCGGGTTCCGGCCGGAGTTCGATCCCGCGGCCCTGGGCGAGATCCTCCACACCTGGGTGAACGTGCCGCCGCACACGCCCTTCCGCAACGTGCGCCAGCTGCCGGCCGGCCACCGCGCCGCTGTGGAGCTGGACGCGCCGCCGGCCGACCTGGCCCCGGAGCGCTACTGGCACCCCACGTTCCTGCCCGCGGCGGAGGACCACCGCTTCATCGACGAGGACGAGCGTGCGCGCTGGTCCTCGGAGGTGCGCGAGGCCCTGGCCGACGCCTGCGAGATCCGCCTGCGCGCCGACGTGCCCGTGGGCGGCTACCTGTCCGGCGGCCTGGACTCCTCGGCCACCACCGCCCTGGTGCGCGAGCGCACCGGCGACCGCCTCAAGACCTTCAGCGTGGGCTTCACCGACGCCGCCTACGACGAGTCCCTCTGGCAGCACCGCATGGCCCAGCACCTGGGCACGGACCACGAGAGCATCCGCGTGGGCGACGCCGAGATCGCCGGCGGCTTCCCGCGGGTGGTCTGGCACGCGGAGACCCCGCTGCTGCGCACCGCGCCCACGCCCCTGTACGCCCTGAGCGGCCTGGTGCGCGAGCAGGACTACAAGGTGGTGCTCACGGGCGAGGGCGCCGATGAGGTCTTCTGCGGCTACAACATCCTGCGCGAGGCCAAGGTGCGCGCCTTCTGGGCCCGCGACCCCGAGTCCGTGCGGCGCCCGCGGCTGCTGGGCCGGCTCTACCCGTACCTGAAGCAGTCGCCGCCTGAGTTCCTGGCCCGCTTCTACGGGCAGGGCCTGGACGCCGCCGCCACGGACCCGCTCTTCTCCCATCGGCCGCGCTGGAGCGTATCGGGCCGGCTGGTGGACTTCCTCCACGCCGACCACCAGCCCGGCGCCGCCGCCGGCCGCGAGGCCGCCCTGGGCCGCCTGCTGGAGTCGCTGCCCGCGGACTTCGCCGGCTGGGGCCCCGTGGCCCGCGCCCAGTACCTGGAGATGACCCTCTTCATGGCGGGCTATCTGCTTTCGAGTCAGGGCGACCGCATGCTCATGGGCCACACCGTGGAGGGCCGCTTCCCGTTCCTGGACCACCGCGTGGCCGCCCTGGCCGGCCGCATCCCCGCCGCGGCCAAGCTGGAGTCGCTGCGCGAAAAGGCTTTACTGAAGCGCGCGGTGGCCGATCTGCTTCCCGAGTCCATCCTCCAGCGGCCCAAGCAGCCCTATCGCGCGCCCGACAGCGCGAGCTTCTTCACGGGCTACGGGCACGATCTGGTGGGGGAGGCCTGCGGGCCCGAGGCCGTGCGCACCGCCGGCGTCTGGGATCCAGGCCGCGTGGCCGGCCTGCTGCGCAAGTGGGATGCCGGGCGCATGACCAGCGTACGTGACAACATGGCCTTCACCGTTGTCCTGAGCACGCAGCTGCTGGCCCGCCAGTTCGGGCCGGACCTGGAGCGGAGGATCCGCAACACCACCCTGCCTCCCGGCGCCGTCGTGCGCCGCGGGGTCTGACCTGAACACATGAGGACCTGAACGATGGAACTGAAGGAACAGATCCGCGGCTTCCTGATCGAGAACTTCCTCTTCGGCGACGCCGCGCCGCTGGCCGACGACGCCATGAGCCTGCTGGACAACGGCATCATGGATTCCGTGGGCGTCATGGAGCTGGTGGCCTTCCTGGAGGGCGACCTGGGCCTGGCCATCGACGACGCGGAGCTGGTGCCCGAGAACCTGGACTCCGTGGACAACCTCGTGGCCTTCGTGGGCCGGAAGCGCGCGGCCGGCGCGGCGTGACCGTCCACGGCATGCTGGCGGCCACGGCGGCGGCCCGTCCGCACGCCCCCGCCCTGACCCACGGCGACGAGACCTGGACCTACGCCCAGCTGGCGGCGGCGGCGGCGCGCGTGCGCCGCTTCCTGCTGTCCCGCGGCGTGGCGCCCGGCGACCGCGTGGCGCTGCTCATGGAGAACGGCCTGCCCTATGCGGCGGCCTTCTTCGGGGCCCTGGAAGCCGGCGCCTGTGTGGTGGCCCTCAACCACCAGAATCCCCCCTCCAGCCACGCCGCCCTGTTGCGCGACAGCGGGGCGACGGTGCTGCTCACGCGCGCCGGCCAGGCCCGCCGCCTGCCGGAGATCGTGGGCGACGGCGCTTCCCTGCGCTGCGTGGCCAGCGACCGCGGCAACCCGTCCTGGGAGCTGCCCTGCGAGCTGGTCCTGGGCGACGACGCCGTGGACGGCCCCGACGCGCCGCCCGCGGACGTGGGCCCCGACGACCTGGCGCTGATCCTCTACACCAGCGGCAGCACGGGCACCCCGCGCGGCGTGACCCTGACCCACGGCAACCTGACGGCCAACACCGAGCAGATCCTGGCCTACCTGGAGCTCACGCCCGACGACAGCGTGCTCTGCGTGCTGCCGTTCCACTACTCCTTCGGCAACTCCCTGCTGCTCACGCACGTGCGCTGCGGCGGGCGCGTGGTCGTGGACAACCGCTTCGCCTTCCCGCAGAAGGTGCTGGAGACCCTGGAGCAGGAGCGTTGCACGGGCTTCTCCGGCGTGCCGTCGCACTACGCCATCCTGGCCACGCGCACGGACTTCCTGACGCGGCGCTGGCCCGGCCTGCGCTACCTGACCCAGGCCGGCGGCGCCATGGCGCCCGCGCTCACGCGCCGCATCCACGCGGCCCTGCCCGCGGACGTGCGGCTCTTCGTGATGTACGGCCAGACCGAGGGCTCGGCGCGCCTGTCCTGGCTGCCGCCGGAGGCCCTGCCGGAGAAGATCGGCTCGATCGGACGCGGGATCCCGGGCGTGTCGCTCACCGTGCGGCGCGCCGACGGGAGCGAGTGCGGCGTGGACGAGGTGGGGGAGCTGGTGGCCAGCGGCCCCAACATCATGCGCGGGTACTGGAACGACCCCGAGGAGACCGCCCGCGTGCTCCACGCCGACGGCCTGCACACCGGCGACCTGGCCCGTCGCGACGCCGACGGCTTCCTGTTCATCGTGGACCGCGTGAAGAACATGATCAAGGCGGGCGCCAACCGCGTGAGCCCGCGGCAGATCGAGGACGTGATCCTGGAGTTGCCCGAGGTGGCGGAGGCGGCGGTGATCGGCGTGCCGGACGAGCTGCTGGGCGAGGCCATCGTGGCCTGCCTGGTGCCGGCGCCGGGCGCGGTCGTGGAGCCCAAGGCGGTCCTGCGCCACTGCCAGCAGCACCTGGCGGCCTTCAAGCTGCCCCGCGACGTGCACCTGCTGGACGCCCTGCCGCGCAACGCCGCCGGCAAGACCGACGCGGCCGCGCTGCGGACGCGGTTCGGGCCGGGGGATTGACCGCCTTCCGATTCCGGCGTATCATCAAGGCACCCCTGCACATGTCCTCAGTCCCGAGGAGGTCGTCATGCGACTTGCGACCGTTGTGCTGCTCCTGATCCCCGCCCTGGCCCAGGCGTCCTGGGAACCGCTCTTCCTCTGCTCCGCGCGCAGCCGTGCGGACGGGGCCGTCTCGTTGGTCTGCACCCCCGACGGCCGCGGCAGTCCGCTGTCGGAGGCCAAGGTCCAGGCCGGCAACGAGGTGGACGCCACCATCGACATCGAGATGATCGACCAGAACGCCGTGCCCATGGCCGCGTACCCCGCGGAAGACCTCTGGCTGATGAGCGAGGACCCCGGGCTGGTGCTCTTCGACGGCGGCCTCATCGCCGACGGGCCCACCGACGCCCTGGGCCGCACCACCATGTCCGGCGCCGTGCGCGCCGGCGGCCTCATGCCGCCGGGGACCACGACCGGGCTCAAGGTGATGACGGGCTCGGGCCTGCCCATCCCCACGCCCATCCGCAACATCGCCGTGAATTCCGTGGACCTGAACGGCGACGGCGTGGTGAACCTGTCGGACGTGGTGTTCTTCGGCCAGGCCTACCTGGACGGCTCCTACGACTACAGCGTGGACCTCTTCCACGACGGCCAGATCAACCTGATGGACCTGATCGTGTTCGCGGAGCTGCTGCCCACGGCCGCGCCCTGACCGTCGGCCGACCGGGATGCAACGAAGGCCCTCCCCGGCGGGGAGGGCCTTCGGCGTTCCGGGACCGGCGGCTGGGCTCAGCCCTCGTCCTCGTCCAGCTCCACGAAGTATTCCGGCCGGCGCTCGTCGCGCCAGGCGGCCATGGCCTCGTTGGTCTCGCGCGAGTCCCAGCACTGGGTCTGCGACTCGAACTCCAGGGACAGGGCCGTGGTGAAGTCGAACTCCGAGGACTGCTGCACCGTGAGCTTGCTCAGGCGCACGGCGGGCTGGGGCAGGTCGGCCACGCGCGCGGCGAACTCCTCCACGTCCTGCTCCCACACGTCGGCCTCGATCAGGCGGTCCGCCAGGCCCAGGCGCACGGCCTCCTCGCCGCCCACGCTGCGGCCGCTCCAGAGCAGCTCCAGGGTGCGGCCGGCGCCGATGCGGCGGGGCAGCAGATGGCTCAGGCCCCAGTCCGCCAGCATGCCCTGGCGCATGTCCGGGGGCGTGAACACGGCGCCGGGGGTGCAGAGGCGCACGTCGCAGTTCATGACCAGGCCGAAGCCGCCGTCGCGCACGTCGCCGCGCACGGCGGCGATGATGGGCTTGGCCTGCTCCAGCATCAGGGTGGCCATGCGGCGCACGATGTCCAGGTCGCCGGCGGCCTGGGTGGGACCCTCGCCGCGGGCCCAGCGCTCCGCGAGGCCGCGGCGGTCCATGGCCATGTCCAGGGCGCCGCCGTCGTCCGTGAGCAGCAGCACGCGGGCGGCGCGGTCCTCCTGCAGGCGCAGCAGCAGGTCCGTGAACTCGTCGGCGAACTCGGCCAGGCCCAGGCCGTCGGCGCCCAGCAGGGCGATGCGGGCCACGCCGTCCTGCACGTCGCAGTCGAGGAACTCGTAGTTCATGGTCGATCCTTCGGGTCTGGGGGCGGTCGCGCCGGCGGCGCGCTGATGCACCACGGTAACGAGGGGCCCGTCCCGTGTCAACGGGGCCGGCGGCCGTGGACAGATCCCGCGGGCGGGTCTATCCTTGCGGGCATGGATGTCCTCATCACAGGAGCCACGGGCCTGATCGGCGGCGCCGTCAGCGCGGCCCTCGCCCAGCGCGGCGACCGCGTCATCGCCGTCACGCGCTCGCCCGAGCGCGCCCGTGCGGTGCTGCCCGCCGGCAGCGAGATCCTGGCGGGGGACTGCACCCGGCCCGGCGATTGGCAGGACGCCGTGCCCCGCGCCCATGCCGTGATCAACCTGGCCGGCGAGTCCCTGGCCGCGGGCCGCTGGACCGCCAAGCGCAAGCGCGAGTTCCGCCGCTCCCGTCTGGAGACCACGCGCCGCCTGGTGGAGGCCTGGCCCGAGACCGGCGGCCCCGCCGTGCTGCTGAGCGGCTCGGCCACGGGCTACTACGGCGACGGCGGCCGCGAACCCCTCTACGAGGAGCGGGAGGCCGCCGGCGACTTCCTGGGCCGTCTGGCCCACGAGTGGGAGCAGACGGCGCTGGAGCTGGCGGACCGCACCCGCGTCTGCCTGCTGCGCTTCTCCATGGTCCTGGCCCCCGACGGCGGCGCCCTGCCGCGCATGGCCAAGATCTACCGCTGGGGGCTGGGCGGACGCCTGGGGTCCGGCCGCCAGTACATGCCCTGGATCCATCGGCACGACGCCGTGCGCGCCATCCTCCACATGCTGAACGACGAGACCATCGCCGGCCCGGTGAACATCACCGCCCCGGATCCGCCGCAGCAGCGCGAGTTCTCCGACGCCCTGGCCGCGGCCGTGGGCAAGCCCGCCGTCCTGCCGGCGCCGGCCTTCGCCATCCGGCTGGTGCTGGGGGAGATGGCGGTGCTGGTGCTCGCCAGCTCCCGCGCGGTGCCCAAGGCGCTGCGCGCGCAAGGATTCGCCTTCGAGCTGGGGGATCTGGACGCCGCCCTCCGTTCCGCCCTGGGCCCCTAGGGCCCGACCCGTCCCGTTGCCCGCGCTGGTCGCCTTTCGCGACGTACCGGCCCGCTTCCGCCGATTCCGGCCCGTTTGATCCAGCCGTGCCCCCCGCCCCAGCGAGCGGCGCGACCCGTAGGGAGATGATCTCCATGCAACGATTCCTGGCGGCGGACCGCCGAGGCGTGGCGTTGGCCGTGCCGCTGGTCCTGCTGACCTGCCTGGCCGCGCCGTCCGCACGCGCCGAGGCGCCGTTGGGCCTGGGCGAGGCCCTGCGCCTGGTGGCCGACCAGTCCCACGCCGCCATGCGGGCGGAGGCCGACGCCACCGCCGCGGCGGCCGAGGTGGACGGCGCCCGCGCGGGGTGGTGGCCCCACGTGTCCGCGGAGGGCTCCTACACCACCCGCGACAACCCGGTGGAGGTGGGCGTGGGCCCTGTGAGCTTCCAGCAGATGCCCCAGAGCAACGGGCAGTACGGCGTGGCCGCCCGCGAACTGCTGTGGGCCGGCGGCCGGCGCGGCCTGGCCGTGGATGCCGCGCGGGAGCGCGAGCGGGCCGTCCTGGCCCGGGGCGATGCCGGCGTGCGCGCGGCCCAGCTGGGACTGGTGGACGCCTATCTGGACGCCATCGAGCTCGGGGGGCAGATGCAGGTGCTGCAGGCCCGGCTCGCCTCGCTGGAGGGCCTGCACGCCGCCGTGGCCGATCTGCTGCGCGAGGGGCTCGTGGCCCGCAACGACCTGCTCCAGACCGAGGTGCGCCAGCGCGAGGTGGCGGACGCCGCCGCGAGCGTGGCCGATGCCCGCGGCCTGGCCCGCGCGGACCTGAACCGACGCCTGGGCCGGGCCGGCGCCGAGGCCCTGACCCTGCCCGACTCCCTGCCCCCGGCGCCGGAGCTGCCGGCGTCCCGCGAGGCGCTGACCGCCGCGGCCGCCGCCGCCAACCCGGAGCTGGCCGCCGCCGATGCGGTGCTCCAGGCCAGCCGCGCCGCCGCCCTGCTGGCGCACCGCGCCTGGACCCCCGAGGTCTTCCTGACCCTGTCCCACGGCTGGCAGGAGAACGAGGCCCTGATCCACCCCACCGTCAACGCGGCGGCCCTGGGCGTGAGCTGGGATCTCTTCGACGGCGGCGCCCGCAAGGCCGCCGCCCGCGCCGCCGACGCCCGCGTCACCGCCGCGGACCGCGACCGCGTGGAGGCCGCCCGCGGCGCGGAGCTGGCCGTGGCGTCGGCCTGGAACGCCTGGCTGCGGTCCCGACGCGAAGCGGCGACGGCGCGCACCAACGTCGCTGCCGCCGCAGAGAACCTGCGCATCGTGTCGGACCAGTACCGCAACGGCCTGGCCCGCGCCGCCGACGCCCTGGACGCCGAGGCCCTGCTCGCCTCGGCCCGCTTCACCGAGCTCACCCGCCGCCACGCCGCCTACCGCGCCCAGGCGCGGCTGCTGGCCGCGGCGGGGTACGACCTGGCCGCCTTCTATGACGACAACGCCGCGGAGGACCGTCGATGAACAGGAAATGGATCGGACTCGCCGTGATCCTGCTGGCCGCCGCCGCCCTGGTGGTGGTGGGCGTGCTGCACTTCCGGCATGAGCGCATGTTCCCCGCCACGGACGACGCCTATGTGAACGGCGACCGCACCGCGGTGGCCAGCCGCGTGCCGGGCGTGCTGCTGGAGGTGCGGTTCCAGGACCATCAGCGCGTGGAGGCCGGCCAGGTGCTGGCGGTGCTGGATCCCGCCGAGTTCGACCGCGCCGTGGCGGTGGCCGACGCCGGCGTGGCCCGCGCCGAGGCGTCGCAGGCCGAGATCCGCGCGCGCATCGCCGCCACGGCCGCCCAGGTGACGGCCGCGGAGAGCGAGCGCGACCAGGCCCGGGCGGACCGCGACCGCTTCGCCGCCCTGGGCGACCGCGGCTCCGTGCCCACCCGCGAGGCCGAGCAGGCCCGCACCGCCGCCGCCGTGGCCGCGGCCCGCGTGGAGGCCCTGCGCAAGGAGCACGCCGCCGCCCAGGCCGCCCTGGTCACGGCGGAGAAGGCGCTGGAGAAGGCCCGCGCCGAGCTCGCCCAGGCCCAGCTCCGCCGCTCCTACTGCACCATCACGGCGCCCTGCGGGGGCATGGTGGCGGACAAGCACGCGGAGGTGGGGCAGATCGCGGCGGTGGGCCAGCCTCTGGGGACCATCGTGCCGTTGAACGAGGGCACGCTCTGGATCGACGCCAACTTCAAGGAGACGCAGCTCGCCCGCATCCGGCCCGGGCAGCCGGTGACCATCGCCGTGGACGCCCTGCCGGATCTGGAGTTCCACGGCACCGTGGCGGCGCTGAGCGCGGGCACGGGCTCGGCCTTCTCGTTGCTGCCCACCCAGAACGCCAGCGGCAACTGGGTGAAGATCGTGCAGCGGCTGCCGGTGCGCATCGACATCCCGGCGGGGCAGCCCGGCAGCGAGCGGCTGCGGCTGGGGCTGTCCAGCCACGTGACGGTGGACACGCAGGGGAGCGGGGGCTCCCGGTGAACACCGCGGCCGGCGGCGCGTCGCCCAGCAAGTACCTGGTGGCGCTGACCGTGATGATCGGCACGCTCATGGAGGTCATCGACACCTCGGTGGCCAACGTGTCGCTGCCGCACATGCAGGGATCGTTCAGCGCGGGGCAGGACGAGATCACCTGGGTGATCACGTCGTACCTGGTGGCCAACGCGGTGATCCTGCCGCTGAGCGGCTGGATCGGGAACTACTTCGGGCGCAAGCGGGCGTACCTCACCTGCCTGGGGATCTTCACGCTGGCGTCGGTGGGGTCGGGGGCGGCGGTGTCGCTGCCCATGATCGTGGGCATGCGCGTGCTGCAGGGCTTGGCCGGCGGCGCCATGGTGCCCATGAGCCAGGCCATCCTCCTGGAGACGTTCCCCAAGGAGGAGCACGGCAAGGCCATGGCGCTGTTCGGCGTGGGCGTGATCTTCGGGCCCATCGTGGGGCCCACCCTGGGCGGCTGGATCACCGACACCGTGGGCTGGCGCTGGGTCTTCTACATCAACGCGCCGCTGGGCCTGCTGGGCGCGCTGCTGGGCGGGCTGGTCATCACCGATCCGCCGTACCTGAAGCGGCCGGAAGGCCGCGTGGACCTGCTGAGCTTCCTGTTCATCGCGTCGGGCCTGGGCTGCCTGGAGATCCTGCTCAACCGCGGCGAGCGCTACGACTGGCTGGAGAGCGTGAACATCCAGCTGCTGGCCCTGGGCGCGGCGCTGGGCATCGCCCTGTTCATCTGGCGCTCGTTCACGGCGGAGCGGCCGCTGGTGAACCTGCGCCTGTTCCGCAACCGCGAGTTCACCGCCGGCACCATGCTCATGTTCCTGCTGGGGTTCGGGCTCTACGGATCCTTCACCATGCTGCCGCTCTTCCTGCAGCACATGCTGGGCTACACGGCCACGCTGGCGGGGCTGGTGCTCTCGCCGGGCGGGCTGATGTCGCTGCTGTCCATGGTCTTCGTGGGCGCGCTGATCGGGCGGGTGGACACGCGCTTCCTGGTGGCCTTCGGCGCGCTGATGAACGTGTGGTCCATGGCCCTGCTCCAGCACGTGAACCTGGAGGTGGACTTCTGGTACGTCACGGTGCCGCGGCTGATGCAGGGGTTCGGGATGGGCTTCCTCTTCGTGCCGCTGACCACGGCGGCCTTCGCGCGGCTGCGTCCGGAGCAGATGGGCCAGGCCACCGGCCTGTTCAACCTGCTGCGCAACGAGGGCGGATCCGTGGGGATCGCCATCTCCTCCACGGTGCTGGCGCGGCACACGCAGATCCACTACTCCCAGCTGGGCGCGCATCTGACGGCGGGGGATCCGCTGCTGCGGGAGCGGGTGGCGGAGACGGCGCAGCGCTTGGCCGTGACGTCGGGATTGGACCCGTCCACCAACGCCGTGCTGGCCCAGGCCATCACCGGCCGGGAGGTGGCGCGCCAGGCCATGACGCTGGCCTACCGCGACGTGTTCTGGCTGCTCACGCTGGCCTTCCTGGCCTTCCTGCCCTTCATCCTGCTGCTGCGCAGCGGCAAGCGGAAGAACGGGAAGGGCGGCGGCGGCATGGCCGTCCACTGAGGCGTCGGCTCAGCCCACCACGAAGGCGTCGGCCACCTGCTCGCCGCGCTCGAACCGCGCCAGCGACAGGGACTCCACGATCTCGTCCGGCCGGCCCGTGGCGATCACGCCCGCCATGCGCGCCGCCGCCATGGGCGCCAGCATGAACCCGTGCCCGCTGAAGCCGCAGATGTGGTGGTAGCCGTCCAGGCCCGGCACGCCGCCCAGGATGGGACGGTGGTCCGGAGTCACGTCGTACATGCCCGCCCACTGCCGCATGAGCCGCATGGTGCGCGCGGGCGGATAGTAGCCCAGCAGCGCGCGGCTGAAGCGCACGGCGAAGCGGAGCTGGCTGCGCGTATCGAAGCGGTCGGGGCGGTCCCAGTGGGGCTCGTCCGGGTCGCCGATGCCGCCCACGATCTCCCCCCGCATGCTCTGGCTGAAGTAGATGCCGTTGCTGATGGAGATCACCATGGGGTCCAGGAACGGCTTGCAGGACTCGCTCACCATGATCTCGTGCCGCTCCTGCCGGTTGGGCAGGCTCACGCCGAGCTGTGCGGCCAGCGAACGCGCCCACGGCCCCGCGCAGTTGATCAGGCGCGGCGTGGCGATGGGGCCGCGGCTGGTGCGCACGCCGGTGATGCGGTCGCCCGCCGTCTCCACGGCCTCCAGCTCCGTGCGGATGAAGACCCGCACGCCCGCCTTCACGCAGGCCCGCGCGTAGCCCCAGACCACGCTGAACGGATAGGCGGTGCCGTCCTTGGGGCAGAAGCTGGCGCCCTTGATGTTGCTCACGTCCAGGTGCGGCACGATGCGGCGGCAGTCCTCGGGCTGCAGGAACTCGCTGGGCACCTGGCAGCGGTTCTGCAGGGCCACCGCGGCGCGCATGGAGTCCAGGTGCTTCTCGTCGTCGGTCACCATGAGGTAGCCGCCCTGCCGGAAGAACGTCTGCAGGCCGAGCTCGGCGCTCAGATGCTCGTAGGCGGCCACGCTCTCCAGGGCCAGGCGGATGTTCTCCTCCGTGGTCCACTGCTGGCGGATGCCGCCGCCGCAGCGGCCGGTGGAGCCGCTGCCCAGGTAGCTCTTCTCCAGGACCACCACGTCGCGCATGCCGCGCTTGGCCAGCTCGTAGGCCACGGCCAGGCCGTTGACGCCGCCGCCCACGACGACCGCCTCGGCGGTGGCGGGCACGGGCGTGGAGGGCAGGGGGATCATGGGCGGGCCTCCGGTCGGTCGCCTTCGGCCTCGCGCTCCAGGGCGTCCACCAGGGGCGGCAGGTCCAGGGCGGCCAGCTCGCCGAAGGTGAGGGGCTCCAGGGGCGGGCGGATGTTGGTCAGGGGGATCTCCGCCGGCGCCACGCCGCGCAGGCGCGCCAGCTCCAGGGCGGACTCGCCCAGGCAGCCCTTGCCCTGGCAGAATCCGGTGCCCACGCCCGTGAAGCGCTTGAGGGACTCCATCTCGCAGAAGCCGTCGGCGTGGGCCTTGCGGAACTCCTCCAGGGTCACGTCTTCGCAGCGGCAGAGGATGCGCTTGCTCACGCGGTCACCTCCGGGTGGACGGCCTCGGGGGGCAGGCCGCAGGCCTCACCCGTCACGGTCAGGCGCACGTTCCCGCGGCCCAGGTGCTCGGCCGTGCCGTCGCGGACGTCGCGGGGGGCGTAGCCGCCGCGGGCCGGGTCCAGGACCAGGTCGCAGCCCAGCTGGTAGGGCACGTCGTAGGCGGGCTTGGCGCGGCCGCAGAGCACGGCCATGGTGGCGGGGATCTCCAGGGTGCCGCCGTCGCCCACGTCGAAGCGCAGGCCGGCCACGGCGCCGTCGGCGCGGCGCACGCCCGCCGGCGTGGTGCGCACGTGCAGCGAGAGGCCCAGGCGGTGGGCGGTGCCCAGGGCGCTGTTGTCCACGGGGGCGTCGGGGGCCAGGGCCACCGTGACCTTGGCGCCGCAGGCGTGCAGCAGGGCGGCGCTGAGCCAGAGGTCGCGGCCGCCGCCCCAGACCACGGCCTGCTCGCCGCGCACGGCCAGGCCGTCGCGCGCGAGCAGGCGCATGAGGGCGCGCGGGCCCAGCAGGCCCGGCGTGTCGGCGTCGTCGAAGACCGGCAGGGCGTCCAGGGCGCCGGCGGCCCACACCACGCGCTTGGCGCGCGCCTGCAGGGGGCCCTCGGCGTCGCGCAGCAGGAACTGGTCCGGCTGCCAGGCCCCCACCACGCGGGTGCGGCCCAGGAAGCGCACGTGGGGGGAGGCGGCCACACGGTCCGCCAGGTCGGACAGGCGGCGGCGCGTGTCGCGCAGGTCGTGGAAGGCCTCCAGCAGGCCGCCGTCGCGGGCGGCCACCAGGTCCAGGGCCGGACGGCGCTGACCGCCGGCCAGGGGATGGTCGTCCACCAGCACGGCGCCGGGGCCGGCGTCCAGGGCCGCGGCCATGCCGGCGGCGCCGGCGCCGATGACCAGGGTCTCCACGCGGCCCAGGTCGCGGGCGGAGGCGGCGGGCGCGTCGCGCCATGTGGACGCGTCGGGCAGACGGCCGATGCCGGTCATGGGCCGGATGCCCTTGAGGAAGAGGTCGCTCACCAGCGTGGGCCGGGTGAACCACTTGTAGTAGAAGCCCACGGGCAGCAGGTGGCCCGTGGCGTTCAGCACCTTCTGCATGGGCGCGCCGTAGAAGGCGCCGCTGTCCTGCCGCTCCACCCGCAGCCCTTCACGCACCGGCTCGCGGCAGGCGCGCACGTTGGGCACGCCGTCCACCCGCATGAGGCAGTTCATGCAGTGGCCGCGGGCGCAGAGCAGTCCGCGGGGCCGGCCGTACTTGGGGCTGTGGGAGAGGACCTTGACGCCGTGCTCCCAGAGCGCCGCGGCCACGGTGGCGTCGGCGCGGCAGGGGACGGCCCGGCCCTCGAACTGGATGGTCACCGTGGAGACGGACAAGAGCGGCTCCTTTCGGCCCGGTTGCAGGAGCGCCAAACATAGTACGGCCGTTCGGGCGGGGGCAAGGCGGCCGCGGGCGATTCGGGACTTTCACTTCCGGGACCGTTGATTACCTTGGCGGCAGGGGTCGGAAGGCCCGTCAACACCACTCGGGAAGCGGGGCGGAGATGAATCAGCAGTCCTTCGAAACCGTGCGACGGATGGCCGAGCAGAGCGGCGTGGAGTTCGTGGATCTCAAGGTGCTGGACCTGGCCGGACGCCTGCACCACATCACCTTCCCCTTCGCCCGCTTCACGCCCGACGTGCTGGCCGAAGGCATCGGTTTCGACGGCTCCAGCTACGGCTTCCTCAAGGTGGAGGAATCCGACATGGTGCTGCTGCCGGACTACGACACGGCGCAGATGGATCCCTTCCGCGACCGCCCCACCCTGTCCATGTTCACCGAGGTGAAGCACGTGGACAAGGAGCGCACGCCCTTCGCCCAGGACGGCCGCCGCATCGTGCGCGCCGCGGAGCAGGCCCTGCGCGACCTGGGCATCGCCGACAGCACGCGCTGGATCCCCGAGTACGAGTTCCACATCTTCGACGAGGCCGAGTACCGCAACGAGGTGGCCGGCTCCGGCTACACCGTCAAGAGCGACGAGCGCTTCTTCCACAACGCGTACCACGCCTGCAACCCGCACGACCGCCACGACGACTTCCGCGACGAGGCCTGCGCCCTGATGCAGGACCTGGGCATCCCCGTGCGCTACCACCACCACGAGGTGGGCGCCCAGGCGCAGCAGGAGATCGAGGGCTGGTTCGCGGACCTGCCCACCACGGCCGACCACGCCGTGATGACCAAGTACATCCTGTTCAACCTGGCGGAGCGCCACGGCCTGAAGGTCACCTTCATGCCCAAGCCCCTGTACGACAACGCGGGCAGCGGCTGGCATCTGCACCAGTACCTGGTGGACGCGGACGGGAAGAACATCTTCGACGATCCCGAGGGCTACGCGGGCCTGAGCCGGACGGCGCTGTACTACGTGGGCGGCATCCTCAAGCACAGCCCCGCCCTGAGCGCCCTGACCAACCCCAGCACCAACTCGTACAAGCGCCTGGTGCCGGGCTTCGAGGCGCCCACGGCCATCACCTTCGGCCGCAGCAACCGCGGCGCGGCCATCCGCATCCCCAGCTACGTGGCGGACCCGCAGCACCGGCGCATCGAGTACCGCCCGCCCGACTTCACCTGCAACCCGTACCTGGCCACGTCGGCCATCCTCATGGCGGGCATCGACGGCATCGTCAACCGCATCGATCCCTACGCCCTGGGCTATCACCCGGAGGACGCGCCCTCGGACCAGCGCCGCGCAGAGACCGAGTTCCTGCCGCGTTCGCTGGCCGACGCCCTGGACGCCCTGGAGGCCGACCACGCCTTCCTGCTGCGCGGCGACGTGTTCCCGGAGGTGCTGATCCGGCGCTGGCTGGAGATCAAGCATGCGGAGATCCAGGCCATCAACCGGCG
>DAOTGJ010000022.1:20520-54065 GCA_035447065.1 Candidatus Krumholzibacteriia bacterium
TGATCCGGCGCTGGCTGGAGATCAAGCATGCGGAGATCCAGGCCATCAACCGGCGGCCGCATCCATATGAGTTCACGATGTATTTCGACCTTTAGGGAGAGGGTCGGGAGACGGTCATGCCCGCGAACGGCTTCGCGTATCCGAGGCGCCGTTCGCGGGCATGACCGTCTCCCGACCCGCGGGCATGGGGGGAAAGACATGGTGAACGTATAGAGAAGAGTGGTATGCTCCTGGATGGGGTTGCCGGTTGGGGCGGCCGCATTCCGGGAGGACGTCACATGAAGAGCATCGGGTATCGCATCGTCGCTGCGCTCCTCGCTATCGTTGGGGCGGGGGGAGCTTCGGCGGGGGTCGTGGAGGTCATCGAGCAGTCTGCTTCCAACGGGTATGTTTCCGCGGATCATTTCCGGCAGACGTTCGTGCCGTCGGTGAGCGGGTACGTGACCGAGGTGCGGCTGCGGCCGGCGAACGGCGGCGGCGTGGGCACGTTGAGCCTGCTGGACGGCGCAGGTGATGGGACCGTGCTGGGCACCGAGAGCGTGACCTGGGTGGACGGCTCGTACCAGGCGGTGGCGTTCACGTCGCCGGTGCCCGTGACCGCCGGGCTGACCTACACCATCGCGCCCACGGGCACGCCGCTGCGGCGCAGCTCCTTCGCCTCGGACCCGTATCCCGACGGGGAGATCTGGTTCCAGCGCCTGGATCTGGGCGGCGTGTGGCAGGGCTGGACGGACTGCATCGCCGACGGCGTGTGCTCCGACGCACCCCACGACCTGGCCTTCCGCGTGCAGATCGAGGACACGCCGCCGGTGGCGAACCAGATGCAGAGCTGGAGCACCCTCAAGACCCAGTACCGCTAGACGCGGGGAGGGCGGGCATGACCGAGTTCGAGGTGCGCTCCCAGGCGCGCGCGGAGATGATCGACATGACCGCCCAGGTGCAGACCGCCGTGCACGAGCTGGGCGTGACCGACGGCGCCGTGCTGGTCTGGGTTCCCCACACCACCGCCGGCGTCACGGTCAACGAGGGTGCCGACCCCGACGTGCCCCGCGACATGCTCCTGGCCCTGGAGCGCATGGTCCCCTGGGAGGCCGGCTACCGCCACGCCGAGGGCAACGCGGCGGCTCACGTGAAGAGCTCGCTCATGGGGTGCGGCCAGCTGGTGCCCGTGCGCGACGGGCGGCTGGACCTGGGCACGTGGCAGGCGGTGTGGTTCTGCGAGTTCGACGGGCCGCGGCGGCGGCGGGTGTCGGTGCGGCGGGCGGGCTGATCAGCCCTCGTCCCGGAACAGCTCCCCGATCAGCTCCAGCGTGGTCTTGGCCGTCACCGCGTAGCGGTTGAGGTGCCAGAGGTCGTCGCCGCGGCGCCACGGGCCCGCGGACAGGCTCAGCGTGCCGCGGTAGCCCAGGGCGGCGGCCGCCGAATCCAGTCCCGCGGTGGCGAAGCCGTAGGGCCAGGCCAGGAACTCCGGCGCGCGGCCGGTGCGCGTCTCCAGCAGGCGGCGGCTGGTCCAGAGGTCGGCGGCGGCCAGGGCGTGGGCGCCGGTGAGGGTGGCGCGCACGCCGGGCGAGAGCAGGCCGGGGTCGTCCACGTCGGGCAGCAGGGCGGCCAGGTCCTCGGGAGCGCCGGCGCTCAGGCCGTCGCGGTGCAGGAACGAGGGGCGGTAGCCCTCGTCCGTGGCCACCTTCCAGTGCATGTCGTGGCCGTGGGACTCCAGCAGCACGTTGCCCGACGCCGCCATCTCCGCCAGCTCCTCCCACGAGCACACGTCCAGCCCGCTCCAGCGCTGCCCCACCTTGGCCGTGGGCACGTTCAGGTGCGCGGTCACGCTGTACTCGCGCAGCAGGGGCCAGACCAGCTCGTACACGCTGCGGTCGGCGTCGTCGATGGTGAGGATCACCGCGGGGGTGGGCAGGTCGTCGCCGCGGTCGGCCAGGTCGTCCAGGGTGATCACCGGGATGCCCTGATCGCGGAAGAAGCGCAAGTGCCGCTCGAACTCGGCGATGGGCGTGGTCCAGAACTCCTCGTAGCCCAGCGTGGGCAGGTTGAGGATCACGGCGCCCAGCACGCGGGCCATGTAGTCGGGGTCGTAGGTGCGGCGGAAGTAGTGGTAGCAGAGGACCACCACGCCGTCGTCCACGCGCTTCAGGTCCGTGTCCATCAGGTGGCGCGGCACGTCCAGGGTGTTGCCCGTACGCGCGGCCAGGGCCTGCTCGTCCTGCAGCTCCCAGATCACGTTGAACAGCAGCAGGAACGATGCGGCCAGCAGGGCCAGCATGCCCAGGCTGGTGAGCCAGAAGCGGCGGCCGGCGCGGCGGTCGGACATCAGGGGAAGACCCGCACGGCCAGGCCCACGAAGTCGCGGCTGTAGCCGCTGCCGGTCACGCGCGAGCGGGAGTGGCCGGCCGTGAGCGACAGCAGGGCGGCGGGGTGCAGGCGCCAGGCCAGGCGGGCGTCCACGCCGCCGGTGCTGAAGGGGTCGGCGCCGCTCTCCTTCTCCACGCCCAGGCGCACGCCGGCCTCGGCCAGCCAGCGGCGGCCGCGGGTGCGCGCGCGGGCCTCCAGCCCGGTGTTGGTCATGCGGTCCGGGCTCCAGTAGCCCTCGCCGGGGAAGCGGAAGTCCAGCAGCGTGAAGGCGGGGCCGGCCCACAGCTCCACGCGGCCCTCCCGGTGCCACTGGAGGCGGCCGGTCCAGCTCCAGCGGCGGTTGGCGTCGGCGTAGTCGGCCTGGCCCACGGCGGCCGTGGCGGTCCAGCGGCGCGAGAGGCGGCGGTCCACGGACAGCGAGCGCTGGTTGAGGTGCACGCGGCGCGCCAGGGGCGACATGGCCTCCACGGCCTGGCGGCCGGCGCCGGCGTCCAGGCGCAGCCGCGGCGACGGCTGCCAGGTGAGCCAGCCGTCGTAGCCGGTGAGGTCCCAGTCCACGGTGGGGGCGCCCAGGAGGTAGGTGTCCGGCGCGTCGCCGCGGAAGCGGTCCTGCCAGGCCGAGAGGTGCAGGGTCACGCCGGGGGCGAGGCCGCCCACCAGGCCGGCGCGGAAGCGGCGGCCGTCGGCGTCGGGGCGGCCCGGGCGGTGGTAGGTGGCCCAGGAGGGCTCGGCCTGCAGCAGGAAGCCGCCGGCCAGGTGCGCGGCGCCGCCCACGGTCCAGCGGGTGATGTCCAGGTCGTCGGAATCGCGGCTGGCGTCCAGGCGGGCGCTCAGCGGAACGTCGTAGTCGGCGAGCACGGTGAGGGCGAAGTCGCCGGCGTCGGGATCCTGCGCCTCGGCGCGGCGCAGCTCGGCGAAGCCCTCGCGCAGGCGCTGGTCCCAGAGCAGGCAGCGCGCCAGGCCGGCGCGCGACTCCGCGTCCGCGGGATCCTCGGCCAGCAGCGTGCGGTAGAGCTGGGCGGCCTCGCCGGGGCGGTTGGCCCAGCTCAGGGCCAGGGCCAGGCCGCGGCGCATGTCCGGGTCGTCGGCCTGATCGGGGTGCAGGCTGCGCCAGACGCGGAACCAGGTCACGGCCTGGGGCGCGTCGTCGTTCCAGAGGGCCTGCCAGGCCATGTCCCGGGACACCTGGGCCAGCACGGACGGGTCCGCCTCCACGGCGCGGGAGAAGTCCGTCAGGGCCTGGGCGTGCCGGTCGGCGGCGGCGTGCACGCGGCCGCTGGCCATGAGGTCGGCCGCGGTCTGGGCCGCCGCCGGCGCCGCGAGGTCCAGGCGGCAGAGCAGGGCCACGCAGCAGAGCAGGGGCAGGAGGCGTCGCAGGGCCATGGCTACTCCCGGACGGGTTTCCAGAGGGTGACCTGATCGCGCTCGCGGTGGATGGACCAGCCGCGCGGCGTGGTGATCACGGTGATGACCGACATGAGGATCCAGTACACCAGCGGGTAGAACACCGCCACCACGTAGTAGCGGCCCAGGTGCCGGTCGTACTTGCGGTCCAGCAGCACGCCCACGCCCAGCTGCAGCAGGCAGGTGGTCCCGATGAGCATGCCCCACAGGTTGGGGATGGGCGACGCCCCCACCGGCGGGTAGCCCACGAAGTAGCTCAGCAGCCAGATCCCCGTCAGCAGCACGTACACGTAGGCCCAGGTGATGGACAGCAGCGCCTCGGTCAGCACCGGCCAGAGGCGGCGGTTGCGCCACCGCAGGGCCTCCCGCGCGTGACGCGCCAGCACCTGGCTCAGGCCCAGCGCCCAGCGCCGCCGCTGGCGCCAGAGGCCCTGCAGGCTCTGGGGCACGTTCATCCACATGACCGCCCGCGCCTCGTAGCGCACGTCCCAGTGGGCCAGCTGCAGGCGCCAGGTCAGATCGATGTCCTCGGTGGCCATCTGCGGCGAGTACAGCCCCACCTCCAGCAGGGCCGAGCGCCGGAACATGCCCACCACGCCGCTCATGGTCACGATGCGGCCCCACACGCGCTGCGCCCGCCGCAGCATGGAGACGATGGACGTGAACTCGATGGCCTGGAGCTTGGCCAGGAAGCTGTCGCGGTTGGCCACGCGCGGGTTGCCGGTCACCGCCGCCACGCGCGGCGACTGGAAGTGCGGCACCAGGGCGCGCAGCAGGCCGGGATCCGGCACGGCGTCGGCGTCCATGACCAGCAGCAGCTCGCCGCGGGTGGCCGGGATGGCGTCGTTCAGGGCCATGGCCTTGCCCTCGTTGCGCCGCTTGCGCACCAGGCGGATGCGCTTCTCGCGGGCGTAGGGGAGCAGGCGGCGGAAGGTGTTGTCGGTGGAGCAGTCGTCCACCACCAGCACCTCGAAATCCGGGTAGTCCAGGGCCAGCACGCCGTCCAGGGTCTGGCGGATGCGGGCCTCCTCGTTGTAGGCGGGGATGATCACGCTGACCGACGGGTAGCGCTCCAGCTCGTAGAACGACTCGTCCACGTTCAGCTCGCGCCGCACGAAGTAGATGAGCGCCGTGAAGATCCACATGAGGCTGGTGCCCACGGGGTACCAGGCGAAGAAGAGCAGCAGCGCGAGATAGACGGCCGTGTGCTCGAAGCGCACCAGCACGTCGTAGAGGGCGTCCATCTACTCGCCCTCCCGCGTCACGTCGTAGCTCTTCACGTCGTCGCGGCCGATGCTGACCTCGGTCACCTTGGCGCGGCGCAGGTCGTCCAGGCCGGGGGAGGCCACGCGGCGGCCCACGTGATCGGTGTCCAGCACCTCGGGCGGCGACGTGCGCGGTTCATGCCGGCGGTCGCGCCGGGCCAGCCGCTCGTTGTGGCGCACCCAGAGGATGGTGGCCACCACGCCCACCAGCACCAGCACCGCCAGCACCTTCACGGCCAGCAGCACGCCGGCGCCGGCGCTCTGGTGGGTCACCAGGAACCAGTAGTAGAAGAAGACGATCCAGAGCAGGATCGACACCAGTCCGTGGATCACTTGGCGCATGACGCGGCCGGTCCCTCCGTTGCTGGGCATCAGGGTGTGGAAGCCGGGGACGATCCGGGCCCACAACCCTACCCTCTCCGGCGTCCCGGCGCAAGGGGCCCCCTGCGGCCGGTTGACGCGCTGCGTTGCCCTCATTACACTTCCGGGCTTATCGACACGGTCCGGCGGGTCCCAGTCACGGCCGTCGGGCCAGTTCCCTCTCCCATCGGAGCAACGCCTTGAAAGCCAAGGACATCCGCGCCCGGTTCCTGGAGTTCTTCGCGGAGCGCGGCCACACCGCCGTGGACTCCAGCTCCCTGGTGCCCCTGGACGATCCCACCCTGATCTTCACCAACGCGGGCATGAACCAGTTCAAGGCCGTGTTCCTGGGCCTGGAGAAGCGCGACTACGTGCGCGCCGCCTCCTGCCAGAAGTGCATGCGCGTGAGCGGCAAGCACAACGACCTGGAGGAGGTGGGCCGCGACGCCCGCCACCACACCTTCTTCGAGATGCTGGGCAACTGGTCCTTCGGCGACTACGGCAAGAAGGAGTCGCTGGTCTGGGGTTGGGAGTTCCTCACCAAGGACATGGGCCTGGCGCCGGAGCGCCTCTGGGCGTCGGTCTACAAGGACGACGACGAGTCCTACGCCATCTGGCGCGATGACATCGGCCTGCCGGAGGCGCGCATCAAGCGCCTGGGCGACCTGGAGCAGGGCGACGAGGAGAACTTCTGGTCCATGGGCGACACGGGCCCCTGCGGCCCCTGCTCGGAGATCTACGTGGACCAGGGCGACGCCATGGCCTGCAGCCATCCGCAGGGCTGCGCCCTGGGCGTGTGCGACTGCGACCGCTGGCTGGAGATCTGGAACCACGTCTTCATGGAGTTCAACCGCGACGAGCAGGGCGTGCTGCACCCCCTGCCCATGCTCAGCGTGGACACGGGCATGGGCCTGGAGCGCCTGGTGGCGGTGGCCCAGGGCGTGACCTCCAACTTCGCCAGCGACCTCTTCACGCCGCTCATCGACTTCACCAGCACCATGTGCCGCCGCGAGCCCGAGGGGGAGGACCGCATCTCCATGCAGGTCATCGCCGACCACGCGCGCGCCGTGACCTTCGCCGTGACCGACGGCGCCGCGCCCGGCAACGACGGCCGCGGCTACGTGGTGCGCCGCATCCTGCGCCGTGCCGCCCGCCACGGCCGCCGTCTGGGCCTGCGCGAGCCCTTCCTCTGGAAGGTGGCCATGGTGGTCATCCGCGAGATGGGCGACGCCTACCCCGAGCTGCGCGAGCGCGAGGAGCAGGTGCTCAAGACCATCCGCCGCGAGGAGGAGCGCTTCAACCTCACGCTGGACCGCGGCCTGCAGGTGTACGCCGACGTCCGCGACGCCGCCAAGGCCGCCGGCCGCACGGACGTGAGCGGCGAGGACGCCTTCCAGCTCCACGACACCTTCGGCTTCCCCCTGGACCTCACCCGCGTGCTGGCGGAGGAGGACGGCCTGGGCGTGGACGAGGCCGGGTTTGACGCCTGCATGGAGGCCCAGCGCGCCCGCAGCGGCAAGGAGCGCAGCTTCATGGCCGGCGTGGGCGAGTGGATCGCCCTGGGCGACGACGACCCCGCCGCCTTCCGCGCCGCCTTCACCGGCTACCGCGAGCTCCAGGGCCGCGCCCGCGTGGTGGGCGTGCGTGCGGCGGGCGACGGCCGCAGCCAGGTGCTCTTCGACGCCGCCCCCTTCTACGCCGAGAGCGGCGGCCAGGTGGGCGACCGCGGCACCGTGACCCTGGCCGACGGCTCCACGCTGGAGGTGCTGGCCACCACCGCGTCGGAGAACGGCCCCGTGTCGCTGGTGGACGCCGATGCGGAGAAGCTGGCCGCCGCCCTGCGCGCGGACCCGCACGTGACCGTGGCCGTGGCGCCCGAGCGCGCCGCCACCATGCGCCACCACACCGCCACGCACCTGCTGCACGCCGCCCTGCGCCGCGTGCTGGGCGCGCACGTGGCCCAGGCCGGTTCCGAGGTCACGCCGGACAAGCTGCGCTTCGACTTCCATCACGACGAGGCCATGACCCCGGCCCAGATCGCGGAGGTGGAGCGCCTGGTGCGCCGCGAGGTGCTGGCCAACGGCGCCGTGCTGGTGCATGAGGACGTGCCCATCGACGAGGCGCGCGAGCGCGGCGCCATGGCGCTGTTCGGCGAGAAGTACGGGGACCACGTGCGCATGATCGAGATTCCCGGCACCGAGGACGGCTTCTCCCTGGAGCTCTGCGGCGGCACCCATGTGGCGCGCACGGGCGATATCGGACCGTTCCGCATCACGTCGGAGAGCAGCAGCGCCGCGGGCGTGCGCCGCGTGGAGGCGGTGGCGGGCGAGGCCGCCCAGGCCGTGGTGGACGCCGAGCACGCCGCCCTGGCCGCGGTGAAGGCCGAGCTGCGCGGCGACGCCGACCCGGCCGCCCGCCTGCGCGAGCTGCGCGCCGAGCGCGACGCCCTGGCCCGCGAGCTGCAGGACCTCAAGCGCGCCTCGGCCGCCGGCGGCCTGGACGACCTGCTGGCCTCCACGGCGGACCTGGACGGCGTGAAGCTGCTCTGCGGCCGCGTGGACGCCGCCGGCCGCGACGACCTCATGCAGCTGGGCGACCGCGCCCGCGACAAGCTGGGCCGCGGCGTGGCCGTGCTGGCCGCCGAGTGGGAGGGCAAGGCCACCCTGCTGGTCACCGTGACCAACGACCTGGTGGACGCCAAGACCCTGCATGCCGGCAACCTGGTCAAGGCCATCGCCGAGGCCGTGGGCGGACGCGGCGGCGGCCGGCCCAACACCGCCCAGGCGGGGCTCCCGGATCCCGGCTCCATCGACGCCGCGCTGAAGGCGGCGCCGGAGCTGGTGCGGGGCGCGTTGAGCTGAGCCGTGCCTCAGGCTGACCTCCGAGGGCCGGGAAGGGCGAACCCTTTCCGGCCCTTTCTCTTAGAATCTTGAAATTCCTCAAGCGACCGTTCTCCCGTCCGAAGCTAGGCATGATGGAGGACCCCGCCCGGGTCCGCCGCCGTGTCGCATCGCAAGAGACGGGAAGGACTTGGCCCACCGCAGCCTCATCGCCGCCGCCGTGCGCCGCGCGGCCGCGCCCCTCTGGGGAGCGGCCCTGCTGCTGTGCCTGGCGGGCGCCGCAGAGGCGCAGATGGTCACGGGGAGCTACACGGGCGACGGGTCGGACGGCCGTGCGGTGACGGGCCTGGGTTTCGCGCCCGAGGTCCTGATCATCAAGTCCGACGAGGATCACGGCGCGGTGGTGACCACCGCCGCGGACGCCGGGCGCGCCAAGCAGCCGGCCCTGGATCTGGCGGCGTCGTACGCCGTCGTCGCCTCGCTGGACGCCGACGGCTTCACCCTCCATGACGACGACGCGGTGAACAAGAACGGCGTGACCTACCGCTGGATCGCCTTCGCGGCCGCGCCGGGCCGCCTGCGCGCCGACACCTACACGGGCGTTGGCCTTCTGCCCACGACGATCGACGTGGGCTTCCGGCCCGCCTACGTCATGGTCCTGCCAGCCGGCGCCGTGAGCGGCCTGCAGCGCAGCGAGGCCATGCCCGACGGCGTGAGCGTGCCCTTCGGCAAGGAGGCCGCCGTCAGCGGCGCCGTCTCCACCTTCACCGACACGGGCTTCACCGTCACCGGCGCCCGCACCAACGCCCTGCTCGCGAGCTACACCTACGTGGCCTGGGCCGCGGACCCGGACCGCCTGTCCGTGGGCGCGTATACGGGCGACGGCGCCGCGAGCCGCCTGCTGAGCGGCCTGGGCCTGCATCCCTCCTGGGCGTTGACCAAGGGCGCCCACGACGAGGAGGCGGTGCATCTGGGCACGCCGCTCAACGGCACCCTCAAGTCGCAGCATTTCGACG
Organism: Candidatus Krumholzibacteriia bacterium; assembly: GCA_035447065.1. Taxonomy (GTDB): domain Bacteria; phylum Krumholzibacteriota; class Krumholzibacteriia; order LZORAL124-64-63; family LZORAL124-64-63; genus CALEMW01. The sequence goes on from DAOTGJ010000022.1 coordinate 29,773, forward strand.
ACAAGAAGAACGAGGACAAGGACATCCTGCAGCTCGCCGCGGGCTCCGTCCGCATCGGCGGAGACAAGGACGTCAACGAGGACGGCGAGACCTACTACTGGACCGCCTTCGGAAACCTCGCGGATCTGCACATGAGCGTGGCCGTGGACCGCGACACCGCCCTGGAGGGCGAGACCGTGGTGCTCACCTTGACGGCGGCCAACGAAGGCCCCGATCCGGTGGAGGCCGTCAGCGTGGCGCTGTCCCTGCCGTCCACCCTGGAGGTGAGCGATCCCTCCGTGCAGCCCGGCGGCGATTTCGACGTGGCCGGCGGCCTGTGGACCCTGGACCGCGTGCCCGCCGGCGGCAGCCGGCAGCTCCAGCTCACCGGTCTGGTGCTGGACGGCGCGGCGGGCCAGGTCCTGTCGGTGACCGCCACCGCCAAGGGCTTCGCCGCCAACGACCCCGATCCCGACGACAACGCGGGCACGGCCGCCTTCACGGTGCCCTACGTGGCGGACCTTGCGGCGACCGCCGCGGCCTCCGCTCCCTATCCCGACCCCGGCGCCACGGTCGTCCTGACCTTCGGCATGACGAACCAGGGGCCCGACGCCGCCACCTCCGTGCTGGGCGAGGTGGTCCTGCCCGCGGGCCTCACCTACGTGTCCCACACGCTGACCGGCGGCAGCTACGACGCCATCGCCGGCGAATGGACCCTGAGCACCCTGGGCGCCGCGGCCGTGCAGCAGCTCCTGATCACCGCCGCGGTGGGGGCCGACCAGGCGGGGCAGGATCTCACCTCATCCCTCACAGTGTCGGCCGCCGAGGTGGACCCCGATCCCGCCGACGACACGGCGTCGGTCACCGTCACCGGAAACTCGGCGGACCTGCGCGTGGTCAAGACGGTGGACGTGCCGTCGCCCCTGCCCGGCGGCCAGGTCACCTTCCAGATCGCCCTGTTCAACGACGGACCCGCCGACGCTGCGGGCGTGCGCGTGATCGACCTGCTGCCGGCCGGCCTCACCTACGTGGGTTCCACCGTCAGCCACGGCAACTACGCCTCCGGTAACGGCCAGTGGCGCGTGGGCGACCTGGCCGCGGGCGACGGCGCCCTGCTGCAGATCACCGCGCAGGTCAGCGCGGGGGCGACGGGGGCCATCGTCAACACGGCGACCATCGACACGGGCACGCCGGCCGACGGCAATCCCGCCAACAACTCAGACTCGGCCACCATCACCATCCGCGGCGCCGACGTGGCGGCCGCGGCGGCCGTGGTGCCCGCATCGGCGGATCCCGGCGACACGGTGGAGTTCACCTTCGACCTGACCAACCAGGGCGCCCTGGACGCCACCGGCGTGACCGCCGCGGTCACCCTGCCCGCAGGCCTGACCTACGCCGGCCACACGGCCGAGCAGGGAGCCTACGATTCCGGCAGCGGCGCCTGGACCGTGGGCGGCCTGACCGCCGCGGCCACCGCCCGCCTGCGCGTGTCCGCCACGGTGGATCCCGGCACCGCCGGCCGGACGCTCGACGCGGACCTGGCCGTGACCGGCATGGACCAGACGGACATCGCCCCGGCCAACGACACGGCTTCCGCCGCGCTCACCGTGCGCGCCGTGAACCTGGCCCTGAGCAAGAGCGTGGACGACCCCGCCCCGAGCCAGGGCTCCCAGGTGGTCTTCACGCTGCTGGTCACCAACAACGGTCCCGACGCCGCCACCGGCGTGGCCGTGGCCGACACCCTGCCGGCCGGCCTGCTCTATGTGTCGGACAGCCCGGACCAGGGGGCCTACGACCCCGTCACCGGCCTCTGGAGCGTGGGCGATCTGGCGCCGGCCGCCACCGCGCGCCTGGACCTCACCGCCCAGGTGAACCTGGATGTGGGCAGCGGCGACACGGCGGTGAACCACGGCTGGATCACGACCCTGGACCAGGAGGATCCGGACCTCTCCGACAACGACGACACCGCCGCCCTGTCCCTCTCCAGCGCGGATCTGAACCTGAGCGCCGCCGTGGACCAGCCCGCCCCGGTGGCCGGCGACCCCGTGCGCTTCACCCTGACCCTGCGCAACGACGGCCCCTCGGCCGCCACCGGCGTCACGGTGCGCGACACGCTGGCGCCGGGCCTGACCTACCAGGCCCACGCCCCGGCCCTGCCCGCCTACGACCCCGTGACCGGCGTGTGGGACGTGGGCGATCTGGCTGCGGGCGCCGAGCTCAGCCTGACCATCGACGCCTTGGTGGATGCGGACCGCAGCGGCAACGTGTTGACCACGCGGCCCCGCGTGACGCCGGGGGACCAGTCGGATCCCGACGACACGGACAACCTGGCCCCGGTGACCTTGACCGTGCAGGCCGCGGACCTGGGCCTGGCCTGGCTCCCGCTCGCCGATCCCACCGAGGGCGACACCCTGACCGCGCGCCTCGCGCTGCAGGACGGCGGCCCCGACACCCTGCAGGACGCCGTGGTGCAGGTGGGCCTGCCCGCGGGCCTGACGCTGCTGGACGCCGTCGCGAGCCACGGAGCCTACGCTGCGGGGCAGTGGAGCGTGGGCGCGTTGGCGTCGGCCGCCACCGCCACCCTGGACCTCGCGCTGCTGGTGGACGCCGGCACCGCCGGGCAGGACCTGGCCCTGGATGCCGCCGTGGCCTCGGCCCGTCCCGGCGACCCCACGCCCGCCGCGCAGCCCGACACCCTGGCCTTCCACGTGCGCGGCACGGACCTGGAGCTGACCAAGCTGGTGAACGTGGCCTCGGCGCGGCCGGGGGAGACGGTCATCTACACGCTTTCGGTGCGCAACGCGGGACCCGACGCCGCGGGCGCCGTGACGGTCAACGACCGCCTGCCCGCCGGCCTGACCTACCTGGCCCACACGCCCGCGGGCGCGGCCTACGATCCCGTGTCCGGCGACTGGCAGGTGGGTCCGGTGGCCGTGGACCAGACCGCCACGCTCTTCCTGCAGGCCCGCGTGGCGACCGCCGCGCCCGGCGACACGGTGGTCAACGTGCAGACCCTGCTGGACGCCGACCTGGTGGACACCGCCGCCGGCAACGACGCCGCCAGCGCCGCCTTCACCGTGCCCGCCGCCGACATCGGCCTGAGCTGGAGCGCCTCCGCGCCGGCCGCCGCCGTGGGCGACACCGTGGACCTGGTGCTGCACGCCGTGAACGACGGCCCCGATCCGGCCACGGGCCTGGTGGTCACGGCCGCCCTGCCCCTGGACCTGACCCTGCTGTCCGCCGGCGCGGGCTTCGACCCCGTGCAGGGCCGCTGGGTGGTGGGCGACGTGGCCGTGGGGGCTGCACCGTCGCTGACCCTGCGCGCGCGCGTGGGTGCCGACGCCGCCGGCGACACCCTCCACGTCACGGCCGCCGTGACGGAGCTGGAGCAGGGCGATCCCCATCCCGACGACGACACCGCCGCCCTGCACCTGCCCGTGGCCGCCGACGCCGACCTGGCCGTGGCCCTGGCCGCGGGCGCCGCCCGCGCGGACGTGGGGGACACCCTGACCTGGACCGTCGCGCTGACGAACCACGGCCCCAGCGCCGCCGCCGGCGTGGCCGTGGCCGATTCCCTGCCGACGGGCATGTCGCGCCTGGACGCCGCGCCCGGCCAAGGATCCTACGACGCGGCCGCCGGCCTCTGGACCGTGGGCGATCTGGCGGCCGACGCGACGGCCCAGCTCGTCCTGCGCGCCGTGGTCCTCGCCGGCACGGGCGGCGCCGACCTGACCGCCGCCGCGTCCGTGGCCGCTTCCAGCGTGGGCGACCGCGATCCCGCCAATGACCGCGCCGCCGCGTCCGTCCACGTCAACGGCGCCGACCTGGTCCTGGACGGCTGGCTGGACGTGACCGAGGCGGGGGAGGGCGACGAGGTCATCGTGACCTTCGCCGTGAGCAACCTGGGGCCGGATCCGGCGTCGGGCGTGGCGCTCCTGGACTCCCTGCCCGCCGGCCTGAGCTACGTGAGCCACACGCCGCCGGGCGAGTCGTACACGGATCTGGGCGACGGCGTCTGGCGCTGGGACGTGGGCGCCGTGCAGCCCGGCACGCCGCGCGTGCTCTTCCTGCGCACCCGGGTGGACGCCGGCACCACCGGCGCCGCGCTGCGCCACGCCGCGGCCGTGACGCCCGGCGCCGAGGAGGATCCGGATCCCGCCAACAACGCGGTGGCCGACCTCATCCAGGTGGTGGGCGCCGACGTGGGCCTGACCTGCACGGTGGAACCCGCCGTGGCCGCCGAGGGCGACACCGTGCGCGCCCGTCTGGTGGTGGCCAACGCCGGTCCCCTGGCCGCCCACGGCGTGACCGTGACGGTGACGCACCACGCCAAGCTGGAGCTGCTGGGCGCGACGCCCGAGGGCGTCTTCGAGGCGGCCACCGGCCGCTGGAGCGCCGGCTCGGTGGCCGCGGGCGCCGCCGACACCCTGACCCTGGACCTGCGCGTGGCCGAGCTCAGCGGCGGCCTGGCCCTGGACGTGGCCGGCGCCGTGACCCAGCTCGTGGAGGTGGATCCCACGCCGGACGACGCCGCCGCCGCGGCTGCGGTGACCGTGGCCGTGCCGGGCAGCGGCCGCCTCCTGCTCAGCGCCCTGCCCGTGGCCGACGCCGTGGTCTGGCCCCTGGACGAGCCCGTGGACCTGCTGCGCCTGCAGGCCGTGAACTGGTCCGTGCGCACGGACACCCTGCAGACGCTGGCCTTGACCGACGCCGCCGTGCTGGACGGCCAGCCCGCCGGCGCGGCCGCGTGGCAGGGCCTGGAGCTCTGGCGCGACGAGCCCGACGGCTGGAGCCTGCTGCGCACGCTGGACGATCCCTTCGGCGCCAAGGCGGCCGTGGCGGACCTGGGCCTGGTCTTCGCGCCCGGCGACACCATGCGCCTCGCCGTGCGCGGCGCCGCGTCCGCCGCCGCGTCGGACAGCACCCGCCTGGCCGTGAGCCTGGACAGCCCGCAGGCCCTGGGCTTCGGCTCGCCGGTGACGGTGGAGGCGGAGTGGCCTCTGGCCACGGCGGCGTCGATCCGCGTGGACGGGTTCGTGGCGGCCCAGGCCGCGGTGCATCCCGTGGCCGCGGCCGTGGTGCCCCCCGGCGCCGCGCGCCGTCTGGCCCTGGACCTGACCCTGCCGGCCGACGGCGCCCGCGCCACGATCCTGCAGGACCTCCAGCTCGTGAACCTGGGCACGGCCCAGCCGGTGGTGGACGTGGCCCGCCTGGAGGTCTGGGCCGACGCCGGCGACGCCGCCCTGACCCCGGCCACCGACATCCTCCTGGGCGAGGCCGTGTGGACCGGCGACCGCTGGCGCCTCTCCGGCTTGAGCCAGGCCGTGGGTCCCCAGGGACTGCGCCTCTTCGTGTCCTGCGACGCCGCCTCGGCGGCCGACGGCCAGCGCAGCCTGCGCCTGGCGGTCCCCATGGACGGCGTGAGCGTGCAGGGCGGCAACGACGGCCCCCTGGACGCGGCCCTCGCCAACCCCTTCACCCTGCAGATGGGCGGCTCGGACCGGCTCTTCATGGCCGCCGTGAGCCGTCCCTGGCGCGTGGTCCAGCCCGACGGCGCGGAGGAGCTCCTGCTCCACCTCACCGCCACCAACACCTACGCGGAGCCGCGGACGCTGCAGTCGCTGCGCCTGACCGGCGACGTGCGCTCGCCCTGGACCGACGATCCCGCGGTGCTGGACGCCGTGGTGGCCCAGCTCGTGCTGCGCGCCGACGCCGACGGCGACGGCGAGCCCGGCGCGGACGACCCCATCCTGGGCGCCGTGTCGCTCTCGGAGGGCGAGGCCGTGTTCGGCGGCCTGGCCTGGAGCGTGGAGCCCGCCACCACCCGCCACCTCTTCGTGAGCGCCCGCCTGGCGCCCGACCTGGCCGCCGACGGCGACGACGTGGCCGTGCACGTGGCCAGCGCCGTGGACGTGCAGCTGGACGCCGACGCCGACGTGTCGGCCGCCTGGCCCCTGGACGGCGGCGGCGGCCTGCGCGTGGACGGCCTGCTGGCGCGCCGCGTGACGGTGCGCCCCGGCGCCACGGCCATGGCCCCGCCCGGCGCCGCGGACCGCCTGGTGCTGGACGTGCGCGTGCCCGGCAACGGCCACGCCGCCGACGTGCTCAACACCCTGGTCCTGGAGAACCGCGGCAGCGCGGCGCCGTCGGACCTGGCCGCGCTGCGCCTCTGGCGCGACGGCGGCGACGACGCCTTCGACGCCGGCGCCGACGGCGGCGACGACGTGGCCCTGACGAACCTGACCTCGCAGTTCGGCGCCTGGACCGCCGCCTCTCTGGGCCTGGACGTGCCCGCCGCGGGCGTGCGCCTCTACGTGGCCGCCGATCTGGCCGCCGGCGCCGCCGACTCCGCCACCGTGGACCTGGCGGTGCCCCTGGGCGGCCTGGGCTACGCCTCGGACGACGACGGTCCCCTGGACCTGGCCGTCCCCGCCGGCCGCGTGCTCATGGTGGGCGACGGCGCCCTGCTCGCCGACCTCGCGCTGACCCCCGCGGAGGCGCTGGTGGGCCAGGACCTGCAGCTTGTCCTCCAGGTGCGCAACACGGGCCTGGACACGGTCTCCGGCGTGACGCCCCGGCCCCTCAGCCTGACCGGCGACGGCGCCGTGGAGGTGGTCGCCGGCCCGGCGCCCGCGGCTGCGGACCTGGCGCCCGGCGCCTTGGCGTCCTTCGTCTGGACCCTGCGCGGCGCGCAAGCCGGTCATGTCACGGTGGGCGCGTCCGCCGCCGGCCTGGATCCCCTGGGCGCCGTCATGGCCACGCCGGTGCTGACGGCGCCGGAGCTGCGCATCGTCCAGCCGGCGCCGAGCCTCGTGCTGACGGTGGTCTCCCAGCTCCCGTTCGCCGTGAACGGCGGCCAGCCCGACGTCAACGCCCTGACCCTGACCCTGCACCACCCCGGCGACGCCGCAGCCTCGCCCGTGCGCCTGGACAGCCTGCGCGTGCGGGTGGAGGACGGGACCGGAGCGCCGGTGGATGCCGCCGCCGTGGTGGGCCGCGCCTCCCTGCGCGCCGACGGCGCCCTGCTGCTGGCCGCCGTGCCCGAGCCCGGCGCCGGCCACGTGCTGCCGCTGGCGCCCGCATCGCCGCCCCTGCTCGCTCCCGGCGGCACCCTGGTGCTGACCCTGGCCGTGGACGTGGCCCAGGTGGCCCCCGGCATGCAGTTCCGCTTCCTGATCGATGCCGACGCCCTGGCCGTGCACGACGCCGTGGCCGGCGCCGCGGTGGCCGTGGAGCCGGCGTCGGGCGCGTATCCCGCCGCTTCGGCCCTGACCCGCGTGGTGGCCGGCGCGCCGCCGCTGCAGGCGTCGATCGCCGGCGTCGGCACGGAGCAGGCCGCCCGCGGCCAGACGGCCGTGCCCCTGGGGCTGCTGCGCCTGGAGAACCCCGGCGATCCCGAGCTGGGCGCCGCCATCGAGGTGGGTCTGCTGCGCCTGGGCCTGACCGATGCCGACGGCGCACCCCTGGCCGCCTTGGGCGCCGTGGCCACCGCCGTGGAGCTGCGCCGCGACGGTGTGCTCGCCGCGCGCCGCCTCGTGGCTCCATCGGACACCGTGCTGATCCTCACGCCCGACACGCCGCTGGACGTGGCCCCGGGCGAGCCCCTGGAGCTGACGGTGCTGGCGGATCTGTCCGCCGACGCGCCGCTGGCCCCGTTCCGCCTCCAGGCCGTCGCCACGGAGCTCTGGGACGTGCGCGACGCCAACTCCGGCGTGCCGGTGGACGTGACTCCCGTGGACCCGCCCCTGCTCGCCGACCCGGTGGCCGTGGTGCAGCCCGCCGCCCTGGCCCATCTGGGCGGACGCACCCTGGGCTTGAGCGTGCTGACCGCCGGCGCCGCGGATCAGCCCCTGCTGGAGTGGACCGTGCGCCATCCCGGCGCCGTCGGTCTGGCTCCCGTGCGCGTGGACAGCCTGGCCCTGACCTGCCTCGACGCGCGCGGCGATCTCCTGGACCCCGCCGCCGTCCTCACCGGCGTGACCGTGCGCGCCGCCGGCGTGGACCTGACCGTGGCGGAGGTGGCCTCCGACCCTGCCGGCCGCCTGCGCCTGGCCCTGCCCGCGGCCCTGGTCGAGCCCGGCGCCACCCTCGCGCTGACGCTCCTGGCCGACGTGCGCGCCGACGCCCTGGCCGACACCTTCCGCCTGGTCTCGGACCTGGCCGACGTGCGCGTGGTGGACTCCCTGCTGGCCGTACCGGTGCCCCTGACCGCCGACGCCGGCGCCGTGCTGCCCCTCACCACCGGCCTGCGCCAGGTCCAGATCGCCGCCGACGAGCTGCTGGTCTCCGCCTGGGACCGCATGCCCGCCGCTCTCGCGGCCCTGGGCGACGCGTTCCCCGTCCTGGGCCTGGAGCTGGTCAACGCCGCGCCGGCCAGCGCCGGCGATCTGGTGCTGACCGACCTGCGCCTGGCCCTGACGTCCACCGGCGCCGGCAAGGCCGCCGCGGCCGCGGGCACCATGGTGGCGGAGGTCGTGGTGGTCCACGGCGGCGACGTGTGGGCGAGCAGCGGCGCCCTGACGCCCGGCGACAGCCTGGTGGCCGTGAGCGGCGCCACGCCGCTGCTGCTGGCGCCGGGCCGTACGGAGCCCCTGGAGATCCGTCTGGTGCTGGCCGACGGCGTGGCCGACGGCGGCCTGGTGGCCGCCCTGGACCTGGACGGCCTGAGCGTGCGCCAGCCCGAAGGCGCGCTGGTGCCGGTGGACGTGCGCGCCGCCTCGGGCCAGGCCTTCCCGCTGGTGACGCAGGCGGGCACGGTGTCGGCGGCGTCGCTGGAGTCCAGCTACAGCAACTTCCCCAACCCCTTCGCGGCAGGACGCGCGGCCACCACCTTCGTCTTCGCCCTGCCCGCGCCCGGGCGCGTGAGCCTGCGCGTGTTCACGCCGCGCGGCGAGCCCGTGCGCACCCTGCTGGACGGGGAGGAACGCGCCGCCGGCCTGCATCAGGACGTGGTCTGGGACGGCCGCAACGGCCAGGGCGACGTGGTGCGCAACGGCGTGTACGTGGCCGAGATCGTGGTGCGGTCCGTGGACGGCGCCGTCACCCTGCGGCGCAACGTGGCGGTGGTGCGATGAACGCCCGCCTGCGCCGCCTCGCCGCGCTCCTGCTCCTGACCCTGCTGGCCGCGCCCGTCCGCGCCGCCGACGACGGCGGCCTGCGTTCGGTCTTCGCCCTGGGCGCCGGCAACCGCGCCCTGGCCCTGGGCGGTGCCTACGCCGCCGTGGCCGATGACGCCAGCGCCGCCCTCTGGAACCCGGCCGGCCTCGCGGCCCTGGACCGCCGCCGCTTCGAGGCCACGCACACGGACCTCTTCGGCATGGGCTATTCGGAGCAGTACGCGTCCCTGGGGCTGCCGTCGTGGCGCTGGGGCGTCACGTCGCTGACCCTGCGCCTGTTCGGCGTGGACGGCATCGAGCACCGCGACGACCGCAACGTGCTGCTGGACTCGGACCTCGCGGACCAGGAGCTGGAGCTCACCCTGGCCCACGCGCGCCGCCTGCGTCCGGGCCTGGACGTGGGCCTGGGCGTCAAGCTGCAGCGCCAGCAGCTCGCCGGCTACAGCGGCGGCGCCATCGGCCTGGATCTGGGCCTGCTGGTGCATCCGCTGGACCTGGTGTCGCATACCCGCAGCGAGGGCGGCTGGACCCTGGGCCTCGCCGTGCGCAACCTGCTGGAGCCCACCATCCGCCTGGACCAGGACCCGGTGCCTGATCCCCGCGCCGTGCGCGTGGGCACCGCTTGGCAGGGCGCCCTGAGCGGGTCCCTGGGCGGCCTGCTGAGCGTGGACCTGGAGCAGACGGCCGGCATGGATCCACGTCTGCACGCCGGGGCGGAGCTCGCGCTGGACCGCACCGCCGCCCTGCGCGCCGGTCTGCTGGACGGCACGCTGACCGCGGGCTTCGGCCTGCAGTGGCGGGGCGTGGCGGTGGACTTCGCCTTCGAGGACCACCGCTTCGGCGCGGTGAAGCGGCTGGGCGTGAGCCTGCTGCAGGGCGAGCCCGTGGCGCAGGTGCGGGCCCGCAAGCTGGCCCAGGCCGAGGCCGCCCGCGAGCGCGAGCTGGCCGAGGCCTTCGCCGCCACCGAACGCCGCCGCCGCGACCAGCTCCTGGCCGAGGCGCGCGACGCCCTCGCCTCCGGCCTCCACGACCAGGCCCTCAACGTGCTGGGCATGGCCCGCGCCCTGGATCCCGAGTCCGAACCCGCCCGCGACCTGGAGATCTCCGTGCTGCGCGACCTGGCGAAGACCCAGGAGCAGCAGGGCAAGGCCGACCTGGCCGAGATCTCCCTTGGCCGCCTGCTCGCCGTGCGTCCCCACGACGTGCCGGCCCAGGCGGACCTGGAGCGCCTGCGCGCCGAGGCGGCCGCCCGCAACAAGCGCACCGTGGAGATCCAGGCCCTGTTCGAAGCGGGTCTGGACGCCTTCGCCGCCGACGACCTGGACACCGCCGACGCCCGCTTCCGCGACGCCCTGCGCCTCAACCCCGAGGACCGCGACGTGGAGGCCATGCTGGACCGCGTGGCCCGCGCCCGCGACCAGCGCCGCCAGATGCAGGCCGACGAGGTGCGCAGCCTCACGCGCGCCGGCCTGGTGGACGAGGCCGCGCGCACCCTGGACGATCTGGCCGCCGCCGGCGCCGACGCGGACCTGGTGGCCGGCCTGCGCGGAGCCCTGGACGAGGCCCGCCGCCTGCGCGACGCCGAGCGCGAGCTCCGTCGCCGCGACCAGGCCCGCGCCGCCGAGCTGGCCGCCATGGACGGAACGCCTCAAGCCGCGCCTCCCGCGGCCGATGCTGGCAGTGGCGCCCCCGCCCTGGCCCCGGCCCGCCGGGCCGAGCTGGAGCGCCTGGCCGCCCGCGCCCGCGACCTCTACGCCGCCGGCGACGTGGAGGAGGCCGTCCGGCTCTGGGAGCTGGTCTGGTCCGAGGATCCGGCCAACCCCGCCGTGCGGGACGCCCTGCGGCAGGAGTACCTGTCGCGCGGCATGGAGCACTTCTCGGCCGGCCGCCTGGACCAGGCGGTGGCGAGCTGGGAAGAGGCCCTGCGCGTGGATCCGCAGGACCGCCGCGTGCGCTCCTACCTGGACCGGGGCCGCCAGCAGCTCGCACGCATCCGCCGTCTGCAGGCCGACGACGGGAACTGAACGAACGAAGGACCGCCGTGACTCACACGCCGCCCGACACCGCCGCCCGCCCGCGCCGCACCCTCAGCCTGAGGGTGCTGCTGAGCGCCGCCGCGGCGCTCCTGGTCGCCCTGACCGCGGTGGGCCTGGGCTGGATGGCCGAGCGCAACCTGCGCGCCACCATGACCTCCGAGATCCACAGCCGTCTGGCCCTGGAGGCCGGCAACCTGGCCAACCTGGGCTCCGACGCGCTGCTGGACGACTTCCCCGAACTCCTGCTCATGCCCGTGGTGCAGCAGTCCCTGCGCGAGCGCCCGGAGCTGGCCTTCATGACCGTGGTGGACCGCTCCGGCCGCGTCCAGGGCGACGCCGATACGCGCCGCCTCAACCAGGACTTCGCCATGCCCGCGGGCGTGGACCAGGACCTGGGCGAGCGCGACGGCGCGGTGCTGCGCCAGGGCGCCGGCCTCATCGTGGCCTCGGCGCCCATCCGTCACGGCGCGGAGGAGCTGGGCCTGGCCCACGTGGGCCTGCGCCGCAGCTACCTGGACCAGGCCGTGGCCCGCTCCCGCCGCGACCTGCTGCTGCTGGCCGCGGTGCTGCTGGTGGCGGCGTCGGCCGTGGCCGGGCTGCTCATGTCCGTGGTGCTGCGCCCCGTCTCGGCCCTGCGCGACGGCCTGGAGCGCATCGGCCGCGGCGACCTGGACACCCCCATGCAGCTGCGCGACCGCACGGAGCTGGGCCTGCTGGCCGACACGGTCAACGCCATGGCCGGCCGCATCCGCGACTCCCAGCAGCAGCTCATCGAGAAGGAGCGCCTGGACCACGAGATGGAGCTGGCACGCCGCATCCAGGCCTCGCTCATGCCCGACGCGCGCGTGCGCGCGGGGCGCTTCTTCGGCACCGGGCTCTTCGAGTCCGCGGCCGAGGTGGGCGGCGACTTCTTCGACGTCTACGAACTGCCCGGCCACCGCCTGGGCGTGTTCGTGGCCGACGTGGCGGGCAAGGGGCTGGGCGGCTGCCTGGTCACCTCCATGCTTTCGGCCCTGGTGCGCACCCACCGCGAGACCATCGCCTCGCCGCGCGACCTGCTGTCCCGCCTGGACGCCGACCTGAACGGCTACCTGGAGCCCGGCGTCTTCGTGACCGCCCTCTGCGGCGTGCTGGACACGGCCAGCGGCCGTTTCGTCTTCGCGTCGGCGGCCCACTGCCCGCTGCTGCTGGCCCGCGCCGGCATCGGCGAGGTGGAGACCTACCGCACCGAGGGCGTGCCCCTGGGCATCCTGCCCCACGACATCGTGGACCAGAGCCTGCAGGACCACACGGTGCTGCTGTCCCCGGGCGATCTGGCCCTGGTCTACACCGACGGCCTGACCGAGGCCCCCCGCCGCCAGGACGACGAGCAGCTCGGCGAGCAGCGCGTGATCGAGATCCTGGCGCGCGAGGCCGGCGGCGGCGCCCGGCACCTGCTGGAGTCCCTGCGCGACACGGTGACGCGCTGGGAGGGCTCCAAGGTCCACGCCGACGACCTGACCCTCCTGCTGGTGGGCTGCGACCGCTCGGCCGCCCCCCAGCCCGGCCCCGCGCCCGCGTCCGCGCTGCCCCGCTCCGCCGCACCGGCGCCGCAGCAGCGCCGCGGCCTGGTGGACCTCACCAGCGAGGCGGACCTCCAGGCCGCGGTGGCCGACGCTCCCCACTTCGCCGTGGGCCGCGACGCCGTGCAGGTGGAGGATCTGGAGGCCTGGCTGACCCGCGCCGGCTGCCCCGAGGTGCCGCGCTGCACCCACGCCCTCTACGAGTACCTGTCCAACGTGCAGGAGCACGGCTCTCTGCCCACCCTGCGCAAGGGCGCCGACGCGTGGTTCGTGCCCGCGGACCGCGGCGGTCCCCTGGCCGGACGCCTCCTGGTGCGCGACCGCGGCCGCGCCTGTCCGCCCGACTCCGTCCCCACGCCCGATCTGGACGATCCCGAGGTCCGCAGCCGCGGCCGCGGCCTGGGCTGGGAGCTGATCCGCCTCGTCCTGGACGATCTGGACTACGCCGTCGTCCCGGCCGTGGGCAACCTGTGCCTGATGACCCCCGGCGCCCCGGCGCCCGTCCCGGAGGACCACCATGTCTGACGCCCTTTCCCTGCGGCACGACGTGCGCGACGGCGTGACCGTCCTGACCGTGAGCGGCACCCTGGACGCCGTCACCTCCACCGCCTTCCGCGAGCGCTGCCTGGCCCTGCTGCCCGACGCCGCGGGCGGCCTTGTGGTGGACATCGCCGCGGTGCCCTTCGTGGCCAGCAGCGGCCTGGGCACCTTCCTGCTCGTGAGCGAGAAGGCGCGGACCATGGGCCGCCCCGTGGTGGTGTCCGGCGCCAACCGCAACGTGCGCGACGTGCTGGCCATGATGAACCTGGTGCGCTTCCTCAAGCTCCAGCCCGACGTGGAGTCGGCCCTGGCGGAGATCGCCGCCGCCAGTCCGGCCTGACCCGCTCCCATTTCCGCCTGACGACGACGCGCGGCCCGGCTATGCTGGGCCGCGTCCGTATTTCCCGTGCCGAGGAGAGGTGGAGGGGTGGAGCCCACGTCCGACGCGATCCTGCAGCGCCTGCTCGACGCCGACGGCGCCGCGGCCGTGACGTCCGCCGCCGCCGACGACGCCTCGCCCCATCCGTCGGCCCAGGCGGAGCTGCGCGCGCGCTTCGGACCCGAGGGCGCGCGGCTGGTCCTGCGCCTGGCCGAGGGCCGCCGCAAGGCCCGCCGCAAGTTCCCCGACGCCGACCGCCTGCTCTTCACCCCCGAGCTGGCCGAGCAGGCCACGCCCCATCCCGTGGCCGCCCGCCGCGCCGAGCGCCTGGCCGGCCGCGGACCGCTGCTGGACCTGGGCTGCGGCGCCGGCGGCGATCTGACCCGCGCCGCGCTGGCGGGCCTTTCGGTGGCGGGACTGGAGCGCGACCCTCTGGCTGCGGCCCTCGCCCGCTTCAACCTCGCGGCCGTGGGCGGCGCCGGCCAAGTCCTCGCCGCCGAGTTCCCCGCCGCCGCGCCGCCGCCCCACGCCGTGCTCTTCGCCGATCCCGCCCGCCGCGCCGGCGCCCGCGGCCCGGCCGGCCAGCGCCGCCTCACCCGGCCCGAAGACCTGCGCCCGCGCCCGTCGGAGCTGCGCCCGCTGCTGGCGGCGGCGCGCGCCTGGGCCGTGAAGTGGGGGCCGGGCCTGGATCTCTCCGCGGCGGCCATGGGCGCGCCGGGGGCGCTGCTGGAGGGCCTGCCGCCGTCGGTCTGGAGCCTGCAGGTCACGAGCTGGAACGGCGCCGTGCGCGAGGCCGCCTTCTGGGGCGGGGAGGCCGCGGCGGCCGGCCCCGAGGCCGTGGTCCTCAGCGGGCCCGTGGACGCCGTCCGGGCCTGGACGTCCATCGGCGACCCGGACGCCCCGCCGCCCCCGTCGAGCCCGCCCCGCGACTGGATCCACGAGCCCGACGGCGCCCTGCTGCGCGCCGGCCTCATGAACCACCACGCCCGCGCCCGCGGCCTGGGGCTGCTCGCCGCCGGCATCGCCTACCTCACGGCCGACGCCCCCGCCGCCGACCCCGGCACCCGCGCCTGGCGCCGTCTGGAGACCCTGCCGTGGTCGCGCCGCGGCCTCAGGCAGCGCCTGCGCGGGCTGGACTGCGGCCGCGTGGACGTGAAGGTGCGCGGCCTGGACCTCGCCCCTGAGCGCGTGCGCGCGGGCCTGGACCTGCGCGGACAGCGCGCCCTTGTCCTGATCCTCCATCGCGGCGATGATGGCGCCGTGGTCCACATCTGCCTGCCGCCTTCGGAGGAGTCCGCCCCGTGACCGTCCTGCATCCCCTCGACTGGGCCGTGGTGGCCGTCTACGTGATCGGCACCGTGGCCCTGGGCCTGGCCTTCCGCCGACGTGCCAGCCGCTCGGCCGAATCCTACTTCCTGGCCGGACGCTCCCTGCCCTGGTGGGTGCTGGGCACCAGCATGGTGGCCACCACCTTCGCCGCCGACACGCCCCTGGCCGTGACCGGCTTCGTGCGCGAGCACGGCATCTGGTACAACTGGTTCGGCTGGCACTACGTGCTGGCGCAGATCCTGGCGGTGTTCCTCTTCTCGCGCTTCTGGCGCCGCGCCGGCGTGATCACGGACAACGAGCTCATCGAGATGCGCTACAGCGGCCGGCCCGCCGCGGCCCTGCGCGCCTTCAAGGCCGCGTACTTCTCCATCCTCTACAACCTGATCGTCATGGGCTGGGTGCTGGCGGGGCTGGGCACGGTGGCCGAGACGGTGCTGGGCGTGCCGCGCACCACGGCCATCCCCGTGGGGGCGGCGCTGGCGTTGAGCTACGCGCTGCTCTCCGGGTTCTGGGGCGTGGTGATCACCGACGTGCTGCAGTTCGGCCTGGCCATGTTCGGCGCGGTGGCCCTGGCCGCGAGCGCGGTGGGGAAGGTGGGCGGCCTGGCCGAGCTCAAGGCGCGCGTCGCGGCGCTGCCCCAGGCGGCCGAGATCACCGCCATGATCCCCGGCGGCGACCTCACGCTGGACTCCAGCCTGGTCCAGTTCCTCATCTTCATCACCATCATGTGGTGGGCCAGCCACAACGCCGACGGCGGCGGCTACCTCATCCAGCGCATGGCCGCCGCCCGCGACGAGCGCCACGCCCGCGCCGCCACCCTGTGGTTCGCCGTGGCCAACAACGCCGTGCGCTACTGGCCCTGGATCCTGACCGCCCTGGCCTCGCTGGTCCTGGTGCCCGCGGTGCCGGAAGGCGCCAGCCAGGAATCCGCCTATCCCATCCTCATGCGCCAGGTGCTGGGGCCGGGCCTGCTGGGCGTGATGCTGGTGTCGTTCTTCGCCGCGTTCATGTCCACCATCGACACGCATCTGAACTGGGGCGCCAGCTACCTGGTCAACGACCTCTACCGCCGCTTCTGGCGCCGCGGCGCCGGCGACCGCGAGACCGTGCTGGTCTCCAAGGTCTGCGTGGCGACGCTGCTGGCGGCGGCGGTGCTGGTGGCCCTGGCGCTCACCTCCATCGGCAAGGCCTGGCTGTTCGTGTGGGCCATGGGCGCGGGCATCGGGCCGGTGCTGATCCTGCGCTGGTTCTGGTGGCGCATCAACGCGTGGAGCGAGATCGCGGCGCTGGCGTCGTCGGTGGTGGTGGCCGTGGGGTTCGAGGTGGCCGCGGCCGTGCAGGCGGGCCCGGAGTACCGGCTGTTCTCCACGCCGCTGACGGTGGGCGGCTTCGCCCTGGCCACGCACCACAAGGCGCTGATCCTGGTGCCGGTGTCCGTGATCAGCTGGGTGACCATCACCTTCCTCACCCGCCCCGCGGACCCGGCGCGCCTGCGCGAGTTCGTCACGCGCGTGCGGCCGGGCGGCTGGTGGGGACCGGTCGCGGCATCGCTGCCGGACCTGCGCCACGACGGCCTGGGCCGCCGCACCCTGGGCCTGTGGGCCGCGGGCGTGGCGCTGGTCTACGGGCTCACCTTCGGCATCGGCCAGCTGCTGATCGGCAGCCCGCTCAAGGGCGCGCTGCTGCTGGCGGCGGCGGCCGCGGGGGCCGTGGTCACGGCGCGGGAGCTGCGGCGGTCGTAGCGGGGATCAGGCGTCGGGCGCGGCGGGCAGGTCGAAGCGGAAGCAGGCGCCCTGGCCGGAGCGGCTCTCCACCGTGAGCTCGCCGCCGTGGGCCTGGATGATGCGGTGGGCGATGGCCAGGCCCAGGCCCGAGCCGCGGTCCTTGCCGGTGCGGCTCTTGTCCGCCGTGTAGAAGCGCTCGAAGACGTGGGGGAGGTCCTCGGCGGCGATGCCCGCGCCGTCGTCCTGCACGGACACGGGCACGCGGGCGCCGGCGGGCCCCAGGGTCACGGTCACGCGGCCGCCCGGCCGGTTGAACTTCACGGCGTTGTCCACCAGGTTCTGCAGCACCTGCGCCACGCGCACGGGATCGGCCATCACGCCGGTGGCGCCGCCCTCCACCTTCAGCTCCAGCGCCACGCCGGCGGCCTGGGCCTTCACCTCCAGGCGGCGGATCACGTCGTCCGCCAGCTCCTCCAGGCCGAAGGGCTCCGGCCGCGTCTCGGCGCGGCCGCTGTCCAGCTGGCTCAGCTCGAAGAGGCGCTCCACCAGACCGTCCAGGTTGTCCAGGTTGCTGGTGATGGTCTGCAGCTGGCGCTCGCGGTCCGCCGTCGGCAGGTCCTCCCAGCGCAGCAGGAAGCTCTCCACGTAGCTGCGCAGGGTGGCCAGGGGCGTGCGCAGGTCGTGGCTCACGTTGGCCACCAGGCGGGTGCGGTAGTCCTCCGCGGCCTTCAGCTCGCCGATGGTGGCGGAGAGCCGGTCGGCCAGCTTGTTGAAGCCCTGGCCCAGGCGCGCGATCTCGTCCTGGCCCCCCAGGTCGCTGCGGCGGGAGAAGTCGCCCTCGCGGAAGCCGGCCATGTCGCGTCCCAGGCGGCGCAGGCGGCGCGACACGAACGCCAGCAGCAGCACGCCCACGGCGAAGGAGGTGAGCAGCACCGCGGCGCCGCCGGCCAGCAGGCGGGTGCGGTTCTCGCTCTCGAGCATCTCCAGATCCACTTCCAGGGGCCGGAAGGTGGCCACCAGCCAGCCCTCGGAAGGCGCGTCCGCGCCGGTGCGCAGGGGCCGCACCGCGGTGATGCGGTTGACGTAGGCGTCCAGGTCGGCGGGATCGGGATAGCTGGTGAAGTCCCAGGACTCCAGGCTCATGCTGTCCAGCAGGGCGGGGGCCACGGTGCGCACCACGGCGGCCAGGGTGTCGGGGTGCGTCGATGCGGCCACGCGCCCGTCCCGCGCCACCACGGCCATCTCCGCCTCGAAGCCGTCGATGCGGCGGCCGTAGGGCTCCAGCACCGCCGCCAGTCCGGCGGGATCGTCCACCACGGGGCGCAGCAGCAGCGCCAGGCTGTCCATCTCCACGTCGCGGTGCCGGTCGTACCACTCGCGCTCGCCCTCGGCCCACTGGGGCCCGTAGAGGGTGCGGTCCACCCACACCGTGTAGCCCGCGAAGACCAGCGCCAGCAGCACGAAGAAGGCCGCGGCGATCCGGAAGTGCAGGCTGCGGAACACGGCGGACACGCGGGCTCCTCGCTAGAACTCGTCGGTGAACCGGTAGCCCAGTCCCCACACGGTGAGGATGAAGCGCGGCCGGTTGGGGTTGTGCTCCACCTTGGCGCGCAGGCGGTTCACGTGCGAATTGACGGTGTGCTCGTACACGTCGGAATCCTGATCCCACACCAGGTCCAGGAGCTGGCGGCGGGAGAAGGTGCGGCCCGGCTTGGCGGCCAGGGTGTAGAGCAGCTCGTACTCCTTCAGCGTCAGCTTCACGGCCTCGCCGTCCAGCGTGACCTTGCGCTTGGCGTTGTCGATGCGCAGGGCGCCGTACTCCAGCACCCGGTCCTGCTCGCCGCCGGCGGCGATGGCCCGCGCCAGCTCGATGCGGCGCAGCAGCACCTTCATGCGCGCGGTCAGCTCGCGCAGGCTGAAGGGCTTGGTCATGTAGTCGTCGCACCCCAGCTCCAGGCCCAGCACCTTGTCGGCCTCCTCGCCGCGGGCGGTGAGCATGAGCACGGGGGTGTGGTGGTCGCGTTCGCGGATGGCGCGCAGCACGTCCAGGCCCGAGCGGCCGGGCAGCATCCAGTCCAGCAGGATCAGGTCCCAGCCGTCCTGGAAGCGGCGCACGCCCTCGTCCCCGTCGTGGACCACGCCCACCTCGAAACCCTCGCTGCGCAGGTGGAGGGCCACGACCTCGGTCAGGTCCCGGTCGTCCTCCACCAGCAGCACGCGCCTGGGGCGTTCCTCATGAGCCATGACGTCCCCCGAAATGGAGCGGATCAACATCTGCGAAGATTGTGACACGGAATTCTCACGAACGTATCACGGCGTGTCACGCAAGAACTTGCGCGATTCCGCGGCCGCTGGCCAGCAGGGATTCGACGCCTCGGGACATCGGCCGGAAATATGATTCTTTCGTGATTCTTTCGTGAGATCGGAGGGCTACTGTGAGCCTGTGCCCGTTGATCGCGATCGCGGGCACGTTCGCAGGGACCGGGCATGAGTTTTTGGCTCGCCGCTCGGATTCCAGGACTCGGGGCCACCGGCGGGGGTTGCCCCGAGTTTTTTTATCGGAACGTGACGAAGTCGTGATCTTCCCCCTCTATGCTCCTTCCATCGCATCTCGCCCGCGCTCTCCCTCTCCGGAGACGACGACGGACCCAGCGATGGCATCAGGTTTCGCAGCCGGTCGCGGCGCGACTGCCGAGCAGGGGGAAAGCGGGCGACACATCGACGCCGGGGCCACGGCCGCGGCGGCGTGAGAACCGGGACTCCGGCGGGGGAGTCCCGGTTTTTTCATGCGCAACAATCGCGCGGACAGCGCGTCCTTGCCGGGCCGGCCGCGCCCCCGTATCCTGGCGGCCGTGCCACCCGACTCCCGAAATCCCCGAGAGGAGCGCCATGTCGGCCATCCTGGAGATCCGCGGCCTGCGCAAGAGCTACGGCGACGTGCACGCCGTGCGCGAGGTCAACCTGTCCATCCCGCGCGGCAGCATCTACGGCTTCCTGGGCCCCAACGGCGCCGGCAAGACCACCACCATCCGCAGCATCATGAACATCCTGGTGCCGGACGGCGGTCAGATCCTCTTCGACGGGCAGCCGCTCACGCGCCAGCGCCTGGACCGCATCGGCTACCTGCCGGAAGAGCGCGGCCTCTACCGCAAGATGACCTGCCTGGACCAGCTCGTGTTCCTGGGCCAGCTCAAGAGCCTGGACCGCGGCGACGCCCGCGAGCGCGGCCGCCGCTGGCTGGAGCGCGTGGACCTGGCCGCGTGGGCGGACCGCAAGGTGGACGCCCTGAGCAAGGGCATGCAGCAGAAGGTGCAGCTCGCCGCCACCTTCCTCTTCGACCCGGACCTGGTGATCCTGGACGAGCCCTTCAGCGGCCTGGACCCCCTGAACGTGGAGATCATGCGCGACATCATCCGCGAGCAGAACGACCGCGGCTGCACCATCATCTTCTCCACCCACATGCTGGCTCAGGCGGAGCGTCTCTGCGACCACATCTGCCTGATCGAGGGCGGCGAGGTGGTCGTGGACGGCACCATCGACCGCGTGCGCGACCGCTTCCCCCAGGACAGCGTGCGGGCCGCCTACCCCGACGGCGTGGCCATGCCCCAGACCCTGCCCGGCGTCACGCGCATCGAGCGCGACGAGAACGCCTGGCGCCTCACCCTGGCCGAGGGCGCCGACCCCCAGCAGGTGCTGGACGCCCTGCGCGCCCACGGCCCGGTGACGCTCTTCGCCGCGCACCGGCCCAGCCTGGACGAGATCTTCCTCACCGCCGTGCGTCAGCGCCGCGGCGCCGCCAAGGAGGCCGTGCGATGAAGCTGCTCGCCATCATCCGCCGCGAGTACCTGGAGCGCGTGAAGAGCAAGGGCTTCGTGATCAGTACGCTGCTCATCCCGTTCCTCATGTCGCTGACCATCGTGGTCCCCATGCTCATGTCCGAGAAGGTGGAGGAGCACCACGCCGTGGCCGTGCTGGACCCCGAGGGCGGCTGGTTCGAGGCCCTGGACCAGGTCATCAAGACCAGCTACGAGGGCAAGGTGGACCTGGTCCCCATCCGCCTGGAGGGGCGCCCCGTGGAGGAGGGGATCGCCGACATCGAGGACATGATCCGCACCAAGGCCGTGGACGGCGGCCTGGTCTTCGGCTCGGGCTTCCAGCAGGAGCCACGGCTGCGGTACTACGTGAAGTCGGTGTCCGCCGGCCTGGCCAGCGAGACCCTGCGGCCCGCGGTGAGTCAGATCCTGCGCCAGGCGCGCTTCACCGAGAAGGGCGTGGATCCGGGGCTGGTGGCCTACGTGATGGAGCGGCCGCAGTGGGAGCGCCTGACCGTCTCGGACAAGGGCGACACCGTGGTGCGCGACGAGCGCGCCGTGGTCAGCATGGGCTTCACCATGATCATGATCCTCTACATGATGGTGCTCATGTACGGGCAGCAGACCCTCACCGGCGTGATCGACGAGAAGACCTCGCGCGTGGTGGAGGTCATCCTCAGCAGCGTGCCCTCGTGGCAGCTCATGCTGGGCAAGATCCTGGGCATCGGCGGCGCGGGGCTCACGCAGATCCTGATCTGGACGGGGTCGCTGTACGCGGCGTCGCTGCGCGGGATCCAGCTGGCGGGCTTCTCCATCGACACGTCCGTGCTGCCGCCGGTGGTGCTGGTGTCGTTCCTGGTGTTCTTCGTGCTGGGCTTCCTGCTCTTCTCGGCCATCTACGCCGGCGTGGGCGCCCTGTGCAACACCATCCAGGAGGCGCAGCAGTTCGCCACGCCGGTGATGATGTTCATCATCCTGCCCATGCTCATGATGACCCTGGTCATGAAGCAGCCCGACGCCCCCGTGGCCGTGGTGCTCAGCCTCATCCCCATGTTCACGCCCATCCTCATGTTCATGCGCGTGATCATGGAGACGCCGCCGCTCTGGCAGATCGGCCTGAGCTGGGTGCTCATGGGCGTGACCATCCTCCTCTTCGCGCGCCTGAGCGGGAAGCTGTTCCGCGTGGGCATGCTCATGCACGGCGCGGCGCCCACCTGGGGCACGCTGGTGAAGACCATGCGGGCGCAGGACTGAACCCACCGCGGAGCGTAAGCAAGGAGACCGGTGTATGCCGGTCTCCTTTTTGATGGCTGTGCAGGATTTTTTATTTCTTTAAGACCGAGCAGCGAATGTGTCCTATCATCAACTCATGCCGACCCCACACTTCACAAAGGGGATTCCATGTCAATCCGCCGGATCGCTTTCCTTTGCCTTCTGATCGCTGCGGGCGCCTCCTGGGCGAACCCCGATGCCGCGGTCATGGCCGACCTCACCGCCCGGACCCTCACGCGGACGCCCATCGTCGCCCACGGCCGCAGTGCCGCCAAGACCGACACCACCGTGCTCTTCGGCGGCGCCGGCACCGTGGAAGGCAAGTTCGAGAACGCGCTGAATCCCTTCCTGCCGGACTGGAACGGCTGGACCCACGTGGACAACACCGCCGGCACCGCCGACCGCGGCGACTTCGCCAAGATCTGGGCCTTCCTGCCGGACATCGACGTGTGCCACGACAACACGACGCCCGCCGTCGGCTTCATCGACGACGGCGTGGTGGTCCCCTGCACCGGAGGCACCCTGGGCACCACCTGGACCTACGGCCCCGGCGGCTACTGCGTGAACGTGACCGGCGGCTGCGACGCCATGTTCTTCTTCGACGGCATCGACAACATGATCGTCTCGCCGCCCATCGCGCTGACCGCCGCCGACCGCGGCGTGCTGCTGGAGTACGACGCCTACCTGCACATCCCCATCGAGAACGGCATCTTCCACTACGTGCGCGTCCGCACCTCCGCCGACGGCGGCGTGACCTGGGGGGCCTGGGAGGACCAGACGCCCCTGATCACCAGCGACACGGCCACATGGCGGCGCCGCGCCGAGCGCCTGGACGCCCTGATCCCCGCCGGCTCCACCCACCTGCAGGTGGCGCTGGGCGTGCTGCACTTCAGCTTCGGGCTCCCCTCCGGCGTGGATCCCACGCCGGCGCCCTACCTGGACAACGTCACGGTGAAGAGCTTCCCCGTGGTGGGGCCCACCCTGACGGCGTACGAGACCTGGCTGCCCCAGGACGGCTTCCCGGCGTCCGGCACCCTGGATCCGCTGGACCCCGGCGCCCACGACGTGCCCGTGCTGCGCGCCGACGGCGGCCAGGGCTCCGTGATGCTGGAGGCCGTGTCCACGCGTCCGGGCGCCGAGCTCGTCGGTCCCCCGGTGCTGCACTACCAGCTCCGCGCCAACACCGTCTACGACGCCTACCGCGCCCATCCCACCAGCGGGACCGTCGTCGCGGACTCCCTGCGCGAGGACGGCGTGGCCTACCCCGGACGCTGGATCTTCGAGCTGCCCGCCACCGACTTCCTCTACCCGGGCGACGTGATGCACTTCTACCTGGAGGCCACCGACAGCGACGGTGCCGTCCAGGAGACCAGCACCCTGCCCGCGGACCTCTCGGCCTTCGGCGTCTTCGCCCAGATCGACGACGCGGCGTACCTGGCCTGGGACCAGCGCTTCGTGATGCGCGCCCTGCCCGGCGACCCGGACTACGCCCGCCTGCTGATCTGGGACGACGGCCTGGACGACGACGAGCTCGTCCGACTGGGCGAGGACCTGGAGTCCACCTGCGCCGCCTTCGGCCTGCAGGGCGTGGACCTCTTCGTGACCCGGAGCCCCGGCCCGCTGGAGCACAACGGCCTGGGCGACGCCGCCACCGCCGCCCAGCTCGCGGTCTACCCCGCCATCCTCTACCTCTCGGGCCGCAGCCCCGACACCCTCCAGCCCGAGGACATGCAGCTGCTGGGCGCGTACCTGGACGGCGGCGGACGCCTGTTCCTGTTCAGCGAGAACCTGGCGGAGGATCTGGACGACTCCGGCTCCCCGGAGGCCCTCGCCTTCCTGGCCGACCGCGTGGGCGTGGATCTCGTGGGCCCGGCCGTCGTGAACCTGATCGGCGGCCAGTACGCGCCGGAGCTGACGAGCGTCCCCTTCAACGAGGTGTTCGCCGACTTCACCATGGTCCACTACGGCGGCTGCCCGGAGGTCACCGACGCCGACGCCGTGTCCGCCCTGCCCGGCACCCAGTCCGTGCTGGCCTGGACCAATGGCCTGGGCACGCCCATCCCGGGCCTGGACGCCGCCACCCTGCGCTGGAACGGCAACGGCGGCGCCCTGGTCTCCTTCCCGTGGCCCCTCCTGTCGGCCTATCCCAGCTTGAACGCGCCGCCGCCGCCGCCGGGGAACATGCAGGTGGTCCTGCTCAACGCCC
The DNA here is from genome assembly GCA_035447065.1 of Candidatus Krumholzibacteriia bacterium. GTDB lineage: Bacteria > Krumholzibacteriota > Krumholzibacteriia > LZORAL124-64-63 > LZORAL124-64-63 > CALEMW01. The sequence continues at coordinate 53,728 of DAOTGJ010000022.1, forward strand.
TGCTGAGCTGGGCGGGCCTCGACGAGCTGGGCTGCGCGGGCGCGGCGGGCGACGAGGCGCCCCTGGCCTTCACGGCCGACGCCCACCCCAACCCGTTCAACCCCGAGGTGGTCCTGAGCTTCACCGCGCCGCGCGACGCCCGCGCCGTGGTGGAGGTCTTCGACGTGCGCGGCGCCAAGGTCCGCACGCTCCAGGACGGCCCGGTGAGCGCCGGCACGCACCGCCGCACCTGGGACGGGCGCGACGACCGTGGCCAGGCCCAGGCGTCGGGCGTGTACTTCGCGCGGATCCGCGTGGGGGAGAGGCTCCAGGTGGAGAAGCTGGCGCTGGTGCGGTGA
>DAOTGJ010000023.1:0-50621 GCA_035447065.1 Candidatus Krumholzibacteriia bacterium
TTCACGCCTCCTCGCCCCCCAGCAGCGCGCGCCAGCCCGCGGCGGGCTTGGCGTCGTCCTCGGTCATGGCCAGGAACACGTCGCGCAGGCCGGCGCCGCCGTGGCGGGCCTTGAGATCGGCCAGGGGACCGTCCCAGGCCAGGGCGCCGCGGTGCAGGAGCACCAGGTTCTCGCAGAGCTCCTCCACCTGCTGCAGCACGTGGCTGGAGTAGACCACCGTCTTGCCGCCGGCCGCCAGGTCCTGCAGCAGGTCCGCCAGGCGCTTCTGGCTGCTCACGTCCAGGCCGTCCATGGGCTCGTCCAGGAAGAGCACCGCGGGGTCGTGCAGCAGCGCGGACGTGACCAGCACCTTGCGCAGCATGCCCTTGCTGAACTCGCCCAGGCGGCGGGCGCGGGCGTCGACCACGTCGAAATGCGCGAGCAGGCGGGTGGCGCGGTCGTGGATCACGTCGGGGTCCAGGCCGCGCACGCGGCCGGCCAGCTCCAGGAACTCGTCGGCGGTGAGGCCCTCGTAGACCGCGGCGCCCTCCGGCACGTAGCCGATGCTGCGGCGCACGCCGGCGGGGTCGGACAGGATGTCGCAGCCGGCCACCTCGGCGGTGCCGGACGTGGGGGGCAGCAGGGTGGTGAGCATGCCCAGGGTGGTGGTCTTGCCGGCGCCGTTGGGGCCCAGCAGCGCGGTGATGCGGCCCGACGGGATGGTGACCGTGAGGTCGCTCACGGCGGTGAGGTCGCCGAAGGTGCGGGTGAGGCGGGTGCAGCGGATCATGGGGCTCCGATCGGGAATGGGATGGGAGCAGGATGGTGGGGCGGGAGGGGGTGGGGCAAGGGATTAAGTCGGACCGTTTGAACATTGCGCCCTCCGCCGCCGGGATGGGACAATGGCCCCCCGTCTCCCTCAGCCCTCACCGGAGGTTCCCGTGAAGCGATTCCTCACCCTCTGCCTGCTCCTGCTCGCCCTGCCTGCGCTGGCCGACGACGCCCGCACCATCACCGCCGCCGACATCGACGATCTGGCCTGGCGCGGCATCGGCCCCTGCAACATGAGCGGCCGCGCGGCGGCCATCGGCCTGGTGCCGGGCAGCGGCACGGACCTGTACGTGGGCTACGCCACCGGCGGGCTGTGGAAGTCGACGAACCTGGGCACCACCTGGAGCCTGTGTGCGCTGGACGGGACCAGCAGCGTGGGCGCCATCGGCGTGGTGGACGCGCCGGAGGACTGGCCGGGCTGGACTGCCGCGGGCGACACCGTGCCCGTGGTCGACCGCGCCGAGAAGGGCCGCGGCCGCGTGGTGTGGGTGGGCTCGGGCGAAGGGAACGGGCGCAACAGCTCGTCGTGGGGGAACGGCGTGTACCGCAGCACGGACGGCGGGGGCAAGTTCGTGAACGTGGGCCTGACCGATTCCCACGACATCCCGCGCCTGGCCGTGGACCCCAACGACCCCGAGACCTGCTGGATCGCAGCCATGGGGCACCTGTGGGGGCCGGGCGGCGAGCGCGGCCTGTACCGCACCCGCGACGGCGGCGCGAGCTGGGACCGCGTGCTCAAGGGCGACGACGAGACCGGCTGCTGCGACGTGATCCTGGACCCCCGCGACCCCGACCGCATCTACGCCGCCCTCTACAAGCGCCAGCGTCGTCCCTGGAGCTTCGACGGCTTCAGCGCCGACGCCGGCGTGTTCCGCAGCACCGACGGCGGCTCCACCTGGACGCGGCTGAGCGCGGGGCTGCCCGTGCGCACCGGCCGCATCGGCCTGGCGGTGAGCGCGAGCGATCCGGACATCCTCTACGCCAACATCGAGAGCGACCAGGGCGGCATCGGCCGCAGCGCCTTCGACGACCACTCGCCCGCCGGCGGCCTCTTCCGCAGCGACGACGGTGGCGACACCTGGCGCCGCGTCAACGAGCTCAACTTCCGTCCCTTCTACTTCAGCCGCGTGGCCGTGGACCCGCAGGATCCCGAGCGCGTGTATCTGCCCGGCTGGGACCTGACCGTGAGCGACGACGGCGGCGCCACCCTGCGGCGCATCTCCGAGAGCGTGCACGTGGACCACCACGCCATCGTCATCGACCCCGCGGACCCCGAGCGCATCTGGCTGGGCAACGACGGCGGCCTGGCCGTGAGCCACGACCGCGGCGAGACCTGGGACGTGTTCAACCAGGTGGATCTGGGGCAGTTCTACCACGTGAGCGTGGACGACGCGCAGCCGTTCCGCGTGGGCGGCGGCCTGCAGGACAACGGCTCGTGGGTGGGGCCGTCGCGCACGTCGTACAAGGCGGGCGGCAAGGCGTCGGTGCTGAACGAGGACTGGCGCTCGGTCTACGGCGGCGACGGCTTCCGCGTGCTCTTCGACCGCGAGGATCCCGACGTGATCTACGCCACCAGCCAGGGCGGCAACCTGGGCCGCGTGGACCTGCGCACCATGCTCACGGTGCCCCTGCGCGCCGCCGCCGACGAGGGCCAGGCCCGCCTGCGCTGGAACTGGGACGCGCCCTTCCTCATCTCCGCTCATGACCCGAGCGTGCTCTACCACGGCGCCCAGAAGGTCTTCAAGCTGACGCAGCGCGGCGACTACTACACCGCCATCAGCGGCGACCTCACCCGCAACGAGGCCGACAAGGTCCACGCCGAGGGCTCCGACGCCGAGGCCTACGGCACGCTCACCACCCTGGCGGAATCCCCCCTGCGCGCCGGCACCCTCTGGGCCGGCAGCGACGACGGCCTGGTCCACGTCACCCGCAACGACGGCGCCGCCTGGAAGGACGTCACTCCCAAGCAGGCCGACGGCCTCTACGTGAGCTGCCTGGAGGCCTCGCGCCACGACGCCGACGTGTGCTACCTCAGCGTGGACGGCCACCGCACCGACGACTTCCGCGCCCTGATCCTGCGCACCGACAACCTGGGCTCCAAGTGGCGCGACGTGACCGGCGACCTGCCCCAGGGCAGCCCCGTGCGCGTGGTGCGCGAGGACCACACCAACCCCGACGTGCTCTACTGCGGCACCGAGCACGCGGCGTACGTGAGCTTCGACCGCGGCGAGCACTGGCTGGAGCTGGGCGGCGACTCCCTGCCCACCGTGCCCGTGTACGACCTGGCCCTGCAGACCCGCGACCACGCCCTGGTGGCCGCCACCCACGGCCGCTCCGTGTGGATCCTGGACGGCATGGACTGCCTGGGCGAGCTGCCGCGCGTGAAGGACGAGACGCTGCACCTCTTCGCCGTTCCCGCGGCCGAGCCGCGCCTCTACGGCTCGCGCGGCTACGGCGGCGGCGACCGCGTCTTCAAGGGCCCCAACCCCGACGACGGCGCCGTGATCACCTACTGGCTGCGCGACCTGCCGGCCAAGGACGTGTCCATCAGCATCGAGAACGCGGCGGGCCAGACGATCCAGAAGCTCAGCGGCCCCTCGCGGCCCGGCCTGAACCGCGCCACCTGGAATCTCCAGGCCGACAAGGAGTACCGCTTCAACGACTCGCGCCGCAGCGGCCCCACCTTCGTGGCGCCCGGCACCTACAAGGTGAAGCTGAGCGCGGGCGACCTGAAGGCGGAGGGCACCGTGGAGGTGCGCCCGTATCCGGGCTGGAGGCCGGTGGAGGAGCGGGCGGTGTTGCCGCAGGTCCGCTGACGACGCGTCTCCGGAACGACGAAGGGGGACGGGCGCGGGCCCGTCCCCCTTTCGCATGCGGCCGGTGCGGAGCTCAACGCCAGAGGCGCTTCACCGCGCTGAAGGTGGCGCTCTCCGCCGCGGTGATGGAGTCGGCGGTGACCAGCAGGTTGTCGATGGAGAAGGTGCCGTCCAGGTCCACGTCGTGGCTGGTGGCGAAGAGCACGCCGCCCACGCCGTGGGCGGTGATGCCGTGGGCGCGGTCGTCCACAAGGGTCACGTCGTCCAGCAGCACGTCGTAGGTGCCGGCGTCCTGGTCGAAGACGATGCGCAGGTTGTGGAGGCGGCCCGCCTCGTAGGAGCCGATGACGCCGATGTTCCCCGCGGCGTCGTTGCAGCGGATGGTCCCCACGCCGGTGAAGCTGAGCGAGGTGAAGGCGCTGCCCGCGCCGTGGCTCTCGCGCACGTAGACCTCGTAGCCCTGGAGCATGTGGAACCACAGGTCCACGCTGATGGTCACGATGCCGGAGGTCACCTCCAGCTCGTTCAGGAAGTCGAAGTACACCGTGCCGGTGCCGTAGTCCAGGGTGTCCTGCAGCTCCAGGCAGGTGCTGCTCATGGGGGCGTTGCGGACCATGGCCTGGGTCTGGATCACGTTGTAGGGCTGGCCGACGGCGGCGCCGCCCATGGGCACGGCGGCGTCGAGGGTGAGGCCCTCGAAATCGGCCGACAGAAGGACGGCGGCCGACGCGGCGCCGCCCAGGATCAGGGAGCAGAGGACGAGGACGAGAGCCTGGCGCATGAGGGGACCTCCGGGACGGGGATGGGATGCTTCCTGACGTCCACGCGTCGATTCCGCGGGGGAGGGATCAAAGAGAACCCCAGATGTGTGATATATCAGAATCAGGCAGGATCTTATCCACTTTGCTCCACACCGGGTGGACAAGGGTGGATTGCGGATCTATCTCTTTGGCATGGAATAGGTTGACGATTTGTCGCTGTCCGTTTCCCTCGGTTGTCCCCCATCCTTGTTGACAGGCCAGCCCGCCTCCTGTTCACTTTCCGTCGACCGATCCCCCGAGGAGTGATCCGTGCGATTCTTTTCCATCCTGTCCGTTCTGACCGCCGTGTTCCTCCTCACCGGCTGCGGTGGCGACGCGCCTCCGCCCCCTCCCGAGCCCGCCGCGGAGGCCCCCCAGGCCGTCCCCACGGACCGCACCGACCTCCAGAAGGACTTCCTGGACGACGTGCCCGGTCGCTGGACCCGCGTCCGCCCCGTGCCGGAGCCGGAGCTGACCGCCGAGCAGAAGCAGCGGATCCGCCGCCTGGAGTCCCTGGGCTACGCCAGCGGCTCGCGGGCGGCCAAGGCCGTCATGGGCGTGACCCGCCACGATCCGCAGGCCGCCGCCGGCCTCAACTTCATGACCAGCGGCCACGGCCCCGAGGCCACCCTCTTCGCCATGGACGGCGCGGTGCTGCACACCTGGCGCCGCCCCTTCCGCGACGCCTTCCCGGACCTGGAGATCCCCGCCGACGCCAAGGGCGCCGAGCACTGGCGCCGCGCCCGCCCCCTGCCCGACGGTTCGCTGCTGGTGATCCTGGAGGGTCTGGGCCTCATGAAGCTGGACCGCGACTCCCGCGTGCTCTGGGCCGTGTCCAACGGCGCCCATCACGATCTTGAGGTCCTGCCCGACGGCGTCATCCTGGTGCTCACACGCGAGGGCCGCGTGATCCCGGAGATCCATCCCACCGAGCCGGTGCTGGAGGATTTCGTGGTGCGGCTGGACGCCGATGGCCGCGAGCTGAGCCGCACATCGCTGCTGGAGGCCTTCCTGCGCGCGCCGCGCTTCCGCAGCCTGTGGGAGCGCCGCCGCGCCCGCACCGGCGACGTGTTCCACACCAACAGCGTGGAGCTGCTGGACGGCCGCATCGCCGACCGCGCGCCGGAGTTCGCGGCGGGCCGTGTGCTGGTCTCCATCCTCAAGCTGGATCTGGTGGCGGTGGTGGACCTGGAATCGGGACTGGTGGTCTGGGCGCAGCAGGGCGACTTCCATCAGCAGCACGACGCCACCATCCGTCCCGACGGCATGCTCATGCTCTTCGACAACATCCACCGGCCGGGCGTGTCGGATGTGCACGTGATCGATCCGGCCGACGGCTCCACGGTGGAGCGCGTGGGCGGCTCGCCCGCCGACCCCCTCTTCTCGCGCACCTGCGGCACTGCGCAACCCCTGCCGGGCGGCGGCCTGCTGATCACCGAGTCGGACAACGGCCGCGCCCTGGAGCTGGCCGCCGACGGCGCCAAGGTCTGGGAGTTCCACAACCCGCACCGCGCGGGCCCGGACGACGCCTACGTGGCCACGCTGTTCGAGGTGCTGCGGCTGCCGGAGGACTACTTCACCGCGCCGTTCTAGCGCGTCACCCACCACCGCCCGGCCTCGGCCTGGAGGAACGCCTCCGCGCCGGGGCCGTGCAGCATGGCCGTGGTGGCCAGCACGCCGGCCTGCACGCAGGCGTCGGCGGCCACGGTGACCGAGCGCGGGGCGCCGCGCACCGGACGGCCCGTGCGCGGGTCCAGGATGTGGCCCAGGCGCTCGCCGCCGCTCATCACGTAGCGCCGCGCGTCGCCGCTGGTGGCCAGGGCGCCGCCGGCCAGGTCGATCACGCGCGCCGCGCGGTCCTCGCGCCCCGGGTCCTCCACGCCCACGCGCCACGGCGCGCCGTCGCGGCGCGGACCGGAGGCGTGCAGGTCGCCGCCGAAGTTCACCAGCACCGGCACCCGGGCCTCCTCGCGCAGCAGCGTCACGACGCGGTCCACCGCGTACTCCTTGCCCAGGCCGCCCAGGTCCAGCTCCATGCCGGCGGGCAGCACCAGCTCGGGCCGTCGCCACGTCAGCTTCTCCCAACCTACCAGGACGCGCAGCGCCTCCACCTCCGCGTCGGCCGGCACGCGCGTGCCGCCGTCGAAGGTCCAGGCGCGGCGCAGCACGCCGCTGGTCACGTCGAAGCGCCCGCCGCTGAGCTCCCAGCACGCGGCGGCCAGATCCAGCAGGCCGGCGGTCTCGTCGTCCACGCGCATGGGGGCGCCGGCCGCGGCGTGGATCGCATGCAGCACGGAGTCGTCGCGGTAGCGGCTGAACTTGGCCTCGATGCGGCGGGCCTCGGCGCAGGCGAGCTGGGCCAGGGTGTGGGCCAGGAGGGAATCGTCCGTGTCCAGCAGGACCTCGCAGGGGCCGGCCATGGCGGAGAAGGTTCCGCGCCAGCCGGCCCCCGTGCGGTCCATGCGGACGAGGGCGGGCATCAGAACTCCGTGGTGAACCCCACCTGGGCGAACACCGCGCTCACCGGCGGCAGCAGGTCCACCTGGGCGAGCTGGCCCGGCGCATCGGCCGGGTTGTCCGGGGTCTGACGGTAGTACTCCAGACGGAAGGTCACGCGGCGGTTCTCGCCCACCGGCCGGCCGAACTTCATGCCGTAGGTCCACGCGGTCATGGGCCCCAGGCGGTAGTCGGCGGTGGCGAACTCCGGCAGGGTCTCGCCGTCCAGCAGCCAGGGCGTGTAGCTGTCCGCGGCCTCCTGGCGGTACCAGCGCAGGTGCGGCTGCAGGTACGTGCCCGGGTCGCCGCCCAGCTGCAGGCGGTAGCGGGCGTCGGCGGTGTGGCTGGTCACGCCCCAGTCGTCGGACATGAAGCGGTAGGAGAGCTCCACCACGTCGCGGGAGAGGTGGCGCTTGAGCAGGCCGTACACGATGTGCTTGGTGCGCTTGTCCGGGCGATGCTCGTAGAGCTGCGCGGTGGGCAGGCCGGTGACCGGGTCCACCACGCTGACCACCTTGTAGGGGTCGGTCTGATAGCCGTCGGCCACGCTCACCGAGTAGTTCACCTGCACCACGGTGCTGCGGTCGATGACCTGGCTCACGCCCAGGATGCCGTCCAGCACGGTCTTGCTGCCGTCGCCGTCCAGGCGTTGGGGCGTCTGGCTGGGCGACAGCATCTCCGCGAAGGGGATGGGCCGGCCGCCCTCGGGGCTGATGGTGTCCTTGTTGACCGACAGGGCCAGGCTCACCGTGCGGTTGCGCTTCTGGAAGTCGCGGCTGAGGGCGGCGTTGGCGCCCAGGGAGGTGTAGTCGTGCTCGCCGGAGCCGTACACGCCGAAGTCCAGCTTTGTGAGGCGGCCCAGGGGCTTGGTGAGGCCGGCGCTGAGGGCGCCGCGGGCGTCGCGGAAGGTGTCGTCCAGAGGCGTGTCGCCGGGCTGGATGCGGTAGGTGCCGCGGCCGCTGGGGCGGGTGAAGGTCTGCACGGCGTCATAGACCGGCACGGCGCCGTTGGCCGAGGCGCCGGTCAGGGCGTCGTACACGAACTTGATGCGGCCCAGCAGCCCGTCGCCCAGATCGTGGTTGGCGGCGATGACCATCTCCAGGGCCTTCACGCGGTCCGGCTCCACGTAGGCCAGGGCGGCGGTGTCCACCTCCGAGGCCCGGGACGGCGTGGCCGCCACGCCCAGGGTGGCGCAGGCGCCGGCCAGCAGCTTGGCGAAGGTCCCCTTAGTTGCAGCCACAGCCGCCACCCCCGAACCCGAGCCCGCCGGTGCTGGCTTCCTTGCTGAAGTAGATGTGCTCGTCCAGGGCCAGGGCGATGGGGTCGTCGTTGAGGGCCATGGCGGGGCGGGCCAGCAGGTCGCGCTCCCAGGGCTCCACGCCCATGGAGGCGCAGCCGGTCAGGGCGATCACGGCCAGCAGGGCGGCGCCCAGCAGCAGGCGGCGGGTCATCGCGCTTCCTCCCGGGGTTCGGCCAGCAGCTCGTCCAGCTCGTCGGCGATGGACTCCGCGTCCTTCACGCTGAAGCCCTCGTGCTTGAAGCGGAGGTCGCCGTCGCGGCCGTACACGAAGCTGGTGGGCAGCGCCTCCAGCCCGAAGGCGGTGGCGATGGCGCCGTCGGGATCATGGACCATGGTCACGTCCGTGGCGCCGATCTTCTCCAGGAAGGCGTCGGCGGCGGCGCGGTCGCGGTCCATGTTCACGGTGATCAGGGTGAAGCCCTGCTCGCCCAGATCCTTCTGCAGCGCGTGCAGCCAGGGCAGGGCCTCCTTGCAGGGCGGGCACCAGCTCGCCCAGAAGTCCACGTAGACCACCTCGCCCGCGTGCTCGGGCAGGCCGATGCGCTGCTCGGGCGAGGGTTCGGACGCGAGCAGGGGCGCCGCAACGAGCAGGGCCAGCGCGGCGAGGAGCAGTCGTTTCATCGGGGAGATCCTTCCGTGGTCTGGGCGGCCGCATCCCAACGCCTCCGGCGCCGGGAAGTTCCGCCAGTGTATCACCGCCGGGCCGTCTGCGACCAGACCGCAGCGCCGATGATCAGCGCCGCGCCCGCCAGGCTCCACCCGTCGGGAAACTCGCGCCAGGCCAGCCAGCCCACCAGCATGGCCATGACGATGTTGGTGTAGTTGAGGATGGAGATGCGCGACGCCGGCGCCAGCTGCAGCCCGTGCGTCAGCCCGAACTGCCCCACCGCCGCCCCCAGGCCGATGCCCAGCAGCGCCAGCCACTGCCCCGGCGACGGCGTCTGCCACGCCGGCAGCGCGAAGGGCGCCGTGGCCACGGTGGAGACCATCGCGAACCAGAAGATGATGCGGTGGGGCGGCTCCAGCCCCTTGAGCGACCGCACCAGCGTGTAGGCCGCCGCCGCGAACACCGCCGAGGCGGCGCCCACCACCGCCGGCACCACCGACACGTCGAACCGCGGCTTGATCACCAGCAGGGCCCCTGTGAACCCCAGCAGCAGGGCCGCCACCAGCGGCCGCGTGAGCTTCTCGCGCAGGAAGCGCGCCGCGAAGAGCATGACGAAGAAGGGCGACAGCTTGTTGAGGATGGTCGCATCGGCCAGGGTCAGCCGCTCGATGGCGTAGAAGTAGCACGCCACGCCCAGCAGCCCGCTCAGCGAGCGCAGCACCACGCGCCAGGAGTGGGGCCGCCAGCGCCAGACCGGATCGGGCAGGCCGTCGCGGGCCACCCACGCGCCGGCCAGCGCGGCCATGACCACGTTGCGCATCATCACCTTCTGGGCCAGGGGCACGTCGCCCGCCCAGCGCACGCAGGCGCCCATGAGCGCGAAGCCCAGCGACGAGCCCAGCATGAACAGCACGGCGGCGCCGGTGCGGTCGCGGCCGCCGGTGTTCATGGCCGGGTCCAGCGGGACCAGACGGGGAGGTGGTCGCTGGCGGCGGTGCTCGGGGGAGCGCCGGCGGCGGCAGGGGCCAGCCCGCGGCCGAACACGCGGTCCAGCACCCCCTCCTGGAACTTCCAGAGGATGAGGCCGCGTCTGGCCGTGGGGCCCTGGCCGTGGGCCTCGCGGAAGCCGGCGCGGCGCAGCACGCGGCCCAGGAGCTGGGCGTCGCGGTCCAGGATGCAGTTGAAGTCGCCGCCCAACACCACGGGGCCGGGCCGCTCCGCCACGGCGTCGGCCACGGCCTGGAGCTGTTCCACGCGCTTGCGGGTGCCCAGGGTGGGCACCTCCAGGTGCACGCTCACGCAGTGCAGGGGGCCGTCGGGGAGCTGGGCGGTGGCGAGCACGGCCATGCGCCGCTGGCCGTTCCAGGGCTGGCGGTTGGGCAGATCCACGCCGCGCACGTCGGTCAGGGGCCAGCGGGAGAGCACGGCGTTGCCGAAGTCCTCGTCGTGCTTGCTGTGGTGCGACGCGGGGATGTACGCCGCGTGCAGGCCCAGCTCGCGGGCCAGGCGCCGCACGTCGCCGCCCTCCATCTCCTGGAGCAGGAGGATGTCGGGATCGCGCAGGTCCGGGTCCGTGCGCAGCTCCGTCAGGGCGGCGTCCACCCGCTCGCTGAACTGGATGTTGAAGGTGACCACGCGCAGTGTGTCGGGCGCGGGCGGGGGCGGCCGGTCCGGGGCCCAGCGGGTGACCGGCGCGGTGGCGGCGCTGTAGTTCTCCATGTGGGCGCACGACGACACGGCGGCCAGGGCGGCCGTGAGGGCGGCGAGCAGCAGGAAGAACAGGCGGCGGCGGTTCACGGGGCTCCCGGGTGCGGGGAAGGGGCGCGGATCGGGCCCATGATCGCCCTCGGCCGGGCCGGGCGCAACGTTTGACGCCGCGCCGCCGCGCGACGTACTCTCATGACGATCCACGCCCGACATTCCGACCCACCGAGGAGACCGGCCATGCTCCGAGCGCTCGTCGCCCTGCTCGCCCTGTCCGTCGCCGCGCCCGCCTTCGCCTTGAGCGAGGACGGGCTGGGCTTCGCCCTGTCCACCGACGGCCCCATCGTGGTCCACACGACCACCTCCGCGCCCTTCCAGCAGGTCACGGTGTACCTTTGCGCCTACAAGCCCCAGTACGGCGGCGTGGCGGGGTGGGAGGCGAGCATCGACGTGGACGGCGACGCCCTGGCCGGCGCCTGGACCCTGCCCGCGGGCCTGGACGTGGACGGGAGCGACGAGGGGTTCCAGGTGGGCATCGGCTACGCCCCGGCCGCGCTGATGATGAACGCCGCGGACCTGGTGCACCTGGCCACGTGGACGGGACTGGTGCCCAGCTCGGAGTCGGTGACCAAGTTCTACATCGAGGCCGTGGCCGGCTCCACGAGCTTCACCGACGGCGCGGGGTACTACGGACCGAACTCCAGCTCCGAGGCCGCCACGTTCACGACGCCGGGGAACTACGTGGTGCAGGACCTGCAGATCAACGGGGTGAACGATGCCTTCCAAGAAGCCACGTGGTCTGCCGTGAAGCAGACGTATCGGTGAGAGAGAAGCGAGGGAGCGAGAGGCGCGCGCGAGGGGTCGAACTTGACCTTCCACGCCCCCTCGCGCGCGCCTCTCGCTCCCTCGCTTCGCGAGGTTTGGGGTGGTCTATTTCAAGGGAGATCAGGATGCGGTTCTTGGTGGGCATGTTGGTTTTGGTGGTAGTGGGGACGGCGGGGGCCGTGGAGAGCGTGGACGTGTTCGGGTTCCTGTTGGAGGGGAGCGATGGGAGCGCCTGGGACGTGGTGACGAGCACGAGCGCGGCCGGGGAGATCGTCACGGTGGATCTGGTGCTGGCGAATCCCACGTTGGGGGGCGTGACGGGCTGGGAGGCGTGCGTGGAGGTCACGGGCGACCTGATCAATCCGGTGTGGACGCTGAACGGCGCGTCGGTGCTGCCCATTCCCGAACAGGGCGACGGCTGCTTCCAGGTGGGGATCAGCCCGCTCATGCCGGTGCTGCCCTCGCCGCCGGGGATGTACCGGCTGGCGACCATGACGGCGGTGGTGCCCACGCCGCAGTCGGTGGCGGAGCTGCGGCTGTACGGGATGCCGGGGTCCACCTCGTTCCCGGACGGCGTGGGGTATGCCGGTCCCGATGTCGGGGTGCTGCAGGCGGCCGGGGTGGTGTCCGCGGGGGCGGGTGGGCCGGCCTTCATCATCAACGGCGAAGCCCCCGTGGCGACCGACACCCCTTCGTTCTCCACCCTGAAAACGATCTACCGCTGACCCGGGAGGTGGGAGAGGGGGGAGCGAACGGGGCGTGATCGGCTGTTCGACCCGTTCGCGCCCCCCATCTCCCTCCTCCCCTCTTGCCGCACAGGAACGAAGACGTATCGTTCCCCACCATGAAGACCAGCAAGACCCCCCTCAGCCTCGTCCTCGCCCTGGCCCTGGCCATGATGCTGGGCCCCTTCTCCCTGGACACCTACCTGCCCGCGTTCCCGGCCATCGGGGCGGACCTGGGAGCGCCTGCGTCGGCGGTGGCGCTGACGGTGTCCGTCTACATCTTCACGCTGGCGGCGAGCCAGCTCCTGGGCGGAGCCCTGTCCGACCGGCACGGGCGGCGCACGGTGCTGCTGGCGGGGCTGGGGATCTACGCGGCGGCGAGCCTGGGCATCGCGGCGGCGCGCACGCTGCCGGTGATGATCGGCGGACGGGCGCTGCAGGCGTTGGGGGGCGGCTGGGTGCTGGTGTCGGTGCCGGCGCTGGTGCGCGACCGGGTGTCGGGACGCGAGGCGGCCAAGCTCTTCTCGCTGCTGGGGCTGATCATGGTGCTGGCGCCGGGGGTGGCGCCCAGCGTGGGCAGTGCGCTGCTGGAGGCGGGGTCGTGGCGCTGGATCTTCCTGGCGCTCGCCGGCTACGCGGCCCTGCTGGCGCCGCTCACGCAGCGGTTCATCTTCCGCGACCTGCCGCGGCGGGAGCCCGAGACCGGTCCCGTCCCGAGCCTGGGCCGCCGCTACCTGGACGTGTTCGCGGAGCGCGCCGCGCTGCCGTACATCGTGTGGCAGACGGCGGTGTTCTCGGTGCTGATGATCTTCGTGACCAACGCGTCGGCCATCTACCAGGGCCACTTCCGGCAGGACGAACGCATGTTCTCCCTGCTCTTCGCCGCCAACGTGGCCGCCATGGTGGTCTTCAACCTGGCCAACCGCGCCCTGCTGGCGCGCTACCCGTCGCGCGCGATCCTGCGCGCGGCCACCCTGGTGCTGGGCGCGGGCATGCTGTGGCTGGTGACCGCCGCTCTGGCCCGTTGGCCCCTGGCCGCCTTCGTGCCCGGCATGATGCTCACCCTGGGCAGCATGGGCGCCATCTCCCCCAACAACCAGGCCTGCTACCTGGAGCACTTCCCGCGCAACGGCGGCACGGCGGCGGCGCTGCTGGGCGCCACGCAGTTCAGCGTGGCCGGCGCGATGAGCGCGTTCTCCACGCGCTTGCCTGAGACGCTCACGGCGGTGGTGCTGGCCATGGCGGTCTGTGCGGCGGTGGCGGTGGGCGTGATGATCTTCAGCGACGAATGAGCGAGGAGGAACAGGGGCGCGAACGGGTCGAACTGCCTTTCACGCCCCGTTCGCGCCCCTGTTCCTCCTCGCTCGGTTTCAAGGCTGCACGTACTCGTACAACGACGCCAAGGGCTCCATGCGGTAGAGGCTGATGCTCTGGTCGTCGAGGTAGAGCCGGCCTTCCCACACCACGTTGCCCGACGGGTCCACCTCCGTGACCGTGGAGACTCCCGCGAACTGCACCACCGTGTTGCCGTCGGCGCGGCGCGTGACGCCGCCGGTGTAGGGGGTGTAGAGGGGCGGGTCGTGGCGGTATTCCCAGACCAGGGTGGCGGTCATGGCGTTCAGGTCCAGGGCGTACTCCAGGGCGCGGCTCTGGGGCGGGTCGTGGCGCAGGCCGTTGTCGTAGAGCAGCAGGTGGCCGTTCTCCAGCACACGCACCGAGTGCTGGCCGTTGAAGCCGCCCAGGGGATCGTCCAGGAAGGTGAACTGGTTGTTGGCGCCGCCCAGGCGCCAGATCAGGGCGCCGGTGCGGGCGTCGATCTTGGTGATCTCGGCCAGATCGCGGAACGACACCACGTAGTGGCCGTCCAGGTCCAGGTCCATGGCGTTGGGATGGTCGAAATCCGCGTTGTCCGACTGGCGGCGCGAGTCCGGCGCCTCGATCCAGTCCTCCAGGTCGAAATGGTCCCAGGCGTTCCAGCTGAACTCCACGGCGCCGTCGGGCGCGAAGCGCAGGATCTGGTGGCCGCCGATCAGCGCGTCCGTGGGGCCGCCGTAGGCGCTCATATCCGTCTCGCGCAGGCTGTAGGAGAAGAGGTGCGCGGCGAAGCCGTCGTCGCGGGGCGTGAGCATGAGCTCGTGGCCGTCGGTGTAGAGGGGCGCCACGGCCTCGTGCCGGTCCACCACCGCGCCGTCGGGCGCCACCTCCGCGAAGTAGCCGTACGTGGGCTGGAACCCCTGCGACCGGCCCAGGTACGCGGTGAAGTTGCCGTTGGGCAGCATGCCGATCACGGCGCCCAGGATGTCGAAGCGGCGGTACCAGACCAGCCGGCCGGTGGTGTCGAAGACCACCATGTACTCGCTGGCGCCGGGGATGCGCAGGCCGGTGACGATATAGCCCGGCGGCGGCGCGCCCTCCACCTGGAACCGCAGACGCTCCGCCAGGGCCGCAGGCAGGGCGCCGCTGCGGGCGGTGTCGGCGGCGCTGGACGCGGTGGCGGCGCCGCGCTTGGCCTCCAGGCTCACGGCGTAGTCCGTGTCCGCCAGCAGCCCCAGCGCCACCAGGCGGTTCCCGCCGACGACGGCCGGCTGCCACGGCGTGGCGTCCGTGTCCGCGCCGGGGATCCCGAAGACCACGCGCACGGAGTCGGCCGCGGTCGCCTGTCCCGTGACCACCAGCGACAGCGGGTTGTGCTCGTTGGCCTCCACGGCGGTCAGCGTGACGGCGAGGGATTCGGCGACGGGGGCGGTGGGGGCGTCGTCGTCGCTGCAGGAGGTGAGCAGGAGGGCCGCGATGAGCAGGGGGAACAGGGGGAGATGGGGGACCCGCATGGCGTGGCTCCATGGTGTTGGAATGGGGATCGTGACCGAGGTGAGGATCCGGAATGCCAGGGTCGGCGTCAAGCGGACTCCCTCGCCCCAGGTGGTGAGGAATGTCGGGTCCTCTATGATATTTCCGATCTCATATATCGCGGTAGGAGAGAGGAAGAGGGGGACGCGAGCGGGGCGTGATCGGCTGTTCGACCCGCTCGCGTCCCCCTCTTCCTCTCACCGGCTCTACCGCGTCAGCGCCACCTTGGTCCAGCTGACCATCCCATCCGCCACGATGCGCACCAGGTACGCGCCGCTCGGCAGGGCGCGGCCGTCGTCGCCGGACCCGTCGAACAGCACCGAGTGCGTGCTCGCCTCGCGCGTCTCATCCAGCAGGGTGCGTACCGTGCGCCCGCGCAGGTCATGCACGGTCACCAGCGTCCGCGCCTCCCGCGGCAGCGTGAAGCGGATCTCCGTGCGCGGGTTGAACGGGTTGGGCGCCGCGCGCAGGTCCAGGCCGGGGTTGGGGATGGCGGCGTCCACGCCGGAGGCGGTGTCGCCCTGGAGCAGCCAGGCGCTGGCGTTGAGGAAGAAGGCGCGGTTGTCGCTGCCGACCTCCGTCCAGTTGGGCTCGTGGGTCTCGGTGTCGGTGCCGTCGGCGCAGCTGGAAGAGTCGCCGTAGCCCACCACCTTGCCCTGGCCGTAGCGGGACCAGGCGGCCACGTGGGGGCTGCCGGCGTCCTTGCTGATCAGGGCGCCCACGTCCGACAGGTTGCCGTTGGCGGCGGGCCAGAGGCTCAGGGCGGTGCCCACGTGGTAGATGACCGCGTCCACGGTGCCGTAGGAGCCGTGGAGCACCGGGTTGGCGGGATCCGTGGCGGTGTTGGTGAAGGTGCCGGTGATGGCGTTGTTGCCCTCGTCCTTCACGTGGAAGTGGAGGCCGAAGAGGCCGCCCATGAACGTCTCCGTGTCCGAGCCCACCGGGTCGAAGATGTGCGGGATGCTGTAGCCGCCGAAGATGCTCGGGCTGTCCCAGCCGTTGCCGTTGCGGTCGCTGGCGTTGTGGTTGGCCACGGCGAACAGCGAGCCGCCGTTGCGCACCCAGGTCTCGATGGTGGCGATCTCCGACGCCGTGAACGGATCCTGGGGCTCAACGATCACCAGCAGGTCCACGTCGGCCAGCACCGCGCTGCTGATGGGGCCGGTGGTGCTGCGGATGGTGTGGCCGGCCTGGAACAGCTCGAAGCCCCAGCTCGAGAGCTGGCCGCTCCAGCTCGCCTCGGTGGTCGGCGTGCTGGGGATGGGCAGGGGATGGTTGTCGTCCACGCGCCAGTTGCCGCCGCTGCCGGCGTCCTGGCTGTGGGCGTGGTCGAAGAGCACCACCTTGCCCACCGTGGCGCCCGGGTCCACGTACACGCTGTAGAACGACGCCGGGGCGTTGAAGGGGCTCAGGGTCTCCAGGTCCGAGTCGTCGCGGGCCCACAGGTAGTACTGGAGCTCCGTGCCGCCGTCCATGTCCGCGAAGGTGTGCGCGTACACGCCGCCGCCCTGGTGGATCATGTTGATGGGCAGGAAGCTGCCGCCGGTGGTGCGCTGGTAGATCCAGACCACCTCCACCAGGCCGTCGGGATCCGTGGCGGTGCAGCTCACGGTCACGTCGTCGCCGTTCTGGGGCGCGGCGGGGCTCACCTGCACGTTGCCGATCACCGGGCCGTCGCCCACGGCGCCGGTGGGGGCGTCGTAGTAGAGCTCCAGGAACTCGTAGGGGTAGTCGTCGGGATCGGTGACCTCGGTGATCACCAGGCCGCTGTAGGTGGCGTCCTGGGGCTCCGCGCCGCTGCCGGGGGTGGGGATCTGGTCGATGACGCTCCAGGCCAGCGCCTCCGGATCCGCGCGGTGGTAGGAGCGCTTGATGGTGGTCACCGCTGGGGTGGGACCGTCCACCAGCACGCCGCCGGCGTCGGTCACCGTGTAGGTCTCGTCGCCGTTGATCTGGGGCACGGAGTTGCTGGACCGCAGGTACACCGTGCCGGCCGGCAGCGTGCCGTGGTAGGCCTGGAAGTCGGCCAGGTCCACGTCGCGGCCCACCACCAGGTAGGCGCCGGGCGCCAGCACGGTGCCGTTGGGGATCACGAAGGACTGGGTGGAATTCTGCTGGTGCAGGGTCCAGCCGCTCAGGTCCAGGTCCTGGGCGAGGGCCGGCGCGGCGAGCAGGAGCATCGTCGCCAGGAGGGCGACGCGGAGCAGGGCGTGACGCATGGTGCGGATTCCTCCGGGCCGGGCGGGGCGGGTGGCCCGGCGGTGCTAGGCGGATGGTGCTGGGACGACGGCGCCGGGCGGAACCCGGCGTGGCACAAGTATATCACGGGAGAGCGTCGGAAGCCAAATCAGCGGGACGACGATCCGCCGGCCCCGCCGCCCCCGGCCTGCTGCACGCCGCGCCACTCCCAGAGGTCGAAATAGCGGGAGCGCGACTCCAGGCGGTAGTTGGCGCGGAAGCGCTCGCGGAAGGCGTCGGGGAAGATGGGATGGTGGGGCGCGTACCAGTTCTGCTTCTGGAACGGCTCCTGCCCGCGCGGGATGAGCCACACGTCGATCACGCCCTGGTCCAGCATGGCCAGGCTCTTGGTGGACAGCTCCAGGTCCGCGCGCTCCGCGTCCATCATGGAGATGGCGTCCAGCAGCACCGGCTGGTGGGCGAACGCCAGGAGCGGCCGCAGGTAGGTGACCAGGAAGTTGGCGCCCTCGCCGCCGTAGCCCATGCCCACGGTGTGGCCCGAGCGGGCCTCCAGGATGGCGTGGATGTCCGTGGCCAGGTCCTGCGAGCCGGCCATGACCGCCTCCGCCTGGCGGCCGGAGCGGTAGCCCACCACGGACCCGAATACCGCCGCGGTCAGCAGGAACGCCAGCGCGGCGCCGCGGCCCCACTGGCCCACGGGCCCGCGCCAGCGCGCGGCGCGGTCCGGCAGGGCGGCCCACATGCGGGCGCCGTACACCAGGTTCACCGGGATCAGCGGCAGCAGGTGCACCAGGCCCGCGCCCGGCTTGGTGGCCAGCACCAGCACCGAGGCGTTGCTGGCCAGCCACACCAGCGCCAGCTCGCGCGCCAGCCGCGGCCGCCGGCTCAGCCGGCCGCCCAGCAGCAGGGGGATGAGCATGGGCAGCGTGTAGAACGCCGTGCGCCGCAGCAGCAGCGGGAAGATGCTCCAATCCAGGCCGTGGTGCAGGGTCACGCCGATCCACTGGGCGTACAGGTACGGATCGATCCCAGGATGGAACGCGAAGGGCGCCAACGTGAGGATCAGCCCCGCCGGCAGCGCCAGCAGCGTGGCCTTCAGGCCGTGGTGCAGGTGCAGGAGGGCCAGCACGGGCAGCAGATAGAGCGCGGCGTGGATCTTCAGGTTCACGGCGAAGGCCAGCGCCGCCGCCGTGAGCAGCACCGCCCACGCGCGCCGCGGCAGCCCCGCCGCCCAGAGGCCGGCGGTCACCGCCAGGATCAGGTACGGGTCCGGCCGCAGCACGAAGGGCGACGTGCCCTGGGTCCAGTAGAGCAGCGCCCCGGCCGCGGTGAGGGCCAGGGCGCTGTCGTGGCGCACGTGGCGGCGCAGGGCCATGAAGAGCAGGGGCAGCGAGAGGATCAGGGCCGCCGCCGCGCCGCTCTTGGCCACCGGGATGCTGGGGCCGAAGACCTCCAGCAGCGCGCCCGTGACCAGGTACAGTGAGGGACCGTAGAGGATGCTGTAGCGCTCGGCGGCGTCCACGGTGTGGTAGACCGGCGCGCCGTCGTTCATCAGCGCGCTCACGGTGGCCACCTGGGGCTCCACCTCGCAGGCGAACCCGGGCTGCTCCGCGTACCACACGCCGAAGGCGGCGAAGGCCGCCAGCACCAGGCCCGCCGCCGTGAGCACCACCGGGCGCGTGTTGCGCTCCAGCCGCGGCAGCCGCCGCCGCACCGCCTCGGACCGCAGGGCCAGGGCCCACCCCAGGGCGAGCAGCGCCGTCGTCGCCAGGGGCTGGCGAGAGATCAGCAGCAGGCACGACTCCAGGAGGTGGGGAACCATGGATTCGGACTCCGTCGGGGCTTTGGCGATGTCTCGGGCGTTGGGCGGTGCGGTCCGTGCGCACGGATCCGGCCCCCGTCCTAGGGGCCGATGGCGGATTGTAGCACAGGATGGCGCAAGACGCCGGAGGATTTCCCAAAGTCCGTCGAGAACCCGTGATCAGTCGCGCACCAGCTCCACCAGGGATTCCACATGGCTGGTCATGGGGAACATGTCGATCACGCGGCCGCGGGTCAGCCGGTAGCCGGCGGCGCCCAGGGCCTTCACGTCGCGGGCCAGGGTGGCCGGATCGCAGCTCATCATGAGGATGCGGGGGGGCTTGAGCACGGACAGGTCGTTGGTGACGTGCTCGCCCAGGCCCTCGCGCGGGGGATCGCAGATGACCAGGGCCTGGGAGAAGTCCAGGTCGCCGTTGAACTTCCAGGCCTTGGTGGCCTTGTCCACGGGCGACTCCAGGACCGTGGCGCGGCCGCCGGTGCGGGCGTCGCGGTCGTAGTTGTTGCGGGCGTCCACCACGGCCTGCCGGCTGTCCTCCACGCCGATGATCTTCTCCGCGCGGTCGCCCAGGGCCAGCCCGAAGAGGCCCACGCCGCCGTAGAGGTCCACCAGGACCGGGGCGGGGTTCTGCGCCGTGATGCCGGCGTCGTCCAGCCAGGAGGCGGCCAGGGCCACGGCGGCCTCGGTCTCCCGGAAGTTGACCTGGAAGAAGCTGCGCGCATGCACGCGCCAGGTGCGGTCGCCCAGGCGCATGAGCAGGTGGTCGCGGCCCCACACGGGGAAGTTGTTGTAGAGCACGCCGCGGCAGCCGGGGGCGGGCTCCACGTCGTCGCCGCCCAGCACCGCCTTGAGCGGCTTGAGGCGCGTGGGCGGGCCGAACAGGGCGGCCAGCCAGCCGCCGTCGGTGTCCAGCCGCACCACCGCCTGCTCCAGGGGCGGGAGCATGGCCAGCCAGGGCAGGACCACGTCGTTGAAGAGGTCCGGCATGAGGCCATGGCGCTCGATGGGCAGCACGTCGTGGCTGCCGGCGCGGATCACGCCCCACTGCCCGGTGGGCGCGCGGTGCAGGCGCACCTTGTTGCGGTAGCCCAGGCCGGGGGCGTCGGTCACCGGACCGTCCACCAGATCATCCGCCTCCACGCCGCCCTGGCGCTTGAGGCAGTCCAGCACGATGGCGCGCTTTGCCGCGCGCTGCGCCGCCAGGTCCAGGTGCTGCAGATCGCAGCCGCTCAGGTTGCCGATCTCCCCCAGGGGCGGCTCCACCCGCTGCGGCGAGGGCTCCAGCACCTCCTCCAGCCGGGCCTGCACGAAGCTCTTCTTCACCTTCACGGCCTTGGCCCGCACGCGCTCGCCGGGGCAGGTGCCGGGCACGAAGATCACGCGCCCGTCCAGCCGGCCCAGGCCGGCGCCTCCGGTCACGATGCTGTCGATGGCGAGCTCGAAGGGCTCGGAGAACGGCGTGTCGGCCATGGCGGCGCTCCTCAGGGGGTCAGAGTGGACGCCTCAAGCTAACAGACGCCGGCCCGATGTCCAAGTCCGGCGCGGCCCTTGCATCGGACCGGTGACCATGGGATGCCGATGGAGTAGAATGCCCGCCATGAGGGCGTTGCGGACAGGGAGGTCCAGGCGCGGGCGGCTGCCAGATGCGGCGGCGGCGGCGCTCGGGCTGTGCCTGCTCCTGGCCGCGGGCTGCGCCCCCCATCGCCGCGGGCCCCTGCCGCCGGTGGACTCCTGGCCGACCGCGGACGAGGAGGCTGCGACCCCACGCCCGTCCGTGGACGCCGTGAAGGCCCCGCCCCGCACCCACCACGCCGCCCCGCCGCCCGCCGCCGACACCCCCGCCGCCCAGGTCTGCGCCCTGGCCGAGTCGTGCCTGGGCGCCCCCTACCGTTGGGGCGGCAGCACGCCCCGCGGCTTCGACTGCAGCGGGCTGGTGCAGTACGTGTACGGCGAGGTGGGGGTGGACCTGCCGCGCAAGTCGTCGGACCAGGCCCGCACCGGCCGCCACGCGGAGGTGAAGGACCTCCGGCCCGGCGACCTGATCTTCTTCCGCATCGACCGCAACACGGTCTCCCACGTGGGCATCCACGTGGGGGGCGGCGAGTTCATCCACGCGCCGGGCACGGGCAAGACGGTGCGGCGGGATTCGCTGGAGCAGGATTGGTGGCGGTCGCGGGTGATGGGGGTGCGGCGGTACTTCTGAGGCGGGCCGGGTGTGAGGTGATTCGAAGTCAAAGGTGGTCGTTCAGGTCGGGATGACGTCATGCTAGTTGCATTTGACGGCGACGTCGGCAATCCTCCATATGAGGAGTCATCGCAAAGCGATGGCTGTCGAAACTTTCCCTTTGAATGGTGAACGCTGAGGCCTCTTGGGGTTCTTCAGCGGCGTGATGGATCAATCCAGCTGCAATTCGAATGGGGAGATTACGATCATGCGGATACTGATTTCTGGATCACCGAAAACCGGGACAACTGGCTTGTTCTACAAGATTCGGAATTCCATACAAGGAAAACCTCGACTCCTCTTCGAGGTCACCCCTCCCTATCAATATGAAGCTGGTGACGAAGAGCGTGGTGTCTTGGCGAAGGTGGTCGTCAATTTCGGCGACCCAGGCTTGGATTCCTTCGCTTGTTTCGACAAGAAGATCGCGATCGTCCGCGACCCGCGGGATACTCTCGTCAGCAGGGTTCTCTATGGGATCAGCTACCACAGCAAGTACGACAGGGATGATGCGTTGGTTGGTCGGATGTATTGCTTCCTGAAGCAGTTCGTAAGTTCAGAGCGGAGGATCGGCATGTTGGATCTCATCAGATTTCATGCGGAGTTGTCTGGCGGGGGGCGGTAATGCGAGCATCCGTTCCCGATATGAGAGGGAGTGGAGTTTCCTGATCGAGTACTATCGCGAGAACCATACGTACTTCCAATACAAGTATGAAGACTTCGTGGCTGGACGGTTTGAGGATCTTTCAGAATATCTCGAAATGGAGCTGAGGGGATCATCAAACGTAGACGTCTCGCACCTGCGTGTCGTTCGCACAAAATCGAAGAACAACTGGAAGCACTGGTTCAATGAAGAGGATGTCGAGTTCTTTCGACCCATCTATCAGGAGTTCATCGACCAGCATGGATACGATCCTGCCTGGACATTGGAGAACACCAGGGACATCAAGCCCGAACATTCTTACGAATATTACTACAGGCTCATCTCGGAGAAGCGGTCTTGGATCTTGAGGCCTGTGTCACGGCAGACTCTCGAGGAGCATGGCCATGGGCCCACCACAGGGACGGATGCGGTTTAGTCGGAAGAGATCTGACAGCCATTTCCCTGGTAGCGAGATGATTCATGCCTTGCTGACGCTAGAGAAGCTGGCTGGTGAAGTGTGGGCGTACGAACCTTGCTGACACCGTCACCCTCGGCCACCACACGAATCCTGTGGCATCATTTCCGGCGAAATTCTAACTGTCCGAACCGAGGATATCTCACATGTAAGTCATTTGGCCGGACGAAAACCCTCCGCGTTGTGCCAGGCTCGAGCCGGACCCGCTTCCGCGGTCCCGAGCGCCCGTCCTCACGTGGAGGTTCCGCCATGCCGCGCCGCTTGCTCCCGCTCCTGACCCTGCTGATCCTTCCCTGGGCCGCCCTCGCCGCCGACAAGGCCGCGGTGGGCACCGCCTTCACCTACCAGGGCAGCCTTACGGAGAACGGCGCGCCGGTCAGCGGCACCGTGGACCTGATCTTCACGCTGTACGGCGCCTCCATCGGCGGGTCGGCGGTGGGGACGGGGCCGTACGTCATCAATGGGGCGCCGGTGGACGCAGGGCGCTTCACCGTGCAGCTGGACTTCGGGCCTGACGCCTTCGACGGCCAGCAGCGCTGGCTGGGGATCCAGGTGGCTGCGGCGGGCAGCGGCGCCTATCAGACCCTCGTCCCGCGGCGGCCGCTCACCGCCGCGCCCCACGCCCTGCGGGCCCAGGCCCTGGACGGACCGGCCCGCGTGACCGCCGACGTGCCGGGCGGGCCGGACAGCGACCAGCCCACCGGCGTGCTCTACGGCGCCAACGTGCACGCGGCCCAGGAGAGCGACGAGATCACCTACGGCGTGGTGGGCCGCGTGGAGAGCACGGCCTTCATCCGCTTCCCCTACGAGACCTCCGCCGGCGTGCTGGGCCAGGCGTCCGGGCCCTACACGGCGGGCGTGCGGGGCGAGGCCGGCAGCCTGGACGGCGTCTCCCCTCTGCCGGGCGGATCCGGGGTGGTGGGCTACGGCTCCGCGCGGGGCGTGCACGGCGCCAGTCCCAACGGCGTGGGCATGATCGGCATCAGCCTCGCGGGCACCGGCGCGGAGGCCCACACCGACCGCTCCGACCACAACTACGGCTTCACCACCTCCGACAACATCGCCTCCCTCAACCTCAACCTCTCCGGCGCGGTGATGCAGGTGGCCGTGGCCGACGGCGCCCTGGAGTCGGGCGACGTGGCGGTCTTCTCAGGCCTGGCGCGCCCCGCCGCCCTGGACGTGCCGGTGCCCGCGGTGCGTGCCGCCGGCAAGGCCGCCGACCCCGCCGTGGCGGGCGTGGTGTACGGCCGCCTGGACCCGGCGCTCCTGGAGACCCGGGATCCGTCCACGGCCGTCCCCGACGGCGACGGCCGCGGCCCCGCCGCTCCCGGCGACTACGTGCTGGTGGTGGTGCAGGGGCCCGCTCTGGCCAAGGTGGACGCCGCTGCGGCGTCGCTGTCCACCGGCGCGTTGGTGACCGCCGGCGCGGGAGGCCGGGCCATGGCCGCGGGCTCGTCGCCTCCCATGGGCACGGTGCTGGGCAAGCTGCTGGAGGCGGACTCGGGCGGATCCGCCTACGTTTTCGTGACCCTGAAGTGAGGAAGCGGGCTCGCCCCTTATCTGCGATCAAATAAGTCCGCTTTATGATACGATCGTGCCTGAGTCGCGCTCGCGGCTCCTCTGAGCGATGACCCACCGTGGAGGTTCTCCCATGCTGCGCCGCCTGCTCCCGCTCCTCTTCCTGCTGTCCCTGCCTCTGGCCGCCCTCGCCGCCGACAAGGCCGCCGTGGGCACCGCCTTCACCTACCAGGGCAGCCTCACGGAGAACGGCGTGCCGGTGGACGGCACCGTGGACCTGGTCTTCACGCTGTACAACGCCTCCATCGGCGGGTCGGCGGTGGGTACGGGGCCGTACTACATCAACGGCGCGCCGGTGGATGCGGGGCGCTTCACCGCGCAGCTCGACTTCGGTCCCGGCGCCTTCGACGGCCAGCAGCGCTGGCTGGAGATCCAGGCGGCCCCGGCCGGCAGCGGCGCCTACCAGGTGCTCAGCCCGCGCCGCCCGCTCACCGCGGCGCCCCACGCCCTGCGGGCCCAGGCCCTGGACGGCCCGGCGAACGTGACCGCCGCGGTGCCGGGCGGCCCGAGCACCGACGAGCCCACGGCCGTGCTCTATGGCCACAACAACCATGTCGCCGTGGATACGGAAGACATCACCTACGGCGTGGTGGGCAGCGTGGAGTCCACGGCGTACCTCCGCTACCCCAACGAGATGGCCGCGGGCGTGCTGGGCGTGGGTTCCGGCACCAACGCCGCCGGCGTGCGCGGCGTGGCGGGCGACGTGACCGCGCTGAACGGCCCGCTGGGCCGCATCGGCGTGGTGGGCTACGGCTCGACCCGCGGAATCTACGGCGCCTCTCCCACAGGGGCCGGCATCTACGCCTACTCCACCGGCAACTACGGTCTCTGGGCCCAGAGTCAGGACTACCGCGGCGCCACCGGCCGCACCAACCGGACCGACAACAACTACGGCCTCTACACCAACGACAACCTCTACTCCCTCAACGTGAACCTCTCCGGCGCCGTGATGCAGGTGGCCGTGGTGGGCGCGGGCGGCAGCCTGGAGGCGGGCGACGTGGTGGTGTTCTCCGGCCTGGCGCGCACCGCGTCGCTTGAGGTGCCCCTGCCCGAGGTGCGCGCCGCCGGCAAGGCCGCCGACCCGGCCGTGGCGGGCGTGGTGTACGGGCGTCTGGACCCGTCGTTCCTGGACCCGGGCGATCCGGACTCGGTGACGCCCGCTCCCGACGGCGACGGCCGAGACCCCGCCGCCCCCGGCGATTACGTGCTGCTGGTGGTGCAGGGGCCGGCCCTGGCCAAGGTGGACGCCGCCGCGGCGTCGCTGGCGCCGGGCTCCCTGGTGACCGCCGGCTCCGGCGGCCGGGCCCTGGCCGCGGGCGACGCGCCCGGGGTGGGCACCGTGCTGGGCAAGCTGCTGGAGCCGGGTTCCGCCGGGTCCGCCTATGTGTTCGTGACCCTGAAGTGAGGAGGCGGCCCATGCGCGCGACGATCCTGACCCTGGCCCTGGCGCTGCTGACCGCCGCTCCGGCCGCGGCCGCCTACGAGCACACATGGTGGAGCGTGGACGGCGGCGGCGGCGCGAGCACGTCGGCCAGCTACGCCATCCACGACGTCATCGGCCAGCCCGACGCCGGCGTGGTCTTCAGCGCCGTGTACCGCCTCACCGGCGGTCTGCTGGGAGGCTACGCCGTGGGCACCGGCGTGGACGACGGCGTCGAGCCCGGCCTGCCCCGCGTGCTGCGCTTCCACGCCGCGGCGCCCAACCCCTTCAACCCCACGGTGATGTTCCGGGTGGATCTGCCCGACGCGCGCCGACTCTCGGCCCAGGTGCTGGACCTGCGCGGCCGCGTGGTGCGCACGCTGGTGGACGAGGAGCGGCCCGCCGGTCGGCACGACCTGATCTGGCACGGCCGCGACGCCGACGGCCGCGAGGCCGCCAGCGGCGTGTACCTGGTGCGCATCCGCGCGGGGGATGAGGAGTCGCGGCAGCGGGTGACGCTGGTGCGGTGAAGAGGCCATGCTCGGTCGGAATGCTTCAAGTGTTGAAGAGCTCAGGGATGTCGCGAGCGCTATGGAGAACTCTGACGATGCGGACTTCGGACTCGGCCGATTCGTAGAACACGAGCACCTTGTTGAACCGAGGCAACGGCCACATGCGAAGGTCAGCCAGTCTAGGGTGCATGGAGGGTCGGGACGCCCCGATCTCCGGCATCACCGCCAACCGATCGAATTCGGCTTGGGCGGTCTCGTACAGACCCAACGCCGCATCAAGATTTTCCTGGGCGATGAATGCCGCGATCTCGTCCAGATCGCGTTCCGCTCGGGGTAGGATCCGGATCCGCCTCACGAGTGCTTGGACTGGAAGCGGGCGAGCAGGCTCCTCCGCTTCTCTTCCCAGAACTCAGGCGTGATCTCCAACGGCTCGCCGCTCTCCAGCCCTTCCAGGAGCAGGCTCTCCAGACGACGCTCAGCTTCCTCGGATTGATCCTTGCGGATCAGGTGACGGAAGTACTCGCTGGTGTTTCCATAGCGGCCGGCTGCCACCTGGGCCTCGACCCATTCCCGCATCTGGTCGGGCATGGAGATGTTGATGCTGGTCATATCGCAACCTCCTGGAACGAGTATCGACGATATGGCGACAGATGTCAATAGATGTCGAGATCGTCGGGAGGTATACCCCGCGTACGCCCGTCGCGCCAGCATGGGCCGCGGATGAGGACCGCAGCGCGTCAGATCGCAAGGCTCACCGGGAATCGGTTCGGATTCCATCCTGTGGGCGATGTATCCTGATCCTTCCGCCGAGGAAGGTAGGCAACCGGAGCCGGAATGCCGATCCGATGCTACCCCTGCTGTTGACGGATTCGACCGATTGGAAACGTCATGCCCCAGGACCTCCTCAAGATCGCCGCCGGCCTCCTGCTTCTCTGGGCCGGCGGCGACGCCCTGATCCGCGGCGCCGTAGGCCTGGCGCGGCGGCTGGGCGTGTCGCCGCTGCTGACCGGACTGGTGATCGTGGGGTTCGGCACCTCGCTGCCGGAGCTGGTGGTGTCGCTGGACGCGGCGCTGCGGGGACAGCCGGCGCTGGCGGTGGGCAACGTGGTGGGCAGCAACATCGCCAACGTGCTGCTGATCCTGGGAGTGAGCGCGCTGATCCTGCCGCTGGCGGTGTCGGTGCGCGCGCTGCGCCGCGACGCGCGGGTGGTGGTGGCGGCCAGCGCGGCCTTCGTGGCCCTGGCCCACGACGGCGCCGTGGGCCGCGCGGACGCCGCGGTCCTGCTGGCGGGCATGGCGGCCTACCTGGTGTGGGCCGTCCGCGGCGAGCGGGCGGCGGACGGCGACGCGGCCGAGCTGCGCGCAGCGGAGGCCGACGTGCTCCCCCCGCGCCTGCTCAGCGCCGCGGGCATCGCGGCATCCCTGGGCCTGGGGCTGCCGCTGCTGATCCTGGGGGCGCGCCTGCTGGTGGACGGCGCCACACGGCTGGCGCTGGCGCTGGGGGCGTCGGAGACGGCGGTGGGCTTGACGGTGGTGGCGGTGGGCACGTCGCTGCCGGAGCTGACGGTGTCGGTGATCGCGTCGCTGAAGCGTCAGCCCGATGTGGCCGTGGGCAACATCCTGGGCAGCAACATCTTCAACGTCCTGTTCATCCTGGGCGTGACGGCGCTGGTGCGCCCGCTGCCCCTGGATCCGCGCATCCTCGCGGCCGACCGCTGGGTGCTGCTGGCCACGGCCCTGCTGCTGACCGTGTTCCTCACCACCGGACGGCGCCTCTCCCGCGGGGAGGGCGCGGCGCTGCTCCTCGGGTATGGAGCGTACGTGGCGATGGGGCTCGTCTGACCTACGACCGCAGGTACGTGTACTCCGCGAACGCCCGCTCGTACTGCCGCAGGATCGTGGCCGACTCGCGCGTGCTGATCCGGCCCTCGCTCACCGCCGTCTCCAGGCTGTGGCGCCAGCGCTCCATGAGGTCGCGCTTCTGGAACTGCACGTACTCCAGCACCTCGCGCACGGTGTCGCCCTCCACCACGTTGGTGAAGCGGGGGCGGCCGTCGGCGTCCAGGTCCACGTGGACGGCGTTGGTGTCGCCGAAGAGGTTGTGCATGTCGCCCAGGATCTCCTGGTAGGCGCCCACCATGAAGGCGGCCAGGTAGTAGCGGTCGCCGGTGTTCAGGTGGTGGGCCAGGAGGAAGCGCTTCACGTCGCGCAGGTCGGCGAAGCGGTCGATCTTGCCGTCGGAGTCGCAGGTGATGTCGCCCAGGATCACGCGGCGGGTGGGCTCCTCATCCAGACGGCTGGTGGGCATGATGGGGAAGATCTGGTCCAGGGCCCAGCTGTCGGGCAGCGACTGGAAGACCGAGAGGTTGCAGAAGTACGTCTCGGTGAGCAGGCGCGGCAGCTCCTCCAGGTCCTCCGGCACGTACTTCAGGTCCGCCGCGGCGCGGTGGATGGCGTCCAGCAGCGCCCAGTAGCAGCGGTCGCCCAGGGCGCGCTCCTCCAGCGACACCAGGCCCAGGTCGAACTGCTGCAGCAGGGTCTGACGGGCCTCGATGGCGTCGTGCAGGGTCTCCTGGCTGTTCTTGGGGCCCAGGTCCATCATGAGCTGGGCCAGGGTCTGCACCGGGAGGATGTCGCAGGTCTCGGCCACCGAGGACGGGTCCAGGGGATCGCCGAGGGTGCGCGTGATGTCCATGACCTCGAAGACCAGCACCGAGTGGTAGGCCACCGTGGCGCGCCCGGACTCCGTGACGATCACCGGGTGCGGGCACTCGGCCTCGTCGCACACCTGCTGGATGTGCCACACCACGTCGCGGGCGTACTCCTCCAGGGTGTAGTTCATGGAGGACTCGTACGCGGTCTTGGAGCCGTCGTAATCCACGGCCAGGCCGCCGCCCACGTCCAGGTAGGTCATCTCCGGGCAGCGCCGCTTGAGATGCACGTACACCTGGGTGGCCTCGCGCAGGGCGTTCTTCAGCGACGAGATGCGGTTGAGCTGGCTGCCGATGTGGAAGTGCAGCAGCTTCAGCCACCCCAGACCGCCGGCGGCCTCCAGCTCCGACAGCGCCGCCACCAGCTCCGGCACGTTCAGCCCGAACTTGGCGCGCTCGCCGCCGCTGGCCTCCCAGCGGCCGGCGCCCTTGCCGGTCAGGCGCAGGCGGAATCCCAGCATGGGCTCCACCTCCAGTTCCCGCGCCACCTCCAGCACCAGGGTGAGCTCCATGGGCTTCTCGATGACGATGATGGGCTTGCGCCCCACCTTCTGCGCGGTCAGCGCCAGACGCAGGTAGTGGCGGTCCTTGTAGCCGTTGCAGATGAGCGGGGCCTCGGGGTCGTCCTGCAGGGCGAGCACGGCCACCAGCTCGGGCTTGCTGCCCACCTCCAGGCCCAGGTGGAAGTCGCGGCCGGCCTCGTTGACCACCGAGACCACCTGATGCTGCTGGTTCACCTTGATGGGGAACACGGGCTGGTAGGAGCCCTTGTAGTCGTGCTCGGCGATGGCGGCCTTGAACGCCGCGTGCATGGCGCGCACGCGGTGCCGCAGGATGCCGTTGAAGCGGAAGAGCACGGGCAGCTTGATGTCCCGCTCGTGCATGGCCTCCACGAGCTCGTGCAGGTCCACGCTGGCGCCGTTGTCGGGATCGGGGGTCACGGTCACATGACCCTTGCCGTTCACCTGGAAGTAACCGGCGCCCCAGTGGTCCAGACCGTACGTCTGGACGCTCTTGGCGATGGACCACGGCTCGAGAGCGCTCATCGATCACCTGCTTCGCGTGGAAGGGACAAGGCACGGGTCCACCGGGCTCGGCCCGCGCGGGGCCGTCCCGGCGGACGATGGCATCCATGATAGGACGTGACGGCCCGCGGAACGAGGGGGAAATCACCGAAGGTCGAAAATCAGGTTCCGGCGGCCTTCCGCTCCAGCACCGCGGCGAAGGTGGTGTCCGAGTCCGCCAGCGGCAGCCCCGCCACCCCGCGGCTCCGCGCCGCGAACTCCGGGTGGGCGGCCAGGAAGGCGTCGACCACGGCCTCGTCTTCCTCCGGCAGCCAGGAGCAGGTGGCATAGATGAGCAGGCCGCCGGGGGCCACGGCCGGGGCGGCGCGCTCCAGCAGGCCGCGCTGGACGGCGTTGAGCTCAGCCACGGCGCGGTCCAGGTCGCGCAGGCGGCCGTCGGGGTTGCGGCGCCAGGTGCCGCTGCCGCTGCAGGGGGCGTCCACCAGCACGCGGGGATAGCCGCCGGCGGCGATGACCGCGGCCACGGCCTCCGGCGCCTCCGCGCCGTCCCAGTGCTCCACGGTCACGTTGGCCAGGCCGGCCCGCTTCACGCGGCGCTCCAGGTCGCGCAGGCGGCCCTGGTGGATGTCGGTGGCGTGCACGGCGCCCTCGGTGCCCGCGGCGGCGGCGAGCTGCAGGGTCTTGCCCCCCGCGCCGGCGCACTGGTCCCACACGGCCTGCCCCGGCCGCACGTCCACGGCGCGGCCGATGGCCTGGCTCGCCAGGTCCTGGATGTCCACCTCGCCCTCCAGCCAGCAGCGCTCGTCGTAGATGCCGCGGGGGCCGCGCAGGGCCAGGGCGCCGGCATGGATCTCGGCGCGGAAGTCGGCGGCGTTGAGCTCGGCGGCCAGGGCCTCCAGGCGCTCGGGATGGCGCAGGCGCAGCCACAGGGGCGGACGCCAGGCCTGGTGGTCCAGCCAGTCCAGGAGCTGGGGGCGGGTCCAGCCGCTGAGCTCGGCGCGGCGCTCCAGGCGCGGGGCCAGGTGGGGCGGCAGGCCGTTCCACACGCAGCGCAGGCGCAGGTTGCGCGAGCGGGGCGCGTCCTCGCGCAGCAGGCGCCACACCTTGGCGCAGCGGTCGTCGGGGGCGGGCACGGGCGGACGCGCGGTGCCGTCCAGACGCCGGCGCATGAAGGCCCAGTGGAAGACCACCGGCACGGGCAGCGCGCGCAGCGCGTTCCACAGGTCCGGTCCCGACGGGGCCTCCCAGGCGTCGGCCAGGGCCTCGGGGTTGGTCAGGGGCACGCTGGTGTCGGCCGCCCACGTGTCGGCGAAGACGATGAGGACGCCGAAGCGGATCGCGTCGGTCACCATGTCGCCCAGCATGAGGCGTTCCTGGCGGCGCAGGCCGTTGAGCTCGCCGAGTTCCTTGCGGAGCCAGCGGTCCAGGGACGGCGGATTGCGGCGTGCGGCCACCTTGCGCCAGAGGCGGGTGAGGTGCTGCTGGAGGACCTCGTCGCGGGTGCGGGCGGGGCGGTTGCGGTTGCTGGGGCCGCGGGACGGCATGGGGGGACCTCGAAGCTGGAGAGGGACGCAGCGATGACGGCAGGGCGTCCCATGCGGGCCCCTGCGGTATTCCCCGGAGGATGCATCACGGCGCCGCGTTGCGCAATGTGCGTGCGCGGCGCGGTCCGCTCAGCGCGCCAGCTCCCGCGCCTCCTGCAGCTCCGGGAAGACCGTGTCCGCATCGGCCCAGAAGGCGAGGGACCGTTGGGCCACGGTCCGGGCCTCGGCCTCGCGGCCCACGGCATGCAGCAGCCGCGCCAGCTCCGTCCCGGCGAAAGCCGAGGGCGCCTGGGCGTCGCAGAACCCCTGCAGAAGCGCGATGGCCTCCTCCGTCCTGCCGGCCGCGTGCAGGGCGCGGGCCTCCAGGCGATGGGGCTCCTCGTCCAGGCTGCAGCCCAGGGTGAAGTGCGGCACCTTGGCCAGCCAGGCCAGGGTCTCGCGGGGCCGCCCCGCCGCCATGGCGATGCGGGCGCGCAGCTCGAACGGGATGTGGTCCCGGTAGCCGCACGGGCGGTCCGGGAGCGCCTCCAGGCGGTGCAGGGAGACCCAGGCCGCGGCCGTGTCCCCGCGGGCGCAATGGACGCGGGTCTCGGCCTCCAGGCGCGTGATCAGCGACTGGTCCAGCTCCAGCGCGTCGTACTCCGCCAGACGGTCCACGGCCCCTTCCAGGTCCCCGATCCGGATCTGGAACGAGGCGGACTTGGACAGGAAGGGGTTCCACTCCTGCTCCCCGGCGTTCGTGGAGCGCAGCGCCTGCAAGACGGAGCGGGCCTCGCGGTACCGCCCTCGGGCCACGAGCAGGTCGATGCGGTGGCTCAGGGGGTAGAGCAGCCGCTGCATGGAGGACAGGGCGGGATCAAGGTGGAGGGAGTCCACCAGGCTCTGGGCCCGCGGCACCTCGCCCAGATAGGCCAGCGTGGCGGCCCGGGCCAGCATGCGTTCGCTCTCGCCTGGCTCGCCGTCGCCGGCGCGGAGGATGGCCGCCAGGGCCGGCTCCGGCCGTCCCAGGGCGAGGTGGCAGGCGTTGAGCATGATCCAGTTCTGGGCGTCGTTGGGGTCGAGTCCGGTCAGGCCCTCCAGGATGCCGAGGGCCTCCTCGGGGCGGCCGCCGTAGATCAGGCCCATGGCCATCTGCTGCTGGAGCTGAGGATCCCCGGGGAACCGCTCCAGGGCGGTCCGGGCGGCGTCCACGCCCTTGGTGAAGCTCCAGGACCAGATCAGGTAGGACACGTGTTCCAGCGCGAGTTCGCGGTCGTCGGGCCAGAGCGCGACCATGGCGGCGAGCCGGTCGCTGGCGCGCGTGCAGGCCAGATCGGCCTGGAGCCGCTGGGCCTCCAGGTACATGCGGCTCTTGCGGTCCAGGCGGTCGCGGAGTCGCCAGGCGGTCTGGGAGACCTCCGCGGCCCGCGTGAAGTTCTGGTCGTAGATCAGGGTCTTGGTCAGGGCGATGGCGGCCTGGGCGAAGGTGGAGTCCTGGGCCAGGGCCGCCTCGAACTCGCGTGTCGCCCGGCGCGTCTCCCCGGCCTCGCGGGCCAGCAGCCCGGTGATGTAGTGCCGGTAGGCCCGGTTGGCGGTGGTGATCATGGTCTCCAGCCCCTGCGGGCCACCGTTGCCCGATCCGCCCAAGTGGCGGCCGACGCTCCGGAGGATCCCGGCCGCCGCCGCCTGCGCGTCGCCGGACGCAAGCGTGTCGCCGGCGATGGTCCGGCCGGTCCCGGTGCGGACCAGGGACCAGCGCGCGGCGGAGGCCTCCTCCGGTCGGTCGGCGATCAGGGCCAGGACGTAGGTGGCCCGGGCGAGGCGGCCCAGGCCCGCGATCTGCTCCGCCGTGACGCCGGAACCCGCGGCCGGCGCGTGGTCCGCGATCGCGTCGGCCAAGGACTCCCGGTCCAGCAGGCGGATGGACTCGTTGTCCAGCAGCCGGGTGGCGAGATACTCCTCCACGCCGCGGATCCGGAACGCCGAGGCCGAGTCCTGCGGGTCGGTCCGAGTGAGCAGGGCGACGCTGGGCAGCGGCGCCGTGGTGCGGACCGTGTCGCGGCGCAGGGTCCCTGCGAGCAGGACCGCGAGCAGCGCCGTCAGGACCGCCGCGCTCACCACGGCGGGCCGGAGCAGTCGCGCCGCCCGCTTGCGGAGCCGGTAGCCCAGGCTCGGCGGACCGGCGGCGATGGGCAGGCCGTCCCGATGGCGGCGGAGATCCTCCGCGAGCGCCGCGGCGGAGGCGTAGCGACGCGCGGGATCCTTCGCCAGCGCCTTGGCTGCGATCCAGTCCAGCTCGTTGCGCAGCTGCGGGCTCCAGGCGCGATGCATCAGTGCGCGGCGGGCGGCGGCCGCATCGGCCTCGGAGGCCTTGCTGCGGACCCGCCGGCTGGGGGGCTCCGGCTCGACCTCGCGGATGCGTCGGGCGATGCCTTGGAAGCCGGACGCCTGGAGCGTCTCGCGCGTCAGCGGCGGAGTCCCGGTCAGCAGTTCGTAGAGGATGGCGCCCAGCGCGTAGACGTCCGACCTCGCATCCAGGGCATCGCCCGCCCCCGACGCCTGCTCCGGGCTCATGTACTCGGGCGTCCCCATCATGGCGGCCGGGTCCGCGGCGGGCGCGGACGGCTCGGCGGCGGCGCGGGCGATGCCGAAATCGATGATCTTGGGCGACGGGACGCCGTCCCGCTCCTGGACCAGGATGTTGCCCGGCTTCAGGTCGCGGTGGATCACGCCCCGGTCGTGGGCGTGATGCACGGCCAGGCAGACCGACGCGAAGAGCTCCAGGCGCGCGGGCAGCGGCAGGGCGCGGCGGTCGCAGTACTCGGTGACGGGATCGCCGTCCACCAGCTCCATGACGAAGTAGGGGCGGCCCTCCGCCGTGGAGCCGGCGTCGAAGACCGTGGCGATCCGCGGATCGCTCATCAGGGCGAGCGCCTGGCTCTCGTCGCGGAAGCGGGCGATCACGCCGGCCGTGTCCAGCCCCAGCCGGATGACCTTCAACGCCACTCGCCGCCGCAGGGGCGGGCTCTGCTCCGCGAGGTAGACCACGCCCATGCCGCCTTCGCCCAGCAGGTCCAGCACGCGGTAGCGGTCGATGGTGGTGCCGATCAGCGCGCGCTTGTCGTGGGGAAGGGCGTCGTCGCGGCCCACGGACGGGTCGTCGAACCGCAGCAGCTCGCGGGCCTCGGCCAGGAGCTCGCGGTCGTGGCCCAGGCTGGTCGTGAGGAACGTCTCGCGCTCGGACTCCGGCAGGTCCAGGGCCCGGCCCAGGACGTCCTTCACCAGCAGAAAGGATCGGCTCTTCATGATCGCCCGTCGGTGGAGGTGGCGGTTCGCGGATCCGCTGAGATATGCGGAAACGGGAACGAGGACGGGACACGCCGCGAGTGTACCAGATGGAGCCCGCCGCGGAGACATCCTCTCGAAGATGCGAGCCGGCGTGCTATGCTGGCGACGGCCGTTCCTTCCATCACGGCGGGTGAAGCCGCCGCAGCTCCATGACGACCGGGATGCACGCCATGACCACAGAGCCCGAGCGTTCGACCGATCAGAACCGCAACACCATGTCGCTGAACTCCGGAGCCGGTGCGGAGCCCGGCACGCCCGGCTACGACGAGCTCTTCGAGCTGACGTTTCAGGAGCTGCGGGGCATGGCCCGCATGCTGATGCATCGGGAGCGGAAGGACCACACCCTCCAGCCCACGGCCCTGGTCCACGAGGCCTTCCTCACGCTCTTCAACCACGAGCTGGTGACCGTCGGCGGGAAGGCCCACTTCCTGAACATCGCCGCCAAGGTCATGCGCAACGTCCTGGTGGATCACGCGCGGCGGAAGAACTCGCAGAAGCGCGGCGGCGGCTGGCAGCCCGTCACCTTGACCGGGCTCGTGGCCGAGGGCTTCCAGGAGCAGGTGGACGTCCTGGATCTGAACCTGGCCCTGGAGCGCTACGCCGAGATCGATCCGCGTGGCGCCCGCGTGGTGGAGCTGCGGCTGTTCGGCGGCCTGACCATGGAGGAGGTGGCCGAGGCGACCGGCGTCACCCGCCGCACCGCGCAGCGGGACTGGCGCATCGCGGCCATGTGGTTGAAGCGGGAGTTCTCCCAGATCTAGGGGCTGCGCGGCGACCCGAGCACCCGACTCGCCCGTCCGGGCGCCCGGGCCGCCTGGACGGAATCACCGATTCGTGAAGTGATTCCGACCCCTGCCTGCGACGGTCAGCTCGAACGTCACCTCGATGGTGTCGTTGTACGGCGCCGGGAAGGTGGCCAGCATGTGGATGGTGTGCTGTCCGGCGGACAGCGGGGCCAGCATGATGTAGTAGCCGTCGCAGAATCCGTCGTGGTACTCGCCGGCGGGGTAGTCCAGCCCGAAGGCCTCGAACATGTTGTTCTCGGGCACCACGTAGTCGAACATCCCGGGGGACTGGACCCGGTAGTCCTCCACGTTCTGAAGGGCGACCCCGTCCACCTCCACCATGACGTCCGTCGTCGCGTCCATGAAGACGCGGGCGGCTTCGGCCAGCTCCTCCAGCGTCTCGCCGTCGCCCTCCTGGATGGACATGAAGACGGCGGCCAGGTCGATGAACAGCATCTTGCCCGCGGGGATCGTCGCCCGGCGATACCAGTCATCCGAGAAGTAGGCCGGAGCCAGGAACCAGACCGACCCCGACTGCCCGTTGGCGACGAAGTCCCCGGTGGAGTCCATCCCCGGGTTCTGGTCGAAGGGGATGCTCCAGAGCCAACGCCACCACTCCACGGACCATTCGGCGTAGGTCTTGCCCTTCACCACGGCGTGGGGCGGGATGACGAAGGGGTTCTGGGACGACAGGGCGTCCGTCTCCAGGGCGGTCATGCTCAGCGGATCGTCCGGCGCGGTGAGCGGCGTCCCGTCGTCCGAGCAGCCGGTCATGGACAGCAGGGTGACGGCGGCGAGCAGGGTGAGCAGCAGGGTCTTCATGGATTCTTCCCCCCATTGGATTCTCATCACGGAGGCCGCAGCGTCCGCCGCACCGGGATGGACGCGGCCGGGCGGCTCTCCCGGTTCCATGGGTGAAGGCGGGATCCGGAGCGGGAATGTGACATGGAAAACGCACGGGCCGGACCCGGTGCCCGCTTGACGCGGGGGGAGGGCCGGTGTTCCTTGTGCCCACCATGCCCGCACCCACCATGCCCTCAGCCCCGGCCCTCTTCTCCCGCCCCCCATACCGGGCCGCTCTGACCCCTGCCCCCGAACTCCCCATGACCCGCGCCGAGATGGACCGGCTGGGCTGGGACGCCTGCGACGTGATCCTGGTCACCGGCGACGCCTACGTGGACCACCCCAGCTTCGGCATGGCGGTCATCGGGCGGGTGCTGGAGGCCCAGGGGTTCCGCGTGGGCATCCTCTCGCAGCCCGACTGGCGCAGCGCCGAGCCCTTCCAGGCCCTGGGCGCGCCCACGCTGTTCTGGGGCGTGACCGCGGGCAACATGGACTCGCTGGTCAACCGCTACACGTCGCACAAGAAGGTGCGCAGCGACGACGCCTACACCGCCGGCGGCGAGGGCGGCAAACGGCCGGACCGCGCGGTGCTGGTCTACGCTCAGCGCTGCCGGGAGGCGTGCAAGGACGTGCCGGTGGTCATCGGGGGGATCGAGGCCAGCCTGCGGCGCATCGCCCAGTACGACTACTGGTCCGACAAGGTGCGCCGCTCCTGCCTCATGGACGCCAAGGCGGACCTGCTGGTCTTCGGCAACGCGGAGCGGCAGATCCTGGAGATCGCCCACCGGCTGGCGGGCGGCGAGAAGGCTTCGGACCTCACCGACATCCGCGGCACCGCCTACCTGACCCGCGGCGCCCCGCCCGGCTGGCTGGAGCTGGACTCCACGGAGCTGGACACGCCCGGCGCGCTCATCGACCACCCGGATCCCTACGCCTGGGAGATGCCCGGCTGCAGCAAGGGGGAGGCCGCGCCGGAGCCCGTGACCCTGGATCCCGACCACGCCCCGCGCGAGATCCGCCGCCGCTGGGCGCAGCGCGAGCGCACGGTGGTGCGCCTGCCGTCGTACGAGCAGGTGAAGGACGACCCGGTGCTCTACGCCCACGCCTCGCGCGTGATGCACGCGGAGACCAACCCCGGCAACGCGCGCGCCCTGGTGCAGCGCCACGCCGACCGCGACGTGTGGCTCAACCCGCCGCCGGTGCCGCTCAGCACGCCGGAGATGGACGCCGTGTTCGCCCTGCCCTACTCGCGGCGGCCGCACACCGGCTACGGCGAGGCCAAGATCCCCGCCTACGACATGATCAAGACCTCGGTCAACATCATGCGCGGCTGCTTCGGCGGCTGCACCTTCTGCTCCATTACCGAGCACGAGGGGCGCATCATCCAGAGCCGCAGCGAGCAGAGCATCCTCAAGGAGATCGAGGACATCCGCGACAAGACGCCCGGATTCACGGGCGTGATCTCGGACCTGGGCGGGCCCACGGCCAACATGTGGCGGCTGGCGTGCAAGTCGCGGGAGATCGAGGCGGCATGCCGCAAGCCGTCGTGCGTGTACCCGGACATCTGCCCCAACCTGGACACGGACCACCGCCCGCTCATCGAGCTGTACCGCAAGGCGCGCAAGACCGAGGGCGTGAAGAAGGTCTTCGTGGCCTCGGGGCTGCGCTACGACCTGGCGGTCACGTCGCCCGCGTACGTGAAGGAGCTGGTTACCCACCACGTGGGGGGCTACCTGAAGATCGCCCCGGAGCACACCGAGGACGGGCCCCTGCGCCGCATGATGAAGCCCGGCGTGGGCAGCTACGAGAAGTTCAAGGCCATGTTCGAGAAGTTCAGCCGCGAGGCGGGCAAGAAGCAGTTCCTCATCCCGTACTTCATCGCCGCGCATCCGGGCACCACGGACGAGGACATGCTGAACCTGGCGCTGTGGCTGAAGAAGAACGGCTTCAAGCCGGACCAGGTGCAGACGTTCCTGCCCACGCCCATGGCCGCGGCCACGGCCATGTACCACTCCGGCCGCGACACCCTGCGCAAGGTGGTGACCGACGCGCGTCCCGGCGACCGCGTGAACGTGCCGCGGTCGGTCAAGCAGCGCGACCTGCACAAGGCCTTCCTCCGCTACCACGACCCCGCCAACTGGCCCCTGCTGCGCTCCGCCCTGCGGCGGCTGCAGCGCACGGACCTCATCGGCTACGGGCCCGACTGCCTCATCCCGCCGGCCAAGGCGGACAAGGGGAAGCACCGCGGCGTGGTGGGGCAGAAGGCGCCGCACGGCAAGCGCCCGACGCGGCGGCGGCGGTGAGCATGGAAGGCCTGGAGTCCGTGCTGATCGATTGCCCGGTGTGCGGAGAGACCATCGAGATCATGGTGGACACGTCCGTGGCCCGCCAGACCTACGTGGAGGACTGCAGCGTGTGCTGCCGGCCGCTGGTGATCGCCGCGCAGGTGGACGCGGACGGCGCGCCGTGGGTGGACGTGCGGTTCGAGGACGACTGAGCCTCAGCCGCCCAGGTGCTCCACCAGGATCCGCACGCCGATCCCGATCAGCAGCAGCCCGCCCACCGCCTCCACCCGCGGGCCCCAGGCCCGGCCCACGCGCCGCCCCAGCTTCATCCCCGCCACCGTGAGCGCGCCGGCCGTCAGCCCGATGACCAGGGCCGGCGTCCAGACCGTCACGTCCAGGGCGGCCAGGCTGAGCCCCACGGCCAGGGCGTCGATGCTGGTGGCGACGGCCAGGAGCAGGAGGGTCAGGCCGCGGGTGGGATCGCCGGGACGGGGGGCGTCGGCGTCGCGGCGGGACTCCAGCAGCATCTTGCCGCCCACGAACGCCAGCAGCACGAAGGCCAGCCAGTGGTCCACGGCCTCGATGTGGCGGCGCAGCCCCACGCCGGCCAGCCAGCCCAGCACCGGCATCAGCGCCTGGAAGAGCCCGAAGTGGAAGCCGAAGCGGAAGAGGTGGCGCCCGGTGACCGAGGGCAGGGTCAGGCCGGTGGCCAGGGCCACCGCGAAGGCGTCCATGGCCAGCGCCACGGCCAGGGTGAGCAGGGTGAGGAGATCCATGGCCGTCCCGTCGGCGGTCCGTTCCGAGCGGCCCGTGCGGCCGTCCCGTGTGCGGGACAAGGATGCTCCGCCGGGCGCGGGGAGGCAAGGCGGGTCAGCGGCCGTCCAGAGCCTCGCGCACTCGCCGCTTCAGCTCCTCCACCCCGTAGGGCTTGCGCAGCAGGTCCACGCCCTCCTGCAGGACGCCGCGCTGGGTCAGCGCATCGTCCGTGTACCCGGAGCAGAACAGCACCTTCAGATCCGGCCGGATGGCGCGCAGGCGCTCGGCCAGCTCGGGGCCGCCCATGGCGGGCATGATCACGTCGGTGAGCAGCAGGTCGAACTCCAGTTCCAGGGCCAGCACCTGCTCCAGGGCGCGCTGCCCGTTCCCCGCGGTCACCACGGTGTAGCCGGCCTGCTGGAGCACG
Organism: Candidatus Krumholzibacteriia bacterium; assembly: GCA_035447065.1. Lineage (GTDB taxonomy): Bacteria > Krumholzibacteriota > Krumholzibacteriia > LZORAL124-64-63 > LZORAL124-64-63 > CALEMW01. The sequence goes on from DAOTGJ010000023.1 coordinate 39,501, forward strand.
CGTTCCGCCAGCAGGGCCACGCTGGGTTCGTCCTCCACCAGGAGGATGGTCTCGCCGCGGCCGCAGCGGGCCGGCGCGCGGGCGGGGGAGGGCTGGTCGATCAGCTCGTCGGTCAGCGGGAGGTACACGGTGGCGGTGGTGCCCAGGCCGGGGCGGCTGTCCAGGTGCAGGTCGCCGCCGCACTGGCGCACGATGCCGTGGCTGGTGGCCAGGCCCAAGCCCGTGCCGTGCTGCTTGGTGGTGTAGAAGGGCTCGAAGACCTTGCAGAGCAGGGCGGGGTCGATGCCCGCGCCGTCGTCCGCCACCCGCAGCATGGCGTGGGGGCCGGGGGTCAGGGCGGATCCCGGCGGGATCTCGGATCCCTTGAGCACGGTCAGCGCCGTCTCGATGCGGATCAGGCCGTCGGGCTCGCTGGCGTCGCGGGCGTTGGCCACCAGGTTCAGCAGCACCTGCTGGAGCTGGGAGGAGTCGGCGCGCACGTGCAGGGGGCGGCTCCAGGCGGTGACCTGCGTCTCCATGTCCTCGCCAAGAAGGTGGCGCAGCATGGCCACGCTGCGGCGCAGCACGTCGCTCAGGTCGAACACGGTGGTGCGCAGGATCTGCTTGCGGCTGAACGCCAGGAGCTGGGACACCAGGTCCGCGGCGCGGTCGCCGGCCGACTTGATCTCCGCCAGGGACTCGCGCGCGGGGTGCCCGGCGGCCAGATCCATGTCCATGAGCTCGCAGTTGCCCAGGATGCTGGCCAGGAGGTTGTTGAAATCATGGGCGATGCCGCCGGTGAGCCGGCCCACGGCCTCCATCTTCTGGGCCTGGCGCAGCTCCAGCTCCAGCTGGCGGCGGCTGCTGAGGTCGCGCCAGGTGGTGTGCAGCACGGTCACGCCGTCTTCGCGCGGCACGGCGGTGAGGCACACCTCCACGGGGAACACGCTGCCGTCGGCGCGACGGTGGTCCCACTCGAAACGGTGGCTGCCCCGCGCCAACGCCAGACGCATCATCTCGCCGGCCTTCTCGCGCGATTCGCGTCCGTCGGACTGGAAGGGCGGGGAGAGCTCGGACGGGTGGGTCTGGAGGAGCTGCTCCCGGCTGTCGCAGCGCAGCATGGCCACGGCCGCGGGATTGCAGTCCACGAACGTCTCGTTCTCGATGATCAGGAAGGCATCGGGGGCGCGCATGAAGAACTCGCGATAGAAATCGCGCGTGTCCTCCGCCACGGCGTTCGCCCGTCCGCCCAGCGTGGTCGTCATGGTGCTCCTTCGGTCGCGGAGGAATCTCCCTCCGTCCGGGTAGGCATCGGCCGACGGGGCTGTGGACTTGAGGTCGTTTCGCAATGCGGCAGTTTCTGATAGGATCAGATCAGAACGATTCGCCCCGGGAGGACCCCCATGAGACGCCGCATCCCGACCGCGATCCTGGCCGTTCTGCTCGCCCTGCTCCCCGCCGCCGCCCGGGCCGAGATCGAGGTCACCGACAACCTGGTGGCCCTGGCCTTCCACGACGTGGGCCTGCTGGGCACGGGCTTCGTGTCCCCCGCCTGGCCCTCCTGCCGCTACCCGGCCGCTTCCCCCGTGGAGCACCTCTTCCTGGGCGGGCTCTGGGTGGGCGCCAAGGACGCCGCCGGCGCCCGCCGCGTGTCCACCGTGGTCGGCTCCTCCAACACGCTGGCTGCCGCCCTGGAACGCAACGAGTTCGCCGCCACGGGATTCCTGCGTCGGCTGAGCTCCCTCCAGAACTCCGAGGACTACGATCCCGCCGCCCTCGCTCCCCTCCACCTGGAGACCACCCTGCGCGACGACCCGCTGTTCAGTCCCTTCGGCCACACGCCCCTGGGCCTGGACGTGACCTGGCGCGCCCTGGCCTGGCCGCAGGTCGCCCTGGATGACGCGGTGGTGCTACAGGCCGTGATCACCCCGCGCACGCAGCCCCTGGACTCCGTGGCGGTCGGGCTCTGGATGGACACCACCGTGGGCCACATGGAGTTCAATCAGCCGTTCTGGAACTACTACGACGACGTCAACGGCGCCCTGCGTCCCGCCGACGGCGCCCCGGCCGCCTTCATGTACGAGCGCGACGCCGACACCGACGCCGGCCTCGCCACCTCCTGGATCGCCACCCAGTGGCTGGGCGCCTCCGCCCCCGGCGCACCCGTGGTCTCCTACAACCGTCATGCCTACCGGCAGGAACCCCAGGAGGACGACTGGTACGTTCCCGACGGCGCCACGGACCCCCGGCCCGGCCGCTTCCAGAGCCTGCAAAACGGCGACTGGGACGTGGGCGTCACGCCGGACGGCGATTTCACGCGGCCCGGCAACTGGAACGGGCTGCTCTCGGCCGGTCCCTTCGGCCCCCTGGCGACGGGCGAGTCCCTGACCGTCACCCTCGCGGTGGTCTGCGGCGCCGACTCCCTGGCCGTGCTGGAGCACGTGGCCGCGCTGCAGGCGTTCTATGATTCCGGCTTCGAGTCCATCGTGGCCCTGGAGGACCCGGCGGCCCCGGACGTGCCGCCGGCCGCGCCCGGCCTGGCCGCCGCGTCGCCCAACCCCTTCAACCCGCGCACCGAGGTGGCCTGGACCGCGGCCGGCGGTCCCGCCCGCCTCAGCGTGCACGACGTACGCGGCCGCACCGTGGCCGTGCTCCTGGACGCCGCCGTGCCCCGCGGACCGCACCGCACTGCCTGGGACGGCCGCGGCGACGACGGCGCCGCCCTGCCCGCCGGCCCCTACCTGCTGCGCCTGCGCCAGGGCGACGCCGTGAGCACCCTGCGGGTGCAGCTGGTGCGCTGACGGCATCGGCGCGCAAGTTCCGCGCGCCGCGGCCGATGATCCGAGGACGAGCCTGGCCCGCGCCGCCCGCGCGGGCTAGCTTGCGTGAGATCAAGGGATTCCATGAACCCGGAGGACCTCCCATGGAGACCGTTTCCATCCTGGAGCTGGGCTGGCAGGCCTGGCTGGCGCTGGGCGTGGTGGTGGGCGTGTTCGGACTGCTGGTGGCCACGCGGCTCCCGTCGGACACGGTGTTCCTGGGTGGTCTGGCGGTGCTCTTCCTCAGCGGCGTGCTGAGCGCCAAGGAGGCCCTGGCCGGCTTCAGCAGCCAGGGCATGATCACCGTGGGCGTGCTCTACGTGGCGGTGGCCGGCCTGCAGGAGACCGGCGGACTGCTCTGGATCTCCTCGCGCGTGCTCGGGCGGCCCCGCTCGCCGCGCCGCGCCCAGCTCCGGCTCATGGCGCCGGTGGCGGGCCTCAGCGCCTTCCTCAACAACACGCCGGTGGTGGCCCTGTTCATCCCCGCGGTGATGGAGTGGAGCCGCCGCATCCGCGTGCAGCCGTCGCGGCTGCTGATCCCCCTGAGCTACGCGAGCATCCTGGGCGGCGTGTGCACGCTCATCGGCACCAGCACCAACCTGGTGGTCAACGGGCTGGTGCAGACGCGCTACGGCGGCGAAGGCCTGGGCATGTTCGAGATCACCAAGCTGGGCCTGCCGCTGGCGGCGGCGGGGCTGGCGTTCATCCTGCTGGCGCCGCGGCTGCTGCCGGACCGCAAGGCCTTCGGCGAGGTGGTGGAGAATCCGCGCGAGTACACCCTGGAGATGCAGATCACCGGGCACAGCCCGCTCATCGGCAAGACCATCGAGCAGGGCGGGCTGCGGCACCTGCCCGGAGCGTACGTGGCGGAGCTGATCCGCGGCGAGCGCATCATCTCGGCGGTGGGGCCGGACACGGTGCTGCAGGAGGGCGACCGGCTGGTCTTCGTGGGGCACGTGGACAGCGTGCGCTCCATCTACCAGCAGCAGGGGCTGCGGCCGGCCCAGGACCAGCTCTTCCATCTGGACGCGCCGCGGCACGAGCGCTGCCTGGTGGAGGCCGTGGTGAGCAGCACCTGCCCGCTGCGGGGGCAGTCCATCCGTGCGGGACGGTTCCGCCAGCGCTACAACGCGGTGGTCATCGCGGCGGCGCGGGGCGGTCAGCGCATCGAGGGCCGCATCGGCGACATCGTGCTGCAGCCGGGCGACACGCTGCTGGTGGAGTCGCACGCGGGGTTCATCTCCCGCCAGCGCGACAGCCGTGATTTCTACCTGGTCAGCGCCGTGGAGGACTCCACGCCCAAGCGCCACGACCGCAGCCTGTGGGCCTTCGGCATCCTGGCGGCCATGGTGATCGTGGTGGCGTTCAGCTGGCTCACCATGCTGCAGGCGGGCATGGCGGCGGCGGGGCTCATGCTGCTGACGGGGTGCTGCTCGCCGGCGCAGGCGCGGCGCAGCATCGAGTGGGACGTGCTGCTGACCATCGCGGCGGCCCTGGGCCTGGGGCTGGCCCTGGAGACCACCGGCGCCGCGCGGGCCCTGGCCGGCGGGCTGCTGAGCCTCACCGGCGACCAGCCGTGGCTGGCCCTGGCCATGGTCTACCTCACCACCACCGTCTTCACCGAGGTGATCACCAACAACGCGGCGGCGGCGCTGGTCTTCCCGGTGGCCATGAACACGGCCGAGGGGCTGGACGTGAGCGTGATGCCCTTCGTGATCTGCGTGATGGTGGCGGCGTCGGCCAGCTTCGCCACGCCCATCGGCTACCAGACCAACCTCATGGTCTACGGTCCGGGCGGCTACCGCTTCTCCGACTACCTGCGCATCGGGCTGCCGCTCAACGTGCTGATGGGGGTGCTGGCGGTGGGGCTGGCGCCGCTGATCTGGAACTTCTAGTTCCCGCTCAGCAGGATCTCCTCGAAGAGATCGGTGACCTCGTCCCGATCGAACTCCGCCAGCCAGATCAACGCGCTGCGCCGCAGCTCCGGATGCGGGTGCGTGCGCGCCACGTCCAGCAGCAGGGGGAAGGCGCGGTCCTCGTCCAGCTGGGAGAGGGCGAACACGGCGTGGGTGCGCAGCTCCAGGTCCTCCGAAGGGTCGTCGATGATGCGGCCGGCCTCGGCGGCGGCCTTCTCGCCGGCCAGCACGGCCAGCCAGAAGAGGGAGGAGCGGCGCGCCTCGTCGGGGCGGTCGCGGTCGCGGGCGAAGGCCACCAGCTCCGCCGCGGGGGCGGGGCCGCGGGCCATGACGGCCGCCATGAGGGCCTCCTCGGCGGCGTCGCCGCGGGCGCGGCGGGCCAGGTCCAGGAAGAAGGCGCGGGCGTCGTCGGCGGACAGGGGGCCCAGGTCGCGGTCGGCGCGGGGGCGGGGGTCGCCGTCGCGCAGCACGCCCAGCACCACCTCGCGCACGCGGCCGTCGGTCACGTGGAGGACGGCCAGCACGTCGCCGGGGGCGGACTCGGCGTGGGGGTCGTACCAGCCGTGGACCATGGTGCGATGGTCCTTGCCCAGCTGCAGGCTGAGGTGGTCCGGATCGCCGGTCACGCCCTCGCGCGACGGGTAGCTCAGGGCCAGGCGGCCGCGGTCCAGGTCGCGCACGGCGGCGGCGGGATCCGCGGCTGTGGCCGCGGCGGCGAGCAGGAGGCAGGCGGCCAGTAGGGACGACGCGCGCATCATCGCTTGCCTCCGTCGTTGATGATCTCCAGGAGGAACGCGGCGGCCTCGTCGCTGTCGAACTCGCCGATCCAGAACAGGGCCTGGCGGCGCACCTCGGGATCCTTCTCCTCGCGCACGATCTCCTTGAGGGCCTTCAGCGCGTCCTCGCCGCCCATCTCCGACAGCACCCAGCAGCACTGGGTCTTGAGGTCCGGGGAATCGGCGGCCTTGTACACCTCGCGGACGAAGTCCACGCCCACGGTGCCGCGCTCGGCGGCGAAGTGCAGGGCGTGGGCGCGCATGCCGTCGTCGTTGGCGGGGTTGCGGATGATCTCCAGGTAGACCTGGTCCGGCACCTCGTCGTCCACCTCGGACAGGGCGTAGAGGCAGGCCTGCTGCACCTCGGGGTCCTTGCTGCCGCGCAGCACCTGCGCCAGCACGTCGCCCAGGCCATCGGCATCGCTTTCCACCAGCGAGATCATGGCGTGGGTGCGCAGCTCCGCGTCGGCCTTCTCGTCCAAGGCGATCTCCTTGAGCAGCTTCACCGCACGTTCGCCGCCGTGCTGGCCCAGGGCGAAGAGGGCGGCGCGGGCCACCTCGGGGTCGCGGTCCTCGCGGTAGGCCCGGACGATGGCGTCCAGCGAGCGTTCGCCGCCGCTCTGGGCCAGCCACATGATGATGTGGGCGCGCAGCTCGGGGTCGCGCTCGTGCTCCAGCACCTGGAGCAGCAGATCCTCGCCCTCCTCGTCGTCCAGCTGGCCGGCCAGGAAGATGGCCTGGCGTCGCAGCTCGATGTCGGCGTCGGGCGACGTGACCAGCTTGCGCAGGATGGGCAGCGCGCGCTCCTCGTCCATCATCATCAGGGCCTGCAGGGCGGCCAGCTTGGTCTCCTGGGTGCGCTCCTCGTCGGTCAGCTCGCGCAGGCGGCGGGCGGCGGCGGCGTCGCCGCGCTCGGCCAGCTCGCCGTAGAGGCGGGCGGCCAGCTCCTCGCCGTCGCGGCGGGTGCGGGCTTCCGGATACATGGCGAGCTGCTCCTCCAGCACCTGGGCGGCGCGCTTGAGCGACTCCAGCTTGCCGCTGCGGTAGAGGGCGAAGGCCTCCCAGTAGCGGGCGTCGCGGGCGAGCTCGGCCTCGCGGTGCTCCAGGTAGAGCTGCCGGTAGAACTGCGCGGCGTCGCCCCAGCGCTCGGCGTTGAGGGCGGCGCGGGCGCGCTCGTAGGTCTGCTCCGGCTCGGCGGCCAGGGCGCGCACGGCGCCGGACACGGCCAGCACCAGGACCAGGGCGGTGATGATGAGCCAGATGCGGTCGACGGTCTTGGTCATGACGGGCCTCCTCTAAAGGGCGATGCGGTCGCGGCGGGCGGCCGCCACCGTGCGCAGGCGTTCCAGGGTGTCGCGCCGGTCCATGCCGGCCACGATCCAGGCGCTGTCGTCCTCGCAACGGGTGTCGGACAGGGACGAGAGCTGGGAGAGCACCAGCTCCAGCTCGCGGAACACGGGGCGCAGCTCGGGGTCGTCCGTCACCGGCGTGTCCAGCATGAGGCGCGTCTCCGACAGCAGGGAGCCGGCCCAGGTCTTCAGGGTTTCGCGGCCTTCGGGCGAGGCCACGCCGGCGCAGTCGCGGCTGCGGAAATCCGTGAGCAGCGCGTCGGCGCGGTCCAGCACGGCCACGGTGAGGCGGTCGTACAGGGGGTTGCCCTTGCGTCCGCGCGGCGCGGGGGCCGGCGCTGCCGCGGGCGCGGCGGTGGTGTCGGCCAGGACCGTGCGCGGCGGATCGCCGGCGGCGCCCTGCGGCCGATCCCGCAGCGCGGGGCCCGCCAGCAGGGCGACCGCCAGCACCGCCGCGGCGGCCAGGGGCCAGCCCCAGACCGCGGTGGGGACGCGGCGGCCTCCGGTGCGGCGCCGCTGGGGCGCGCGCGTGGCGTCGATGCGCTCCCAGAGGCGCTCGCGCGGCGCGGGCGGCGGATCGCGGTGCTCGCGCCGCGCCTGCTCCACGATGTCGTTCCAGTTCGTGCGGCTCATGATTCCAGCTCCAGGACGGCGGCGTCGCCGGCGTCGAACCAGGCGCGCAGGCGGGCGCGGGCGCGCGACAGGCGCGCCTTGGCCGTGCCCACGGGCGTGCCCATGGCGGCGGCGATCTCCTCGTGGGTGAACCCTTCCAGATCGTGCATCACGAAGACGCAGCGGTGCGGATCGTCCAGGCTGGCCACGGCCCGGTCCAGGTCGTGGCGCAGGTCCGGGCGGCCGGCGGGGGCGGCGGCGGGCAGGGTGGTCATGTCCTCGCGCTCCGCCTCGTGGTCACGCCGCCGGCGCCGCTGCTGCAGCCCGTTGAGCGTGACCGACACGGCGATGGCGTGCAGCCAGGTGCCGAAGGAGGCGTCGCCGCGGAACGAATCCAGCCGGTCGAAGGCCCGCACGAAGGCGTCCTGCACCAGGTCTTCGCTGAGGGCCTCGTCGCCGGTCATGCGGAAGACCACGCGCCAGATCCGCTCCACGTGGGCGTCGAACAGGGCCCGCTCGGCCCTGGCGTCGCCGCTCATCGCGTTGCGGATCAGTCGCTGCTCGTTCACCGGCGCTCCTCGGTGGAAGGGGTTGACGAACGGTTGGACAGACGGGAGGGGGGAATGGTTGCAACCGTTCCTTGGAAAATCTAGGCGAGGGTCCGGCCGGCCGTCAGCGCAGCAGCGTCAGCTTGCAGGCGGAGCTCCGGGAGCCGGAGGCGGCGCGGGCCGTGTACACGCCCGCGGGGGCGTCGCGGCCGGCCTGGTCGCGGCCGTCCCAGGTCACGCTGACGGACTCCGCGCCGTCGGCACGCGCGCGGAGGACACGCACCACGCGGCCGCGCGGGTCGTGGACGGTCACCGTCACCGGTCCGGCCGGCGCCCCGCGCAGCGTCAGGGTGGTGCGGGGGTTGAAGGGCGACGGGTGGGCGTCCAGGGTCAGGGCCGGGGCGGCGGGGGGCGCATCGGCGAGAGGGTCCACCCGCGCGATCCAGATCATCTGAGGCTGAGGCGTGCCGTCCAGGGTGTCGCGGCGGGTCCAGGCCAGCACGGGCCTGCCGTAGTCGGACACGGCCAGGGCGGCGTCGGGACCCAGGCGTTGGGGCGGCTGGGCGTCCAGGTCGTCGCCCTCATCGTTCCAGACGCCGGCGGACAGCACCCGATATTCCAGCAGCCGGCGGTGGGGGACAAGGGCGTCGTCGGAGCCGAGCTGGGTCCAGAAGGCGTGCACCGTGCCGTCCGGGTCCGGGGCCAGGCAGGGGGACATGGGCCAGTCGTAGGCGTCGCTGTGGGCGGTCAGGTTCCGCGCCGGGGACCACGCGCCCGCGGGATCCCGGTGCAGGTGGTGGATGGAGCCGCAGGGGCAGGTGGGCTGCATCCCCAGGCCCAGCACGTCCACGGCGCCGTCGGCGGAGAGGGCCACGGCGAACTCGCCCTGCACGGCCAGCACGGCGTCGTCCTGCGGCTCGGCGGGCTGCCAGGCGCCGTCGCGGTGCACGCGGCGGGTGAGGCGCGCCGGCTCGGCGGAGTCGTCGGCCAGGTACCAGACGGTGGAGACCAGGGCATCGCCGTCGCGGGCGAGGGTCAGCCTGGGCGAAGGGCGCACGGCCAGATCGGCAGCCACCGTCTCCAGCGGACTCCAGCCCGCGGCGGTGAGCTCCGTACGGCGCACGCGGAAGGCGTCGATGGGCGGATTCAGCGATTCCTCGATCACCAGCACGGCGCGGGCGTCGGGGCCGGCGGCCGCGTCGCCCTTCAGGTCCAGGCCCATCACCTCGCCGCCCGGGAAGAGCAGCACGGGGATGGGGTCCCAGGTCCCGTAGAGATCGCCCTGGAAGATCTGCACGGCGATGCCGTCGGTGAAGGCCAGCAGCCAGCCCTCGCGTGTCCAGCAGATCACCGGCGGGCCGCCGGGGCCGAAGCCCACGGGGTCCGTCCAGACGGTGGGCCACGGCTCCACGGTGGTGCTGAAGTGCTGCACGCACACCATGGGCTCGGGGATGGGGCCGAAGACGGCGGTGTAGGCCAGGGCGGCGGCGTTGCCGGGCGAGACGGCCAGGTGCGGGGCGGCGGCGTCGCGGTCCGGGGGCGTGGCGGGCTGCGTGTGGAAGGTGGTCTGGGCCTGGGCGCTCAGGGCGCCGCAGAGCAGCAGGACGATCAGCGGACGGAACATGACGGGCCCTCCTCGTGCGAGGACGCGGCGCGGCGGGCGCGGGCCGGCGGGTGCGGCGCTCGTCGGGCGCGGATGGGGCGAGACGATGCGTCCATGATGCCAGACACGGCGTGGCTGGGTCAAGCCGGCCCGGGTTGTGCAGGGTCCGGATCGTGTCGATCATGAGTCCGTCCGATCCGGCCATGCATCAACCCGGAGCACTCCGTGAAATCCATCGTCGAACTCGTCGCCAACGTGGAGGACGCCCGCGCCTGCAAGGACATCTCGGACGAGGCCTGCCGCGAGGTCCCCCGCAACTTCGGCATCCTGGTGGCCGCCCAGGTGCTCACCAAGCTGGGCGACGCCCTGGCCAGCCCCAAGACCGTGCTGGCCTGGCTCATGGACGCGGCCGGCGCGCCCGGCTTCCTCATCGGCCTGCTGGTGCCGGTGCGCGAATCGCTGTCCATGCTGCCGCAGCTCTTCATCGGCGGCGTGGTGCGGGCGCGGCCGCGGCGCAAGCCCGTGTGGCTGCTGGGCAGCGTGCTGCAGTTCCTGGCGGTGGCGGGCATGGGCCTGGCCGCGTTCACCCTGCGCGGCGCGGCCGCGGGCTGGGCCATCCTGGGCTGCGTGACGTTCTTCAGCCTGGCGCGCGGCCTGAACTCCGTGGCGAGCAAGGACATCCTGGGCAAGACCATCCCCAAGCGGCGGCGCGGGCGGCTGGGGGGCATCAGCGCCGGCGTGAGCGGCGCCCTGTCGGTGGGCGTGGGGCTGCTCATGCTCACGCGCAGCGGCGGGGAGGGCTCGCCCCTGTTCTACGGGGCGCTGCTGGCGGGGGCGGGGGCGCTCTGGCTGCTGGCCGCGCTGGTGTTCACGCGCCTGGAGGAGGAGCCGGGGGAGACGGCCGGCGGCGCCAACGGCCTGCGCGAGGCCCTGGGCCGGCTGGCCCTGCTGCGCGACGACGCGCCGTTCCGCCGCTTCGTGACCACGCGCGCGCTGCTGCTCTGCTCGGCGCTGACCGCGCCGTACTACGTGCTGCTGGCGCGGCAGCATGCGGGCGAAGGGCTCTCCGTGCTGGCCGCGTTCATCGTGGCCAACGGGCTGGCGGCGTCGTTGAGCGCGCCGTTCTGGGGCATCTTCGCCGACGCCTCCAGCCGCCGCGTGCTGATCGCGGCGGCCACGCTCACGGCGGCGCTGGGGCTGGGCATGTTCACGCTGGCGGAAGCCGCGCCGGGGCTGCTGGACGCTGCCTGGCTCCACCCCGTGGCCTTCTTCCTGCTGGGCGTGGCCCACAGCGGCGTGCGCGCCGGCCGCAAGACCTATCTGGTGGACATGGCCGGGGGCGTGAAGCGCACGGACTACGTGTCGGTGAGCAACAGCGTCATCGGGGGGATCCTGCTGCTCACGGGCGTGCTGACCGGCGCGCTCTCGTTCCTGCCGCCCCACGGCGTGATCGCCGTGCTGTCGGCGTTCGGGGCCGTGGGGGCGGCGATGGCGCGGTCGCTGCCGCCGGTGGACTGAG
>DAOTGJ010000024.1:0-50553 GCA_035447065.1 Candidatus Krumholzibacteriia bacterium
CCATGACCGACATCCGACTCAGCGTGGTCATCCCGGCCTGGAACGCCGCCGCCACCCTGCCCCAGACCCTGGACACCGTCCTGGGCCAGGGCGCCCCCGGCGTGGAGGTGCTGGTGGTGGACGACGGCTCCACCGACGCCACGCCCCAGGTGCTGGCCGAGCTGGCCGCGCGCCACGGCGACGCCCTGCGCTGGCGCCGCATCGACAACAGCGGCGGCCCCGCCCGTCCCCGCAACGTGGGTCTGGAGATGGCCCGCGGGGAGCTCGTCGCGCTCTTCGATTCCGACGACCTCATGGAGCCCGGCAAGCTGGGCGCCCAGCTCGCCGTCTTCGACGCCCACCCCCACGCCACCCTCTGCTTCACGGACTTCATGGTCATCGACGAGGCCGGCGCCGTGCTGCAGCCCAGCATGCTGGCCGACTACACCAGCTTCCGCGAACACCTGCAGCCCGCGGCCGGCAACCCCGACGCGCCCCCGGTGGCCATCTTCCAGGGCGCCGACCTGCACCGCGCCCTCATCCACGCCAACTTCGTGGGCACCAGCAGCGTGACGGCGCGGCGCGACGCCCTGCTGGCCGCCGGCGGCTTCGACGCCACGCTGGGCAACGGCGACGACCTGGACATGTGGCTCAAGCTCGCCCGCGACGGCGCCGTGTTCGCCTTCCTGGACGTGATCGGCCACCGCTACCGCAAGACCGCCGGCGGCGTCACCGCCCGCGGCTGGCGGCGGCTGCCCGCGGTGGCGGAGGTGCGCCGACGCCAGATCCCCTTCGTGCAGGACGCCGAGACCCGCGCCTTCCTGGACGACGTGATCCACGGCTGCAAGCTGGGCGAGGCCTGGGGGCTGCGCAAGGAGGGCCGGGCCCGCGAGGCCGCGGCCGCCTACAGCGAGGCCCTGGCCATGCGCGCGAGCTGGGAGGGCCGGAAGGGCCTCTGGCTGTCGCGCCTGCTCTCGCTGCTGGGCCGCTGATCCACCGTACCTCCCTCACGTGAAAAGGGCGCCCCCTCGCGGGGGCGCCCTCCTCTGGCATATCGACAGCACCGGGTCAGGGTCAGTCGGTGACCAGCGGGAAGTCCGTGGCCGGGTTGGCCCACTTGTGCGACGTCAGGCTGTCGTAGAACAGGGCGTTGCTGCCGAAGGACAGGCTCAGGGCCTCGTAGCCCAGCATGTTCAGGTACGCGGCGATCTGGCTGCTGGTCTGGCTGGTCCAGCAGTACACCACGATGGGCATGTCCGTGGGCAGGTAAGCCAGCAGCTGGTCCATGCCCAGGCTCGCCGCCGGGGTGAACTGGAAGGCGCCGGGGATGTGACCGGGCACGCCGGCGGTGCCGGTGCCCATGTAGTCGGCCTCGCCGAAGTAGTTGACGACGAAGTAGTTCTCCAGGCCGTTGTTGATCAGGTTGGCGTAGCTGATGCCCTTGAAGCCGGCGGCCAGCACGGCCTCCACGCGCTCGGCCACGGTGCCGGTCAGCGCGGGGTAGGCGTGCACGGAGAGGTTGGAGTTCTCGTTCACCGTGCTGGGGTTGGTCAGCGCGTTGCCCACGGCGCCGTTCCAGTTGCCCGCCAGGGTGGAGTTCCAGCCAGCCATGCCGAATCCCAGCGTCTTCACGTTGCTGTAGCCCAGCATCTCCAGGCCCACCTTCACGTGGCCGGCGCTCTGGCCGCTGTAGCAGGTCACCACGATGGGGTCGTCCATGGCGGCGTTGGCGGCGATGACGTCCACGCAGGCGCTCAGGTCGCTGCCGTTCGCGGGGGCGTTGATGGCGCCCTGGATGTGGCCGGCGGCATAGGTCGCGGCGCTGCGGATGTCGAAGACCGTGTAGTTGGCCAGATCAGCGGCCAGGGCCGAAGCGCTGATCACGCCCGGGCAGTCGGAGCTGTTCACGTAGGCGGTGCCCACCTCGGCCATGGCGCTGAAGGCGGCCGTCGGCGTGGAGCCCACTTCCATGGCCAGGTCGGTGGTCGGCGTGGCCCACTTGTGGGCGGTCAGGGAGTCGAAGAACAGGGCGTTGCTGCCGAAGGACAGGCTGTAGGCCTCGTAGCCCAGCATGTTCAGGGCGGCGGTCACCTGGCTGCTGTGCTGACCGGTCCAGCAGTACACCACGATGGGCATGTCCGTGGGCAGGTTCGCCAGCATCTGGTCCACGCCCATGCTCGCGTACGGGGTGAACTGGTAGGCGCCGGGGATGTGGCCCGGGACGCCGGCGGTGCCGGTGCCCTCGTAGTCGGCCTGGCCGAAGTAGTTCACGATGAAGTAGTTGTCCGGACCGTTGCCCACCAGGTTGGCGTAGGTGATGCTCTTGAAGCCGGCGGTGAGCATGGCGTTCACGCGGTCGGCCACCACGGTGTCCACGCTCTCGCTCAGGGTGGGCAGCGCGTGGGTGGTCAGCTCGCCGTTGTTGTTGGCGGTCTCGGGGGAAGCCAGGGCGTTGCCCGTGTTGTTGTCCCAGGACCCGCTGGTCTGGCTGCTCCAGCCGCACATGCCCCACATCAGGGACTTCACGTTCTCGTAGCCCAGGAGCTCCAGGGCGACCTTCACGTGGCCGGCGCTCTGACCGCTGTAGCACGTCACCACGATGTTGTCGCTGGTGGTGGCGTTGGCGGTGATGACGTCCACGCAGTCCTTCAGGCTGTTGGCGCCCGAGGGAGCGTTGATGGCGCCGGGGATGTGCCCGGCCAGGTAGGTGCTCGCGGAGCGGATGTCGAAGACCTTGTAGTTGTCCAGGTCCGCGGCCAGCTGCGAGGCGAGGATCACGCCCGGGCAGTCCGCGCTGTCGTTGATGTACTCGATGACGGCGTCCGCCATCTTGTCGAAGGCCGTCTGCGTGGGCTGGGCGGGATCGTCATCGTCGGAGCAACCCCACAGGGCCACCATGGCCAGCAGCAGCAGGGCCAACCAGGTCCAACGCTTCGTCATTGCGAGACTCCTTGGTTCGTTCCGAGGGCTCAGGTGTTCAGGAGGCGAGGGGATCCCCGGCGTCCCCAGGCTCCACAGGGAAACGGGGCGGCTTCCGCCGCCCCGTCTTGGCTCAGTTCTTCTTGACGTGCTCGTCCATGGTGATGCCGATGTTCGCCTGGTAGTCCGGCAGCGGCGTCACGCCGTCGGCCTCGTACAGGTCGGACTCGAGCAGGTAGATGGACTGGTCCACGCCGTGGCAGCTGGAGAAGCAGCCGCCGTCGGTCTGGGGCGTCACGCGCAGGATGTTGTGCGGCGACGCGTACTTCCACGTGGGCTCCGAGTTGTAGTACGTGGGATCCAGGATCAGGCCCCAGTCCTCGTACGTGTTCGGGTCCACGGGGGTGTGGCGGACGACCACGTAGTCGTACTCGCCGCGGTAGTCGGTGCGCGGGTTCTGCGCGATCTTGAACTGCACCACGCTGGGATCGATGACGTACTTCTCCGTCGCCGTGTCCAGGTCATGGCAGTTCGTGCAGTTCTTGTAGGGCTGCGAGTGGCAGACCTGGCACTGCAGGTTGGTGGTCACGGCGCCCACGTGCTTGTCGTGGAAGCTGTTGGAGAAGCCGGCGCTGCCCGTGTCGTGGCACGTCTCGCAGCGGGGCATGGTCTCCACCTCGTAGCGGTGCTCGTAGTGGTCGCCGGCGTGCTGGGAATCGCCGTGGACCTCTTCCGCCGAGTGGCAGAACTCGCACTTCTTCAGGGCGCTGTAGTGCACGTCGGGCTGGTTGCCCTCGATCTGGCCCTGGTAGTCCGTGCCCACGCGCGAGCCGTGGCAGGCGGTGCACTGCTCGGTCATGTGCGGGGTGCCCAGGAAGTTGTGGGCCAGGTAGTTGAACGTCTTGGGGAATCCGCCGCCCACGCTCTCCGGCCGGCTCACGTGGCACTGGCCGCAGGTGGTGTGGCAGCCGGCGCACTTGCGGTCGAAGCCGGCCTCGTAGCCGCTGCCTTCGAACGTGCAGTTGCCGCGCTTCTCGATGGCCGCCTTCTCGCCCCACAGGTTGGTGTGGAGGCTGTTGGCGTTGGCCGCCGCGATCTCGGCGTGGCAGCCGTCGCAGGCGCCGTTGGCGCTGGGGTCGCGGACCATGTTCGTGTGCGCCTCTTCCATGGTCTCGAAGGTGCGGTCGGCGGCGCCGCCGTGGCAGCCCTGGCAGGAGCCGGAGCCGTGCGGTCCCTCGAGGAACTGGGTGCGCTGCGAACCGTCGGGCATGTAGACCTTTTCCCAAGCTTCCAGCTCGGGTACCTCGCCGCCTCAGCCATCCGCCTTGTGCGGAACCTCCGCGAGCGAGCCTGAGACCTTCCCGCCCAGGGCCGCCTGGAGCATCTCCTGGCTCTCATGGCACCCGAGGCAGGTCTTGTCGGTGAGCTGCGTTCCCGGTTCGCCGGGGCCGTTGGAGGTGTCGTGATCGCACCCCCACACCCAGACCATCACCAGGGACAGAAGCAGCAGCGTGACGGCTTGGAGCTTCATGTCGTTTCCTTCTCCGTGTTCAGGACACGTGGCCCGACGCGCGGCTCAGTCCGCGCGCGAAGATCGGTACGTTGTTGCAGACGACGTTCTCGGCCTTGAGGTCGGTGCCGGTCACCTCGGACCAGACGCCGGCGCTCAGGGCGCAGTCCATCACCATGCCCACGAAGCAGCGGGCGGTGATGAAGGGATCCACCCGGGTGAGCTCCCCGGATGCGATGCGGGTCTCCAGCTCCTCCATCAGGAACTCGATGTACGGGCTGCGCACCTCGCGGAACAGCGTCACGCTGCCGTGGGCGTCCTCGAGGTGGCTGGAGAACATGAGGCGCACCAGCTCCGGGTCCTCCTTGGAGAGGCTCAGGATGTGGTTCGCCGTGGCGGTCAGCACCGTCTCCACCGAGCCGATGCCGGCGAAGGCCTGCAGCTCCTGCCGCAGATCGTGCTGACCGGCCTTGAAGCGGATGACCTCTTCGTAGAGATCGGTCTTGCCTTCGAAGTGGCGGTAGATGGCGGCCTCGGTGATCTCGCAGGCGTGGGCCACGTTGCGGATGGTGGTGCCGTCGTACCCCTTGCGCGCGAAGAGACCCGCAGCGGCCTGCAGGATCTCCTGGCGACGGTTCCGGGACGGATGGGTGACGGCCATGGCCTCTCCGTGAGTGAGCGTTTACCTACGGGGCGAAGATGGAGCCCTGTGATTCCTTTGTCAAGAACTGTCGAAAGAAAAACAATATGAGACGAAAGCGGTCTGCTTTATGACGATTTTTTGACAATCAGCGTCAAAAACAGAGCGCGCCCCTGGATGGGGCGCGCTCGCGGAAACGGGGCGATCCGACGGCCTAGAAGGTCGCCGTGAGGCCCAGGGCGTAGAGGTCCAGGATGGAATCGTCCCAACGGTTCTCATCCAGCTCGTAGCGGCGGAACATGGCCGTGACGGTGGCCTTGTCCCCCAGCGGGTAGCCGGCGCGGACCGTGAGGCGGTCGTAGTCGTTCTCCACGGAGTCGCGGTTCTGCACCAGCTCCCACTGGGTCTCCAGGCGCAGGCCGTTGGCCAGGCTCAGCACCGCCCCCGGCGCCAGGCGCAGGGTGGTGGTGTCGTAGCGGATGGCCGCGGCGTCGCTGGGGGCGACCGCGCTGACGGGCAGATCGGCCACCTCGTGGCCCCAGCTCGCGGCGCCGAAGAGGCTCAGGCGCGGGCTGGCGAACCAGGAGACCAGGCCGGTGAGGCGGTCCGCGTCGAAGCTGTTGTCCACGCCCGCCACGTCGTTCCGCTCGAAGGTCCGGCGCAGCATCTCGCCGCCGGCCTCCAGGCGCACGCCCTGCATGGGCTTGGCCGACAGGCCCAGGGTGCCGCGCACGGTCCCCAGGGTGCGGTCGCCCAGGAAGTAGCGGTCGCTGTCGGTGCCCTTCTCGTCCACATCCTCGTTCCGGTACTCCAGGCGGGCCTTGAGCGCGGTGTCGGCGTTCAGACGGCGGCGGGCCTTGAGCGCCACGGTGGTCGTGGTGCGGCTCTGGTCCGTCATGTCCTCCACCACCACGGGCAGCACGCCCTCGCCGTAGCTGGTGTAGGTCTCGTCCAGCTCGGACATGTCGTGGCGCAGGCGCAGGTCCACGCTGGTGCGCGCGTCGGCGCGCCAGCCGATGTCGGCGTTCAGGGTGGCGCGGCTGCGGCCGCGGTCCACGTACAGCTCGTCGGTCACGCCGCCGTCCACGTCCAGGGTGCTCAGGCGGCCGCTCAGGCGCACGTTCCAGCCCTTGGCCGGACGCCACAGGGCCGCCAGCACGCCGGTGGTGGTGTGCTGCTGCAGCTCGTTGACCACCTCGGAGCCGGTGACCTCCGTGGAGGTGCTCTCCACGCTGGTGCCGGCGCCGCGGCCCAGCAGGGTCAGCTTCTCGGTGGCGTCCCAGGCCACGCCGCCCTGCACGGTCACGGACGTGCGGTCGTCGTTGGTGGTGTGGGCGGCGTTGCGGGCGCGGTCGCCCTCCACCTTGCCCATGCTCACGCCCAGGTCGGCCCGCAGGCCCTCGCCCTTCCACTGCAGGGCGGCGCCGGCGCGCATGGTCTTGCTGTCGAAGGTCTTCACGGCGGGCGGGTTGAGGCCGGTCTGGCCCAGGCCGCGGGCCAGGCTGGCCTTGGCGCCGTCGCGACGGATGTCGTCGGCGAACACCGCCACGCTCCAGCGCTCGGCCAGGCGGTAGCGGGCGTCCAGACGGCCGCGGGTCCAGGTCAGCAGGGGCAGGGTCTCCAGGGCCGTGGGAGGCACGACCATGGGGTAGGCCTGCTCGATGGTGCCGTCGTAGAACCGGTTGGCCCGCCGGTAGATCGCCTTGGCGGCGTAGGTGCCGGGGGTGCCGGCGCGCACGTCGAAGGCGCCGGAGAATTCGCCGTCGGCCCGGTTCTCGCCGAACCCGCGCACCAGCAGGTTGTGCCCGCCGTCGGCCTGGCGCTCCCAGGCGAAGAGCCCGGTGAAGGAGTCCTGGCCCAGACGGCTCCAGTCCTCGGCGGCACGGCCCTCGTACCCGAAGGCGTCCAGGCGCTCGAAGCCCAGGGTGGCGTGGTTGCCGCCGCCCACCACGTCGCCGGTCTCGGACCAGGGACGGAAGGGCTCGGCGTCGCCGGCGAACGCGGTCGCGGCGACCAGCAGCGCCAGGATGGTGACGCCGGTGAAGGTCTTGGTCTTCATGCTCGTCACCTCCTAGCGGTCACGGAAGTTGGGGTCGATGTTCGAGCCGTGCACTTCCACGTGGCAGTCGTAGCAGCGCGACTGACCGCCCAGGAAGGAGGCGTGGGACGTGACGTCGAAGCCGTCCGGGGCATCGCCGCCCAGGAAGCCCGGCTCGTAGTGGCACTGCAGGCAGAGGCCGTTCTCGTCCTGGACCAGCAGCTTGTCGTTGATGGAGCCGTGGGGCTTGTGGCACGCGGTGCAGTCCTCGCCCGACACGCCCTCGTGCTCGAAGACGAAGGGCCCGGCCATCTCCACGTGGCAGGCCAGGCAGGCCTCGTCGGCGCCCTCGTAGCCCCAGGCCGCCTCGCGTTCGCCGTGGGGCGAGTGGCAGTCGTTGCAGCTCACCTCGTTCTCCAGCACGCGGTGGCGGTAGGGCATGCGGAAGTCCGCCTCCTGCTCCTGGTGGCACTGCAGGCAGAACTCGCCGGCCACGCGGAAGTCGCGGGCCGGGATCACGGCCGCGGCCGTGTGGACCACGTCGCCATGGCACTGGAAGCAGGCCAGCTCGGCGTTGGCGTGGGGGCCGGCGTGCCAGGTGTCGGCCTGGGCGGTATGGCACTGGGTGCACATGAGGTTGGCGGCGGTCAGCCCCAGCTCGGCCAGCTTGGCCGGGCCCAGGATGGGTCCCTCTCCCCCCTCGTCCACGTGCAGGCTGCCGGGCCCGTGGCAGGCCTCGCAGGAGGCGAGCTCGGTCCCGGGGATCGCCGCGGTGCCGTGGGCCGTGTGGGCGAAGAACCCGCCCGCGTCCTCATGGCATTCGAGGCAGGCGTCGGCGCCGTAGGCGCTGGCGCCCTGGAACATGGGCAGCCCGGCCACGCCGGACGCGCCCGCGGCCGCCGCGACGGGCAGGGCCACGAGAGCCAGCCCGCAGGCAAGGACCAGTCGTCGCTTCATGGAAGGCCTCCGTGTCGAGGAGTCAACGTTCACTAGCAAGGCCCTACAATAATTGGGGGATTGCGGCGGTTCAAGATTAATGTCAAACGATTCACAACGCCGGAACTCCGGCTTCCGGGCAAGAGAAAACCCCCGGCGCCGGAGCGCCGGGGGCTCGTCTCTGGAAGCGCTTCGACTCTTAGAAGCCGAAGGTGGACTGCACGAAGGCCCACTTGGCCGTCTCGGCGTCCGCGACCCAATCCTCGTTGGCCATGAAGAAGCTCAGGCCGCCGGTGATCTTCATGTCGCCGGCCTTCTTGGTCACGGCGATGTCGATCTCGTTGCCGATGGAGCTCATGCCGTCGCCGTACTCCTCGGTGGTCGAGAAGATGTGGAAGTCCACGCCGGCGGTCAGGTCCTCGTTGATGGGGTGCCACACGCCGAGGTTGATGTCGGTCAGGCCGTAGGTCCCCACGTTCGAGTAGCCGCCCACGAAGAAGTCCATCGCGCCGTGCCACTTGTGGCCGGTGTAGAGCAGGTTGTGGAAGGCCTCGAGCTCGGACTCGGTGTCGGGGTCGTCGCCGCTGGTCATGTCGAACAGGGCGTACACCTTGGTGCCGCTGTCCAGCTTCATGCCCACCTTGGCGTTGATCAGCATGCCGCTGGCGTCGAAGGTGTCGCCGCCGTCCCAGGGATCCACCTTGCCGGTCTGCATGGCGAACATGGCGTCGTAGAAGAAGCCGTTGTCGAGCATGCGCTTGCTGTACACGCCGAAGGTGGTCAGAGCGAAGTTCTCCATGCGGGTGCCGCCGAAGATGGAGCTGGCGCCGGGCACGTAGCTGCGCACGTCACCGGTCAGGTGGTAGACGAAGACGTCGAAGCCCTTCTCGGCGAAGTTCAGGTCCAGCACGTAGAACATGGGGTCGGTGACGTTGTCGCCGTCGGTGTCGTCCAGGTTGTCCTCGGACACCTGCAGGGCGGCGCCGATCAGGGCGATGTCGTCGTTCAGGCTGCGCTGGAAGAGCAGGCCCTCGGTGGTGCGGCCCACGTTGCTCCAGTCCACCTGGCCCACCAGACGCTCGTTGTGGAGACCCACGCCGAAGCGGCCGATCTGGAAGTAGCCCTTCTCGCAGGGCTTGTGGAACAGGTAGGCCTGGCGCACGCCGAAGTCGTTCCGGTAGCCCAGGGTGTTGCTCTTGTCGAAGAACGTGTAGGAGGGACGCTGACCGTTGGTCATCTCCAGGGTGCCGGGGGCGTCGCCCAGGATGCGGCTGTCCTGGACCTCGAACACCATGCCGCTGGTGCCGCGGCTGGCCTTCACGCCCAGGCGGCTGCGCATGTACTGCATCCAATCCATGTTCGTGTCGGCCGCGAAGGAACGGCCGTCGATCTCCAGGCGGTAACGGGCGCTGCCGTACACCTCGATGTCGGTCTTGGCGCAGCAGTCGCCCGCGCAGGACGAGCTGCAGTCGCCGGCGTAGGCGAGGCCGAAGGACGTGGCCAGCACGGTGATCAGAGTCAGCATCTTGAGCATCTTCAAGGCGGTCTCCTTTGAACGAATCCTTGTGCCGACCGGAGCTGCCGAATCCATCCGGCGGCGGAACCTGAGGGCGAATGGTGCGGCCTCTCGAAATGACAATCAAGGAAAAACACCCGCATCTTGAAAACGTCTATCAACTGGTCCCGCGGGGTTTTCCGCCACAGGACGCGAAATCCGAGTCGCTCCCCAGGATTCCTCCCGGTTCCCCATCGTCGTTGACACGTCCTCTTTTCTGCGAATAGGGTTCAGCCCGGAGCGTTCAGGCCGAAGAACGCTTCGAGATGGCGTCGGAGTGCGCCGTCTGCGGGCGACTGTTCCCCTCCAGAGGAGCTGACATGACCTCCACGTTCCTTCCCCGCCGCCTCGGCGGCTGGACCCCGGCGCTCCTGGTGCTGGCGGGCCTCCTTCTCTTCCCCGTGCTCGGCGCGCAGGCCCAGGATCACGGCCACGACCACGCCGCCGACACCCATGCCGCGGAGTCCCACGCCGCCGACGCCCACGGCGCCGTGACGGACCACGACGGCCACGGCGGCGACCACGGTCCCGCCCTGGGCGCGCGGCTGCCGCTGTGGAGCGCCATCCCCTTCGTGGGGATCCTGCTCAGCATCGCGGTCTTCCCGCTGGTGGCGCCTCACTTCTGGCACCACCACTTCCCCAAGGTCTCCGCCGCCTGGGCCGTGCTCTTCGCGGTGCCGTTCCTGATCGCCTTCAAGACGGAGGCGGTGCAGGCCATCCTGCACATCTACCTCATCGACTACATCCCGTTCATCATCCTGCTCTGGGCGCTGTTCACGGTGTCGGGCGGGATCTACGTGGGCGGGTCCCTGCGCGGATCGCCCAAGGTGAACCTGACGCTGCTGGTGATCGGCACGCTGCTGGCGTCGTGGATCGGCACCACGGGCGCCGCCATGGTGCTCATCCGGCCCCTGCTGCGCGCCAACGCGTGGCGGCGGAACAAGGTGCACGTGGTGATCTTCTTCATCTTCCTGGTGGCCAACATCGGCGGCTCGCTGACGCCGCTGGGCGACCCGCCGCTCTTCCTGGGCTTCCTGCACGGCGTGCCCTTCTTCTGGGTCACCACGGGGATCCTGATGGAGATGCTGATGGTGTCGGCCCTGCTGCTGCTCGCCTTCTTCGTCATCGACACCCTGGCGTTCCGCAAGGAGGAGCCGGCGCCGGACGACGGCGTGAAGGAGCCCATCAAGATCGAGGGCCTGCACAACCTGATCTTCCTGCTCGGCATCATGGCCGGCGTGCTGTTCTCCGGTTCGGTGAAGCTGAGCCACGTCCCCATCTACGGCCACGTGTTCGTGGAGCTCCAGAACTGGGTGCGCGACGGCTTCCTGATCCTCATGGGCGTGCTGTCGCTGCGCACCACGGCCAAGATCATCCGCGAGAAGAACGAATTCTCCTGGTTCCCCATCCAGGAGGTGGCCTACCTCTTCGCGGGCATCTTCATGACCATCATCCCCGCCCTGGCCATCCTGCAGGTGGGCAAGGCGGGCGCCCTGGCCGGCCTGGTGGAGTTCGTGAAGACGCCGGTGCACTACTTCTGGGTCACGGGCGGACTCTCCAGCTTCCTGGACAACGCGCCCACGTACCTGACCTTCTTCAACACGGCCCTGGGCAGCTTCGGCATGCCCGAGAGCGCGGTGCCCGGCATGCTGGGCTACGCCGATCCGTCGCTGATCAACCACCACTTCATCGAGGACCTCAAGGCGATCAGCTCCGGCGCCGTGTTCATGGGGGCGATGACCTACATCGGCAACGCGCCCAACTTCATGGTGAAGTCCATCGCCGAGGAGGCCGGCATCCCCATGCCCAGCTTCTTCGGCTACATGCTCAAGTACTCGCTGCCCATCCTGGTGCCGGTCTTCGTGATCGCGACGCTGGTGTTCTTCGTCTAGGGAGGATGAGACGATGGCCAAGACGACAACCGCCGGCCCGACCAGCTTCTACGAGCTGATCCTGACCGGCCCCGAGGACCTGGTCCACGGCTACCTGACCGGCCTGATGATCGGCGCCGGCGTGGACGGCCTGCTGATCCACGGGCCCGAGGAGGAGATCGAGGGTCCCGGCTTCGGCGAGAAGCTGAAGCAGGCCCTGCGCGTTCACGTGCACGAGAACCAGGTGATCGTGGACGGCGAGACCCGGGGCCTGGTCAAGAAGTTCGCCAAGCGCATGTTCGCCGAGACGGGCCTGGAGCTCACGTCGGACCGCAAGGTCCGCAAGGCGCGCTTCGAGTTCCGCTTCAAGGCCTACGCCCCGCGCTACGGGCAGGAGATCAAGGCCCTGCTCAAGAGCGTGCCCAAGGGCGTGACGCTGTCCAGCCTGGACATCAAGGAGAACGTGGACCCCTCGGCCAAGGGCGTGGAGGCCTACGCCGCCACCCACGACTACGAGATCAAGGGTTCCGGCACGGCCCACGGCCGCTTCGACACGGTGCTCGAGACCCGGCGCATCATGGACACCCACCCGCTGATCGAGGTGACGGACCTGGTGCTGGACCTGGCCTGAGCCCCGTCCCGACCCGCATGCGAAAGCCCCCGGTCCGCGAGGACCGGGGGCTTCGTCGTTCCGCGGAGAGAGGAACCTACTTCAGCAGGGTCATCTTCCGCACCAGGGTCTCCCCGCCCGCGGACAGGCGGTAGTAATAGCTGCCGCTGGCCACGCGCCGGCCGGCGTCGTCCTGGCCGCGCCAGGTCACCTCATGGACGGCGGCGGACAGCGACTCGTCCACCAGCGTCCTCACCAGGCGGCCCGAGAGGTCGAAGACCTTGAGGCTCACCGGGCCCTCGCGGGGCGTGGTGAAGCGGATGGTGGTGGCCGGGTTGAACGGGTTGGGGTAGTTGGCGCCCAGGGCCAGGCCCGCGCGCGTCACGTCCTCCACGCCCACGCTCGGGTCGGAGAAGGCCACCATCACGCACCACTCGTTGAGGGTGCCGGTGTCCACGCCGGCGTTGTCCGACACGGTCAGCGTCCAGTCGCCGCCGGCCTCCTGGCCCACCAGGGCGTCCAGGGCCTCGGCGGGGGTCAGGTCGCCGGGGTACCAGCCGTAGATGTTGTCCGCCGAGCTGCCGGTGCGGTTGTGCAGGCGCACGGTGGTGCCCGTCGGCGAGGTCAGGTTCACGATCAGGTCGCCCTGGTAGGTGTGGGTGATGTCCACGAACACGCTCAGGTCCGTGATGGTCACGCCGGGGGCCAGGCCCACGGCGATCACGTCGCTCACGCCCGCGGCGTTGTTGTCGGGAATGGCCAGGGCCGGCGTGGAGCACTCCGTGAGCTCGGACACGGGGGTCAGGGTGAGGTCCACGCCGGTCAGGCTCTGGCCGGCCGACAGCGTCACCGTCTGCAGCTCGGTGCTCCAGGTGGCCTTGGAGGCGCGGATGGTGTAGGCGCCGGCGAAGAGGCCGCTGAAGGCGTAGGCGCCGTCGGAGCCCGTCACCACCGAACCGCCGCCGGGCAGGGCCTCCACCAACACGCCCGAGGCGTCCATGATGCCGGCCAGGGTCACGGTGCCGGACACCGAGGCGTCGCCCGTCTCGGGGTTCAGCAGGTACGCGGCCGCGTTCTGGATCAGATCCGCCTGGGCCGCCGCGTCGGCCGCGGCCAGGTTGAAGGTGAAGAACACGGTCTGGCCGCCCAGGGGCGCCGGGTTGGGGTCGTAGGCCACCACGCTGGCGTTGCCCGCGTAGCTGGACCAGTTGCAGACCATGACGGCGCCCGCCGCCGCGGTCACGCGGTCCTGATCGCCGTAGCCGGAGTAGCTCACGCTGATGGGACCGGCGATGCTCACCGGATTGGTCACCAGGGCGTGGCCCGCGTCCGCCACGGTCAGCGAGCCGCTGGAGTCGCCGTTCCAGGCCGAGATGTGCAGCACGTCGGCGGCGTAGGCCGCGTCGTCGTTGTGGCTGTAGGCCACCTCGCCGCCCTCGGTCAGGACCTTGCCGCCGGACGCGGCGTAGGCCGCCAGGGCCGAGCGCAGCGCGGTCGCACCCAGAGGCGACGTGCTGGCGCCGCTGCTGGTCACGATCATGTCGTAGTTGCCCCAGGTGCCCGGATCGGTGGCGCCGGCCGTCTCCACGGTCACGGCGTAGCCCAGGCCCGTCAGCACGTTCTGGAACACGCTGGTGGAGCGGTCGCGGGTGGCCGTGTAGCCGGGCTCGATCACGTGGCCGTCCTTGCCGTCGAGCTTGGCGGGCGCCTCGAGCAGCGCGCCGCTGTCGTCGATGACCAGGATGTTGCCGTTGGTCACGTCCAGCACGAAGTCCGCCGTCACAGCGGGCTGATCCACGGTCAGCGCCGTCTGCACGGGCACGTGGCCCACGGAGCTCACGCGCAGGTCGTAGCCGAAGTAGGGCAGCGACAGGGCGAACGTGCCGTCGCCGGCCGACGTGGTCTGCTGGTACAGGGAGCCGTCGTCGCTGCGGTAGGCCTTGATGTCGGCCACCAGGCCCAGGCCGCTGCCGGCCTCGGTCACCACGCCGGTCACGGCGCCGGCCGGGGCGGCGGGCATGGTCACGTCCAGCACGTTGGCGCCGTAGCCCAGGAAGAAGGACTGGCTCTGGGTCAGGTAACCGAACAGCGACGTCTCGATGGTGTAGGTGTCCACCAGCACGTCCTCGCTCAGGGCGTACGAGCCGTCGCCGCCGCTGGTCACGGCGAAGACCTCGGCGCCCAGCCCGTCCAGGCCGCGCACCAGGGCGCCGGCCAGGGGGCTCGCGCCGTCGCTCACCACGCCGCTCAGGGTGCCGTAGGCCTCCACCACCGCGAAGGACTCGCTGTAGGCGTCGTAGCCGGGCACGGCGATGATGCCGGTCACGCTGCCGACCTGCGCCGGGGTGACCTCCAGGAACGCGGCGCCGGTGCTCAGCTCCGTGCCGTCGGGCAGCACGGCGAAGAGGGTGGCGCCCGCCTCGCCCACCACGGCGTTCAGGGTGCCGGGCAGGTTGAGGCCGAACTGGTCGCTCATGCCGAAGGTGGTGCTCACCGTCAGGTCCGGCGCCGTGAGCGCCGCGGCGACCACAGGAAGCTCGGCGTCGAACAGGTCGTACGTCGCTCCCTGCTCGCGTCCCAGCACCGTCAGCGAGGGGCCGAACGGATACTCCAGGGACAGCACGGCCTGGCCGGCGGCGTCGGTGGCCACCGGCGCGGTGGCGTAGCCCAGGCCCTCGGCCCACACGTCCACGTCGGCCACGGGGGTCACGCCGTCGCTGCCCAGCACGGTCACGGTCACGTCCGTGGCCACGCCGGCGGGGATGCTCGCCGGCGCGAAGCTCACGCTGGACGGGCTCACGGCCGCCAGGGCCGTCTGGTAGGGCACCAGGTTGAAGCCGGTCACGGTCAGGGTCACGTCGCCCGGCGTGGTCACCGGCACGTCCAGGGTCACCACGGCGTTGCCGGAGGCGTCGGCCACGCCGCTGCCCAGGATCACGCCGTCGCGCGAGAGGGTGCACACGGCGCCGGGCGCGGCGGCCTGCACGTCGAAGGCGGGCGCGCTGAAGAACACCACCGGCAGGTGGCTGGGCGTGACGGCCGCAGGCGCCTGGGAACGCACCTCCAGGGAGCAGTCGCCGAAGATGGAGTACTGCTCCACCAGGGCGTGGCCCTCGCCGCCGGTGCCCGGATAGGTGTCCAGGGCCTTCATGGCGCCGAAGTAGAACAGGGCGCCCAGGGTGCTGGTGCTCTCGGCCACGTAGAGGTCGATGGCCTCGTCCATCATGACCGTGGGCGGCACCCAGGCGCAGGTGCCCCAGCTGGAGAACATGCCCACGGCGCCCTGGGGCGCGGCGGGGGTGCCGGCGCGCAGGAAGGCCTCGGCCATGCAGGGGTTCAGGGTGGTGGTGCCGTTGGAGCAGGACACGTCGATGACCCAGGGCTGCTTCCAGCCGTTGGCCATGGACGGCACGTTGGAGTTGCTGAACGGCGGGTTGCTCCAGCTCGTGCCGCTGCCGTGGCCGATGTAGTACATCACGCTGCGGCCGTCGTTCACGGCGCTGAGGATCTGGGCGGTGGTGCCGCTGGGCTGGTAGATCTGATCCACGTCCGTGAAGCCGTAGGCCAGCAGGTCGTCGCGCACCCAATCGGCGCGCTGGGCGTCCGAGGGCGAGCCCTCGTTGGACGCCAGGCCGGCGCCCTTGCCGTACCAGGCCGCGGCGGCCCCGGTGTCCGGCTCGCGCTCGTAGCGCACGAACTTGTTGATCTGGGTCTGCACGTCCGTGGGGTTGCTGGCGGAGATGCGGGAGATGAAGAGGTCGCAGTACAGGTCGCCGCCCTCCACCATGGCGTAGGTGGCGTCGGAGCCGTTGCCCTCGGCGGTGCCGATGTGGGTGGGGATCTGGGCGATGTCGCCCACCAGCACCACGTAGGTCAGGCCCGCGGCCGAGGCGTAGCGCGCGTCGATGGCGGCCTGCACGCCGGCCACCGTGGCGCCGATGCTGCTGGTGGTCACCACCTCCACGGGGATGCCCTTCTGGATCTTCCAATCCACGAACGGCTGGATGGCGCCCTGCAGGGCGTCGTCCACCACCACGAGCATGTTGCCGGGGTGCCCGATCGCCACGTACTTCTCGGCGCCGTAGTTGGCGAAGAGGTTGCGGTAGATGCGCTGGAACTCGGGGTCCTGGGCGCGTACGGCGCCGCCCTTCTCGTTCAGGCCCGTGCCCTTGACCGTGATCTCCACGTCGGCACTGCGCAGGACCAGCAGCTTGCCGCGGTCCGCGTCGTAGCGGAAGGCGTGGACGTGCACGCTCACGCCGCGCAGGTCGCGCACGATGAACGGCTCGGCCACGCTCACGCTCCCCTGCGGGAACACGCCGCCCTTGGCGTACAGGTCCGCGAAGACGGTGCTCACGCTCGCCGGGTCCACGTCGCGGGAGAAGTGGCCCTTGGAGGGGCGCACGGGCGCCACGTCCACCTCGTCCCACACGGCGTTGAGCAGGCGGGCCTCCGGGGCGCCCGTGCCCGGGATCGCCACGCTGGCCGCCACGAAGGGCAGCTCGGGGTAGCCGCGGTCCATCAGCGGGGCGTGTCCGGGCAGCATCACCTTGCTGTAGCTCGCGCCGTCGATGTCCACGCTGGAGAGGTCGTAGCCGGGGATCTCGAGATGGAGGACCACCGCGTCGCCGCGGTCGGCGGCGGTGATCAGGGGCTTGGTGGGGGTGGCCGATCCCTGGTCCACCCAGGCGGCGCCGGCGGTGCCGGCGGCGAGCAGACAGAGCACGAGGGCCGCAAAGACCGTGAACCTCAGTCGCATCTGATGGTCTCCTTCGAGGATCCTGACGAGTCCGGGGTGATTTGAGGCGGGGGTCACTATTATAACCTATGATCCACAGGGGAATCAACGCAGGAAGGGCGGCCCCGGCCGGGACCGCCCCTCCCCCCGTCGCGCGCCGGGCGGCCCGCGCTAGTCGATGCTCTCCCCGTCCTCGTCGCAGAGGCCCGCGTAGCGGCCGGAGAAGGTGCCGCCGGGCCGCCCGGGCACCTGCAGGTAGCCGCCGCCCAGCACGCCCTCCACGCTCAGGGCGGCGTTGTACCAGCGGCCGTGGAACTCGCCCTGGCCGGCGGTCCCGCCCGGCGTCCACTCGCCCTCGATCAGGGCCAGGAAGCGCCCCTCGTGGTTCACGGCCTTGCCGAAGAACACCTTCTCCCCCGCCTCGTTCACGCCGTAGCGGCCGCGGAGCACGCCCACCGGGCGGCCCCAGAGGCTCAGCCAACGGCCCTTGAACCAGCCGCCGGGTACCTCGGTGCCATCGTCCAGCATGCGGGGGTCCGCCACCCAGGCGCCGCCCAGGAAGCCCTTGGGGCACACGTCCGCGTCGCCCAGGTGGAAGCCTTCCAGGCGCAGGGCGTTGCCGGCGGCGTCCACGTCCGCGGTGCGGTCCAGGCCGGCCAGCTCGGCCACGGGGATGTCCAGCTGGAGCGGGCCGGTGCGCAGGTGGAACATGTTGGGGGCGGCGGCGGGATCGTCGGCCGACGCGGGCGGCACGATGATCTCGATCAGGAGCCCGTCGTAGTGGCGGCCGGTCCAGCTCACCCAGGTCAGGGTCTGGCGGTCCGGACGCGGGCGCACCAGATGATCGCGCGCCTCGAAGAGGATGCGGCGGCGGGCCACCACCAGGCCGCGGTCCACGCTCAGGCCGCCGGACCAGTCCAGCAGGTCCGCGGGATCGTCCAGATCCTCGGGCAGCCCGGCGAGCTGGCCCCAGGTCAGCCGCAGCACCGTGATCTCGGGTCGGGCGGAGTCGGGCGCGGCCTCGCCGAGGGCGGCCTGCTCGTAGGCCAGCACCTCGGGATCGTCCTGCAGCGCGTCGTCGATGTCGGCATCGATGTCGGCGGCGCTCATGGCCGCGAGGTCGGCGTCGCCGAAATCGGCGGCCTCGTCGCTCACGGTCAGCCCGCCGAAGGCCTTGTCCAGGTCCATGGTCTCGTAGTCGTCGGCCGCGGTCACGGCCGCGGGGTCGTCCTGGCTGCCGCAGCCCGTCAGGGCGAGCAGGATCAGCGCGATGGCCAGCAGGCCCGTCGTCTTGATGGTCGTCATGGGTGTCCCTTTCCTCCGTGGGTCCAGCCGATCGTCCCCGTCGACCGGCGTCAACGTCTCGCGGGGCGTTCAGCAGACGCGGTGCCAACGGAAGCCATCGGCGCAACCCCAATGGATCCATCCTGTTTCCAGATATCGAAGAAGAATGATAGGACTTCACGGGACAGGGGTGTCCCGGCAGGGACGCCGCTCAGGCCTGGTCGCGGGCACGCACCTTCAGGGCCATGAGCTCGCGGTGGGACAGGCCCAGCAGGGTGCCCAGGCGGTGCATGAGGGCATCCTCATGGGCCTCCAGCACGCCGTCGCTCCAGACCACGCGCCAGAGGGCCTCCACCACCGCCAGCTTGCGGGGCTTGTCGTAGGTCTCGGAGATCAGGCGGGTGAACTGGAACACGTCGCTGCTCTCGCGGCGGGCGGCGTCGGCCAGCTCCAGCAGGCGGGCGGCGCGGTCCGCGTCCAGGGAGAAGCGTTCGCGGAGCACATCGGTCACCGTGGCCCGTTCCACCGCGGCGAACTCGTCGTCGGACTCCGCCACCTCCAGCAGCAGGGCGCCCACGGCCAGGGCCAGCGCGTCGGCGTCGGCCTCCGCGGGCCGGTCCATCTCGGTGTCGAAGAAGCGGCGGATCGCGTCCAGCATGTCGGTCAGTCCTTTCCCACGCGGAGCCAGCTGCGCCCCGGCAGCACCAGCACCTCGTAGGGGATGGTGTCCAGCCAGCCGGCCATCTGCTCCGCGGTGATGTGTTCGTCGCCTTGAGCGCCCAGCAGCACGGCGTCGTCGCCGGCGCGCACCTCCGGCACGTGGGTCACGTCCGCCATGCAGAGGTTCATGCACACGCGGCCCACCAGGGGCGCGCGACGCCCGCCCACCAGCACGTGGGCGCGGCCCGACAGGGCCCGCAGGTAGCCGTCGGCGTAGCCCACCGGCAGCACGGCGATGCGGCTGTCCACCGGCGCCTTCCAGGTGCGGCCGTAGCCCACGGTCTCCCCCGCCGGCACGCGGCGGATCTGGCCGATGCGGCAGCGCCAGGTCATGGCCGGCCGCAGCTCCAGGCCGGCGTGCCCGGCGGCGCGGGCGGAGACCAGGGTCTCCCGCGACGGCCACACGCCGTAGGCCGCCACGCCCACGCGCACCATCTCCGCGGGCGCCTGGGGCCAGAGCACGGCCGCGGCGCTGCAGCTCATGTGCCGCGTCAGGCCCACGCGCCCGGCGGCGGCCAGGCGTTCGGTCCAGGCGTCGAAGCGCCGGCGCTGGGCGGTGGCGAAGCCGTGGTCCGTGGTGTCCTCGATGTCGGCGAAGTGGCTGGCCAACCCCACCAGCTCCAGCCCCTCCAGAGCCTCCAGCACGGCCTCCAGCTCGTCCTCCACGATGCCCTGGCGGTTCACCCCCGTCTCCACCTTGAGATGCGCCCGCACCGCGACGCCAGCGGCCGCGGCCTCCCGCGCCAGCTCCAGCGAGGGCACGGTGATCTCCAGATCCGCGGCGGACGCGGCGGCCACCTCGTCGCGCGAGCTCGGCCCCAGCACCAGGACGGACGCGGTCAGGCCGGCCTCCCGCAGCTCCAACCCCTCGCGCACCGAGTGCACGCCAAGCACGTCGGCGCCGCCGGCCAGGAAGGCCCGGGCCGCGAGAACGGCACCGTGGCCGTAGCCGTCGGATTTGACCACCGTCAGCAGGCGCGCCGCCGACGGCACATGGGCCCGGAACGCCGCCGCATTGGCGCGCAGCGCGCCGGCGTCCACCTCGAGCCGCAACCAGTCCCCGACTCCCATGCCCACCTCCGCCCACGGCCCGCGGCCGCGTCGAAAAAAAGAAGGCGCCGCGCCCGACCCGGACGCGGCACCCCATGATGGAACAGTTCCGCGGGCGGCGCCAGCGGCGGCTGCGTCAGGCCGTGGCCTGGTCCGCCTGATGGTACTCCCGGCGCTTGCGGCAGGCCGAGGTGTCCTTGCACTTCCCGTAGAGCTCCAGGCGGTGGCAGTGGATCACGAAGTTGTGCTCCGCGGCCAGCTTGTCCTGCAGGGCCTCCAGCTCCGGGTTGTAGAACTCGAAGATCTTGCCGCACTCCTGGCAGATCATGTGGTCGTGGTGCTCCACCTGCGAGTGGCCCTCGTAACGCGCCAGGCCGTCCCCGAACCGGCGCTCCTCCACCAGGCCGCTCTCCACCAGCAGGTGCAGGGTCCGGTAGACGGTGGCGTAGCCGATCTTGGGATTGACCGCCTTGACTTCGCGCAGGAGCTCCTCCACCGAGATGTGGCCCTTCATGTTGAAGAACACGTTGACGATGGTGCTGCGCTGCTTGGTGGACTTCAGGCCGCGGGTCTGGATGAACTTCTGGAACTCGCGTTCCTTCTCCATCACGACCTCGGGCGCAACGGTCTTTTCCATGGCCACGTCGGGACCCCCTCAAGCCAATCCCAGGTCACAAGCCAATCCCAGGTCTCGTGGGTGATGAACCTGAGAACCATGTTCATCGGACCCGTTTTAGATAACCGAGTCTCAGCCGGCTGTCAAGAGGATGATTTCACTCCGGCCGGGCGCGGATGATCCGACCGGTGCCCGCGGGGGTCACCAGGAGGCTCCCGTCGCGCCAATGGAGCTGCAGCTCCTGGCCGCGGGAAAACCAGTCCGAGGCCGCCACGGTGCCGGTCCAGCGGGTGCCGCCGGAGTTGAGGCGGTAGATCAGGCCCGTGGCCAGATCGCTGATCCAGAGGTCGCGGCCGTCGCCGGCCACGCCCGTGGGCGAGAAGGCGGGGGTGGCGTAGGAGCGGGTGACCTCCTCGGTCTCCGGGTCGAAGCGGTCCAGGCGGCCCCGGTCCCGGTCCACCAGCCAGAGGCCGTCGTCGGCCCAGGCCAGGTCGCGGGGTCGATGACCTGGCGTGGGGTACTCCTCGGCCACGAAGAGCGTGTCGCTTTCGATCTTGTAGAGGGTGGCCGGACGTTCGGCCGAGGCGTCGCCCAGGCTCCAGAACCACTTGCCGTCGAAGGCGAGGCCGCGGGACAGCATCCCGGTCACGTCGTGCTCGCGGATCACGGCGCCGCCGGGGGCGAGCCACTGCAGCGTCACCGGACCGTCGGCCCCCACGGAGTCCGCCGTGGAAGCGGCCACCAGTGCCACCGCGGTGCCGTCGTCCAGCCAGGCCAGGCCGCGCAGCTCGCCGCGGGTCAGCTCCAGGGTGTCGCCCACGGCCAGCCCCAGCGTCTGCTGGGCCCGCGCCGGCGCGGCGGCGAGGACCAGGCTCAGGGCGCAGGCCACCAGGGCACAGACCACCAGGGCGGCGCGGGCGAGGTCAGCGTTCCGGCTCCGGGTCATGCTCGGTCTCCTCCAGCGGGGGTAGGGGCAGGCTCCAGCCCAGCCGCAGCCGGGTCCGGTAGAGCCGGGTCTCCGGGTCCGCATCCACAAGCTCCCAGTCGGCACGCACGCGCCCGGGTCCGACCGGCAGCGACGCTTCCGCGCGCCACCCCGTCTGACCGGCGCGGCCCGTCCGGTAGCCGGCCCGCAGCAGCACGCCGCCGCGACGCCAGCCCAGGTCCGCGCCCGCCTCGCCGCCGCCCGGGAACGCGGCGTCCGCCAGCACCCCGTCGGACAGTCCCGCGGTCAGGATCCGGCCCGCCTCCAGCCCCAGGAGGATGCCCGGGGCGACCGACAGCTCGCGCCGCAACGAGAGCCGCAGGCTCAGGGCGCGGGCCGCGAAAGGATACAGGGCTTCCTCCGCCATGGGCAACCAAACGCTGGCGGCGTACGCCGACGGCCCCAGGCCCGGCAGGGCGAGCGCCCCCACCGCGCCCACCTCGGGACGTCCCCATCCCGACAGGCGGGCCTCCCCCGGCCAGGACTCCGCCTCGTCGGCGTCCAGCTCGTCGCTCAGGAGCTCGGGCCAGCGGGCGGCCAGGCGTCCGCCGGGCTGGGAGAACGAGAGGTGGGACCAGCGGGCGTAGAGGGTGCGGCCCTCGCGTCGCGCGAGCGTTGCGGTCAGGGTGCCGGCGGCCACGTGCCAACCGGTGCGGGGGTCGTCCAGGACGTCGGCGGCGAGGGCCACCGCGCTGGGGGCCTCCAGCTCCCGCCAGGGAGGATCGTCGAGCCAGAGGGAGGCGGCGGGAACGGCCGCGGGAAGCGACGCCAGCAGGGCCAGCGTCAGCGCCGCGGCGCGCAGCGGGGGATCAATGCGGAGCTTCACCCTGATCCTCGATGAGTCGGACGACGCCGGCCTCGGCGAACCGCACCTTCGCCACGCTGCGGTTGCCGGGCAGGACCTCCTTGGCCAGCACCACCCCGTAGTCGTCCCAGGCCAGGTGGTGGACCACGTCGCCCACTCCGTAGGTGTTCCAGGGTCGATAGGGGACGGCCAGGGAAACGTCCATGGCCTCGAGGAGTTCCGCGCCCTCGTCGTCGTCCGCGGCGGCGGCGGACGGCGCGTCGGCGCCATCGTCGTCGTCGTCGGGGACGTCCAGGGCGTCGTCGTCCAGATCCAGCTCATCCGCGTCGGACGCGGCGGCGGCCGTGGACGGAGACGCCGCCTCCGCGGCCGGGGCGGCCGTCGGGGCGGCGTCGATGTCCCTGTCCTGCAATTCCGCGCGCGCGCGCGGACCCGGGTCCACCTTGGGCAGGAAACCGCGACAGTTGGGGCACTGCAGCCAGAGCACGCCGTCGTCGTCCGCGGTGGGAACGATCTCCATGTCGTACTCGGTCTTGCAGACGGAGCAGTACTGAAGGATGGTCATGTCGCCTTGCTTCGCACAGGGAGGTGGTCCGCGACGGCCCGCGCCGTCAGGGGAGGATCTTGCAGCAACCCTCCGCCTCGTCCTTGCTCATGTAGCGCATGCCGCAGGTGAGGCACTTGTAGTTCCCGTCGAGCCGGCCCTCGGCCTCGGCCTTCTCCAGGAGTCGTTCGAACTTCACGTAGGATTTGTCTTTGACCAGGACGTCCTCGCCCTCACGAAGTCGCTGCATCTCTTCCTCCTTGATGACTTCGACCGTTGCATGAGCTGCGGGTGCGAAGCTGAACAGCGTCTCGTCGCGTGTGCGCGGTATCATAATGGACGAAGCGCGTCGAGTCAACTCGACGCGCATGTTTCATGCCTGGAAACAAAGGAAATACGCGCGAATCGCGCGCGGTCAACCGGCGCGTGCGGCGAGCTCGCCTTCGCCTTCGTCGGCGTAGCCCGCCACGCCGCGGAAGAGATCGGCCAGGGTGCGCGCGCCGCGACCGGAGGCGTCGTGCAGCGCGTGCAGCAGCACGCCCGCGGTGGCCTCGGCGTCCTCCCCCGCACGGTGCGGACGGTCCAGCCCGACGTCGAAGGTCTGGGCCAGATCCTGCAGCCGCCAGCCCTCGCAGTCGGGCCAGAGGTCCTGGGCGAGGCGCAGCGTGCACACGCCCGGACGCTCCGGCATGTCGTGGCCCAGACGCTGCAGCTCCCAGCGCAGGAAGTTCTGATCGAAGCGCACGTCGTGCGCCACGAAGACGTCCGCCTGCTCCAGCGCCTCCATCAGACGGGGCGCCAGGGTCTCCAGCGCGGGAGCCTCCTGCAGGTCCGCCGGGCGGATGCCGGTCAGCCGCTGGATGCGTCCGTTGAGGTGACGCGTGCAGTGCACCAGGCTGCTGAACGAATCCACCGCGCGGCCCGAGTCCGTGACCGTGAACCCCACCTCGATGATGCGGTCCACGCCGATGAGGCTGCCGGTGGTCTCCAGATCCACGGTGACGGCGCGCAGCGTGTCCAGGGGGCGGGCCAGGAAGGGGGCGTCCAGGGCGATCCAGCGCCCGTCGTGACCGGCGCACACCAGCGGCGCGTCGGCCAGGATGTTCCTGACCACGAGCTGGGCGACGGGTTCCTCGTGGCGACTGGGTCCGAAGAGCTGACGGGCGACCTCCTGGGAGGTGCAGCTACGGTCGGCGGACTTCAGGAACCGGTGCGCGGCGGCCCGGAGGGATGCGAGTTCACGTGCGTGCATCTGGTAATGATACCACGGGTCCGTGTCCCGCATCAACCCCGCCCGAGCCAGGGAGCGGCGTCATGACCGAAATCCACCAGCTCCATGGTCTCCACCCGCACCCGGGGGGGCGGCAGGCGGCGGGAGCCGGCCGGCTCCACGCTGGAGCGGGTCTCGGAGCGCTCGGCGGCGTGGACCACGCCCAGGAAGGGGACGGCCGCCTGGTAGGAGGCGCTGATCTCCCGGGTGTGGATCTGCAGGAGCACGCCCCGGGGCAGCTCCACGCGGCTGGTGTCGCGGTCCACCATGACCACCTGGTCGCAGAGGAGGTCATGGCCGGCCACCACCCGGGTGGTGGGGTCGCGCGTCTCGCGGGATTCGGGTCGGAAATCGGCCGCCAGGGCCGACTGCAGCAGGGGATCCTGGCGCCACTCGGCGGCGTCCACGGTGCGGGGCTCGCCCTCGAGCCACTGCTCCACCCGCCCCACGTGCTCCTCCAGGCCGCCGCGGGAGGCCAGGGCCGACTTGCGCAGCTCCAGGCGCCAGCCCTCCCCCGGCACCGGCGCCGGACCCGCGTCGCCCTCGTGCAGGGGCAGGAGCTCCAGCACCCAGTGGTCGCCGGCGTCGGCCACGCACTGCAGGCGCACCAGCTCCGTGCGCCTGCGGCCCTGCTCCACCGTCACGTTCCGGTAGTCCACGCGGTCGCCGGGCGCCACGGCCAGGGGCGCGCTCGCGTCCTGCCAGAGGGTGAAGAGGTCCAGGGCCGCGGCCGGAGAGGCCACGGTCAGCGCCAGGCACGCGCAGACCGGAGCCAGGAGGCTCCGGACGCGCGCGCGCAGGCGGGTGGGATCAGTGGGCGACCTTCGCCCAGTAGGTGTCGTAATCGAAATCAGGGCTGTTCTCCGCGTCGTGGCATTCGATGCAGGAGGCGCGGGCCTGCGCCGCCCAGTCGCCGCCGCGGGCGTGCTCCGTACCGTAGCCGTGGCACGCCTCGCACTGCACGTTCTTGAGCCGGTTCGCGGGCGGCTTGTCGTCGTAGCCGCCCTTGTAGAGGTAGCCGGTGGTGTGGCACACCAGGCACTCGGGGCTCTGGGCCTGTCCCTTGCGCGCCAGGGTGGTGAAGGCCGCCTGGTGCGGCGATTCACGCAGGGTTTCCCACACGTCCTCGTGGCACTTGCGGCACTCGCGCTCCGAGAGGAACTGCTCCTTCTCGGATCCCTTGGTGGGCTGGTAGGGGCCGCGCTCGGCCATGCGGATCTCCTCCAGCTTGACCTTGAAGGCCTCCACGCGCTCGGCCATCACGGTGTCCTCGGGCGACCCGTCGCCCAGCTCCGTGACCACCACGGTGAAGGCCTGCAGCCGGC
Organism: Candidatus Krumholzibacteriia bacterium; assembly: GCA_035447065.1. Classification (GTDB taxonomy): domain Bacteria; phylum Krumholzibacteriota; class Krumholzibacteriia; order LZORAL124-64-63; family LZORAL124-64-63; genus CALEMW01. The sequence continues at coordinate 25,396 of DAOTGJ010000024.1, forward strand.
CCGTCTCGGGGTGGATGTCGGCGTCCATGCGGCCGATGTAGCGGCCTTCGTAGGACGCGGCGATCAGGGCCGTGTCGTCCACGATGCGTTCGGTGCGGTAGGGGCGGTGGGAGTTGCCCACCAGGCAGACGTCCATGCCCTTCACGTCGTGGATGAGCTGCTCGGCCTTGGTGTCGCCCAGGTGAGCGATGACCACGATGGTCTGGGCCCCCGCCTCGCGCATGCGGGGCAGCAGGGTGCGCAGGGTGGCCACGGGGTCGTCCACCTGGAAGTGCTCGTCGCGGGCGGCCATGGTGCTGATCACCACGTCGGGATCCATCACCGAGGCCACGCCGAAGGTCACCCCTCCCCGCTCGATGAGCAGGTACTCGGGCAGCAGCAGCTCGCCGCTGTCCTTCACGCGCGTGTTGGCGCTGGTGAAGGGCAGCCCGTACTCGTCGATCATCTCGCGCAGGAAGTCCACGCCGTAGTTCAGGTCCGTCATGCCCAGACCCACGGCGTCCAGCCCGAACTCCCCGCACAGCTCGCAGAGGAAGCGGGTCTGCTCGCGCTCCATGCGCGTGCGCTTGCCGAACAGCCCGCCGGCGTCCAGGGAGAGGACGGGCCGGCCGGTGTTCCAGATCTCATCCAGATACGCGGCCCTCCGGGCCACGCCGCCGCGGCGGTTGCTCTTTCACCCGCAGGGCTCGATCTTGCCGCCCACATCGCCCACGTAGACGATGGTGACGGGCTTCCAGCCGGGGTTCTCGCCCAGGGCGGCCTGGGCCGCCGCCTCCCGCGCGGCCGCGGGCCCGAGCAGGGCCGCCGCCAGCAGCAGGAACAGGATCTTGGTCATGGTGCGCATGGGACGCTCCAGGGGTCGGTGCTCTTGATCGTCGTTCGAAGGGTGCCGTCCGGCGGGTACCGACGGGCGGGTCCGCAGGCCAACACGCAGGAGGCGGGGAAGTTCCCGCCTCGCCCTCCAGTATAACGGCGGGGTTCGGCGGGCGGCAACCCGGAAAGGGGCGGGAGCCCCCGGTCGCCCGGAAACCCCGATGCGGAAGGGGCTTTCCGCCTAGTAGAGACGGTTGGTCAGGCCCGAGAGCCCGCCGGCCACCATGTCGGAGCGGCCCCGCGTCACCTTGATGTCGGAGATGGCCCGCAGGGAGATGATGAAGCCGAACTGGGAGTCCACGCTGCTCACGCTGCGCGAGAAGCGCATGTTCCAGCAGTGGAGATCGCGCTCCAGGTTCCAGGTCTGGCTGGTGAGCAGACCCGTCTGGAAGTCGTAGCTCCCGCGCCAGGATGCGGACCAGGCCCGCGTCAGCGTGACCGAGGCGTTGAGGGACATGCGGGCGGTGAGCACGTCGCTGACGTGGTTCTTGGAGTACGAGAGGCTGCTGCTCAGACGCCAGGGGATGAAGCGTCCGCCCGCGGTCTGGTCGTCGCCGCTCTTCTGCTCCTGATCCTCGAACGCGCCGTACCCCCCGAAATCGTCCGCCCGCTCCGCCTCCTCCGGCTGCCACGGATCCGGCTCGTCCGTCACCGGGGCCGCGCCCAGGCTGTCGGCGGCGGCCAGGGCCGCCATGGCGGCGTTGCGCTCGCGCTTGTCCTCGCGGCTGCGGCCGCCGGTGTCGAAGCGGCCGCTGAAGTCCAGGGAGTAGCGGAAGGTCGTTTGCTTCATGTGCATGGCGTAGGGATCGTAGGAGTTGGTCACCGACACGTTCAGGTAGCGGCTGCTGCCCGGCTTGAGGGACAGAACGCTGCCGATGTCGCCCCAGCGGTCCTTCTTCTCCAGGTCGGGGTCGTAGGTGGTGTTGAGGGACCAATCCACCACGCCGTCCAGCTTGCGGTAGGTTTCGCCGCTGTCCGTCTCCGCCGCGCGGAACTTCAGGTCGAAGCGGTTGCCCATGCTCAGGCTCACGGACTGGTCGGCCGTCTGCACCCCGTCCAGCTCAGGACGCCAGCGGTGCGAGGCGCTCATGCGCAACGTGTGCCGCACGGCCCTCAGGCTGCCCACCCGCGCCCGGAAGAGGCCGTAGAGGGTGGTCGAGACGTCGGACTTCACCGCCAGGGACTTGGTGGTGGTCTCCACCTCGCTGGCGATGGGGACCATCGCGTCGGCGTCCTCGTCGTAGAGCGCACCGGCGGTGTCGTTGCGGGCGTAGGTGAAGCCCGCCGTGAGGCCCGTCGACACGTTGAACACGCTCACGGTGGGCGGCGTGACCGTCAGGGACATGTTGCCGTTGGCGCGGTCCAGGGTGCTGCGCGTGGTCTCGAAGGTGGTCACCTGCCGCGAGGCGCCGTAGCTGTGCTGGAAGTAGGTGTTGCTCAGCAGATCGCGCAGGAACCCGCCGGAACCGGCGCGCGACGGCGAGGCCAGGGGCCGGTTCGTGAAGCTCACCGCCAGGCTCGGGAAGGCCTGCGTGGAGAGGCGCTTGTTGGTGGCCAGCAGGGTGTCGGCCGCGTTCACGTACTCCTCCCGCTTGAACGACACGTTGCCGCTGCCGAAGGACCAGCGCCGCGACACGTTCACGTTGCTGACCTGCTGGCCGTTGATGACCTCCTGGCCCACGTCGTTGAGCAGGTCCGTGCGCTCGATCGTGGTGGACGACATGCGCACGTCGGCCTTGAAGTTGTACACGTCGAAGAGAGCGGGCTGGTTGTGGTTCCAGAAGAACTGCCACTGCCTGGTGCCCGCCTGCGATCCCAGGGTGCTGCGCCGCGAATAGCGCACGTCGCCCTGGAAGGCGTAGCGCTTGATGTAGCGGTTGCTGATCTGCCAGGTGAGCTCGCTGCGCTCGTTCCAGTCGCCGCGCACGGTGAAGTCCGTGTAGTCGTTGGTGGCCCAGTAGTAGCCCCAGTCGCGGATGTAGCGGCCGGTGCGGCTGCCCCAGCCGAAATCGAACGTGGGGAAGAGGATGCCGCTGCGCCGCCCGGACTGCAGCGACTTGAAGAAGAAGGGCAGGGCGAAAAGGGGCACCTCCCCCACCTTCAGCACGATGGGCTTGGCCACCACCTTGTCGTCCATCTTGATCTTCATCTTGTCGGCCCAGAAGTGATAGTGGGGCCGGTCCAGGTCGCAGCTGGTCATCTTGCCGCCGCGGATCTTCAGCTCTCCGTCACCGAAGCGCTTGATGTGCCGGCCCACGTAGAAGTAGCCGTCCATGCTGGTCACGCCGTTCTTCACGGCGCCGGTGCGGTTCCCGAAGTCGTAGGCCATGTCGCGCCCGGCGATCTTCTCGCCGCCGTCCACCAGCAGCGGCGTGCCGGTGGCGTAGAGCTCGCGGGTGCCGGTCTCCAGGCGGATGTCCTGGGCCTTGAGGTCGATGGAGCCGTAGAGCAGCCGCGCGTCCCGGCGCAGGACGATGCGCTTGTCCGCGAGCTGGAAGAGGCCCTGCCCGCCGGAGTAGTCCACCAGCTCGCGGTTGGCGGTGAAGTCCACGGTGGAGCCGCGGCCGTCGGCCAGGGTGTCCCGGAGGGCGTCGGCCAGGGCGCGTTGGGCGGTGTAGACCAGGGCCGTGTCGCCGTGGGCGGTGAGCGAGTCCACCAGGGCGCGGGCCAGCATGGCCCCCTGCAGCGGATCCAGGCCCGACCAGTCCGCCACCCGCGTCGGCAGCGACGCCGCCAGCGAGTCCGGCAGCAGGGCCGCCAGGGTGTCGCCGCGCGCCGCCAGCACGCTGTCCAGCACGACGGCCGCCGCCGCGGCGCGAGCCCCCAGCTCCTCCAGCCGCATGAAGGAGTAGGTGCCCGTCATGGAGCCGCGCACATCCACCTGGCGCACGCCCTTGTCCGCGAAGGCGATGAGGATCGTGTCGCCGCGCACGTCGTTGAACGCCACCTCCTTGGCGGCGTCCACGGGCACGTACACGCTGCGGGCGCGGCCCACCACCACGGAGCGGTGGGGACGCCCCTCCCGCATGTGCACGGTGATGGTGTCGCCGGAGAGCACATCCATCTCCGGCAGGCCGGGATAGCGCACGGCCAGATCGCCGGGCTCGTCGTCCTCCACGCTGGCCTCGCCCTCCATGCGCACGCGCACGGGCTCGCCGTCCTCGTACCAGGTCTCGATGACGGTGCCGCGGAAGACGGCGCCCTCGCCGTCGTCCATGACGGGGCGGCCGGTCAGGCGCATGAGCTCGCGGCCGTAGACGCGGGCCGTGTCGGCCAGGGCGCGCGTGGCGCCCTGGCGGATGCGCACGCTGTCCACCATGACCACCAGGTCCTCGTCGCGCAGGAAGTCCATGAGCAGGGCGTCGGCCACCAGGGGTTCGCGCTCGCCGTCGCGGCTCTCCAGGCTGGGCAGGCGGTCCACGGTGACGCGGCCGCCGTCGCGGTCGAACACGGCGTGGCCGCCGCGCACCACGCTGTCGCCGCCCGGATCCACCATGATCACGTGGCCGAAGGCCTCGCCCTGCTCGCTGGAGTCGCGGTTGACCACCGTGTCGGCGTGGACCACGTAGTCGGGCGACACCACGCGCGCGTCCCTGATCAGACGCAGCAGGTCGCCCTCCTCGCGCATCTCGGCGCGGCGGCCGGTGGCGATGACGTCGCCGTCCACCATGCGCACGTCGCCCCGGAAGTCGGCGTCGCCGGTGCGGTCGTTGTAGAAGGCGGCGCGGCAGGTGACCACGGCCTCGCCGCGGGTCATGCGCACGCGGCCGAAGAAGTCGTACTCGTCGTCCTCGCGGTAGAAGAGGGCGGAATCGGCGGCCACCGTCATGGAGTCGCGCACGATGAGCACGTTGCCCAGCAGGTAGGTGATGGGCTGCCCGTCCACCACGCGGTCCACCAGGCGGTCGGCGTCCACGCGGGTGGGCGTCGGCTCGGCGGCCCGGACGGCGCCGGCCACGGCCAGCATCGTCCCCAGCAGCGCCAGCAGCCTGCCCACTCCCGAGCTCACGTTCCGGCGACCTCCTCGCGGGCCAGGGCCGCGGCGCCCAGGGCCGCGGCCTCGGGACCCAGCTCGGCCGGCACGATGGGCACGGCCTTGCTCGCCTCGCCCAGGATGACCCGCGCCGCCTCCTCGCGGCAGGGCTCCAGGATCAGGTCGCCCGCCTGCGCCACGCCGCCGCCGATGACCACCAGCTCGGGATCCAGGGTGTTGACCACGCCGCCCACGGCGCGTCCAAGGCGCCGGCCGGCGTCGCGGTAGATCGCCACGGCATCGGCGTGGCCGCGGCCGGCCAGCTCGGCCAGGGCGCGCGGCAGATGATCGTCGCTCTCCCCGAGCAGGGCCTGCATCTCGGGATCGTGGCGCGTGGCGGCCCCGTGCCGCCGCACCTCCGCCGCGAGGGCCACCGCCCCCACGAAGGCCTCCACGCAACCGCGGTTGCCGCAGCCGCACATGGGGCCGCCCGGATCGATGACCACGTGTCCCAGCTCGCCGGCGCCGCAGTGGCGTCCCACGATGAGCCGACCGTCCACCATCACGCCGCCGCCCACGCCGGTGCCCAGGGCGTACATCACCACGTCGCGCTTGCCGCGGGCGGCGCCGAAGCGCTGCTCGCCCATCAGCGCCGCGTTCACGTCGTTGGCCAGGGCGCAGGGAACGGCGCCGAAGGCGGCGCGGGCCAGGGCCCGCAGGTTCTCCCCCTGCCAGCCCGGCAGGTTCGGAGCGCGCCCCAGGGACCCGGCCACGGGATCCACCACGCCGGCGCAGGCCAGACCCATGGCGGCGATCCCGTCCCCGGCCGCGCCGGCCACGGCCTCCGCCAGGGCGGCCAGGGTGGCGCCGGCATCGTCGTCGTCGGTGGGCACGCGGCCCGCGGCCACGCGCGCGCCGTGCGCATCGGTCACCACGAACTTCACCGACGTGCCGCCCACGTCGGCGCCCAGCAGCAGTCCGCGTCCGCTCATGAGGTCCCTTCCCTCCGTGCGAGGACCTCGGCGGCCGGCCGCACGGTCCTGGTGTCTTCGAGATCACGGTAGCCCAGGCGCCAGAGCAGCTCCCCGGCGAGGAAGCACGAGCCGCAGGCCAGGACCGCGTCGTCGGGTCCGGACTCGGCGGCCAGGCGGTCCAGCGCGGTGCCCAGGTCCGGGCACACGCGGGTCCCATACTGGCCCGCGAGGCCCCAACGGTCCATCAACGATTGGAGCTCCTCCGGGTTCCGCGAGCGCGGCAGTCCGATCACCGCGGCGGTCACGGTGTCCGCCCGGCGCAGGAGCTCGCCGGCGCGGTCGCCGGGGTCCTTGTCGGCCATGCCGGCGAAGAGCACGTGACGGCGCCCGGCGCACGGGCGCTCCAGGAACATGGTCAGAGCCAGCTCCAACGCCTCGGCGTTGTGCGCAGTGTCCACGATCCAGTCCGGACCCGTCAGCACGGTCTGGAAACGGCCGGGCAGGAATGCGTCCGCCAGGGCCGCAGCCGGATCCGGGATCGGCGGCAGGTCGCCGCGGTCGGCCAGGACATCGGCGGCCAGCAGGGCCAGCCCGGCGTTGCGGCGCATGACCTCTCCGCCCAGCAGGGGCAGGCCGGCGTGCACGCGGTCCCGCGTGATCAGATCCCAGCTCCGCGGCCCCACGTCGCTGCGCGTGAATTCGTCCAGGAAGAACGACGGCGCCCCGGCCAGCACCGCAGCCGTGAAGGCCCGCCGCTTCAGCTCGCCCCGCAGGCCGGTGATGAGGGGCACGCCGGGCTTGAGCAGACCCAGCTTCTCGTCGGCGATCTCCTCCACCGTCTCGCCCAGGATGGCCTGGTGGTCCAGCGACACGCCGGTCAGCAGCACCGCCAGGCTCGGCAGGGCGTTGCTGGCGTCCAGCCGCCCGCCCAGCCCGGTCTCGCAGCAGAACACGTCCACCCCGGCGTCGCGCACCAGCGAGACCGCCGCCGCGGTCAGGGTCTCGAACCAGCTCGCCTGGTGTCGGTCCACCGACGGACGCAGCTCCTCCACGCGGCGGCGGAAGGCCTCCGGGTCCACGGGACGGTCGTCGATGGTCAGACGCTCGTACACACGCAGCAGGTGAGGGCTGGTGTAGCAGGCGGTCCTCAGCCCAGCCTGGCGGTAGAGGGCGTCCAGCAGGCGCGTGGTGCTGCCCTTGCCGTTGGTGCCGGCCACCACCAGGGTGCGCAGCCCCTCCTCGGGGTGGCCCAGGTCCGCCAGCAGGCCGCGCACACGGCCCAGGCCTGGGCGGATCCCCATGCGGTTCAGGGCGAAGAGCCAGCGGGTGGTGGGATGGTCGGCGACGAAGGGCGGCCGGGCGTCGTCCGTCACGCCCGGTTCGCCGGGGAAGACGGACCCGACGTCGTCGTCGGGGCGGGCGGGAGTCACGGCCTCACCCGCGGTAGGGCTGGGGGACCGACACGTCACGGCCGTCCGTGAACCAGTGCAGCACGTCGGCCAGGGCGCCGCGCAGCTCCTTGCGGGGCACGATCATGTCCAGCATGCCGTGCTCCAGCAGGAACTCCGACGACTGGAAGCCCTCGGGCAGCTCGCTGTTGATGGTCTGCTCGATCACGCGCGGACCGGCGAAGCCGATCAACGCGCCCGGCTCCGCGATGTTCACGTCGCCCAGCTGGGCGTAGCTCGCCGTCACGCCGCCGGTGGTTGGGTTGGTGACGAGCGAGATGAAGGGCAGGCCCTCCTCGTGCAGACGGTTGAGCATGGCGCTGGTCTTGGCCATCTGCATGAGCGAGAGCAGCGACTCCTGCATGCGGGCGCCGCCGCTGCGGCTCAGGATCACCGCGGCGGTCCGCTCGCGCACGCAATCCTGCAGCATGCGGGCGATCTTCTCCCCCACCACCGAGCCCATGCTGCCGCCCATGAACGTGAAGTCCATGACGGCCAGGCCGATGGGGATGTCGTCCACCTCGGCGCGGCCCACCACCACGGCGTCGTCGCGGCCGGTGGCCTTGATGCTGCCCTTGATGCGGTCCACGTAGCGTTTGGAGTCCTTGAAGTCCAGCGGGTCGCGCGAGGTGATGCCGCGGTGGGACTCCTGCCAGGAGCCCTCGTCCACCAGCAGGTCCAGGTACTGGTCCGTGGTCAGACGCAGGTGATGGCCGCAGTCCGTGCAGACGTACAGGTTGCGCTCCAACTCCCTGTGGTACAGCACCTCGCCGCAGGCGGGGCACTTGCTCCACAGGTTGTCGGGCACTTCCTTCTTCTGGCTGGTCAGGGCCCGGATGCCCTTCTTGGCCTGGTTGAGCCAGGACATGTCGACCTCCCTCGGCAGGATGCGTCCGTTCTTGCAGGACGCCAACGGTAGCCATTCCCGCCTATCGAAACAACAGGAAAACACGCGGGCGACGGGTCGTTCAGCCCTGCGTCAGCTCCACGGTGAGGATCAGGGCGTCCTCGCCGTTGTCGGCGTAATAGCGGGGGCGGCGCCCCACCTGGACGAATCCGTGGGCCCCGTAGAAGGCGATGGCCCCCGCGTTGGAGGCCCGCACCTCCAGCGTGGCGCTGACGCAGCCGTCGCCGACGGCCTCGTCCAGACCGGCCGCCAGCAGACGGGCGGCCAGCCCGCGGCGCCGACGCCCCGGATCCACGGCCAGGTTGACCACGTGGTACTCGTCCACCACCACCCAGGCCATGAGGAAGCCGGCCAAGGCGCCGTCGTCCTCCACCACCAGGGGGCGGCGGCGGGCGTCCCGCACCAGTTCCTCATGCAGCAGCAGCGGCGGCCAGGGGTCATCGAAACAGAGCTGCTCCAGGCGCAGGATGCCGGGCAGATCGTCGGGCCGCGCGGAGCGCACGGCGGCGGCCGCCGCGGTCATGATCCGGCCTGCGGGCGGCGGTCCTCCACGGGAGCCTCGCCCGCGTCCGCACCGCCCGGCGTCAGATCCAGGCCCCGCTTCACCTCGGCGTCCGACACGCGCAGGTAGCTGGGCGTCAGCGTGAACGGATGCACCGGCGCGAAAGGCGCCTGCCCGGAGGCCAACACCCACGCCAGGGCCTTGGCCGTGGCGGGATGGGCGGCGCTCCAGCAGCGCAGGGTGGCGTCGCCGCGGGCCCGGAGCTCCGGCCGCAGGGTCTCGCCCGCCCCCAGCAGCAGGGACGTGCCGCTGCCGGCGTAGACCGGCGCCTCCGGATCCGGCGCCATCTCCAGGACCCGCTCCCACCAGGCGTCCATCGGCAGGGACGCCGGCGGCGCCACCGCCTCCACCCAGGCGCCGCGCCGTCGGTACACCCCCGCGAAGAGCTCGCCGCGCCGCGCGTCCAGCGACGGCACCGCCCAGTCGCGGTCCGGCCGTTCCAGCAGCATGGCCGCGGCCATGGCCTCCAGGGTGGAGACGGCGTACAGGGGCACGCCCAGCCCGAAGGCCAGGCCCTTGACCGTGGCCACGCCGATGCGCACGCCGGTGAAGCTGCCCGGTCCGCGCGCGACGGCCAGGGCGTCCAGGTCCGCGCGGGCCAGCCCCGCCTCCTCCAGCATCCCGTCCAGCAGGGGCAGCAGGCTGTCGGCGTAGGAGCCGGTCACGTTGTGGGGCCGGTCCACGAGCACGTCGGCGCCGCGGGCGAGCGTGAAGCGTCCCCAGTTGGTGCAGGTGTCCAGGGCCAGGCAGATCACGCGGTCTCCTCCAGCAGGGCGCTCCAGGCAGCCGGCACCGCCGGCGTGCCGCGCAGGTGCCAGCGGCGGACGTCGGGGGCGTCGTCGGGCAGGATCAGGAGCTCCAGCCGCTCCCCCACCCAGTCCAGCAGCGGATCCGGCCATTCGCAGAGCAGCACGGCGGCTCCCGCCTCCACCTCGTCCAGGATGGCGTCCAGGCCCAGGTCGTGCAGATCCGAAGCCGCGTCCAGCCGGTACAGGTCCAGGTGGTGTACGGTCAGCGGTCCCTCGTAGGTGTTCACCAGCGTGAAGGTGGGCGAGCCCACCTCCGCGCCGCCCACGCCCAACGCCCGGCAGAGCCCCTGCACGAAGAGGGTCTTGCCGGCGCCCAGGGGCCCCCAGAGCAGGATGGTCTCGCCGCCCTTCAGCAACGCCGCCGCGCGCGCGCCGAGCGCCGTGGTGGCGTCCGGTCCGCACGTGCGGCCGCGGCAGGGGAAGGCGTCGGGCGACGGCAGGGGGTGCTCCACGGCTACCTCGGCCTGAGCACGGCGAAGGGCACGATCATCTCCTCGAGGCTCACGCCGCCGTGCTGGAAGCTGTCGCGGTAGAGGCGCTCGTACTCGTGGAAATTGGTCGGGTAGACCAGGTAGTAGTTCTCCGTGGTCACCGCGTAGTTCTCGATGGCCGACTGGCGCGGCAGCATGTAGTCCTCCGGATCCTTCATCAGGAAGATCTGCTTCTCGTCCACGCCCAGGTTGTCCCCGTACTTGTAGCGCACGTTGGTGCTGGTCTCGCGGTTGGCGCGCACGGTGGCCGCGCGCTTGCAGTACACCGAGCCGTGGTCCGTGGTGATGATCACGGTGCAGTCGCGGCGCGAGAGGGTCTTGAGGGCCTCCATCAGTGTGGAGTGCTCGAACCAGCTGCGCATGAGCGTGCGGAAGGCGGCCACGTCGGGCGCCAGCTCCTTGAGGATGTCGCTCTGGCCCCGGCCGTGGGCCATGATGTCCACGAAGTTGTAGACGGCGGCCACGAGCTGGGTGCCCGCCAGGCTTCCCACGTGCTTGTTGAGGTCGTCGGCGTCCTGGGCGTCGAAGACCTTGTAGTACTTGTAGCTGTCGGCCGCGGGCAGCTTCATGCGCTTGAGCTGCTCGCCCAGCAGCTCCTTCTCGTGGGCGTTCTTGGAGTGCTGCTGGCGGCTGGAGCCGCGCCACCAGTCGGGATAGCGCGCGGCGATCTCACGCGGGTAGAGGCCGGCGAAGATGGCGTTGCGCGCGAAGGGCGTGGCCGAGGGGAGGATGGAGTAGTAGTGCCGCCGCTCGAGCTGGTAGTACGGCTCCAGCAGGTCCTCCACCACACGCCACTGGTCCAGGCGCATGCAGTCGATGATGATCCAGATGACCTGCTTGCCGTCCTTCAGCTCCGGCGCCACCCAGGTGCGGAAGAGATCCGGGCTGAGCACGGGCGCGTCGTCGGAGCCGTTGACCCAGCCGGCGTAGTGGTCTCGCACGTAGCGGCTGAAGGCGCGGTTGGCCTCGGCGTGCATCTCCTCCTGGGTGGCCAGCAGGCCGTGGTCGCCGTCGGCGTAGATGTCCAGGTCCCACTGCACCAGCTCGTTGAGCAGGTCCGTCCAATCCTGGGGCGTGCGCGCCGAGCCCAGGCTCTCCTGCACGTTCATGTAGTGGCGCGTGAAGTCGCGGCTGAGCTGCTCGCCGCGGATGCGGCGGCCCTCCAGCAGCCGCTTCAGGGCCGACACGATCTGCAGGGGCGACACCGGTTTGACCAGGTAGTCGTCGATGCGCCGGCCGATGGCCCGGTGCATCAGATCCTCCTCCTCGCTCTTGGTGATCATGATCACCGGCACGGAGTCGCGCACCTTCTTCAGCTCGGCCAGGGTCTCCAGCCCGGTCATGCCGGGCATCATCTCGTCGAGCAGCACGGCGTCGTAGGGCTCCTGGCGCAGCTTCGCCACGGCGTCCTGGCCGTTGGACACGCCGTCCACCTGGTAGCCCTTCTCGCCCAGGTACACAACCTGGGAACGCAGCTCCTCGATCTGGTCGTCCACCCACAGGATTCGGAATGCCAAGGGCCTACTCCTCTCCGGGAAGCGTGATGAGGAACACGGTGCCTTCGGGCCCGGTGCGTTCCACGAGGATCCGCCCCCCATGATACTGCACCACGATGCGGCGGACGAGGGCCAGGCCCATGCCCCAGCCGCGGGCCTTGGTGGTGAACCCGGCCTCGAAGATGCGGTTCCGCTTGCCCGGGGCGATGCCGCCGCCGGTGTCGGCCACCCGCAGCTCCAGGGCCCCGTCGTGACCGTCGTCCAGGGTGAGGTCGATGCGGCCGCTGCGGTCCTTCAGGGCGTCGATGCCGTTCTTGATGAGGTTCTCCAGCACCCATTCCATCAGGTCGCGGTTGAAGCGCGTGCGCCGCGTGGAGCGGTCCGCGAAGTGCAGCTCCACCGTGCCGCCCAGGTGCGGCAGCCGCCGGCGGAAGTACTGCACGCTGGCCTCGCAGGCCGCGGCCAGATCCGTGTCCTGGAGCTGGGGCAGCGAGCCGATCTGGCTGAAGCGCTCGCTCACCTTGCCCAGGCGCTTCACGTCGGCGTCCAGCTCGTCCACCACGTCGTCATGGCCGCCGGCGCGGTCGCGCAGGATGGCCAGCCAGCCCAGGATGGAGGTGATGGGCGTGCCCAGCTGGTGGGCCGTCTCCTTGGCCATGCCCGCGAAGAGACGCTGCGTCTCGCCGTCGCGCTTCACGGTCAGCGCCCAGACGATGACCGTGAAGAAGAGCCCCAGCAGCGCCATCTCCACCCACGGCAGCCAGCGGATGCGGCGGCTCAGGGCCGACGGCCCGTAGTGCAGCGTCAGGAAGCGCCGCCCGTCCTGGGGATCCGTGATGGCGAAGGGCTCGTTCTGGCGGTCGAACTCGCGCACCAGCTCCAGGATGCGGTCGATGTCCCTGCCGTTCCCGCCCGCCGGATCCACGCTCAGCAGCGTGAGCTGCTGCTCGGGCATGGGGATGCCGATGACCGGCGCGTTCCAGACCAGAGGCCGGCCCTGGTTGTCGGTGACGATGAACGGCACCTCCAGCCGCCGCGTCTTCTCCAGCACCTCGCTCAGCCCGCCGTTGGTGCGCTGGGCCAGGTGCAGGCTGGCGAAGTGCGACAGCAGCCAGGTGGAGAGCTGCGACTGCTCCTCCACCTGGTCCGCCACGCGGAAGGAGACGAAGCTCACGCCGAGCACCATGAGCATGGACCCGGCCAGCACGAACACCGTGAAGAACCGCCGCTTGCGGATGAAGTTCAGGGTGGAGGGCCACCAGGCCATCAGGTCTCCGTCCGGATCATCCGATGATCTCCAGGCCGCCCATGTAGGGCCGCAGGACCTCGGGCACGGTGATGGTGCCGTCGGCGTTCTGATAGTTCTCCATGATCGCCACCAGCACGCGCGGCAGGGCCAGGCCGGAGCCGTTCAGGGTGTGCACGTAGCCGGAATCGTCGCCGCCCCGGTAGCGGATCCCCGCGCGCCGCGCCTGGAAGTCCGTGAACGTGCTGCACGACGACACCTCGAGCCACGAGCCCACGCCGGGCGCCCAGGCCTCCAGGTCGTAGCACATGGCGGCGGCGAAGCTCAGGTCGCCGGTGGCCAGCCGCAGCACGCGGTAGGGCAGATCCAGGCGGCGGAGGATCTCCTCGGCGTCGTCCGTCAGCGAGTCCAGGGCCGCCGCGGAGGCGTCCGGGTGCGTGAACTGCACCATCTCCACCTTGTGGAACTGATGCACGCGCAGCAGGCCGCGGGTGTCCTTGCCCGCGGCGCCCGCCTCGCGGCGGAAGCAGGGCGAGAAGGCCACGTACTTCACGGGCAGGCGTTCGGCCTCCAGCGTGCTCTTGCGGTGGATGTTGGTGACGGTGACCTCGGCGGTGGGGATGAGGTAGAGGTCGTCCACGCCGCAGTGGTACATGTCCTCGGCCATCTTGGGAAGCTGGCCGGTGCCGGTCATGGTCTCCGGGGTGCAGAGATAGGGCACGTTGACCTCGCGGTATCCCTGCTCCAGATGCACGTCGAGCATGAAGTTGATGAGCGCGCGCTCCAGGCGCGCGCCGGCGCCGGTCAGCAGCGTGAAGCCGGAGCCGCTCATGCGCGCGGCGGCCTCCAGGTCCATGATGCCCAGGCGCGTGGCCGCGTCCCAGTGGGGCTGCACCTCGAAGTCGAAGCTCCGCGGCTCGCCCCAGCTGCGCACCACCTGGTTGTCCTCCTCCCCGCCCACGGGCACCTGGGGCAGGGGGATGTTGGGGATGCGCATGTAGAGGGCGTCCACGGCCTGTTCGCAGGCGTCGGCATCGGCCTTGAGGTCCTTGATGCGGGCCGACACCTCCTTCATCCGCGCGATGGCGTCGGAGGTGTCCTCGCCGGCCTTGCGCGCCTCGGCGATGGCCTTGTTGGCCCGGTTGGCCTCGGCCTGGAGGGTCTCGGTCTCCTGGAGGGCGGCGCGGCGGCGCTCGTCCTGGGCGTAGTAGGCCTCGATGTCCACGCTCTCGCGCTTGGCGCGCACGGAATTCTCGACGAGCTCGCGGTTCTCCCGCAGGAACTTACGGTCCAGCACGGGATTCCTCCTGGTGCGGGGCGGCAGTGCATAACAACTTGACGAACACTGTGAGGATATAGACGATCGCCGGAACGTCGGCAAGCCCGATCCGCCGGCCCGACGCCACCCCGAATCCGGGACCGGACGACCCCATGGAAGCCAACGCCCTCGTGACCGAACTGCGCCGCCGGCCCGCCGGCGAGCGCGTCTTCACCGCCCTGGACGTGCCCGACGCCGGGGCCGCCCTGGCCCTGGCCGAGCGCCTGGGCCCCGCGGCCCGCAGCGTGAAGGTGGGCATGCAGCTCTTCACGGCCGCCGGTCCGGACGTGGTCCGCGCCCTGCGAGCCCGCGGGCTGGAGGTCTTCCTGGACCTCAAGTACCACGACATCCCCAACACCGTTGCCGGCGCCGTGCGCTCCGCCGCGGCCCTGGGCGTGGAGTACCTCACCCTGCACGCGGGCGGCGGCCGCCGCATGCTGGAGGCCGCCGTGGCGGCGGCCCGCGAGGCCGAGGCCGAGCACGGCCGCCGACCGGTGCTGCTGGCCGTGACCGTGCTGACCAGCCTGACCCTGGAAGACCTGGACGAGGTGGCTCCCGGAGGCGGCCCTCTGCCCGACCGCCTGGCCCGCCTGGCCCGCACCGCCGCCGCCGCCGGCTGCGACGGCCTGGTCTGCTCCCCCGCGGACCTGCCCCTGCTGCGGGACGCCGTGGGCGACGCCCTGCTGAAGGTCACCCCGGGCGTGCGCCCCGCCGGGGGCGACCTGGGCGACCAGCGCCGCGTCACCACGCCGGCGCAGGCCCTCGCCGGCGGCGCCGACTTCCTGGTGGTGGGCCGTCCCATCACCGGTGCACCCGACCCGGCCGCCGCCCTGGCGGCCATCGCCAAGGAGCTGTCGTCATGACCGACCCGCGCATCCAGGACCTGATGACCGAGCTCGGCGCCCGTCGCGAAGGCCACTTCCTGCTGAGCAGCGGCCGTCACAGCGACACCTACTTCCAGTGCGCCCAGGTCCTGCAGTTCCCGGACCTGGCCCTGGAGCTGGGCCGCACCCTGGCCGACCGTCTGGAAGCCCAGGACTACGACCTGGTGGTCTCCCCCGCCATCGGCGCCCTGCTGCTGGGCCACGAGGTGGCCCGCGCCCTGGGCCGCCGCTTCGTCTTCACCGAGCGCAAGGACGGCGTCATGGCGCTGCGGCGCGACTTCCGCATCGAGACCGGCGAGAAGGTGCTCATCGTGGAAGACGTGATCACGCGGGGTACCTCCACCCTGGAGGTGGCCGACATCGTGACCGCGGCCGGCGGCGCGGTGGAGGGCGTGGCCTGCCTGGTGGACCGCACCAGCCCGGATGTGGAGGTGCCGGCCCCCGTCCGCTCGCTCATGAAGGTGGACGTGGTGAGCTGGGATCCGGCCGAATGCCCCCTGTGCGCCCAGGGCGTGCCCGTGGTGAAGCCCGGCAGCCGCGGCGCCTGACCGCCGCCGGCCCGAACGTCATGAGGCCCGCAACCGAACCCTGGCAGGGCGGCTGCGGGCCTCCGTCGTTCCGATGGCGGGCGCCCGGGTCAGAGGGGAGACGCCTTGTTATCCCGCCACCAGCGCGACGAGTCCGCCCAGCAGGCAGAGGGGGAGCACGAGCAGCGCCAGCGCCGCGGGGACCACGGCCGTGAGCAGCACGCCGGCCACCAGCAGCAGCGGCACCAGGACCACCAGGCCCAGCAGGCCCTTGGTCAGGAAAAGCACCAGCTTCAGCGGCAGCAGGACCACGGCGAAGACCAGCTTCAGGAGCGCCAGGCCCACGCTCAGCACCACCACCAGCATCGTCAGCCCCAGGATCAGTTCCAGCATCGCGGTCCCCCTTCAGGTTCGAGGCATGGTGGGTGCTCTACGTGGCCGCCCTGCAACGGGTTGCGGGATTCTTCGCCATTTCTGGAAAGTTCTCGCCATTTTATTGATTCTTCATGCTATAATTTACCCAATCAGGACGCTACCCCAGAGGTGACATCCCGGGGTCCGCAAGGAGTCGCGCTGCCTGGGTGAGCCCGGGTCGACCCTGCGAGGTGGCTCCTGCCCCCCATCCCGAGGTCCCGGAGAGCGGGCGGACGGATGGACCTCATGCGAAGGGCCGTGGTCTTCCGACCACGGCCCTCGCTGCGTTCGGCGCCGGACGGCGCTCAGCGCTTGAACACGGAAGCGTCCACCTTGGGGTTCAGCGACAGCTCGCTGATGGTCCCGGTGGCGAACTCCTCGTCGTCGTGGGTGATGACCAGGTTCGACGCGTACTTGGCGCCGCCGAAGTCCTTGTAGTCCTTGTAGTAGGTCTTCTGGACCACGGGGCTGCCCGTCATGGGGTCCGCGCCCTTGCTCTGCTGCATGAAGGGCAGGCCGGTGGCCTGGTCCAGGCAGATCAGGATGAAATCCTCGCCCACGCCGGTCACGTACACGCGGTCGCACATCACGCCGTCCACCTCGGCCGCATCCAGGGCCTGGCAGGTCAGATCGGCGTGGTTGCGCAGCAGCATGATCAGGTCGCTGTCCAGCTGCTCGCGCAGGCCGTCCATCTGCTCGGCGGGGATGTCCTGGGTGCCCATGGGGCCCTTGGCCCAGCCCTCGTCGCCGTTCATGACCTGGGACATCTCCCCGAACGGCGTCTTCTGGACCATCTTCATGCGGTCCGGCAGGACGGCCACCATCTCGATGCCGAAGTTCATGGGCATGCCCTGGATCTCCAGCGCCAGGTTCAGCTTGCTGGTGTAGCTCTTCAGGCCCTGGACCTTGGGGCTCACGGCCTTGCCGGCCTTGGCCATCAGCGACTGGCCCGCGGCCAGGGACTCGGCGGTGGCGGCCGGCACGTCCAGGGTCATCTGGGGCTCGGGGATGGTGATGTCGATCTGGTTGACCGGACCGAACACGCTCATGTCGCCGTCGAAGTCGGCGGGGTTGCCCACCGCCAGCAGGGACATGTCGTCCACCTTCCACACGGCCTGCGCGGCGGCCATCACCTTCTCCGCGGTCATGGCCTGCACCTCCTGGCGGTAGTTGCTCAGGAAGTCCTCCGGGTAGCCGTTCATCTCGAAGAGGACCAGGCGGTCCAGCACCTCGCGCTTGGTGTCGTAGTTGAACACGTCGCTGTTGAGGATGCCGTCCACGGCCATGCGGAGCTCCTCGGCGCTGACGGGCTCCGTGCCCATGCGGCGGATCTCGTCGAACATGACCTCCGCGGCCTGCTGGGCGGTCTCGTTCTTGGTGCCGGTGAAGGCCACGAAGACGCCCGGGAAGCGCCAGCCCGTGCCCGCCTGGCTGCCGGTGGTGTAGGCCAGGCCGCGCTTGCTGCGGATCTCGTTGAACAGGCGCGAGGAGAAGCCGCCGCCCAGGATCTGGTTGGCCACCTGGATCGCGGCGTAGTTGGGATCGTCGTTGCGCACGCCCTTGACGCCCAGGGCCACCATGGCCTGGGTGAGGTCCTCCTTGGCGGCCACGTTGATGGTGCGCGGCAGCGCGGGGATCTCGGGGTCGGCGGGCAGGGGCGCGCCGGCCTTCTTCCAGCCGGCGAAGGCCGCCTCGATCTTGCCCACCATGGTCTTGGCGTCGAAGTCGCCGATCACCACGAGGTAGGTGCGGTCCGGGCCGAAGTAGTCGGCGTGGAACCTCACCAGGTCGTCGCGGGTGATGGCGTTGATGGTGTCGTACTCCTCGAGGCGCGCCAGCGGATGGTCCGGGCCGAACATCACGCGCTGGAACTCGCGGAACACGATCTGCATGGGCTCGTCGTTGCGGCGGGCGATGCCGCTCTTGGCCTGGGTCTTGGCCAGATCCACCTTCTCGGCGTCGAAGGCGGGCTCCATGAGCACCGAGGCCAGGATCTCCAGGGCCTTGTCGGCGTCCTCGTTCAGCGCGAAGAGGAACGCGCCGCCGGTGGCGTCGCCGATGAAGGTCTCCACCGACGCGCCCATGGACTCCACCATCTCGTCGATCTCGTCGCCCGTCCACTTGGCGGTGCCGCCGGTGCGCAGGACCTCGCCGGTGATGCCGGCCAGGCCGGTCAGGGCGGCGGGCTCGTACAGGGCGCCGGCCTGGATCGTGGCCGAGAGCTGCACCATGGGCAGGGAGTGGTCCTCGCACAGGTAGAGGATCATGCCGTTGTCCAGGGCCACGCGGTCGTAGGCGGGCAGCTCGATGGAGCCCAGGTCGTCGTACTTCAGCTTCTCCCAAGGCTTCTTGCGCGCCGCGGAGGCGTCGGCGGCGGTGAGGCCCACCGCCAGCGTCATCAGCAGCAGCAGGGCCGCGGTCTTCTGCAGGAATCGAATCATCGTCATTCCTTTCGTGCGGACGCGGGGCCCGTCTAGTCCTCGACGGTCTCGATGTACGCGACCGTGCGGTTGTTGGGGACGAAGATCTCGGCGGCGACGCGCTGCACGTCCTCCACCGTCACGGCGTCGATGGCTTCGAGCTGCTTGAACATCTCACGCCAGTCGCCGTGCAGGCCCTGGTAGTAGGAGAGCTGGCGCGCCAGGCCCATGTTGCCCTGGAGCCCGCGCACGAAGCCCGCCTTGGCCCGGCGCTTCACGCCGTCCAGCTCCGCCTGGGTCACGCCGTCGGCCACCAGCTTGTCGATCTCGTCGAAGATGGCCGCCTCGATCTGCAGGGCGTCCACGTCCTTCACGGGGATGCCCATGAAGGCCAGCAGGCTGGGGTACTTGTCGCTGGGGAAGCCGGCGAAGCTCACCACCTGGGCGGCGATCTTGTCCTCCTTCACCAGGCGCTTGTACAGGCGGCTGGTGCGGCCCTGGCCGATGATGTCGGCGATGGCCTGGTACACGGCCGCGTCGGGGTGCGCGTAGTTGCCGGTGTGGAAGCCGCACAGGTAGAAGGGCTGCGCGTCGTCCTGCACCACCATGCGCTTCTCGCCCTTCTGGGCCGGCTCCACGGTGTCCAGCTCCGGGGCGGGCTTGCTCGAGACGCCCTGGAAGTACTTCTCCGCCAGCTTCTTGACCTCTTCGAACTTCACGTCGCCCACGATGGCCACGGTCATGTTCTCGCCCACGTAGTGGGTGTCGTAGAAGTCCTGGCAGTCCTGGCGGGTGATGGTGTTCAGGTCGCTCATCCAGCCGATGGTGCTCACGTGGTACGGGTGCGCCTTGAAGGCCAGGTTCTGGAACTCCTCCAGCAGCATGCCGAACGGGCTGTTGTCCGTGCGCATGCGGCGCTCCTCGGTCACCGGGCCGTCCTTCTCCGTGTAGAACTCGCGCAGCACGGGGTTGGCCATGCGCGAGCCCTCCAGGTAGGCCCACAGCTCCAGGCGGTTGCTGGGCAGGCTGTACATGTAGTTGGTGTCGTCGGTCCAGGTGCCGGCGTTCATGCCGCGGCCGCCGTTGTTCTCCACGATCTGGCCGAACTCGTTGCTCACCACGAAGGCGCGGGCGGCGTCCTTGGCCAGGGAGAAGGCGTGGGTCAGGCGCACCAGCTCGGCGTCGTCGTCGCCGGCCACGCTCACGTAGCGGCCCTCGGAGGCGGCGTCGGACCAGTCCAGGCCGGCGGCCTCGTCCCAGGTCACCGCCACGCCGTCGACCAGCACCGTGCCCGCGCGCTCCGCGAGGGCCTCCTGCATCTGCTTCTCGTTGAGCAGGACGACCTCGTTGTCCATGCCGTGGCGGATGCGCCGGTTGCGCTCGGCCTTGAGGGCGGCGAAGGCGGCGTCCTCGGCCGCCATGGCCTTCTGCTCCTTCTTGTAGTCCGTGGTCCCGATCTCCGGGGTCCCCTTGAAGGCCATGTGCTCCAGGATGTGGGCCAGACCGGTGATGCCGGTCACCTCCTGGGCGCTGCCCACGTCCATGTGGGTGTTGAAGGAGAAGACCGGAACGTCGTGACGCTCCAGGACGATGAAGTGGACGCCGTTGTCCAGGGTGAACTCCTGGACCTGGTCCTGCAGGTCGCTGGTCCCGGCGGCGGCGGCGCCGCCGGCGGCGAGCAGGAGCCCGCAGACGAACAGTCCGAGCATCTTGCGGTCGAAGGGCATGGAGGCCTCCAGGGTTGAGTCGTCCGGGGCGGCGACGCGGACGGGAGCGCGCGTTCCGGACAGCCACGAAAGGGTCCGCCGGCGCGGACCGTCTTGAGAATCGTCGGTCGAGATCAATCGGATCCGACCGCACGCTAGCACCGGGACCCGCCGGTGTCAAACCGGCCCGCGGTCCCGGGAAGGGGGTGAACGCCTAGCGGAAGATCTCCTTCCGCCGCAGCAGCCAGGTGCCCAGCAGGGTACTCACGACGATGACGCCGAGCAACGTCAGCAGGGACTGCCAGGGCTCGGGCGGCACCTCGCGCATCACCATCTGCCGCAGCTCCTGCAGCAGGTTGGGCATGCTGTCCACGGATCGGGCGGGGTTGTGCATGAGGTTGCGGAGGTGGAATACGACGGTCAGCTCCTGGAGTTTCAGGGGCGCGTTGCCGCTGATGGCCTCCCACCCGAAGGCGTAGAGGATGGCCGGCAGCATGGGGCGCCGCAGCACCGTGCCCGCCGCGGCGAAGATGGCCGTGTAGACGAAGCCTCCCAGCAGGATCACCAGGCAGGCCGACACGTAGAGCCGGAGGAAATCCAGGTTGAGGATCCCGAAGTTGCCCACCGTCATGACCAGGAAGCAGAGCACCAGCGATCCCGCCACCAGCAGGGCCGACACGGTCTGGGCCGCCCAGAGCCGTCCCAGGTAGATGGCGGTGCGGCTCAGGGGACGGGTCCAGTAGTAGATGATGGTGCCCTCGTCCGCCGTCTCCCCGATGGCCGACAGGCCGAAGGCCAGCGAGACCAGGGCCACCATGGCGTGCACGTACACCATGCCCGACAGGTTGGCCAGGATCAGGTCCGCGGAGATCACGCCGTCGCGGTCCAGCGTCCGCCAGGCCACCGCCAGGATCACCGGCAGCAGCATGAGCAGGCCCACGGAGACGATGCGCTTGCGGCGGATCATCTCGCGGAAGGAGAAGGCTCCGATCCACCAGGCGCTGGCCAGCACGTTCAGGGGCCGGTCCGGGGCGTCGGCGGCGGCGTCGGGATTCAGGCCGGCGTTCACGTTCATGTCACTGCCCCACCAGGTAGTCGAAGACGGACTGCAGGTCGTCGTCCAGGGTCTGGAACTCGTCCACCGGGATGCCCGCCTCGATCAGCGCCGCGGGCAGCTCGCGGTAGAAGTTCACGGCGTGGTCCGTGCGGGCCACCACGCGGCCCAGGTCGTCCAGCTCCACGCCCAGCACCAGGTCGCGCCCGGCCAGGAACGACGCCAGGCGGCGCGGCTCCGGGCTGCGGAAGGCCACGATGGTGGGGTGGTCGTGGATGGCGTCGCGGATCTCGGTGATGTCGCCCTCGGCCATGAGCTTGCCCCGGTGGATGAGCACGATGGAGCGGGTCATGGTCTCGATCTCGGGCAGGATGTGGCTGCTGACCACCACGCAGCGCCCGGCCTCCCCCAGCTCCTTCACCAGGTGGGAGATCTCGCGGCGCGAGACCGGGTCCATGCCGTTCAGGGGCTCGTCCAGGAACACGATCTCGGGGTCGTGGGCCAGGGCCTGGGCCATCTTGATCTTCTGGCGCATGCCCTTGGAGTAGCCGCCGATGCGGGCGTCGCCGGCGTGGGCGAGGTGCACCAGCTCCAGGGCGCGGTCGCAGCGGCGCGCGGACTCGGCGCCGTCGAAGCCCATGAGCCGGATCATCAGCGTGAGGAACTCGCGGCCGGTGAGCCAGTCGAAGAGGGCGTCGCTCTCGGGGCAGAAGCCCACGCGGCGGAACATGCCCACCTCGCGGCGCAGGCGGCGGCCGCGCACCAGCACCTCCCCCTGGCTGGGGGTGATCAGGCCGGAGAGCAGCTTGAAGAGGGTGGTCTTGCCGGCGCCGTTCAGCCCCAGCAGGCCGGTGACGCCCGGCCCCAGCGTCAGGGAGCAGTCGTTCACGGCGATGACCTCGCCGAACCACTTGCTCACGCGACGGGCCTCCAGCACCGCGCTCACGAGACCACCTCCACCGGCTTCACGCGCGCCCGCAGCACCGCCAGCCCCGCCGCGATGAGCCCCAGCACCACGGCCAGGCTCACCCACGGCGATACGCCGGTCATGCTGCGGCCGCCCAGGATCAGGGCGCCCATGTTCGTATGCTGGCCCGCGAAGTCCAGGATCCGCAGCTCGGGGCGGAACATGGCCATGATCTCGGCCAGCCCCTCGGTGGCGAAGAGCAGCACCCACCACAGGGCCACGAAGACCGTGCGCGTGCCCATGCTGGACAGGGCCAGCAGCACCAGGCTGAAGCTCGTGCCGGCCAGGGTGCAGTACACCAGGGCCCGCAGCGGGGTGGCCACCAGCATCTGGAGGCCCGTGGCGCCCTGGGTGGACAGGTAGCCGAAGATGCACAGCGCCAGCACCGGGAAGAGCGTGACGGCGAAGTAGTAGAACAGCGTGATCAGGCCCTTGCCCAGGATGTAGTCGCGCAGCCCCAGGGGACGCGCGAAGTACAGGGCCAGCCCGTTCTCCTCGCGGTCCTTGGTGATCAGGCCCGAGCCGATGATGGCCAGGATGATCAGCACCCACGGCGTCTGCCACTCCAGGAAGCTGCGGAAGCCGGCGGCGGTGATGTCGGTCCAGTCGCCGCCCAGGAGCTTGGTCATCTCCCCCATCTTGTAGGTGAAGTAGAGGATGCCCCCCTTGACGATGGCCGGCACCCAGGCCACCACCAGCAGGAAGAGGAAGCCGCGGCGCTTCAGCGGCTCCAGGATGCCGCGGCGGGCGATGGCCCACCAGGCCGGCGCCGCGCGGGTGCCGGAATCCTCCCAGCCGCGGTAGCCGCGTTCGTAGACGGGCATCAGCGCTCGCCTCCTTCGCCGCGGGTCAGGGCGCCCAGGGCGCCGGACGCCTCGTCGCCGGAGGCGTCGACCAGCTTGAAGAACAGGTCCTCCAGGGTCTCGGTGCGGCGCTGCAGGCGGCGCAGGGCGAACTCCGAGGCGGCGGCGGCGGCCAGCACGGCGGCGGGGCCGTGGTCGGCGTCGGCCGTGACCAGCAGGGCGCGGTCCTCGGGGACGGGCTCCAGGCCCCGCGCGGCGAGGGCCGCGCAGAAGGCCTCGCGGTCGCCGAAGCCCTCCAGCACGAAGACGGCGGTGTCGCGTTCGGCGCCGGCGTCCACGCGGGCGTGATCCAGCACGCGGCCGTCGCGCAGCACCAGGATCTCGTCGCACACGGCCTTCACGTCGGCCAGCAGATGCGTGGACAGGATCACGCCGAAGCCGTGGGCGTGAGACAGGTCATGCACCAGGTCCAGCATGGCCAGGCGGCCGCGGGGGTCCAGGCCGGCGGTGGGCTCGTCCAGGAAGAGCCAGTCCGGGTCGTGGACCAGGCACTGGGCCAGCTTCAGGCGCTGGCGCATGCCCTGGCTGTAGGTGTCGGCCATGCGGTAGCGCTCGTCGGCCAGGCCCACGAAGTTCAGGGCCTCGTGGGCGCGCTGCAGGGCGTCGGTGACGGGCATGCCGCCCAGCTCGCCCAGGTAGGCCACCATGGCCACGCCGCTCATGCCCGGCAGGATGCCGCCGCGCTCGGGCATCCAGCCCAGACCCCGGCGGGCGGCACGGGCGGCCACGGCCATGTCGCGGCCCAGGACCGACACCTTGCCGGCCGGCAGGGGCAGGTGGCCCATGAGGGCGCGCAGCAGCGTGGTCTTGCCCGATCCGTTGGGCCCGAGCAGGCCCACGGCCCCCGGTTCCAGACGGAACGAGACGTCTTTCAGCACCGGCTTGGCGGTGTAGCCGAAGTCGAGCCCGCGCACCTCGATGGCGCGGTCGGTCGAGTTGACTTCGCTGGTGGGGCTGGCCATGATTCCCTTGATCCCGTGTGATCGCCGGGCGGCTCCATCGCCGCTCGAACGCCGGATTACGCCGACGTCCCGCGATTGTTTCAGACCCCGTCGGAAATGCAAGCTCCAAACCCGACCCGGAGGTGCCCATGGCGAAGCAGGGATTCAGCACCCGGTGCGTTCACGGCGCCCACCGCAGCGACACCCGCTGGCACCAGGCCCAGCCCGTGTCGACCCCCATCTTCCAGACCAGCACCTTCGCTTTCGAGAGCGCCGACCACGGCGCCGCCATCTTCGCCGGCGAGAACGACGGCTTCCTCTACACGCGGCTGGGCAACCCCACCCAGGAGGGCCTGGAGGAGAAGATGGCCGCCATCGAGGGCGGCCAGGCGGCCCTGGCCCTGGCCAGCGGCATGGCGGCCTGCACCACGGCGGTGCTGACGCTGTGCGAGTCGGGCGACCACATCGTGGCGGGCGACACCCTCTACGGCGGCACCCACCAGCTCTTCACGCACACCCTGCCCCGGCTGGGCATCTCCGTGACGGAGGTGAAGGCCGACGATCCGGCCAACTTCGCGGCGGCCATCACCGACCGCACGCGGCTGATCTACCTGGAGTCCCCCGCCAACCCCACGCTGGTGCTCACGGACATCGCCGCGGTGGCGGAGGTGGCGCACGCCCGCGGCATCCCCGTGCTGGTGGACAACACCTTCTGCACGCCGTATCTGCAGCGCCCGCTGGAGCTGGGCGCCGACATCGTGCTGCACTCGGCCACCAAGTACATCGGCGGCCACGGCGACGCCATCGCCGGCGTCCTGATCGGCGGCGAGGAATTCATCACCCGCGCCCGCTTCGAGACCCTGCGCGACGTGGGCGGCTGCATCAGCCCCTTCAACGCCTGGCTGCTGATCCGCGGCCTCAAGACCCTGCCCGTGCGCATGGACCGCCACTGCCGCAATGCGCAGATCGTGGCCGAGTGGCTGACCTCCCACCCCAAGGTCACCCGCGTGATCTACCCCGGCCTGCCCAGCCACCCCCAGCACGAGCTGGCGATGCGGCAGCAGAGCGGCTTCGGCGGCCTCATCAGCTTCCACGTGGACGGCACCGCCGCCCTCTCCCCCCGCGAGGCCGGCAAGGTGGTCATGGACAACGTGGAGCTCTGCACCCTGGCGGTCAGCCTGGGCGACGTGGACACCCTGATCGAGCACCCCGGCACGATGACCCATTCCACATACTCCGAAGAGGAACTCCTCAAGGTGGGCATCGACCCCGCCATGATCCGCCT
>DAOTGJ010000025.1:0-50060 GCA_035447065.1 Candidatus Krumholzibacteriia bacterium
ATGGTCTCGGTGGACGTCAACACGGGCCGCTTCACGGGCAAGCGGAACCAGGAGGACACCATCACCGAGACCAACCTCTACGCCGCCAAGGAGGTGGCGCGGCAGCTGCGGCTGCGCGACATCGGCGGCATCATCGTGGTGGACTTCATCGACATGGAGAGCGAGGCCAACAAGAAGCGCGTGGAGCGCGAGCTCACCACGGCGCTCAAGCGCGACCGCGCCCGCACCAAGGTGTTCCCCATCAGCAAGCTGGGCCTCATCGAGATGAGCCGGCAGCGCGTGCGGCCCTCGCTCACCAGCTTCCTCAGCGACGACTGCCCCTACTGCAAGGGCACCGGCAAGGTGCTCAGCCTGGCCACCCTGGCCAACCGCGTGGAGCGCGAGGTGCACCGCGTCTTCCACCGCACCGGCGAGAAGGTGGTGCAGATCCGCTGCAACCCCATGCTGGCCATGCACCTGCTGCGGGAGAAGGCGGAGCAGATCGAGGAGCTGTGCGAGGAGCACGGCATGAGCATCGACATCCTGGACGATCCCGCCCTGCACCGCGAGAGCTTCCAGGTGGTGTCGCTGCGCACGGACCGGGACCTGCTGCGTGAGATCGACCGCCAGGACGGCGCCGCCGGCGATGGCCGGCCCCGCGGCCGCGGCAACCGCCGCAAGCCCGTGAGCGCCACCACCAGCGGCTCGCGCGGGGCGGCCTCGCCCTCGGCCTCGCCCAAGCGGGCGCCCCAGCCGGAGCGCGTGAAGGAGCGGCTGGCCGAGAGCGCCGCGGAGAAGCCGGCGGCCCGTGAACAGGCGCCCCGCGAACGGGCGCCCCGCGAAGCGGAGCCGCGCGAGACGGAGCCGCGGCGGGCCGACGACGAGGCGGGAGGCATCGTGGGTTCGCCCCGCGGGCGCACGCGCGCCGGGCGCCGGCGCGGACGGCGCGGCGGCCGGGGCCGTCGTCCGGGCGAGGGGGAGCAGTCCAACCAGGAGAGCGGGGGCGGCGGCGACGACGCCTCCTGACAGGCGTCAGGCCGGCGGCGGCGGCTCCAGGCGGGAGCGCAGCTGCAGCCGCGCCGTGAACCAGTGATCCGATGCGAGGGCCGCGTCTCGGGCGCGGCCCTCGCCCGTCTTCAGGCGGGAGGCCAGGCCCCGCAGCAGGGCCTTGAGACCGTACTCCACGAACTGCGCGGCGCGGTAGGCGCCCACCCACGCCGGGCCCTGGTGCTTGGCCACGAACAGCCGCAGGCTGGCCTGGAACTGGGTCAGGCTGAAGCGGCTCACCCGCGCCGCGGCGCGGCCCTCCAGGTGGGCCACGCGCGCCTCGGGCACGCACCAGATCTCCAGCCCCTGAGCCGCCGCCCGGCGGCACCAGTCGGTCTCCTCGAAGTACAGGAAGAAGCGCTCGTCCAGCGGACCCACCGCCGCCCACACGCGGCGCGGCGCGGCCAGGCAGGCGCCCACCACGTAGCCCACGCGCAGCGGCGGGCCGCCGTCGGGACCCGGTCGCGCCGCCGTGGCCGCGCGCAGGGGCCCGGGCAGCCAACGCCGGGCGGGATCCACGATGTTCAGCAGGTGGTAGCGCAGGCGCGGCCCCGTGCCCCAGCTCAGGGTGGGGCGGCCGTCGGCGTCGGTCAGCAGGGGACCGCAGGCGCCGGCCTGCGGCGTGGCGTCCAGGAAGGCCGCCAGGCGGGCCAGGCTGCCGGGCTCGGCCACGGTGTCGGGGTTGAGCAGCACCAGGATGCGGCCGCTGCAGGCGGGCAGGGCCCGGTTGTTGCCGGCCGCGAAGCCCAGGTTGGCGCCGGTCTCGATCAGCGCGGCTCCGGGGAACTCGGCGCGAACCATGGCCGGCGTGCCGTCGCGCGAGGCGTTGTCCACCACCACGATCTCATGGGAGAGGGCGCCGCAGGCGGCGGGCACGGCGGCCAGGCAGGCGCGCAGGTCGTCGCGCGTGTTCCAGCTCACCACCACGATGGACAGGTCGGGGGCCATGGCGCTCCAGGTTCGGGCGGCGGCGGGCCGCTCAGTGGCGGCTGGCGCGGCGCAGCGTCTCCCGCTCGGCGTCGGTGAGGCTGTCCAGGCCCTCGCGCGAGATCTTCTCCAGGATGCGGTCCACCTCGCCGGAGCCGCCGCCGGCGCCGTTGCCCGGCCGGGATTTCGGCTCCTCGTCCACCACGCGGAACTTGGAGGCGGCCTTGCGCTTGCGCCGCGACCGCAGCAGGTCGTCCAGACGACGGCGTCCGCCGCGCAGGTAGATGTAGCCCACGGCCATGCCGCCCAGGTGGGCCAGGTGGCCGATGTTGTCGGTCCGCCACATGGACAGGGTCTCGATCAGCACCAGGCCGATCACGAAGATCCGCACCGGGATGGGCACCAGGAAGTACAGCATGATGCGCCGGTCCGGATAGATCAGCGCGAAGGCGGCCAGCAGGCCGTACACGGCGCCCGAGGCGCCCATGAGCACGTTGTAGCGCGTGTTCGCGTCGATCAGCGGCATGAGCAGCATGTAGGTGAGGCCCGCGCCCACGCCCGTGATCAGGTAGTAGCGCAGGAACTCCCGGCGCCCCCAGAGCTGCTCCAGCTCCGAGCCGAACATCCACAGCACGAACATGTTGAACAGGATGTGCAGGAACGTCACGTGCAGGAACATGTACGTGACCGGCTGCCAGATGTGGAACTGGCCGAAGACCTTGGCGGGCATCAGGCCGAACGTGGTGTCGAACCAGGCGCCGGCGCCGCCCAGCGACAGCACGGACTGCAGCAGGAACACGCTGATGTTGATGGCGAGCAGCGACTTCACCGTGGGGGTGAGGCCGGGGCCGAAGCCGAAGGACGGGCCGGAAGAGTAGCGCACGTTCGCTCCTTGGTGGGTCTCGGGTCCGGGTCCAAGCTACATCAAGACATCGACCCAGGCACGCCTGGATTGAGCGGCGGGCGCAAAAAAGGCGGGGAGCCCGTGGGCTCCCCGCCGTGCTTCCGGTCCGGAGGACTCCTAGCGGAACACCGCCGACATGGTCGCGGCCGCGCGCTCCGAGACGGTGACCGTCGTCGAGCTGATCGTACCGTAACCCGTCCCGTGCGTGGGATCCCAGCTCACCGTAGCCAGGTCCACCATGGGGAAGTCGGTCCCCAGCTGGGCGTTCATGGCGTTCAGGAAGCCGTTGGCCACCCGCGCGTAGCCGCGGTTGTTGGGGTGCACGCCGTCCAGGGAGAACAGCGTGGTGGCCGCCGCGGTCTGCGGGCCCACGGCGCTGGCCAGCACCAGGAAGTGCGCGGCCTCGGTCATGGGATCCAGGGCGGCCAGCTCCGCGTTGGCGTCGTAGAGGAACACGTTGGACCGGGCGCCGACCGCCGCGGCGATGGCGGAGTTGTAGGACGTCACCGTGTTGGCGACGAGCTGCGCCTCGGCCACGGAGAGCGTGTACTCCGCGGGCAGGGGCAGGGCGGCCAGGCCGCCGTGCGCACGCAGGTAGCCCAGCGCGGTGAACAGCACGATCTGGGCGTCGGACTCCTCCATGGCGAGCATCCCCTCGGGGATGCCCGACGCCTGCGCGAACAGGGCCTTGGGCATGAAGAACGGCACCGAGGTGATGGACGGGATGTTGGCCACGAAGATCACGGGCGCGAATCCGTGCCGCTCCATGACGCCGTTGGTGATGTTGTCCAGGGCGGCCCCGTACATGGCGGTGAAGAGGCTCGGCGGCGTGAGGTTCACGGCCTCGCCCGCATGCACCACGCCGTCGTTGGGCTGGCCCGAGGTGGCGCCGCCCAGCACGTCGTTGTTGCCGAGCCAGAAGGTGCAGATGGTGGGGCCGCGCGCGATGAGCTGCTCCAGCATGCTGTAGCCGCCGAAGACGGAGTTGCGCAGGATCAGGTCGAAGAAGGCGTTGCCGGGCGACTGGCTCGTACTCGAGTCCAGGGCGTCGGCGAAGTCCTTCAGGGTGGCCCCGGGCACGCCCAGGTTGCTGTAGGGGACCGGCCACGAGGCGGCCAGGGCCAGGGGCTGGATCTCCGTGATGTGCGTGCTGTCCAGCACCGCGATGGAGCCGGCCATGGCGTCGTAGTGCAGCACGCCGGCCCGGTACATCGGGTTGGTCAGCGCGGTGCTGCCCAGGCCCGGAGGCGCCAGCAGAGGCTGCATGAAGGATCCGGCCGGGTAGCCCATCTGGGTGGCGATGAGCTGGGGGTAGCTGGTGGCCTGGCCGGTCAGGATCAGGCCGCTGTCCATGAAGCCGGCGGTCAGGCTGTTGCCCACCGCCACGTAGTTGCCGAACACCGCGGCGCCCGAGGGCTGCTCCACCGAGAGGGTGGAGTGGCCGGGGGCCTCCAGGTCGCATCCGGTGGCCAGGAGGCCGGCCAGCGCCGCGCCCAGAAGGATGATCAGAGACTTGCGCATGTCGTTCCTCCTTTCCTAGAACTTGTAGCCGATGCCGATGCCGAAGATGTCCGCGCGCGAATCGTACGTGCCCGCGGGGCTGATCTCCGGGTCGAAGCTCTGGATCTCGCCGTTCTCCACGTTGCTGCGGGCCTTGAAGATCACCGCCATGTAGGAGCCGGTGAACGTCAGGCGGTCGCTGACGCGGTAGGCCAGGCCCACCGAGGCGTCGTTGCGGTCCGAGTCCGGCAGCAGCGGGCTCATGCTCTCCACCGGCTGGGGCGTGTTGTCGCGCACGTAGCCGGCCATGGCGGTCAGCTCCGGGCTGAGGTCGTAGCTGAGGCCGGCGCGGAACTGCCACACGTCCTCGTACTGCTCCTCGATGGACTGGTCCAGCATGGGGTTGTTGAAGTCCAGCACCAGCTTGTCGAAGGTGCTCCAGTTGAAGTGGACGAAGTCCACCTCCACGCGGGCCGCGTCGGTGAGCTGGTAGGCGGCGGCCAGGCTCAGCATGTGGGGCAGGTGCAGCACCGTGGTGCCGTCGTGCTCCGCGCCGCCCAGGCCCGCGATGATGCCGTCCACCGCGCCCTCCAGGGCGGCGGGGGCCACGTTGGTCAGCTCCATCTTGCCGTCCTGGATGGCCAGGTCCTTCTGCTGATGGAACATGGCGCCCAGGGTGAGGCGGTCCGTGGCGCGGATCATCACGCCGGCCTGGGGCGTGAAGTTGGGCTCGCAGCTGCCGGAGATCTTGGCGTCGATGACGTTGATCTCGTCCATGTTCCCGCCGAAGGGCTGGGTGCGGAAGCGGTTCAGCTCGATCTCGCTGAAGGCGATGTCCAGGCCGAAGGAGACCGCCACGTCCTCGTGCACCTTCCAGGCGAAGGTGGGGCTCACGTACACGGTGGCCAGGTCCACGTCGTAGCTCAGGGCGCGGCCGGCCCAGGCCTCCGGGTCGCTCCACTCCACGCCCAGGCCGAAGGGCGCGTACACGCCCAGGCCGAAGGTGAGGTTCTCCTCGAACGTGGTGTAGTAGTAGAGGCCGGGGATGGGGAAGCTCTGGTCCACGGTCTCGCCGCTGGCGAAGGTGCCGTCGGGCGCGTAGGCGCCGGTGAACTTGGCGGCGGGGACCACGGGCATCAGGTTCAGGTCCAGCGCGGAGCCTTCCAGGAAGGCCAGGCCGGCCGGATTGTAGAAGATGGCCGAGCCGTCGTCGGCCGTGGCGGTGAAGGCGCCGCCCATGGCGGTGGCCCGGGCGCCGGCCTCGTAGATGTTGAAGCCGCCGGCCAGGGCGGTGCCGGCCGCGAACAGCAGGCAGACCGTGATCGTCCAGCGTAGGGTCCCTCGCATACTGCCTCCTCGGGAAGGGCGAGTCGTGGGTCGATTCGTGAACAGCGGGTCGGGTCGATGCGTGCTGGCCAACCTACCACAGACCTGCTTGTTCTTGAAACTGCAAACCCGCATGAAAAAGGGCCGCCCCGCGAGGGGGCGGCCCGATGGGCGCGGGTGCGGGGGGACCTAGCGGGAGGTCCCGTCCCAGCTCTTCATCCGGTCGGTCACGAACGATGCGATGATCAGCGCCAGCATGATCGCCGTGCCGATGAAGACCCAGTCCGGCACCTTGGCGGCGTCGCCCTGGGCGTAGCTGTGCAGGCCGGACAGGAAGTAGTTCACGCCGAAGTACGTCATGACCACCGAGGCGATCCCCGCGAAACCGCTGGCCGCCAGGACCCAGGGCCGGTTCATGGCCGGGATCCAACGGAAGTGGATGGCCACGGCGTAGACCAGGATGGTCACCAGGGACCAGGTCTCCTTGGGGTCCCAGCCCCAGTAGCGGCCCCAGCTCTCGTTGGCCCACACGCCGCCCAGCAGGGTGCCCACGCTGAGCAGGCCCAGGCCAGTCACCAGCACCTTGAAGCTGAGGCGGTCCAGCTTGAGCACGGCGTCGCGCACGTGCTCGCGGCCGGGGCCCTTGAACAGCAGCAGGATCAGGGTCAGGCCGCCCAGCAGCGAGCCCAGGCCCAGGAAGCCGTAGCTGCCGGTGATGATGGTCACGTGGATGTTCAGCCAGTAGGAGGCCAGCACCGGCACCAGCGGACCGATGTCCGGGTTGAAGGTGCTCAGCATGGCCACCGCCAGGATCACCATGGTCAGCAGGGCCGCGATGCCGCCCGAGGAGCCGCGGCGGTCCTTCAGCTCGAAGAGGATGCCCGCCAGGGCCGTGGCCAGGGCGATGAAGATCAGCGACTCGTAGCCGTTGCTCAGGGGCGCGCGGCCCGAGGCCACCCAGCGCAGCACGAACGAGAACAGGTGGTAGCCGAAGCTGCCCAGCAGGAGCAGCAGGCCCAGCCCGTACAGGGGGTGCTTCCAGGAGTACTGGGCGCCGCGGCGGCGGGCCAGGCCCCAGAAGAAGGCGGCCATCAGCACCAGGAAGGCTCCGAAGTAGGGCATGGTCACGTTGCGGAAGGGATGGCTGCGGTTGAGCCAGAGCTCGGAGTCCACGGCCGTCTTGGACGGCAGCACGTCCGCGCCGTAGCGGCGCTGCAGGTCCTGGATCACGGCCAGGGCGCGGGCCAGACGGGCGTCGTCGCCGTGGGCGGCGCCCTCCACCAGCTCGCCCATGATGCCGCGGGCGGTGTCGCGCTCCTCGCCGGGCGGGATGCTCTCCACGTCGTTCAGGCCGGCCCAGGTGTTGTTCTTGTCGCCCGGGATGGGGTAGAAGCGCACGCCGCCGCCGCCCAGGGCGTCGTAGAAGATGTTGAAGCGGTCATTGAAGTCCAGCAGCTTGCGCTGGACCTTGCTGCGGTCGCGGTCCGGCGTGCGCAGGGCCTCGCGCACCTGGTCCTGCAGCATGTACTGGCCCTGGGGCGTGATCAGGCTGCGGGCGCTGACCCACTTCACGTCCTGGGAGACGCCCAGCATGTCCTTCACGCCGGGGAAGCGCACGGCGATGATGGGCTGCTCGAACCAGTACTGGGGGTTGCTGATCCAGCTCAGCCAGAGGTCCATGGGCTCCCACTTGCCCTCGCCCAGGGCCGGCGCGAACGCGCCCGCGGGGTGGCCGATGCGGGCCTCCTCCGGGTCGTAGTTCTCGCGCTTGGTCACCTTCATGACCAGCTCGCGCACGTAGGTGTCCATGGGCTTCATGCGGCCGCGCAGGTCCTGCATGGGCAGGCGCGAGAAGCCCTCCCGGGTGCCGGGGGAGAGGAAGTTGGCCGCCGGCGTGTCGTGCACGTGGGCCGGGGCGTGGTCGTGGCCGTCGCCTTCGGCGTGCACGTGGTCCTGGGCCAGGACGGCGCTCCCGCAGACGAGCAGGGCGGCCAGCAGCAGGCTATGGAGCAAGGGACGCATGACGGGTCCTTCCTAGGAGTTGTCCTTCCGCGGCCACAGCTGGTCGCGGGCGAAGACCAGGACGAAGCCCACGCTGATCAGGATGTACCCGATGTACGTGGGCCACTTCCCGGGGTCGTAGTTCACCGAGAGCACCGTGCCCTTCTCGTCCGGATCGTAGGACGACTGGAAGTGCTTGAAGCCCCGGTGGGTCAGCGGGTGGTTCATGTAGATGCGCACCGGACGCCCGTCGATGCCCTGGGCCTCGTCGTAGAGGCGCACGTGGGACTCGTAGCTGGCGGGGTTGCGGCTGCCCGGGTAGGTCAGCAGCAGGAAGTCGTCCAGGTGCACGCTGTAGGGCAGCGGGATCTTGATGGAGCCCAGCTTGACCACGGCTTCCTTCCCGCCCAGGCTCAGCTTGGCGCCGCGGCCGTCGTCCTTGAACACGATGTCCGAGGCCGTGGTTCCGTCGGGCGCGGTCAGCGACACGCGGGCGGCGGCGGGGGCGTTGGGGTCCGCGCTCAGGCCCGGCTGCATCTGCACGTGCTGCATGGCGCCGCTGACCACGAAGGCGGCGCCGCTGCCCGACGCGCGGTAGATGCTGGCGAACTCC
This sequence comes from Candidatus Krumholzibacteriia bacterium, assembly GCA_035447065.1. Taxonomy (GTDB): domain Bacteria; phylum Krumholzibacteriota; class Krumholzibacteriia; order LZORAL124-64-63; family LZORAL124-64-63; genus CALEMW01. The sequence goes on from DAOTGJ010000025.1 coordinate 8,298, forward strand.
ACCTCGAAGGCCTCGCCGCCCGGGTACGTGGCCACGGGCTGGGCGTCCTCCATGGACAGCTTCTGGTAGGCGCCGGCGGCGCGGGCGCGCACGGTGCCGTCGTCGGCCAGGGCGAAGGTCACGCCCTGGCTCAGGCCGTAGACCAGGTCCAGGTCCGCGAAGGCGTCCTCGCCGCCGCCGTGGTTCATGGAGAAGTCGGGGTGGTAGGCGAAGAGCAGGCGCTCGCCGCTGGAACCGTCGGGCGCGGTGATGCCCACGCGGATCATGGGGTTGTCCAGGGGCGAATCGAAATCCGTGCCGCCGCCCACGCGGAAGCTGGCCTGGAACTCGGTGACGGTGAAGGTCCAGCCGCCCAGCTCCAGCTCGCCCTCCAGCGGACGGGAGACCGGCAGGGTGCCGGTGCGGCCGTCCACGCGCACGCGCAGGTCGCCGTAGGCGGAGCTGCCGCCCGGCGGCGGCGCGTCGCCGCGCACCACGCTGTAGCGCACGCCGTCCACGCGTTCGGACTCGCCGCCCACCAGGGTGACCTCCTGCAGGGCGTCGCCGTCGGCCATGGCCATGGTCAGGGCCGGGGGGCCCTCGGCGGCGGGGAGCTGCTTCATCTCGAAGCGGGGCCAGTAGTCCTCCACGGCCAGGCGGTAGCTGCCGCCTTCCAGGGTCACGTCGTGGGCCACGGTCTGGCCGGGCTGGTAGAGGCGGACCTCGTAGCTGTCGAAGCTGTCGCCCATGCTGGCCTGGAGGTGGGGCTCGCGGGACCAGATGAAGTTGGTGCTGGAGCCCTCGCGGATGGGCATGATGCCCTCGTAGCCGTACCAGCGGGTGATGCCGGCGCTGATCAGGATCCAGATCATGGAGATGTGGACGATCACGAAGCCCGTCTGCCGGGGCTTGTAGGGCATGTCCTTGAACAGCCGCAGGATCAGGTTGAGGCAGAACAGGCCCAGCAGCACCTCGAACCAGAGGGCGTTGTAGACCAGGCCGCGGGCGCCCTCCGCGCCCATCTGCGACTCGATGAACGTGGCCTTGCCGATGGCCACCGCGAAGATGACCAGCAGGGGGACCGTCAGGCGGAGGGAGGCGAGGGCGGCGATGACCGGGTTCTGGAAGAAACGTTTCACGACATCCGTCCGGGTTGGCGTGGCGGCCGGCGGTTCCGTCGCCGGTCCGTGGAAACGGCCGAGGGGTGGTCCGGAGCCACCATGATAGCTTGCGTATCCATCTCCCACAAGATGACTTGCATTTCTCCTGCCGGGGCGCTGGGCGTTCGCCCTTGACAGGATGAGGCATAAACTGTATTTATCGGTAAGAATTTCCAGATTGCTGCCGTTCCCCCTCCGATCCGCGAGGTCCGGTCGTGTTCAAGGTCGAAACGCGCTACGCCCTCCACGCCATGGTGGTCCTCGCCCAGAACGACGGCCTGGTGCCCAACGCCCGGCTCGCCGAGCGCCTGGACGTGTCGTTGCCCATGGTGGCCAAGATCCTCAACCGGCTGGTCCGGTCCGGGCTGGTGACCAGCCGTCCCGGCCCGGGGGGCGGGTACACCCTGGCCCGCGCCGCGGACACCATCCCCATCATGGAGGTGGTCACGGTCTGCGAGGGGCCCGACTGGTCGCAGGGCTGCATCCTGGGCCTGCCCCAGTGCGGGGACGATCACCCCTGCGAGATGCACGGCACCTGGGGCGGTCTGCGGGACAAGATCCGCGGCATGCTCCAGAATCATTCCGTGGCCGCCATGGCCAAGGGGGAGGTCTCCTTCCCTCTCGACGACGGGCCGATCCGGCTCTAGGTCCCCCCGCCGCAATCCCGGGGAGCATGAAGAAACGGCCGGCCCCTCGGGGCCGGCCGTTCCGCATGACTCTCGGTGGCAACTCCGTTTAGAGGCAGGCCTTGTTCAGCCCGCTGGCGTACTGGACGAGGTCGGAGAGGTTGATGATGCCGTCGAAGAAGAAGTCGATGGTGGCATCATACGCGCCGCCCTGGTACAGGGGGGCGAAGATCACGGTGTCGGACAGGCCCACGCTGAGGTCGCCGTCCAGGTCCGGGGTCAGCACGGTCAGGGGCAGGTCCGAGCCGATGAGCGCGGAGCCCAGCACCATGATGTGCAGGCCGGCGAAGGTGTTGCCGCCCACGGGCAGGGCGCCGGTGAACGTGGTCACGCCGGCGGCGTCGCTGTCGGCGTCGGCGTTGACGGTGGAGCAGAACTGCAGGCCGCCGTCGATGCTCTCAACCCAGACGTCCTCCAGGGGGAAGCCGACGACGGGGTTGCCCACGGGGTTCAGGAGGGTCACGGTGATGGTGGCATCGACCGCGGCTCCGCCAAGGGCCTGGGCCGCGGTCAGGGGCTGACCGCTGCCGTCCGGAATGCTGAACAGGCAGGCCGCCGAACCATCGACGGACGCGGTGCTCAGAGTCAGATCGGGCAGGTTGGCCGCGGCGGGAGCGGCGACGAGAGCGACGAGACCAAGGGTGAGAATCGTCGCAGCGGTACGATGACGCATGGGTTTACCCTCCAGGGACTAAGACGAGAGTCATGACTTCGGAAGGACTCCATTGTACAAGATATTTTCCCATAGTACAACCCGTGTCCTCTCCCTGTTTGGAAAAAATCCCACCCATCCCTGAACGAGGATCCTGAGGGGCGGAATTTATACTTGACAAAAGTTTCCGGTATTCGTTGCTTGGGGCTTGGAACGGGGGCGGAACCATCGGAAACGCCCCGCAAGGACCGATTCCATGAGGGATGCGATGAAGATCTCCAAACCCGAGGAACAGGCCATGAGGCTGGTCATGCGCATGGCCACCCATGCGGATCAGGCCACCCTGGGGGAGCTGTCGGCCCTGGAACGGCTGCCGGAGCCCACCGTGGCCAAGCTGCTGGGGCGCCTGCGCCAGGGCGGCATCGTGGAGGTGCAGCGCGGCCGCAACGGCGGCTACGTGCTGGCGCTTCCGCCCGCCGAGATCACCGTGGCCGCGGTCATCCGCGCCCTGGGCCGGCCGCTGCTGGAAGGGGCCTCGTGCTCCCCGGTGGACTCCCTCGATCCCGAATGCCCCCACGCCGCCGACTGCGGCCTGCGCAGCGTGTGGCACCAGGTGTCGCTGCGCATCCGCGACGTGCTGGAGAGCACCAGCGTGGCCGACCTCACCCAGAAGGAATCCGCCGTCTCGGCGCGCCTCATCGAGCGCCTCGAACCGGCGGGCACCCCCAACGTCCCCCAAGGAGCGACGACCTCATGAACGCGAAGACCCCCGTCTTTTCCTGCCGCGGCGTGCGCGTCTCCGTCGAAGGCAAGGAGATCGTCAAGGGCGTGGACCTGGACGTGATGCCGGGCGAGAAGCACGCCCTGATGGGCCCCAACGGCTCCGGCAAATCCACCCTGGCCGCCGCGCTCATGGGTCATCCCGCCTACGAGGTGAGCGGCGAGATCCTGCTGCGCGGCGAGCGCGTGGACGGCCTGGCTCCCGACGAGCGCGCCCGCATGGGCATGTTCCTGGGCTTCCAGTACCCGGTGGCCGTGCCCGGCGTGACCGTGGCGTCGTACCTGCGCGCGGTGCTCTCGGCCCGCCGCGGCGCCGACGTGCCCGTGCGCGAGTTCCGCAAGGAGATGGACGCCGCCTTCGCCGAGCTGGGGGTGCGCAAGGAATTCGTCACCCGCTACCTGAACGACGGGTTCTCCGGCGGCGAGAAGAAGCGCCTGGAGATCCTGCAGATGCTGATGCTGAAGCCGGAGTTCGCCCTGCTGGACGAGACGGACTCGGGCCTGGACATCGACGCCCTGAAGGTGGTCAGCGAGGGCATCAACAAGGCCCACCACGCGGACAACGGCGTGCTGCTGGTCACCCACTACCAGCGCATCCTGGACTACGTGAAGCCCGACGTGGTGCACGTGTTCATGGACGGCCGCATCGTGCGCACCGGCGGCTTCGAGCTGGCCGGGGAGCTGGAGGCCAAGGGCTACGACTGGTTGGCGCCCGCGACGGTGGGCGCCGGAGAGGAGGCGACGTCGTGAGCAACGCTCAGAAGAACATCGCCGGGATCCGCGACGACTACACGGCCCGCTACGGATTCCACAACGTCGAGGACTACATGACCAAGCTCCCCAAGGGGCTTGACCACGGCGTGGTGGAGGCCATCTCCCAGAAGAAGCAGGAGCCGGCCTGGATGAACGAGATCCGGCACCAGGCCCTGGACATCTTCCTGGAGAAGCCCATGCCCACCTGGGGCAACATGGAGCTGCTCGGCCAGATCGACTTCGACGACATCCACTACTACATCAAGGCCAAGGGCGAGCAGGCCCGCAGCTGGGACGACGTGCCCGAGGACATCAAGAACACGTTCGACCGCCTGGGCGTGCCCGAGGCCGAGCGCAAGTTCCTGGCCGGCGTGACCGCCCAGTACGAGTCCGAGGTGGTCTACCACTCCATCCGCGAGGACCTGGAGAAGCTGGGCGTGCTGTTCATGGACATGGACTCGGGCCTGCGCGAGCATCCGGACATCGTGAAGAAGTACTTCGGCACGGTGATCCCCACCCGCGACAACAAGTTCTCCGCCCTGAACACGGCCTGCTGGAGCGGCGGCTCGTTCATCTACGTGCCGCCCCACACCAAGGTGGACATCCCGCTGCAGGCGTACTTCCGCATCAACGCGGAGAACATGGGGCAGTTCGAGCGCACCCTGATCATCGCCGACGAGGGCAGCAGCGTGCACTACATCGAGGGCTGCACCGCGCCCACGTACTCCTCGGACTCGCTGCACTCGGCCGTGGTGGAGCTCATCGCGCTGAAGGACGCGCGCATCCGCTACACCACCATCCAGAACTGGTCCAACAACGTGTTCAACCTGGTGACCAAGCGGGCCCACGCCCACGAGGGCGCCGTGGTGGAGTGGGTGGACGGCAACATCGGCTCCAAGCTGACCATGAAGTACCCGGCCATCGTGCTCAAGGGCGAGCGGGCCCACGGCGAGGTGCTCAGCATCGCCTTCGCGGGCCACGGCCAGCACCAGGACGCCGGCGCCAAGATGATCCATGCGGCGCCCAACACCACGTCGCGCATCGTCAGCAAGAGCATCAGCAAGGACGACGGACGCTCCAGCTACCGCGGCATGGTGGTGGTGACCAAGAAGGCCCACGGCTGCAAGACCAACGTGGAGTGCGACGCCCTGCTCATCGGCGACGCCGCGCGCTCGGACACGTACCCCACCATGGACATCGCCAACGAGAGCGTGCAGGTGGAGCACGAGGCCCGCGTGAGCAAGCTGGCGGAGGAGCAGCTCTTCTACCTCCAGAGCCGCGGCCTGACCGAGGACCAGGCGCGCCTGATGGTGGTCAACGGCTTCATCGAGCCGTTCGTGAAGGAGCTGCCCATGGAGTACGCGGTGGAGCTCAACAGGCTCATCGAGCTGGAGATGGAGGGATCCGTTGGTTAGCACGCACGACATGGTGGTCCCCAACGACACGGAGCTGGCCAGCCTGGGCGACGCCCTGGGCCAGGACGCGGCCGGCCTGGAGCGCCGCCGCGGCGCGCTGGCCGCGCTGCTGGAGGCTCCCGCACCCGACCGCGTGACCCACCTCTGGCGCTTCACGGATCCGCACCGCTTCGCCCCGGCGGCGTCGGTGGCGGCCGTGGGGTTCGTGGAGAAGGGCGACGCCGCGGGCACGGCCGCCGCGGTGGACCTGGTGCCCGGGATGCAGCCCCTGGTGACCCTGTCCGACGCGGCCCGCGCCGCCGGCCTGGAGATCCTGCCCCTGGGCGACCCGTCCGTGGCGGCGCATCTGGGCGCGGCCCTCGGGGCGCCGGAATCCCACTGGTACGCCCTGCTCAACGACGCCGCCTGGAACACGGGCGTGGCCCTGCGCCTGCCGCGGGGCAGGACGCTGGCGGACCCGGTGCGCGTGAGCGTGCACGCCGAGGCCGCGGCGGTGCTGCCGCGGATCCTGCTCATCGCCGAGGAGAACTCGGAGCTGACCCTGGTGGAGGAGCACACCGGCGGCGTGGACGAGGCCCGCGTGGCCGGCGTGACCGAGATCCTGGCCGGGCCGGCCGCCCGCGTGCGCCACGTGCTGGTGCAGGCCTGGCGACCCGGCGTGGACGGCTACGTGAGCGTGCGCGCCCGTGCCGACCGCGACGCCGATCTGCAGACCGTGTTCTGCGCCCTGGGCGGCGACCGCGCCAAGCTGGAGTTCGTGTCCACCCTGGACGGCGCCGGCGCCGCCAGCCGCATGGTGGGCGTGATCCTGGGCGAGGAGCGCCAGCATCTGGACGTGCATACGCGGCACATCCACGCCGTGGGGGAGACCCGCAGCGACATCGACGTGAAGGCCGTGGTGGCGGACCGCGCCCGCAGCACCTACACGGGGCTGATCCGCATCGAGGAGCGCGCGCGGGGCGTGGAGGCCTTCCAGGAGAACCGCAACCTCCTGCTGAGCGACGGCGCCCGCGCCGACACCATCCCCGAGCTGGAGATCCTCAACCAGGAGGTGGCCTGCAGCCACGGGGCCACGGTGGCGCCCCTGGACGAGGGGCAGGTCTTCTACCTGAGGAGCCGCGGCCTGGACGCCGCCCAGGCCCGGCGCATGATCGTGCGCGGGTTCCTGGAGAACACCCTGGCCCGTCTGCCCGAAGGCCTGCGCGCCCGCGTGGAGGCCGTGGTGGAGCGTCGGCTGGACAGCGTGGGGGACGGGGCGTGAGGACCAACGACGACCGCGTGCTCAAGGCCCCGGCCGGCGTGGAGCCCTGCGACGGCCAGAACGGCGACTGCTCCCACTGCGGCGAGCTGTTCCGCGAACGCTTCCCCATCCTGCGGCGGCAGGTGAACGGGCATCCGCTGGCCTACCTGGACTCGGGCGCCACGGCCCAGAAGCCGGAGGCGGTCATCGCCGCCCAGGCCCGCTACCTGCGCGAGCACAACGCCAACGTGCACCGCGGCATGCACACCCTGGCCGCCGAGGCCACGGACCTCTACGAGGGCTGCCGCGCGCGCACGGCCCGCTTCCTGGGCGCGGCGCGTCCGGAGCAGGTGGTCATCACGCGGGGAGCCACGTCGGCCCTGAATCTGGCGGCCCAGGGCCTGGCCCACCGCCTGGATCCCGGCGACGAGATCCTGGTCACGGAGATGGAGCACCACGCCAACCTGGTGCCCTGGTTCCAGGTGGCGAAGCGCGCGGGCGCCGTGGTGCGGGCCGTGCCGGTGACCGACGACGGCACCCTGGACCTGGCGGCCCTGAAGACCCTGCTCACCGACCGCACGAAGGTGGTGGCTCTGACCCACGTGTCCAACGTGCTGGGGACCATCAACCCGGTGGCGGAGATCGCGGCCCTGGCCCATCGCCGCGGCGCGGTGGTGGTGCTGGACGCGGCCCAGAGCGTGGGGCACATGCCCGTGCGGTTCGACGAGCTGGGCGTGGACCTGCTGGCCTTCTCGGCCCACAAGGCGTACGGCCCCATGGGGCTGGGTTTCCTGGTGGGCGCGCCGGCGGCGCTGGAGCTGCTGGAGCCGGCGGAGTTCGGCGGCGAGATGATCGAGACGGTGACCCTGGACGGGGCCACCTGGGCGGCGATCCCGCACCGCTTCGAGGCGGGCACGCCCAACGTGGCGGCGGCCGCGGCCTTCCCGCACGCCCTGGATCTGCTGGACGAGGCCACCCTGGAGCGCGTGCGCACCCATGAGATCAGCGTCACGGGCTACGCCCTGGAGCGCCTGGCGGAGTTCGGCGACGTGACCGTGTTCGGCCCCGCCGATCCGGCCCGCCGCGGCGGCCTGGTGAGCTTCCACGATCCGCACGTGCATCCCCACGACATGGCCCAGATCCTGGACGCCGCCGGCGTGGCCGTGCGCGCGGGCCATCACTGCGCCCAGCCCCTGCACCGGCGCCTGGGCGTGGTGGCCACCACCCGCGCCTCGTTCGGGATCTATTCGGTGCACGACGAGATCGACGCCATGATCGCAGCCATGGCCGACGCCCGGAGGATGTTCGGAGCATGATGGACGAGCTCTACCGCGAGGTGATCCTGGATCACCACCGCAGCCCGCGGGGCCGCGCGCCCCTGGCGTCGCCCGACGCCGAGGCCGCCGGCAAGAACCCCTCCTGCGGCGACGAGGTCACCCTGCAGCTGGCCTTCGACGGCGAGCGCATCGCCGACGCGTCGGTGCGGACCCACGGCTGCGCCATCGCCACGGCCAGCGGCTCCATCCTGGCCGAGCTGGTGGTGGGACGCACCCGCGACGAGGCCCGCCGCCTGGCCGGCGCCTTCCGCGAGGTCATGCACGACCCCGACGGCGAGCTGGCCGACGCCCTGGATCCCGGCGATCTGGAGGTGCTGACCGGCGTGCGCAAGTTCCCGCTGCGCGTGAAGTGCGCGCTGCTGCCCTGGATCACCCTGCTGGAGGCCATGCTGGCCGACGCCGAAGGCCGCGACGCGGCCGAGATCTCCACGGAGGAAGCCCGATGAGCGCCCCCAGTCCCAACGCCGTCCTCGACGCCATCCGCCCGGTCATCGACCCGGAGCTGAACATGTCCCTGGTGGACCTGGGCCTGATCCGCGGGATCAGCGTGAAGGAGGAGACCGGCGCCGTGGAGGTGGATCTCACCCTGACCAGCCCCATGTGCCCCATGGGGCCGGAGATCATCGCCTCGGTGCGCAACGCGGTGAACGCGCTGGACGGCGTGACGAGCTGCATGGTGGATCTGGTGTGGAGCCCGCCCTGGGATCCGCGGACCGACGCGAGCGAGGACTGTCGGGCGGAGTTGGGGATCTGGGACTGAGGCTCTGCGGAGCACGACGGCGGAGAGAAAAAGAGGCGCGCCCCGCGGGGCGCGCCTCTCGTCGTTCGGGAAACGGGGCGGGGTCAGTCCTTCCACTCCGTCACGAAGATGTTCGTGTCGCCCTCGTTGCTGTTGTGCCGATTGCTGCCGAACACGAAGGTCTTGCCGTCCGGCGCCCACATGGGGAAGCCGTCGAAGCCCTCGGAGTGGGTGATCTGCTCCAGGTTCCCGCCGTCCAGGTCCACCATCCAGAGCTCGAACTCGCGGCCGCGCGGGTTGGGGTGGTTGCTGCTGAAGATGATCTTCTCGCCCGAGGGGTGGAAGAAGGGGCCGAAGGACGCGCAGCCCAGCTGGGTGATCTGGCGCTGGTCCGAGCCGTCGGCGTTCATGACCATGATCTCCATGACCGAGGGGCGCACCTTCTCGTCGGCCAGCAGGCGCCGGTAGTCGTCCAGGGCGGGGCCCTCGGCCGGGTGGTGGCTGCGGTAGCAGATCTTGCTGCCGTCGGGGGAGAAGAAGGGGCCGCCGTCGTAGCCGGGGGTGAAGGTCAGACGCTTCACGTTCTCCCCGTTCAGATCCATGGTGTAGATCTCCAGGTCGCCGTCGCGCACGCTGGTGAAGACGATGGTCTCGCCGTCGGGGGCGATGGTGGCCTCGGCGTCGTAGCCCGGGGTGTCGGTCAGCCGCACCAGCGCGCGGGTGGTCATGTCCAGCTTGAAGATGTCGTAGCCGCCGAAGATCCCCCACACGTAGCCCTGGCTCATGTCCGGGGGCGTGGGGCACTCGGGGCCGGCCAGGTGGGTGGAGGAGAAGACCACCGAGGCGTCGCCCTTGGTGAAGTAGGCGCAGGTGGTGCGGCCGGTGCCGGTGCTCAGCAGCTCCGGGTTCCCGCCGCCGGCGGGCATGACCATGATCTGGTCGCAGGGGAAGCCCTCGCGGGTGGTCTGGAAGACCAGGCGCTTGCTGTCGTAGGAGAAGTACGCCTCGGCGTTCTCGCCGCCGTCGGTCAGCATGGCCAGGGGGCCGAAGTGGACCTCGCCGGGCTCCGGATCCACCACGCGGATGGGGGTGCCGGCGGGCTCGCCGGCGCAGCCGAGCAGGGCGAGGGCGGACAGCATGAGAAGGGCGGTGCGCAGCATGGTTCCTCCTGGGGGCGCGGTGATCCTCTGGGAGCGGTCAATCTATCACAGGGGGGCGGGACGGCCAGGGAAACCTGAGCGGCACGGCCTGATACGTTGCGTATTCGCGCGGATCTGATACCCTGGGCACCGATTCGCGCCGCTGAGGCGCCCGTGTCTTTCGCGAAAGGACGCACGGATGAAGATCGGAGTGCTCCGCGAGACCGCCCCCGACGAGCGCCGCGTGGCCCTGGTGCCCGCCTCGGTCGCGCCGTTGGTCAAGGCGGGCTGCGGCATCGTGGTGGAGAAGGGGGCCGGCGCGGAGGCCGGGTACCCCGACGCCGACTACCAGGAGAAAGGCGCGGAGCTGGCCGACGCCGCCGGCGTGCTGGCCCAGGCCGACGTGGTGGTGCAGATCCGCGGCCCGGGCGCCCAAGGCCCCGACGCCGACCTCTCGGCCTTCCGCAAGGGCCAGGTCCTGGTCGGCACCCAGGACCCCCTGGGCAACCCCCAGGCCTGCGCGCGCATGGCCGAGGCCGGGCTGACCGCCTTCTCCCTGGAGCTGGTGCCGCGCATCACGCGCGCCCAGAGCATGGACATCCTGTCGTCCATGGCCACCGTCGCCGGCTACCAGGCGGTGCTGGAGGCCGCGGCCCTGCTGCCCAAGCTCTGCCCCATGCTCATGACCGCCGCCGGCACCCTGGCGCCGGCCAAGGCGTTCGTCGTCGGCGTGGGCGTGGCGGGGCTGCAGGCCATCGCCACGGCCAAGCGGCTGGGCGCGGTGGTGGAGGCCTACGACGTGCGCCCGGCCGTGAAGGATCAGGTGATCAGCGTGGGCGCCAAGTTCGTGGAGTTCGACCTGGAGACCGAGGGCGCCGAGGACAAGGGCGGCTACGCCAAGGCCCAGAGCGACGAGTTCATCCGCAAGCAGCAGGCCCAGATGGCCGCCGTGGTGGCGCGCAACGACGTGGTGATCACCACCGCCGCCATCCCCGGCCGCAAGGCGCCGGTGCTGGTGACCGAGGCCATGGTCCAGGGCATGGCGCCCGGGTCGGTGATCGTGGACCTGGCCGCCGAGCGCGGCGGCAACTGCGAGCTGACGGTGAGCGGGGAGACGGTGGTGCGCCACGGCGTGAGCATCGTGGGCGTGACGGACCTGGTGTCGCGCAAGCCCTACCACGCCAGCCAGATGTATTCCAAGAACGTGGAGACCTACCTGAAGTCCATGCTCAAGGACGGCGAGCTCGTCCTGGACATGGAGGACGAGGTGGTCGCCGAGACCCTGCTCTGCCGCGACGGCGCCGTGATCAACGGGCGCGTGCGGGGGCTGCTGGGCCTGGACGCCGCCAAGGGAGGGGAGTGACATGGACGCCCTCGTCGCAGCCATCACCGTGTTCGTGCTCGCGGTGTACATCGGCTTCGAGATCATCACCAAGGTGCCGCCCACGCTGCACACGCCGCTCATGAGCGGGTCGAACGCAATCTCGGGCATCACGCTCATCGGCGCGGTGATCTCCACCCGGTCCGACAACGAGATGCTGGCCACCGTGCTGGCCGTGGCCGCGGTGGCCTTCGCCACCATCAACGTGGTGGGCGGGTACATGGTGACCCACCGCATGCTCGACATGTTCAAGGGAAAGAGGTGAGACCGTGGAACAGACCTCTCACTTCCTGATTCCCGAGGGCTGGGTGAACCTGGCCTACGTGCTGGCCTCCATCCTGTTCATCTCCGGGCTGAAGGGCCTCACGCATCCGCGCACCGCGGTGCGCGGCAACCTCACCAGCGCCTGGGGCATGCTGCTGGCCGTGCTGGTCACGCTGCTGGCCAACGGGCTGGCCTTCCAGTGGATCCTGCTGGGCGCCGTGATCGGCGGGCTCATCGGCCTGCTGGCCGCCACGCGGGTGCAGATGACCCAGATGCCGGAGATGGTGGCCATCTTCAACGGCTTCGGCGGCGGGGCTTCGGTCCTGGTGGCCGGCGCGGCGCTGATCATCGCCCACCGCAGCGGGCACGCGGACGTGCAGACCACCGTGAGCACGGGCCTCTCCGGGCTGATCGGCGCGGTCACGTTCACGGGCTCGCTCATCGCCTTCGGCAAGCTGGCCGAGAAGCTGCCGGGCGGCTCCATCGGCTTCCCGGGCATGAAGGCCTTCAACGCGCTGCTGGGCCTGGCGGCCCTGGCCTGCGTGGGCTGGATGGCCGTGGATACCGCGGCCACCCTGCCCTACTGGATCATCGTGGCCCTGGCCGCCGTGCTGGGCGTGACGCTGACCATCCCCATCGGCGGCGCGGACATGCCGGTGGTCATCTCGCTGCTCAACAGCTACTCGGGTCTGGCGGCCGCGGCCACGGGCTTCGTGCTGATGAACAACGTGCTGATCATCGCCGGTTCGCTGGTGGGGGCGTCGGGCATCATCCTGACGCAGATCATGTGCAAGGCCATGAACCGCTCCCTGTCCAACGTGCTGTTCGCCAAGCTGGGACCCAGCGCCGACGGCCCCTCGGCCGACGACGTGTACGGCGGCAAGGTGAAGGCCACCTCCCCGGAGGAGGTCGCCATGCTGTTCGACACGGCCCAGCGCGTGCTCGTGGTGCCCGGCTACGGCCTGGCCGTGGCCCAGGCCCAGCACACCGTCCGCGACATGGCCAACATCCTGGAGTCGCGGGGCATCACCGTGGAGTACGGCATCCACCCGGTGGCGGGACGCATGCCCGGCCACATGAACGTGCTGCTGGCCGAGGCGGACGTGCCCTACGAGAAGCTCAAGGAGATGGACGAGATCAACCCCGAGATGGAGCAGATCGACGTCTGCATGGTCATCGGCGCCAACGACGTGGTGAACCCGGTGGCGCGTACGGATCCGTCCAGCCCCATCGCCGGCATGCCCATCATCGACGTGGACAAGGCTCGCACGGTGGTGGTGGTGAAGCGCTCGCTGAGCCCGGGCTTCGCCGGCATCCCCAACCCGCTGTTCGCCGCGGACAACTGCCTGATGATGTTCGGCGACGGCAAGAAGGCCCTGCAGGAGCTGGTGGGAGCCCTCAAGGAGGGCTAGCCCCGGCCCGGACCGGTCGCGACCGCCCCGGATCACCGCGATCCGGGGCGGTCTGTTATTCTTGGAACAGGCAACTCCATGCCACGTCGGCAGTTGGCTGCGCCCTCAGCGGACCATTCCCCTCCGGACTCGCGGGAGATCCGATGTTGATTCGGCGGGTCCCGGGTGTTAATGAGTTATGCATAAGGATCCCTGCCTACCACGCTAGCGCTGGAGTCGAGTCCATGACCACGTTCCGCTCCGCTGCCTGGTCCTCGGTCGGCAAGAAGGTCATCACCGGCGTGACGGGCCTCCTGCTCGTCGGCTTCGTGATCGCCCATCTCGTGGGCAACCTGACCCTCTTCATCCCCGACGGAGGACACGCGTTCAACGCGTACGCCCACTTCCTGGAGACCGCCGTCCACGGCTGGCTCATCTACGCCTTCGAGATCGGCCTGATCACCATCTTCCTCTTCCACATGGTCGCGGCGGTGACCGTGGCCTGGAAGGACAAGACCAGCGCGCGGCCCAAAGGCTACGCCGTGGTGAAGAACGCCGGCGGCAAGAGCCGCAAGAGCCTCAACTCGCGCAGCATGATCATCACGGGCATCGTGCTGATCGTGTTCGTGGTGCTGCACGTGAACATGTTCAAGTTCGCGGACCACGGCCTGGTCACCTACGAGGCCGGCAAGGCCGTGCCGGTGACCCTGGAGGAGGGCGCCGCCCACCACCCCGAGGGCGCGGTGAAGGACCTCTACACCACGGTGGTGGCGGCCTTCAAGCAGCCCGTCATCGCCGGGATCTACGTGCTGGTCATGATCCTGCTGGGCATGCACCTGCGGCACGGGTTCTGGAGCGCCTTCCAGTCGCTGGGCTGGAACTCGGACCGCCACATGGACCTGCTGCAGAACGCGGCCCGCGTGGTGTCCGTCCTGCTGGCGGTGGGCTTCCTGATCTTGCCGCTGTTCATCCTCTTCTTCGTCGACGCCAACGCCGCGGGAGGTCACTGATGAGCAAGATCCTCGACGCCAAGATTCCCGGCGGACCCATCGCCGACAAGTGGGACCGGCACGAGATGGAGTGCGGCCTGGTGGCTCCGGCCAACCGCCGCAAGTTCACGGTGCTGGTGGTGGGCACGGGCCTGGCCGGCGGCGGCGCCGCGGCGGCGCTGGGCGAGCTGGGCTACAACGTGCTCAACTTCTGCATCAACGACACGCCCCGCCGCGCCCACAGCGTGGCGGCCCAGGGCGGCATCAACGCCGCCAAGAACTACCAGAACGACGGCGACAGCGTGGAGCGCCTCTTCTACGACACCGTCAAGGGCGGCGACTACCGCGCCCGCGAGGCCAACGTGTACCGGCTGAGCCAGCTCTCGGTGGACATCATCGACCACTGCGCGGCCCTGGGCGTGCCCTTCGCCCGGGAGTACGGCGGCACCCTGGCCAACCGCTCCTTCGGCGGCGTGCAGGTCTCCCGCACGTTCTACGCCCGCGGCCAGACCGGCCAGCAGCTCCTGCTGGGCGTGTACTCGGCCCTGAGCCGCCAGGTGGACGCCGGCACGGTGAAGATGTTCCCGCGCCACGAGATGCTGGATCTGGTGGTGGTGGACGGCCGCGCCCGCGGCATCATCTGCCGCGATCTGACCACCGGCGAGCTCAAGCGCTACATGGGCGACGCCGTGGTGCTGGCCACCGGCGGCTACTCGCCGGTGTTCTATCTGAGCACCAACGCGGTGAACTGCAACGCCACCGCCGCGTGGCGCAGCCACCGCCGCGGCGCGTTCTTCGCCAACCCCTGCTACACGCAGATCCACCCCACGGCCATCCCGCAGATGGGCGACTACCAGTCCAAGCTCACGCTGATGAGCGAGTCGCTGCGCAACGACGGCCGCGTGTGGGTGCCCAAGAAGGCGGGGGACAAGCGCCGCCCGAGCGAGATCCCCGAGAACGAGCGCGACTACTACCTGGAGCGCCGCTACCCGGCCTTCGGCAACCTGGTGCCCCGCGACATCGCGGCCCGGGCGGCCAAGGTGGAGTGCGACGCCGGCAAGAGCGCGTACATGTCGCCCTACTCGGTGTACCTGGACTTCGGCGAGGCCATCGGGCGCTTGGGCCGCGACGTGGTGGCCGACCGCTACGGCAACCTCTTCTCCATGTACCACGAGATCCTCGACGACGACCCCTACGAGACGCCCATGATGATCTACCCGGCGCCGCACTACACCATGGGCGGCCTCTGGGTGGACTACAACCTGCAGAGCACCATCGAGGGGCTCTTCGTGGCCGGCGAGGCCAACTTCTCGGACCACGGCGCCAACCGCCTGGGCGCGTCGGCCCTCATGCAGGGCTGCGCCGACGGCTACTTCGTGGTGCCCCGGGTGGTGGCCAACTACCTGGCCCAGGGCGGCCTGGGCAGCGTGTCCACGGATCACGACGCCTTCGGCGCCGCCGAGGCCGACGTGCGCTCCCGTTACGACTCCCTGCTCAAGATCAAGGGCAAGCGCACCGTGCGCGAGTTCCACTGGGAGCTGGGCCGCGTGATGTGGGACAAGGTGGGCATGGCGCGCAGCAAGGCCGGCCTGGAGGAGGCCATCGCCGCCATCGGCCGCCTGCGCGAGGAGTTCTACCAGGACGTGACCGTCCCCGGCGACGGCGACGACTTCAACAAGCAGCTCGAGATGGCCGGCCGCGTGGCCGACTTCCTGGAGCTGGGCGAGCTCATGGCCCGCGACGCCCTGCGCCGCGAGGAGTCCTGCGGCGGCCACTTCCGCGAGGAGCACCAGACTCCCGAGGGCGAGGCCAGGCGCGACGACGAGAACTTCATGCACGTGGCGGCCTGGGAGTTCCAGGGCGACGGCAAGGTGGCGGTCGCGCACGAGGAGCCGCTGACGTACGAGAACATCCAGGTGAAGACCCGGAGCTACAAGTAGAGGGGATCATCCATGAGCAACGCGATGACCATCCACCTGAAGATCTGGCGGCAGGAGTGCGGCGCCAAGGACGGGCGCTTCGTGGACTACACCGTCAAGGACGTGCTCCCGGAGATGTCCTTCCTGGAGATGCTGGACCTGCTCAACGAGGACCTGGCGCGCAAGGGCGAGGAGGCGGTGGAGTTCGACTCCGACTGCCGCGAGGGCATCTGCGGCACCTGCGGCCTGGTGATCCAGGGCGTGGCCCACGGGCCCCACTCCGCCTGCACCACCTGCGAGGTGCGCATGCGCAGCTTCTCCGACGGCGAGGTGATCACCGTCGAGCCGTTCCGCGCCAAGCCGTTCCCCATCATCAAGGACCTGGTGGTGAACCGCGAGGCCTTCGACCGCATCCAGCAGAAGGGCGGCTACGTGTCGGTGAACGTGGGCTCGGCCCCGGACGCCAACTCCGTGCCCATCCCCAAGACGGATGCGGACAAGGCCATGGACGCCGCCAGCTGCATCGGCTGCGGCGCCTGCGTGGCGGCCTGTCCCAACGCCTCGGCCTCGCTGTTCGTGAGCGCCAAGATCAGCCAGCTCTCGTACCTGCCCCAGGGCATGGCCGAGCGCGGGCGGCGGGCCCTGGCCATGGTGGCGCAGATGGACGCCGAGGGTTTCGGCGACTGTTCCAACCACGGCGAGTGCGAGGCCGTGTGCCCCAAGGAGATCTCCATCGAGAACATCGCCCGCATGCGGCGCGAGTTCGTCAAGGGGGCCTTCAAGGGCTGAGCGACCGCACCTCGCGGAGGAACGACGGGGGGCGCGGCCGGGCCGCGCCCCTCTGCTTTGTCCGCGGCGCCTTGCCAACGGGCCGCCGCGGCGTATCGTTGGGCGTCAACCCGACCAACCGGAGGATCCCCATGGCCCGCTACGCCGTCATCGACATCGGCACCAACTCGGTCAAGCTCCACGTGGCCCGCGAGGTGCACGGCCACCTGAGCGTGCTGGCCGACGAGGCCGTGGTCACCCGTCTGGGCGAGGACATGGATGCGGAGGGGGATCTGAACGAGGCCGCCATGGACCGCACCCTGGAGGCCGTGCGCGCCCTGGCCGCCCGCGCCGACGCCCTGGGCGCCAACAAGACCGTGGCGGTGGGCACCGCCGCCTTCCGCCGCGCCCGCAACGCCGACGAGTTCCGCGAGATGATCAAGCGCCGCACCAAGCTGACCGTGAAGGTGCTCAGCGGGGAGGAGGAGGCGCGCCTGGCCGCCCTGGCCGTGCGCCGCACCCTGGAGCTGCCCGCCGGCAAGGTGGCCGTGGCCGACATCGGCGGCGGCAGCACCGACGTGACCCTCATGACGGGCGGGCGCGTGCACCTGGCCGAGAGCCTGCCCGTGGGCGTGCGCACCCTGACCGACGCCCACGCCCGCCAGGCCCCCCTGAGCGAGGACGACGGCGAGGACATGGCCCGCGCCATCCGCGACGTGCTGGGCGACGTGGACCTGACCGCCGGGACCCTGGTCCTCACCGGCGGCACCGCCTCCACCCTGGCCGCCATCCGCCTGGGCCTGAAGGCGTTCGATCCCGCGCGGGTGCACGGCCTGCGCCTGGACCGCCAAGACGTGGCGCGGGTCTACGACCGCCTGGCCGGCATGACCCTGCCCGAGCGCCGCGCCGTGCCCGGCCTGCCCGCCGACCGCGCCGATGTCATGCCCGCCGGCGCCGCTCTGGCCCTCGCCCTCTGCACGGCCGCCGGCGTGGACGCCCTGACCGTGTGCAGCTGCGGCCTGCGCCACGGCGTGCTGGCCGACCGTTTCCTGGGATAGCTCAGGAGGCCTGCAGCAGCTTCCGCACCATCCAGACCACGGTGATCAGCCCGCCCACGAGCAGCGCCGCGAAGATGGCGATGTTCAGGGTCTGCGTCTGCACCGCGAAGGACTGCGGCTGGTAGGCCGCGCCCAGGTACGCGTCGCGCACCTCGTGCCGCATGAGCACCATCACCGCCAGCGTGAGCGCGGTGAGGCCCGACAGCAGCCCCAGCCCGGCGCCGTCGCGCGACCGCGCGCGGAACGCCAGCAGGATCAGCGCCAGGGTCAGGGCGATGCCCGCGCCCATCAGGCCGGTGGCGTGGGGGCTGTCGCCCATGAACAGCAGCATCACGTCGCGCTTCAGCCCCATCAGGTAGCCCACCCCGCCCAGCGCGTTCACCGCCGTCATCACGCCGAAGACCGTCAGGCCGTGCCGTACGAGGTGCCGGCCCAGCTCGGCGTCGCCGCGTTCGCGCCGGCCCAGCAGAGCCAGCCCCAGCCCGGCCACGGCCACCGCGCCCAGCACCATGTGCGCGTAGCGGGGCCAGAGCATGGGCTCGCCCGTGTTCAGGCTGGTGCCTCCGGGGGCCGCGAAGTACAGGGGTCCCCAGGTTTCAGGCGTGAGCATGAGGCTGGTGTTGTTGCTGAAGAGGAAGCCCACGAAGGCCGTGAGCAGCACGGCGATACAGATCACCGCGCCGCGGGCGCCGCCCAGGGCCGGGCCGCGGAAGGAGTTGAGGTACATGAGGTAGTATGCCGCGATGAGCACGAGCACCAGCGAGAACCACGGCCAGGCCATGACGATGCTCGACGTGTAGAAGAAGTTCCCGTACAGCACCTGCATGAAGAGCAGGGGCGCCACGCCGGTGGTGACTGTGGCGCTGAACAGCGTGGGGAGCAGCTTGGAGAGGCGGGCCAGGGTGCGGTCGTGCACGTCGCCCGTCGCCTTGCGCCGGATCAGGGCGACGATCAGCAGCACGCCCCCGCCCAGCAGGAAGTTCATGGCGATCAGATGCACCACGAAGGTCAGGTGCAGCAATCCGGTGAACAGGGGCGCGGGGCCGGGGATGGGCAGCGCGTCCGGGGTGGGCAGCAGCGGGTTCATGACTCGCTCCCTTCCGTCGCCGCGGGGGTGGCGACGGTCTCGAGGTAGTTCAGAAGGTGCTCGCGCGCCACGTCGTCGCCCAGGTAGGGCGGCATCTCCTCCATGAGGTCGGCCACGCCGTCCACTAGCTCCTCCAGCTCGCCGCGGTCCATGCCCTCCAGGCTGGAGCGCAGCTCGCGGTAGCCGTCCACGGTGTGGCAGAGGCCGCAGTGGAGGTCCCAGGCCAGGCGGCCGGCCGCGTCCGGGTCGGCGGGGAAGGAGGCGTCGCCCTTGGCGCCTTCGCCGCGCAGGTAGGCGGCCAGATCCGCCACGGCGCGGTCGCCGGCGGGCCAGCCGGGCATCTGGGCGCGCATGTGCTGCAGGCGCGGCAGCATCTCCGCGGTCTGCTCCTCGCTCCAACGGGCCAGGAAGGGCCGCAGGCCGTTGTAGGAGTCCATGGTGTGGCAGGGCTGGCACCAGGCGCGGAAGAGGTCCTTGCCGCGGGCCTCGGGCGTATCCGACGCCGGGTTCAACCACCGCGTGGAGGCCTCCACGCCGGTCTCGGCCAGCGCGGGCTCGTCGGCCAGCAGCACGCCCGTGGAGTACATGTAGCCGTAGATGGTGAACGGCTTGCGCGCGGCTTCGCGGGCCCACTCGCCGCCGAAGAAGGCGAGCAGGCCGGCCAGGAAGATCAGCACGCCGCCCGCGGGGTTCCAGAGTGAGGGCGCCAGCAGCGGCCACAGGGACAGGGCCATGGCGGCCACCAGGCCCAGCTTGAAATACCAGAGGACCTGGGGCAGGACCGGCAGGGCGCCCGTCGTCAGCTCGTTCCAGCCCGGCAGGCCCAGGGTGCCGGCCACGGCGTCCATGGCTCCGGCCAGGGCGGCGTCGTACCAGAAGCTGGTCAGCAGCGTGATCCCGAATCCGGCCAGGACCCAGCCGCCGCTCCAGCGCGTGGCCCAGGTGCGGGTGGCTCCCTTCTTCAGGAACGACGCCGTCAGCAGCGTGAACAGTCCCGCCATGGCCAGCGAGGCACCGGTGCGCAGCACCAGCGACGGCCAGTAGGTGGGGTTGAAGAAGCCCGTCCAGAACTCCTTGGTCTCCAACCAGCCGCCCGGCGTGAGCATGAAGGTGACGATGCCGTTGATGATCACCAGGCTCATGAAGGCCGCGATGAAGTAGATCCAGCCCACGATGCGGTGGGTCCGGGCGTCGAGCTTCTCCCAGCCGTACCAGTAGACCAGAGCCGCGGCGATCTCCACCACGAAGAAGACCCACTCCATGGCCCAGCCCCACACGTAGGCGCGGATCAGGGCCATGATCCCGTGGGGGGAGATGAGCGCCGCCGTGGACCAGATGCCCACGCCGGTGATGGCGCCGAAGACCAGCGTCACCAGAAGGAAGACCTTGCTCTGCGCCTTGACGTGGGCGCGCAGGTCCGCGTCGCCGCGTCGGTCGGCCCGGGCCTCGGTCAGCACGAGCCACAGCCCGCCGCCCACCGCGAAGTGGGAGACGAAGACGTGCAGCACGGAGACCAGGGCCATCAGCACGCCGGCGCCCATGGCCAGTTCCCAGACGGGGTAGTTCATGCGGTCACCTCGCTCCGGGCCGCGCCGCCGTCGAACGGCGCGGCGCTCAGTGGTTGCGCTCCAGGGTGCGGACCAGGCCGCCCCAGCGACGGTCGAGAGAGAAGCCGTGACGTTCGAAGAACGGCCGCAGGACGAAGAGCGTCTTGACGGCCTCGTAGCCCAGGTTCGACAGCCGGATGCAGAAGTCCTCGATCAGCGCGCTGCTGATGCCCCGGCCCAGCAGCGGCGTGGTCACCACGATGCCGTTCAGGTGCACCACCGCGCGGTCCACCTCCTGCCAGCTGATGCCGCCCACCACCTGCTCCTGGGCGTCCACCACCACCAGGAAACGGTCCTTCTGGCTGATGGTGCGGTGGTAGCCCGCCTTGAAGAAGTGGCGGTAGAGCTTGCCGATCTCCGCGGGGTCGTGGGGCTCGCGCACGGTGTACTCGGCGCCCTGCTTGTCGTGGATGTGGGTGTGGAGCTCCACCTGCCGCTCGCCCTCGGCGCCCACGGCGATGAGCTCGGGCCCGCCTTCCTCGCTGCTCGGGAAGACCATGCGTTTGAAGGCGCGGCGCTGGCCGTCGTCGGTCAGGGCGGCCTGCAGGTCCGAGAGCTCCACCAGGCGCAGGGCCGGGTCGTCGCCGTGGTTGAAGAGGGCCTGCAGGAAGACGTCGAAGGCCTCGCGCACGGCGGCCGCGGTGTCGTGGAAGTAGGTGTGGCGGTAGAGGAGGCAGCGGTCCAGATCGGAGCCGCGATCCAGGCCGTAGAGGCGCAGCATCTCCTCCACCTGGCGCAGATGGGCCTTCACCGGGGCCGCGCCCGCCGTCTCCGCCCAGAGCCGGTAGCGTCCGATGGCGCCGCGCAGCGCGCAGCTCAGGTACGGCTGCTCGCGCAGGCGGCGCAGCTGGTCGTCGAGCTGGGCGGCCAGGCGTCCGCGGTAGCCGTCCAGCCGGTCCGACACCAGGTCGGCCTGCAGACGCTTCAGGAACGGCAGGGCCTCCTGCAGGCCCATGGCCTCCACGGCGGCGTCGCAGATCCAGCCCAGGTCCAGCAGCTTGCCGGTCCAGGGGTAGTTGACCTCGGTCTGCTTGTAGAAGTGCCGCAGCATGGGGCGCACCAGGCTCAAGGGGCCGGTGGATTCGGTCCAGCCCGTGAGCGAGAGCACCTTGGTGCCGGTGCGGAAGTCGGGCTCCGGCACGGACACGTTCATGGGCGTGATCATGCCCGGCACGATGCGGCGTCCGCTGTGGAGCCAAACGCGGAAGAAGGCCGCGAAGGCCTGGATGTAGAGGCGGCGCCAGTTGGGCTCGCGCGCCAGGCCCGGCGCCGTGGTGCGGTCGCTGGCGTACTCGCGGATGCGCTCCCACACGTTCAGCGAGCCCACGAAGGCGAGCGACAGCGCACCCATGTCCTCGCGGTAGCAGCCGAAGCGGGGGATGCTGGGCTCGTCGTCCGGGTACGCGCCCAGCTTGATGAGCCAGTAGATGGTGCGCTTGAGGTGCGAGGCGTGGGCCTCCATGGTGCGCCGGTCCCAGATCACCAGCAGCAGGTCGAAGTGCTTCCCGCTCGTGGTGTTGATGGCCATGCGGTACACGCGCTGGCCCTGGCGCACGGCGGTGCGGCTGATCCAGATGCCGTCGCGCGGCACGTCGCGCACGTCGAGCTCCTCGCCGTCGGCGGCCAGCAGCAGCGACTGCTGGAGGAACGTGCTGCCCACCAGCACGTCCTCCAGGCGGCGGATCTCCTCGCGGGAGAGGCCGTCCTGGAAGGCGATCTTCTCGTGCCAGTCCGTGGCCCCGCGCCACTCCAGGGTGCGGTCCAGGTGATCCTCGAACCACGCCGCCAGCTCCAGCACGTGCCGCTCGGCCATGGCCGCCACGGCGGGATCGCCGGGCAGCAGCACCCAGCTCACCAGCTCGTCGCGCACCGTGCCGTAGAAGGCCGGCTGGTTGCGGGCGAAGCCGGCCAGCAGCGTGAAGATGCGGTCGAACTGGTCGCGCATGATGCGGTCGGCCGGCCAGGGCAGGCCCTCGCGGTAGCGCGCCAGCCGGCGGCGGAAGGCCTCCAGCCGCCGCTCCTCCAGCACGTCGCGCGAGATGCGCGTGATGGTCTCCTCGTCCAGGAAGGGCAGGCCCGAGCCCAGGAACTTGGGACGGATGGTCTCCGCGCGCGGCACCGGCTCGTCCAGCACCAGCAGGCGGTAGGCGGTGCAGCGCACCTCCATGTCCGGATGCCGGGCCAGGGTCTCGATGCGGCGGCGGATGAGCTCGCTGGTGCGGTGGTCGGCCAGCTCCAGGATGCGGCCCAGCGCCTCCAGGGCGCGCACCGCCGTCTCGCCGCGGCTGCGGATCATCTGGGCGCAAAGGTCGTGGATGCGGGCCAGGCGGCCGTCGGCAGGCGCGGAGGCCGGGGCCGGCGCGGCCGGAGGCGGCGCCTCCGGATCGCCCGGCAGGTCCAGGGGCAGGGCCACGTGTTCGTTGGTGGGATCCAGCGGCGCGTCCCAGCCCTCCTTCACGGGGCAGAACGCCGCCAGCTCCGCGTTGCCCACCCAGAGCATGGGCTGGCGCGCCAGCACGCCCAGGTCCAGCACGCCCGGACCGAACTCGTAGGCCAGGTCGCCGATGCGCACGGTGCCGTCGCCCAGGTCGTGCACGCGCAGCTCCACGCCGCGCGCCTTGTCCGCCAGGCCGTCCGGCGTGGCGCGCACGTCGGTCTCCAGGATGCCGAGATCGCGGTAGAGCCAGCGGGGCAGGCGCACGGTGCGCTCGCCGCAGGGCAGCTTCACGGAGTCGGTCAGGTACAGCTCGGCGATGGCGTCGGCGAAGTGCTCCTCGATGACCTTGCGGCGGTACGAGCCCTTGGGCGTGAGCTCGCCCTCCTCCAGGCTGAAGTCGCGGTCCAGCACCGCGAAGTTCACCACGCGCTCGTGCCGGTTCAGGTCCGAGTTGGCCGCGGACACGATGTGGTGGAAGTACTCCCGCGCGGCGTCCGTGTCCGGCCCCTCCGCCATCACCGGATCCTCCAGGTCCGGCACGATGAGCAGCACGTTGTAGTTGCGGTGGTCGCCCACCAGGAACACGCGCGCGATGCCGGGCACGTCCGTGAACTTCTGCTCCACGATGCGCGGGGCCACGGTCTGCCCGCGCGTGTTCTTGTAGATGTCCTTGAGGCGGTCCACGATCTGCAGGTGGCCGCCCTCGCGCTCGCGGAAGATGTCGCCGGTGGGGAGCCAGCGTCCGTCGCCGGGCTGCTTCTCCTCGTCCAGGTAGCCGGCCACGTAGGGGCCGGTGATCTGCAGCTCGTTCTCCTCGGCCAGGCGCAGGCGCACGCCGGGCAGGGCCACGCCCACCGAGTCCTCCACGTAGTCGCCCGGCGGGGTCATGGTGATGCCGCCGGTGGCCTCGGTCATGCCGAAACCGCTGCACAGCTCCACGCCGTGCCGCTGGAAGAAGCGGAAGGTGCGCGGGTCCAGGTAGCCGGCGGCCGAGAGGCCCCAGCGCAGGCGGTCGCCCACCACGGCGCGCAGGTCGGCGGCGGGCTCGTCGCCCACGGCGGCGCCGCTCTCCAGCGACCGCACGCACACGTCGTGGATCTGCTGCCAGCGCAGCGGGATGCTGATCAGGCCGGTGGGGCGCACCAGGGGCATGAGGTTCAGCAGGGTGTCCCGCGAGGCGTTGTTGGTGAAGACGTAGGTGCCTCCCCAGAACAGCATGCCCAGCAGCTCCAGGTAGCGGCCGAAGGTGTGGAACAGGGGGAGGTAGCAGAGCAGCACCTCGGCGTCGCCCACCTGGGGCAGCGCCGCGGCGCGGGCGAAGCGCTTGCTCACCAGGTTGAGCAGCGAGAACGTCACGCCCTTGGGCCGGCCCGTGCTGCCGGACGTGAACATCACCGTGGCCACGTCGTCCAGGCCGAAGCGCGGCTGCGCCGCGAGGATCTTGTCCACGTCCTGGCGGCTCAGCTCGGCGACCACGGCGCCCAGGGGCGAGGCGCCCTCCGGCGCGTGGTCCACGTCGTCCAGCAGGAGATGGCGGGCGGCGATCTCGTGGGTGTCCAGCACGTCGGCCACGTGGCGGTGCTGGTCGCGGCCGCCGCTGACGATCACGTCGATCTCCAGGCGCTCCAGGATCCAGGCCAGGGTGTCGGCGTCGGTGTTGGGGGCCAGGGGCGTGACCAGGATGCCGTGGAGCAGGCAGCCCAGGTCCAGCAGGGCGCCGTCCACGCCGTTGGGCGTGATGATGGCCACACGCGCCCGCGGCGCCACGCGCAGCACGGCCGCGGCCAGGGCGCGGCAGCGCCGCAGCGCCGAGGCGTAGGTCCACTCCTGGGGCTTGCCCGGGTCGCCGGCGCGCAGGTAGACGTGCTCGGGATGGCGCTCCACGCGCTGGTGGAAGAGGGTCTCTAGGGTGACGCCGCCGCGGCGCACGGCGTCCATCGCCAGGTCGCACCAGCGGCTGCGCGCCGCGTCGTCCGGCAGGGCGCGGAGGAAGGCCGGCAGCCGCGTCTCGTCCAGCCACGCGGGCCAGAGCGTCGCGCCGCCGTCCGTCGACAGCAGTGCGGCGGCCTCGTCCAGGGCGGTGACGGCGGGGCCGTCGCCGTTGCGCCAGGCGGTCAGGGCGGGGTAGCGGCGCTCGTGATCACTGCTCCAGGGCATGGCGGTGCGGCGTCCTTGTCGAGGGGAATCTCCGTTGCAGAATATTGAAACCCATGGGAGTCTCCCTGACAAGGAGGAAAGGGGGATCTCCTAGCTGTAAAGTGTAAAATGATAGGGAGTTGCAAGGTCATGTACGCCGGAGGGGCCCGTGGGAGCCCGAAACGGCGGTTCCGGGTCCGGAGCGGCCAACTGATGAAAATAGAACTCAGTTGCATTCATCGGAATCTTTGCAATTAAGCGGACCAATTGACTTGGAATTCCCTCCTCGAAGCATATAATTTGAAACCGATCCCGGCCGCCGCGGGCGGCCTCAGACTGGGGCGCAGGGGAGAGGTCATGGGCAACGCCATGCCGCAGGAACCCAAGCCGAGCGACGCCGTGACCGCGGCGCCGCCGCTGCCGGACCGCTGCATCCACTGCGGCCTGGATCTGGGTCCCCGCCACAGCCCCGAGGACGGTCCCTTCTGCTGCCGCGGCTGCCGCGCCGTCCACGAGCTCATCCACGACCAGGGCCTGGACCGCTTCTACGATCTCCGACCCGACCACATCGCCCCCGCCCCGGACCTCAAGCCCGACAACCTGGCCTGGGTGGACGTGCTCTGCGCCCGCGAGGAGTCGCGCGTGGGCGGCGCGATGGTCCGGCTGCAGCTGGACCTCCAGGGACTGCACTGCGCGGCCTGCGTCTGGCTCCTGGAGGAGCTGTTCCGTCGCACGGCCGGCGGCCGCAACCTCACCATCAATCCCGCCCTGGGCACCGCGGAGCTCATCTGGGACGAGGCGGCCGGCGACCTCAAGGAGTACCTGGCGGAGGCCGAGCGCTTCGGGTACCGCTTCGGTCCCGCCCGCAAGTCCCGCCGCTCCACCTCGCGCTGGGTGCAGCTGCGCATGGGCATCTGCATCTCCGCCGCCATGAACGTGATGATGTACAGCCTGAGCTACTACTTCGGGCTGACGGGCGAGGACAGCGAGGCGTACCGCCTCTTCGGGCAGCTCATCGCCGGCCTGACCACGCTGGTGGTGGCCGTGGGCGGCTGGCCCTTCTTCGCGGCGGCGTGGCGCGGGCTGCGCCGGGGCGTGGTGCATCTGGACCTGCCCATCGCCGTGGGCATCCTCCTGGGCTACTTCGGCTCGCTGTACGCCTACGTGCGGCAGGGGCCCCACGCGGCCTACTTCGACACCATCACCATCTTCGTGGCGCTGATGCTCGTGGGCCGCTGGCTCCAGGAGCACGTGCTGGAGCGCAACCGCAACGCGCTGCTGCAGTCGGGCGGCATCGCCGACCTCTACGCGCGTCGCGTGGAGGACGGCCGCCTGCGCGCCGTGGCCGCCAGCGAGCTCCGCAGCGGCGACGAGCTCTGGATCGCCGCCGGCGACCTGGTGCCAGTGGCCGGCGTGCTCCTGCGCGGCGAGGCGGAGATCTCCCTGGACTGGATCACCGGCGAATCGGCTCCGGAGCACCGCGTGCCCGGCGACCGCATCCCCGCCGGCGCGTTCAACGCCGGCCGCGAGGGGCTGCGCCTGGCCGCGGTGGAGGACTTCGAGGACTCCCGCCTCCACGACCTGCTGCGCACCGGCGGCGCCGACGCCGCGGTGGACCGCCAGGCCGGCGGCTGGTGGCACCGGCTGGGCTCCGTCTACGTGCTCACGGTGCTGGGACTGGCCGCCTTCGGCTTCCTGAGCTGGGCGGGGCGCGACGTGCACAAGGCCATCGAGGTGACCATCGGCATCCTGGTGGTGACCTGCCCCTGCGCCCTGGGCCTGGCCCTGCCCCTGGGACGGGAGCTGGTCCACGTGGCCCTGCGGCGCCGCGGGATTCTGCTGCGCCGCGACGACTTCCTGGACCGCGCCGTGCAGGTGCGCAAGATCCTCTTCGACAAGACCGGCACGCTGACCCGCGGCCGCCTGGCCCTGACGGACGGTTCGCGCCAGGATCTGGCCCGGCTCGACGCCGAGGCCCGCCGCATCCTCTGGAACATGACCGAGCGCAGCGGCCATCCGGTGAGCCGGACCATCGCCGCCGCGCTGATCCTGCGGCCCGTGGGCGCGGCCGACGCCTCCCAGCCGGGCCTGGATCCCGCCCTGGACGGCGTTCGCGAGCTGCCGGGCGAGGGCCTGGAACTGGACACGGAGCGGGGTCTCTGGCGGGTGGGCCGGCCGTCGTTCGCGGTCCCGGACGATGACGCCGAAAATGGCGCCACCATTTTCAGTCTTGACGGACGGCCTCTGGTTGCGCTGTTCTTCGCGGAGGAATTGCGGACCGATGCGATCCAGGAAGTCCGGGCCCTGCGCGAGGCCGGCTTCCAGGTCCACCTGCTGAGCGGCGACGCCCCCGCGAGGGCCGCCGCCGCCGCCGAGCGGCTGGGGCTCGATCCCGACCGCGTGCGCGCCGGCCTCACGCCCGAGGGCAAGGCCGCCGCCGTGCGCGCCCTCGATGCGAAGGACACCCTGATGGTGGGCGACGGCCTGAACGACAGCCCGAGCTTCGACGCCGCCTGGACCGCCGCCACGCCGGCGGTGGACCGGGCCGTGCTGCCGCAGAAGGCCGACTTCTACTACCTGGGCGACGGCGTGGCCGCGGTGCGGCGCGCCCTGCTCGCCGCCCGGCACCTCGCCAGGGTGCAGCGCGGCAACCTGTGGTTCGCCGGGGCCTACAACGCCCTGGCCGTGGGCCTCTGCCTGGCCGGCGTGGTGACGCCGGTGGTGGCGGCCGTCCTGATGCCTCTGAGTTCCCTGACCGTGGTCTCGATCACGACCATCCGCCTGTCCCGGAGGAGGGCGACATGGATGTCCTGATGGTCACGGCGTTCGTAAGCCTGCTGCTCGTGGTGGCGGGCATCGTCCTGTTCGTGTCGCGCGTCAAGGCCGGGGATTTCGAGCACGGAGACCGTCTCTCCCTGCTTCCCCTCGCCGACGACGAGCGGCCGGACGCGTCTTCCAACCCCGTCCCACAAGACGCGGCGGACACCGCCGCCAAGCCCAGGAGAGGAGGGTCCGCTTGACCATGCAAGCAACGGCACCCGTCACCAAGAAGGTCGTGTACAACGACGAGATCGTGCGCGCCTTCAGCATCGCCTCGATCGTGTTCGGAATCGTCGGCATGCTCGTCGGCGTGATCGTCGCGACGCAGCTGTCGTTCTGGCAGGCCAACCTCGGCCTCCAGTGGACGTCGTTCGGACGCCTGCGTCCGCTGCACACCAACGCGGCGATCTTCGCCTTCGTCGGCAACATGATCTTCGCCGGCGTCTACTACTCCCTCCAGCGCCTGCTGAAGGCCCGGCTCGCGTCGGACTTCCTCGGGTGGTTCCACTTCTGGGTCTACCAGCTCATCATCGTGGGCGCCGCCGTCACCCTGCCCCTGGGCCTGACCCAGAGCAAGGAGTACGCGGAGCTCATCTGGCCCATCGACCTCGCGGTGGTGGTGGTCTGGGTGGCGTTCGCCGTGAACTTCTTCTGGACCATCGCCCGGCGTAACGAGCGCAACCTCTACGTGGCGATCTGGTTCTACATCTCGACGATCGTCACCATCGCGGTGCTCTACATCGTCAACAACCTGTCCATCCCCACCAGCCTCACGCACAGCTACCCGATCTTCACGGGCGTGCAGGACGCGCTGGTGCAGTGGTGGTACGGCCACAACGCCGTGGCCTTCTTCCTGACCACGCCGATCCTGGGCATCATGTACTACTACCTGCCCAAGGCGGCGGGGCGGCCCGTGTACTCGTACCGGCTGTCCATCGTCCACTTCTGGTCGCTGATCTTCATCTACATCTGGGCCGGTCCGCACCACCTGCTGTACACGGCCCTGCCGGACTGGGCGCAGACCCTGGGCATGATCTTCTCGGTCATGCTGTGGGCTCCGTCCTGGGGCGGCATGCTGAACGGTCTGCTGACCCTGCGCGGCGCCTGGGACAAGCTGCGCACGGACCCGGTCATCAAGTTCTTCATCGTGGCCGTGACCTTCTACGGCATGAGCACCTTCGAGGGCCCGCTGCTCTCGGTGAAGAGCGTGAGCGCCCTGGGCCACTACACGGACTGGATCATCGGCCACGTGCACGGCGGCGCCCTGGGCTGGAACGGCTTCATGGCCTTCGGCATGTTCTACTGGCTGGTGCCGCGGCTCTGGAACACGGAGCTGGCGAGCAAGCGCTTGGCGGAGGTCCACTTCTGGGTGGGCACCCTGGGCATCCTGCTCTACGTGGTGGCCATGTGGATCAGCGGCGTGAGCCAGGGCCTGTACCTGCGCGCGCTGGACGCCGAGGGCTTCCTGAAGTACCCCGACTTCATCGAGGCGCTGATCGCCTCGCGCTTCCTCTACCAGATGCGTCTGGTGGGCGGTCTGGCCTACTTCCTGAGCTCCGTGCTTGGCGCGGGCGTGCTCTTCGCCACCATGGCCAAGGGCAAGAAGGCCACGGTCTCCGTGGACGTCACGGTGCTCAAGCCCACCGGCCTCACCTTCCGGCAGATCATGACCGGCGCGCCGGTGCTCTACTCCACGGCCCTGGTGGTGCTGACCTGCATCCTGCTGGCCACCGGCACCCTGGGCTCGGCCTTCGCCGTGGCGGGATTCGCCGTGGTGACCATCGCCGCGGCCCTGTCCATCGGCGTGGAGAAGACCCGCAAGAGCTGGCACGACATGGTGGAGGCGCACCCGCTCAGCTTCACCGTGCTGGCGCTGCTGGCCATCCTCATCGGCGGTCTGGTGGAGATCATCCCGCTGACCATGGACCGCACCAAGGAGCAGGATCTGGCGGCGCAGGCCGACTCGCTGTGGACCGAGGGCGGCCAGTACGCCTTCATCCAGATGCCGTACAGCCCCCTGGAGCTGGCCGGCCGCGACATCTACGTGCGCGAGGGCTGCTACGTCTGCCACAGCCAGATGGTGCGTCCCTTCCGTCACGAGACCCTGCGCTACGGCGAGTACAGCCGGGCGGCGGAGTTCATCTACGACACGCCCTTCCAGTGGGGCAGCAAGCGCACCGGCCCGGATCTGCACCGCGTCGGCGGCCGCTACGCGAACCTCTGGCACTACCTGCACATGCGTGACCCGCGCTCCACCTCGCCGGGGTCCAACATGCCCACCTACATGCACCTGGAGACGGCCACGGCCGACCTCGCGGCGCTGCCGGGCAAGATGGGCGTGCTGGTGAAGATCGGCGTGCCGTACGACGAGGCCGACATCGCCGGCGCGGAGGAGACCGCCCTGAGCCAGGGCCGCCTCATCGCCGACGATCTGGCCCAGCAGGACGTGGAACTGGCGCCGGACAGCGAGCTGGCCGCGCTGATCGCCTATCTGCAGCGTCTGGGCCGCGGCCCGCAGCCCACCGGCATGGAGCCGGCGGCGGACGCCGTGGCGGCGGTCGAGGTGCAGTAGTGTTTCGGGAGTGGTTCGACAAGGCCGCGGCGATGACCGACTGGCCCGTGATCGGACTGATCGTCTTCGTGGGACTCTTCCTGCTCGTGGTGGTCGGCGTGATCGCCGGCCGCCGCGACCAGGATCAGATCGACCACATGGCGACGTTGCCCCTGGCTGACGACGCGGAGACCGCGTCCACCGAGAGAGGGACACGCGAATGAGCGAGTACAAGCAGGATCAGGTGCGCGAGCACGTGTACGACGGAATCCAGGAGTACGACAACCGCCTGCCCAACTGGTGGCTGTTCATCATGTACGCCACCATGATCTTCTCCCTGGGCTATTGGCTGGTCTTCCACACCTTCAAGGTGGCGGACCTGCCCGTGGCGCGCTACGAGAAGGAGATGATCGCCGCCAAGGAGGCCCAGGTGGCCCGCATGGCGGAGATGGAGCTGACGGACGAGACCCTGAACATGATGGCCACCGTGCCGTCGCGCGTGGAGCAGGGCCGCGAGATCTTCCAGACCTACTGCGTGGTCTGCCACCTGGAGCAGGGGCAGGGCCTGGTGGGTCCGAACCTCACGGACCGGTTCTGGATCCACGGCGGCAAGCCCATGGACATCTACAACACCGTGACCAACGGCGTGCTCGACAAGGGCATGGCCGCCTGGGGCAACCAGCTCGGTCCCACCCGCGTGCAGGCGGTGGTGGCCTACGTGCTGACGCTCCGCGACACCAACGTCCCGGGCAAGGATCCCCAGGGCGACCCTTACGAGGAGACGACCCAGTAACATGAGCGACACCCAGACCGGCCGCCGCAGCAAGCGGCGGCCGGACCTGGACACCGTCTACAGCATCAACGCCGACGGCTCGCGGAACTTCCTGCAGCCCGCCGACGTGCAGGGACGGTGGCAGGTCCTGAAAAACCTCACGTGGATGCTGCTCCTGCTCGTCTACGTGGCCCTTCCCTGGCTCCAGATCCACGGCAAGCCCGCCATCCACATCGATCTTCCCGGACGCAACGCCTACCTCTTCGGTCTGACCTTCACGAACCAGGACTTCTACCTGATGTTCTTCGTGGTGACCGGAATCGGGTTCGGGCTGTTCGTGATCACGGCGCTGTGGGGACGCATCTGGTGCGGCTTCGCCTGCCCGCAGACCGTCTTCATGGAGGGCGTGTTCCGCAAGGTGGAGCGCTGGATCGAGGGCCCGCGCGTGACGCGCATCCGCCGCAACGACGGCCCCATGACCGCGGACAAGTTCTGGCGCAAGGCGCTGAAGCACATGATCTTCCTGGGCGGCTCCTACGTGATCGCCCACGTGTTCCTCTCGTACTTCATCCCGGCGCGCGAACTGCTCGAGGTGATCCGCTCCAATCCCAAGGAGCACATGACCGCCTTCGGCTGGTCCATGTTCTTCACGGGGATCATGTACTTCGACTACGCATGGTTCCGCGAGCAGACCTGCATCGTGATCTGCCCCTACGGCCGCCTGCAGTCGTCGCTGATCGACGAGGACACGATCATCATCGGCTACGACGAGGTGCGGGGCGAGCCGCGGCACAAGGGCGTGAACGAGGGCGGCGACTGCATCGACTGCTACCGCTGCGTGGAGGTGTGCCCCACGGGCATCGACATCCGCGCCGGCCTGCAGCTCGAGTGCATCGGCTGCACCAACTGCATCGACGCCTGCGACGACATCATGCGCAAGATCGGCAAGCCCACCGGCCTGGTGCGCTACGACAGCCAGCGAGTCTTCCGCGGCGAGCCCAAGAAGTCGCTGCTGCGGCCGCGCGTGTTCGTCTACGCCTTCCTCGGCCTGGTGGGCCTGACGGTGGCCGGGATGTCGGTGCGCAGCCGCGCCGACTTCCAC
This sequence comes from Candidatus Krumholzibacteriia bacterium, assembly GCA_035447065.1. Classification (GTDB taxonomy): domain Bacteria; phylum Krumholzibacteriota; class Krumholzibacteriia; order LZORAL124-64-63; family LZORAL124-64-63; genus CALEMW01. Next base: position 40,460 of record DAOTGJ010000025.1, read on the forward strand.
GCCAACGCCCTGCGCGCGGCGGGCATGCCCTACGTCATCGAAGGCCAGCGCATCCGCAACCTCTACACGGTGCGCGTGCAGAACAAGAGCGGGAACGACAACACCTACCACGTGCGCCTGGAGGAGGGCCCGGAGGGCATCGAGATGATCATGCCCCAGCCGGAGCTGCGCCTGCGCAGCCTGGAGGATGGCAGGTCCCCGGTCTTCTTCTATCTTGACCGGGCTCACTACACGGAGCCCTTCCCGCTGACCCTGTCGGTGACCGACTCGATCCACGGCGAGACCAGGCTCCTCGAAGTCATGTTCCGGGGGCCGTAGACGATGAAGAAGTGGTTGAGGGACCGACCGTGGATCTGGCTGGTCGTCCTGCTCGCGTTCATGATGAGCCTGAGCGTGGCGTTCCTGGTGATCGCGGAGTACGCGCGGCCGGTGCTGGTCAAGTAGCGCCGCCCGCGCGGAGGATGGACGAAGGGCCCGGCTCGCACCGGGCCCTTGTTCGTGCCGCACCGGACCGCCGCGGCTACTGGTACTCGGCGCCCAGGATCACGCTGACGATGATCGCGCCCACCACCAGCGGCGCCACGAACCGCAGCAGGATCCGCCAGCCCGTGAACCAGCGGAAGGGCCCGTGGCCCTGCTCCACCTCGCGCCGCATCTCGGACCCCAGCATCGCCCATCCGGCGAAGACGGCGATGAGGAAGCCGCCCACCGGCAGGAACCAGTTGCTGGCCAGGTAGTCCAGGGTGCCCAGCACGCCGGCCGTGGACTCCCGCCCGATCAGGTTGATCTCCGTGAGCGCGGCGCTCCCGCCCAGGCTCCAGGCGTTCAGCAGGCCGAACACGTAGATGGCGCCGCCGGTCAGCAGCACCGCGCGGTGGCGGCTCAGCTTGAGCTCGTCGATGGCGTAGCTGGTCACCACCTCCAGCAGGCTGATGGTGCTGGTCAGGGCCGCCAGGGCCACCAGCAGGTAGAAGAAGCCGTTGATGAGCGAGCCGCCCGGCAGCTTGCAGAACACCTGGGGCAGCGTGGTGAAGAGGATGGTGGAGCTCTTGCGCACCTCCATGTCCTCCGTGAAGATCACCGAGAACATGATGACGCAGGCCAGCAGGGCGATCAGCGTGTCCAGCACGCTGATGGTCACCGCGGCGCGGGGGATGGAGTCCTGGCCGCGCATGTAGCTGCCGTAGGTCAGCATGGCGCCCATGCCCAGGCTGAGGGTGAAGAAGCTGTGGCCCAGGGCCTCCAGGATCGCGCCGGGCTCCAGCTCCGCGAAGTTGGGGCGGAAGAGGAAGGTCATGGCCTCCCCGAATCCGGCGGTGGTGGTGGAGTAGATCGCCAACGCGCCCAGGATGGCGAAGAGGAAGGGCACCAGCACCTTGGCCACCCGCTCGATGCCGTCCTTCACGCCGAAGTACACCACGCCCACGGTCAGCCCCATGAACAGCGTGTGGTAGAGCGACTGCTGCGGCCCGTCGGCCAGGAAGGCGCCGAAGAAGTCGTCCAGCCGGCCCGCCTGCACCATCTCGCCCAGGCCGCCGCTCACGGCCAGCAGCACGTAGCGGATGGTCCAGCCGGCGATGACGCTGTAGTAGGAGAGGATCACGAACCCCGCGACCACGCCCAGGAAGCCGGTGCCGGCCCAGGCGCCGCCGCCGGGGCGTCCCTGGCCCAGGATGCGGAAGGAGCCCACGGGATCCCGCTGGGCCTTCCGTCCCAGGACGATCTCCGCCAGCATGATGGGCAGGCCCACCAGGGCGATGGCGGCGATGTAGACCAGCACGAAGGCGCCGCCGTGGTTCTCGTAGGTGATGTAGGGGAACTTCCAGAGGTTGCCCAGGCCGATGGCGCTGCCCGCCGCCGCCAGGACGAAGCCGAGGCTGCTGTTCCACTGCCCGCGTGAATTCTGGGCCATGCGTCCTTCCCTTCGCGGATCCCTGCCGATGCGAAGGGGGGAGCGTACCGATGGCGGGCGGAAAGTGTCAAGATTGCGCTGGGAACGCAGAACGCCGCCCCCTCGCGGGAGCGGCGTTCCGAGGACGGGAGATGGACGAGGGCTCAGCCCACCTGCCACGCGTCCGACGTGTAGATCAGGTCCTTCAGGGTGCCCTTGCCCTTCTTGGCGGTGACCATGGCCACCTGCGCGTTGACCTGCTCATCGAAGATGGGCTTCTGCACGGCCCGGAACACGCCCAGGGCGGTGGGCAGGTCCGCACGGGAGTCCAGGCTGGCCATGGTGAAGGCCTTGACCGGGCTGTCCGCGTCGCAGGCCCAGACGTCGGCCTCGGCGGCGGGAACCACCTTGGCCTCGCCGCAGCTCATCTGCAGGCCCTTCTCACGCTCCTTGCCGAAGACCAGGGGCTGGCCGGGGACCATGTCCACCAGGGCGTCGTCGCGCACGTCCTTGGTGGTCATGTCCTTGAAGGCGCCGTCGTTGAAGATCACGCAGTTCTGCCAGATCTCCACGAACGCGGTGCCCTTGTGCTCCGCCGCCGCCTTCAGCACCTCCTTCATGTGCTTGGGCTGGGTGTCCACGGTGCGGGCCACGAAGGTGGCGCCGGCGCCCAGGGCCAGCTCGATGGGATTGAAGGGGGCGTCCACCGCGCCGTACGGCGAGGTCTTGGTGACCTGGCCCTGGGGCGTGGTGGGGGAGTACTGGCCCTTGGTCAGACCGTAGATCCGGTTGTTGAACATCAGGATCTTGAGGTCCACGTTGCGGCGCAGGGTGTGGATGAAGTGGTTGCCGCCGATGCTCATGCAATCGCCGTCGCCCGTGGCCACCCACACCGACAGCTCCGGGTTGGCCGTCTTGGTGCCGGTGGCGATGGCCAGGGCCCGGCCGTGGATGCTGTGGAAGCCGTAGGTGTTCATGTAGTACGGGAAGCGGCTGGAGCAGCCGATGCCCGAGATCATGCACATCTTCTCGCGCGGGATGCCCAGCTCGGCCAGCACGGCCTGCGCGCTGTTGAGGATGGAGTAGTCGCCGCAGCCGGGGCACCACCGCACTTCCTGATCGGACTTGAGGTCCTTGGGCTTCAGTTCGACGGGGTTCATCGCACGACCTCCAGCATGGCGGTGATCTTCTCACGCAGTTCGAAGGCGGTGAAGGGCTTGCCCTTCACCTTGTCGTAGGTCTGGAAGCGGAACTCGGGATACTCCGACTGGAGCATCTTCGCCAGCTGACCCATGTTGAGCTCCGGCACCAGGATCTGATCGTAGCGCGCGAAGATCTCGGACAGGCCCTTGGGGAAGGGCCAGATGTGACGCAGGTGCAGGTGGGCCACCGGCTGCCCGGGCTCGGCGGGCTTCTCCACGGCGCTGCGGATGGCGCCGTAGGTGGAGCCCCAGCCGATCACCAGCAGGCCGTTGTCCGCGCCGTAGACCTCGGGCGTCGGGATCGAGTCCGCGATGCCCAGGACCTTGTCCTGACGGTACTGCACCATCTTCTGATGGTTGTCGGCGTCGTAGCTCACGTTGCCGGTGAGGTCCTCCTTCTCCAGACCGCCGATGCGGTGCTCCAGGCCAGCCACGCCCGGCACGGCCCAGGGCCGCGCCAGCTTCGCGTCGCGCTTGTAGGGGAGGAAGGGCTCGTCCGAGGCCACGGGCCGCGTCACGGGGAAGCGGGGCAGCTTGTCCAGGTCCGGCAGCAGCCAGGGCTCCGCGCCGTTGGCGATGTAGTTGTCGCTGAGCAGGATCACCGGGGTCATGTACTCCACGGCGATGCGGCAGGCCTCCACCGCGCAGTCGAAGGCGTCTCCCGGATGCGAGCAGGCCAGCACCGGCACGGGCGCCTCGCTGTTGCGGCCGTACACGCTCTGCAGCAGGTCCGCCTGCTCCACCTTGGTGGGCATGCCCGTGGAGGGGCCGGCGCGCTGCACGTCCACGATCACCAGCGGCAGCTCCGTCATCACGGCCAGGCCGATGGCCTCGCCCTTCAGCGCCAGGCCGGGACCCGACGTGGTGGTCACGCCCAGCTTGCCGGCGAAGGAACCGCCCAGGGCCGTGCAGATGCCGGCGATCTCGTCCTCCATCTGCATGGTGACCACGCCGTGGTTCTTCAGCTTGGCCAGGTGCTGCAGGATGTCGGTGGCCGGGGTGATGGGGTACGAGCCCAGGAAGAGCTCCAGCTCGGCCAGGTGGGCGCCGGCGGCCAGGCCCAGGGCCAGGGCCTCGTTGCCCATGATGTTGCGGTACATGCCCGGCTGCGAGTCCGAGCGCGGCGCCACCTCGTAGCGGCCCTGGAACATCTCGTGGATGTCGCCGGACGCGTAGCCCGCCTTCAGGGCGGTCTGGTTGGCGTCGATGAGCTCCTGCTTGCCCTTGAACTTGGCGGCGAGCCAATCCAGGGTGGGCTCCATCGGACGGCTGAACAGCCAGTACATCAGGCCCAGCGTGTAGAAGTTCTTGCAGCGCAGGACGTCCTTCTTGGTCAGAGGGGAGTCCTTGAGCGCCTCTTCCACGCGGGCGTTGATGTCGATCTCGATGACGCGGTACCCGTTGAGGGTGCCGTCCTCCAGCGGGTTGGTCGCACACTTGGCCTTCTCCAGATCCTTGTCCGTGAAGCTGCCGGTGTTGACCACCACGACGCCGCCGGGCTTCAGGTCGCCGATGTTGACGACCAGGGCGGCGGGGTTCATGGCCACCAGCACGTCCGGACCGTCGCCGGGCGTGAAGATCTCCGACGAGCTGAAGTGGATCTGGAAGCCCGAGACGCCGGGGCGCGTGCCGGCGGGGGCGCGGATCTCCGACGGGAAGTCGGGGAAGGTGGCCAGATCGTTGCCGACCTTGGCCGTGGTGTCGGTGAACTGGTTGCCGGTGATCTGCATGCCGTCGCCGGAGTCGCCGGCGAAGCGGATCACGACATCATCTTGCCTGATCACTTCAGTCGTCATGATCACTGGGCCTGTGGGAACCCGCCGCGCGTCGACCCGAGCGCATGGCAGGGGTACCAGTCAAATGGAAGCGAATCCCTTCGCGTCCGCGGTGGCGTGCATCGACGTAACTTAGTCCAGGACGCACGCCCATGCCAGGACGGAAATCCCCGTCAATCGTCGGTTTTTTAACGATTTCCGAAGTCCATTCCCGATGGCGTGACGGCGGAACAGCACGATCCGGGCCAGGTGCGTGCGGCGGCGGCGGTTCGCTCCATTCCGCAACTCTTCGACGACCGCTCAGGCCTCCGCCCGCAGCCGCCGCCCCCGCGCCTGCAGACGCTCCCGTACGGCCTCCGGCTGGTGCTTCAGGGCGTTGCGCAGGGCCTCGGCGCTGAAATCGGCCAGGTGGGCCTCCGCCAGGGCGCGGGCGCGGAGCGGGTCCTGCCGGGAGACCTCGCGCAGCACCCAGCCCACGGCCGTCTTGGCGAAGCGCTCGGGCCGCGCGATGAGGGCGGCGCAGCCCCGGGCGATGCGGTCGGCATGGCGCGGATCATGGGCCACGACGGTGAACGGCACCAGCGACGCGCGGGCCCGCCACACCCCCGGCGCGGACCGCCAGGCGGCCACGCCGTCGGCCCAGCCGTCCGGATCCGCGGCCAGGCGCGGGCCCAGCACCTTCACGCAGAACCAGTCCACCACGTTCCAGTCCGCCAGGGCGCCGTCGTCCAGGGCGGCGGCGAAGCGCGGCAGGTCCCGCCGGGGCTGCAGCACGCCCAGGGGCGCCAGGGTCTCGGCCAGCAGGAGCACGCCGGCCAGCTTGTCCTCGGCGTGGCGGTGGTGGAGGAGGTCCAGGGCCACGTCCACCCAGCCCGCCGACGGCAGGCTGGCGGGCCCCACCACGTCCAGCCAGCCCCGCAGCTCGGTGCGGATGTCCTCCATGGCCGTGCCGCGGAAGGGCGCGCCGTCCTTCACGTAGTTCTCCCACCACGCCCGCGTCTCCGGCCGGGCGCGGCGCTGCAGGCGGCGTTGCAGGGCGTCCACGGGCACGCGGGCGCTCACGCCTCCTCCGCGCGGGCCACCGGCAGGTCGGCCCAGCGGGTGGTGTAGGCGGGGGAGCGGTGCTCCTGGCGCATGCGCCAGGCGCGGCCCTCGCCCTCGGCCGCCACCTGCACGGTGCCGCGGCCCAGGCGCTCGTTGAGGCGGTCCAGCACGTCCATGAGGTGCTGGCGGCCCGGGGCCGGCGCGGGCCGGCGGCGCGGCGCCGCCACGCGGGCCGCCGCGGGGGGGAAGAGCTCCTGCTGCACCACGTCCTCCGGGGAGAGGTCCAGCAGCATGACGCCGGCCTTCATGTAGCGGTAGCCGCCGCGCCAGATCTCGCTCAGGGCGTCCACGGCGGCCGCCACGATCTCGCCGGTCTCGCGGCTGGGCCGCGCCAGGGTGCGCACGGCGCTGTTCTGGTAGTAGGGCTCGGCCTCGTTGAAGGGGCTGGTCTGCAGGAAGACCATGAGGGCGCCGGCGCGCGAGCGCTGGCCGCGCAGCTTCTCCGCGGTGCGCGCTGCGAAGCTGCTCACCGCCTCGCGCATGACGTCGGGTTCGGTCACCCGCGTGCCGAAGGAGCGCGAGGTCATGATCTGCTGCTTGGTGGGCGGCACCTCCTCCAGGGGCAGGCACGAGACGCCCCGCAGCTCGTGGACGATGCGCTCCAGCACCACGTTGAAGCGGCGGCGGACGAGGTGGGGGTCGGCCGCGCGCAGGTCCAGCGCGGTGTGGATCCCGAGCTGATGCAGCCTCTCGGACCAGCGTCGGCCGACGCCCCACACATCCTTCACGTCGATCTGGGCCAGGTGCGCCGTCACGTGCTCGCCAAGGGAGCTGAGATCCAGCACGCCGCCGGTCTCGGGGTTCCGCTTGGCGATGCGGTTGGCCACCTTGGCGAGCACCTTGGTGGGCCCGATGCCCACGGACACGGGGATGCCCGTCTGCCGCCGCACCGCCCGCGCGAGGTCCCGCCCGTGGGCGGTGAGGTCACGGCCGGTGAAGCCCGCCAGATCGAGGAAGGCCTCGTCGATGGAGTAGCGCTCGATGGCCGGCGAGAACTGGGTCAGCACCTGCATGACCCGCGCCGACATGTCGCCGTAGAGCGCGTAGTTGGAGGAGAAGACGGCCACCTTGTCGTGGTCCGCCAGCCGCTTGAACTCGTGGAAGGGCGCCCCCATGGGCACGCCCATGGCCTTGGCCTCGTTGGACCGCGCGATCACGCACCCGTCGTTGTTGGACAGCACCACCACGGGCCGTCCCTCCAGCCGCGGATCGAAGACCCGCTCGCACGAGGCGTAGAAGTTGTTGCAGTCCACCAGGGCGAAGACGTGTCGCATGGGCTCGACCTTCTCAGGCGGTCTTGTGGATGACGCTGGTGACCACGCCCCAGATGACCAGGTCCGTGTCGCCGGTGATCTCGATGGGCTTGTAGTCCGGGTTCTCGGGCATGAGGTACAGGCGCGCGCCGGTCTTCTTCAGACGCTTGACCGTGAGCTCGCCGTTGACCGCGGCCACCACGATGCGGCCGTCGGCGGCGCTCTCCGCCCGGTCCACCACCAGCACGTCGTCCGGGTGGATGCCCGCGTTGATCATGGACAGGCCCTCCACGCGCACGAAGAACGTGGAGGCCGGGCGCTTGACCAGGAACTCGTTCAGGTCGAGCCGCTTCTCCATGTGGTCGTCGGCGGGAGAGGGGAAGCCGGCCGCCACGCGGTGCTCGAACAGGGGCAGCGGCTGCGACGCGGCGCGGAAGTCCGGCAGCAGCACGTTGTCGCCGTGGGGCAGGCCGTCGCCGGGGCGGGCCTCGGCGTTGCGGGCGCGCGCGTCCAGGATCTCCTGGATGGGCACCACCAGGCTCTCGGGGATGCGCATGGGCTGGGTGGGCTCCCCGTAGCGGCCGGTGCCGCGGGGGCGGCCGGCGCCGGGGCGGGCGCCGCCGTGGGAGGATCCGGAGGTCTTCTTGGCCATGGCGGGACTCCTTTCTTGATTTGGGTACGGTAACGGAATTCCGGCGTGGGAGCAAGAGGAAAGATGCGTGAGATGATGCTTGTAACATGCAGCGGAGAAATCAGATAACCGGCCAATAAGGATTTCCGTACGATAAATTTCCGTCGCGCCGGCCGCACCCTTGACGCCGCGCCCGTTTCCCTGCAGGATGACCCCGTTCCCGCCGAGGCGACCCCGAACCTCCCGCTCAAGGAGGCCCGTCCATGCGCACCGTCCCGATCGCCGCCCTGCTCCTGCTGCTCGCCGCCGTCGCTCCGGCCGCCGAGCTCGTCCTGGCCCCCGTCGCCGCCGGCGACGACGCCCGCCTCGCCTGCGAGGGCGACCTCGACTTCCTGGCCGGCACGTCCTCCACCGCGGCCCAGCTCCAGGTGGGCGGCACCGCCTACGGCTGCGACCGCGAGTGGGCCGCGAGCTGCGAGTTCGACCTGGGCCCCGTGCCCGCGGACCTGGACCTGCTCTCCGCCGTCTTCACCGTGCGCAAGACCGGCTACGCCGACGACGCCCAGGGCCTCTTCTACCTGGGCCTCTTCACGTACCCGGCCTCCGGCGCCCCGACCGCCGTCCCGCGCGACGACCTGGACCCGCAGACCGCCCTGGGCGTGGTCTGGCTCACCGCCGTGAACGGCGACCTCAGCTTCGACGTGACCGAACCGGTGGAGCGCGTGCTGGGCGACCCCGGCGCGCGCCTGGGCCTGCTGCTGGCGGGGGTCTACTCCGAGGCGGGCTACGAGGACTGGATCACCATCGGCGGCGCCGCCCACGCGCAGCCGCCGCGGCTCACGCTGACCTATGCGGGAGCGGTGGGGAACGAGCCGCGGACGTGGTCGGAGGTCAAGGCCCTCTATCGCTAGGGTTGTGCCACTGAAATTGTGCCCGGCCTATCCCTCGCAACAGGCCGGGCATGAACACACGACGACCCGGCTGGCAACCGCCCCACTGCCCCAACCCCAACTGCAAGCACCACCACGGCTTGGCCGAAGGCTGGCGCTACAAGCGCCGCGGCTTCTTCCTGCGCCGCATCCGCCCCTACCGTATCCAGCGGTTCACATGCCTCACCTGCGGCCGCAACTTCAGTAGCCAAACGTTCTCCACCACCTACTGGCAGAAGCGGCCCGAGCTCGATCCGAAGATCCTGCTCAACACCGTCGGTTGCATGGCCAACCGCCAAGGCGCCAGGGCGCTGCAGGCGGCGCCGTCGACCATCGACCGGCACATCGCCAGGCTCGGCCGGCACTGCATGCTGTTGCATATGAAGCTGTTGGAGGGGGTGCCGTCGCCGGCGGAGATCGTCTTCGACGGGTTCGAGTCGTTCGAGTTGAGTCAGTACTACCCGTTCCACCACAACATCGCCGTGGAGCCGGACAACGGATTCTTCCTCTACCACACCGATAGTCCGCTGCGCCGGAAGGGGCGGATGACAGAAGTCCAGAAGAAGCGTCGTGAAGAGCTCGAGACCGAGCTTGGTCGACCGGATCCGAAGGCGGTTCAGAACGGGATCCGCGACCTCCTCGAGTTCGTGACCCGGGGCCGGACCGTCATCACCGGCCGCAGTGACGAGCATCCCGCGTACAAGCGTGCGATCGCTGAGATCCGGTGCCGTGTTCGGCACCACGTGACATCGAGCAAGGATCACCGCGACAAGCACAACCCGTTGTGGGAAGTCAACCTGGCCGACCTGATGATCC
>DAOTGJ010000026.1:0-4179 GCA_035447065.1 Candidatus Krumholzibacteriia bacterium
TGAGCAGGATCTTCGGATCGAGCTCCGGCCGCTTCTGCCAGTAGGTGGTGGAGAAGGTCTGGCTACTGAAGTTGCGGCCGCAGGTGAGGCATGTATACCGCTGGATACGGTAGGGGCGGATGCGGCGCAGGAAGAAGCCGCGGCGCTTGTAGCGCCAGCCTTCGGCCAAGCCGTGGTGGTGCTTGCAGTTGGGGTTGGGGCAGTGGGGCGGTTGCCAGCCGGGTCGTCGGGTGTTCATGCCCGGCCTGTTGCGAGGAACAGGCCGGGCACAATTTCAGTGGCACAACTAAACCGGTGGAAACCGGATGAAAGTGTTATAATAAGGGCGCCCTCAGCGCTCCCGAGCACCCCAGGGAAGGATGCCCTCCCATGCCGCTTCTCCCGCGCGGCCGCGCCGTCCTGCTCCTCGCCGCCCTGCTGGCGTGGGGCGCCATCGCATACGCCGACGTGACCATCCACTGCCTCTACGTGGGCCAGGCCGACGCCACCCTCATCCAGAGCTCCAGCGGCAGGACCATGCTCTTCGACGGCGGCAACAACGGCGACGGCGACGCCATCATCCTGCCCTATATGGCCGCGGCCGGCATCGACAGCCTCTCCTACGTGCTGGTGAGCCACTACCACTCCGACCACTGCGGCGGCGTGGACGACGTGCTGGACGCCCTGGGCCCCATCTCCGGCGGCGTGTGGGACCGCGGCTGGAGCTACACCACCGCCACCTACAGCTCCTACGCGGCCAGCGCCGCGGGCCAACGCCACACCGCCGCCGCCGGCCAGGTGTTCGACCTGGGCGACGGCGTGACCGTGACCGTGGTGGCCGTGAACACGAACGGCCTGGAGCCTTCGCCGTTCACGGACTCCGCCGAGGAGAACGCCTACTGCCTGGCCCTGCACGTGGAGGCAGGCGACTTCGACTTCTTCGTGGCCGGCGACCTCACCGGCGGCGGCAGCTCCGAGGCCGACGTGGAGAGCCTCATCGGCGCCCAGGTGGGCGACGTGGAGGTCTACCGCGTCAACCATCACGGCTCCTACACCAGCAGCAACGCCGCCTTCCTGGACGCCATCAGCGCCGAGGTGGGCGTGATCTCCTGCCCTGTCAGCAGCAGCTATGGCCACCCCCACCAGGATCCCCTGGACCGCATGGCCGCCCGCGGCATGTACCTCTACCAGATGGCCCAGGGCTCCACCAGCACCTACCCCGCGGGCCAGCGCGTGATCCTCAACACGCTGCCCGAGGAGTCGGCCGGCGTGACCCACGTGGTGATCCAGACCGACGGCTCCGCCGAGTACACCGTGAACGGCGACGTGTGGCTGATGGACGAGAACCCCGCCCTGGCCGCGCCGCCCGCGCCCATGCTGGCCGTGCTCGGGAACTACCCCAACCCGTTCAACCCGATCACCGACATCCGCTTCACCACCTCCCGCGGCGGCGTCGTGCGCATCACCGTGGTGGACCTGGCCGGCCGCCGGCTTCAGGACGCCGTGCTGGACGCCATGCCCGGTCTGAACGTGTGGCGCTGGGACGGCCAGGACGCGGCGGGCCGCGCCGCGGCGTCGGGCGTGTACCTGTACCGGGTGCAGGGCCGCGACGGTGCCGGTTCCGGAAAGATGGTCCTCTCCCGCTAGTCCCCATGGAACGGATCGCCCCGCCCCCCCCCTGCGAGGACGCCCATGTGGACCTGCGCGCACTGCCGCACCGACGTCGAGCCCGAATTCATCGCCTGCTGGAACTGCGGCACCGGGCGGGACGGCACGCCGCCGCCCGAGGATTACGTGGGGCCCGAGCGCATCCCCTGCGAGGGGTGCGGAGCGGTGGGGCTCTGGGCGTTGAACGCGGATCCCATCCTCTGCCCGGACTGCCGTCCCCCCGAACCTGAGCCCGAGCACCCGACGGCCTCCATGTCCTGGGTCATGACACCGTGGCCCGGCCTGAGCGTGCACCTGGATCCGCTGGGCGCGGCGGCCCTGGCCGTCTTCGGCCTCGTGTTCAACGACGCGTTGCGGATCCTGGCCCTCTTCACCGCCTTGGTCGGCATGCAGCTCGTGACGTGGATCCTGTCCCAGAGCGTCGGGCATCCATCCTGGGCCCTCTACCTCAACGTGCTGGGGCCGGCGCCGGCGCCTCTGGACGACCCCGCCTTCCGACGCCGCGGTCCGTCACCCGTGATCCCGCTGCTGGGCGGACTGCTCTGGTGCGTGGGCGTGGGTGCGTGGGTCCTGCTGTCCGACGATCGTTCGGCCCGACCTGCGTGGGCGGAAGTCGCCCGCGTCCACCTGCTCGTGGCCGCCGCCAACCTGCTGCCGCTCTACCCGTTCGTGGGCGGTCGCCTGCTGCTGGGCCGGCTCCACACCCGGCCGAAGCTTCGCCGACGGTGGCTGCACGTGAGCGCCGTCCTTGCGGACGTCCCGTTCCTGGCCGGGACCGTCGAGAAGGTCCTGACCCGGAATCTGCTCGGATGGGAGCTGCTGGCGGTCCTGCTGGCGGTCGGTCTGGCCAACCATGTGGCCCGGGATCGGCTTCCGCCCGATCCCACGACATCGAGTTGAGGGATGTGCTAGAATCCCAGACCATCATCATCCTGAACCGCATCCCATCCGGAGGTCCCCCATGCGCACCTGGCTCCCGCTCCTGCTGCTCCTGACCCTCGCCCTGACCGCCGCCGCCGCCGACCAGCCCCGGGACCAGCAGCCCGCCGGCCTGCGGCTGATCGAGCCCCTGCCCGCCGACGGCCCCCTGCGCGCCGACTGCCTGCTGGGCAATCCGGCCGACCCGGTCTACGTGTACACCAACTGGATCACCGGCAACGACGCCTACGCCCACCTCATCCAGCCCTCGCTGGACGGCTGCGCCTGCGGCTCCGGCTTCACGCTGGAGCAGGTCAGCATGCTCATGAGCTTCGGCGTGGAGGACGTGCCCGTGGACTTCTCCGTGTACGTGGGCCTCGCGGAGGCCGTGTGGGACGCGTCGGCCGGCAAGTACGTGCCCGGCCAGGAGTACTGCACCAGCAGCACCTGGGGGCTGACCGCCGGCACGGCGGGCCTCTACGAGATCTACGTGGACCTCAACGGCGCCTGCGCCTGCGCCACCGCCGGCGACGCCTACTTCATCACCTTCCACCTGCCGTTCTCGTTCGTGTGGTGGCCCTCGGCCAACGAGGACGACACCCCCGACGTGGGCGTGACCTACTACAGCGCCGGCGGCGGCGCGTGGTCGGACATGGTGTCGGACCTCGGGTGGATCGGGAACAACATCATGCGCGCGCGGGCGGCGTGCTGCGCGAGCCCGGTGGGGAACGAGGATGCGAGCTTCGGCGAGGTGAAGTCGCAGTACCGGTAGAGGACGCGTTCCTGAAGAAGACGACGGCCCGGGCTCAGGCCCGGGCCGTTCTCGTCCCACGATCTTGCGATCGGACCCTGGGCGCAACGCCCCTCAGTGCAGCACCCCCATCAGATAGATGTTGCCGGCGTAGTCCAAGAGCAGCTGCGGGTCGCCGCCGTTGGCGTCGATGGTCCAGAGGTCCACGGTGGTGGCTCCGTTCCCGCTGTGGCCGAAGACGATGCGGTCGCCGTCCGCGTAGTAGCGCGGATTGTGGGGCGAGTCGATCACCTCGGACGTCTGCGGGAAGATGCGCAGCGGCTGGGACCCGTCGGTGAGCTCGAGGCGGTAGATGCCGACCCCCTGATCGCCGCCGCCGGAGAAGATGATGCGGCCGCCGTCGGGCGACCAGTCCAGGCCCTGGTTGGAGACGCCGCCGGTCAAGGCCAGGAAGTCGCGGATCACGCCTGTCTCGGGGTCCACGAACGAGAGCATGCTGTGCACGGCATAGGAGCCGTCCGGCAGTTCCTCGTAGCTCTGGCGGGTGAAGGCGATCTCGCCGGTGAGCGGCGAGACCGCGAAGTCGCCCACGCTCTCTCCGCTCTGGTGGAGCGTCGTCACGAAGCGGACCTCGCCGGTCTCCAGGTCATAGGCGGCGATGTCCGGGAGCCGGAACGCGTTGAACGGATCCGGCTGGGTGGGCTCCGGCCGCAGGAAGTAGAGCGTCCGGCTGTCTTGGGAGAACTCCGGGATGAAGTCCTCGCCCACGCCCCCTTCCTCGATCCAGATCCAGCCGGTGCTGCCGTCGCAGCGGGTCACGTACACCTGGTAGCCGCCCAGGTCCGCCTCGCAGGTGGCGATCC
>DAOTGJ010000026.1:4279-48068 GCA_035447065.1 Candidatus Krumholzibacteriia bacterium
CGGGTCCGTGGGGTCGGTCCCGCCCGAGCAGCCGACAAGGATCGCGGCACCGCAAGTCATCAGCAGGAGAAGGGCGAACCGAGGGCGGCGGATTGCGATCGTCATGGCGATGGCTCCGGGATGATCCGATGGGATGTCATGGCCTCGCAAGGCGCGTCATCCCATGGTCGTTCCGGATCGCGAGCGGTTCCGAGGAAATCGCGGCCCGCGGCCGACGGGTTCAGAACAGACCGGAGTCAGTGGAATGGGAATCGGTGGGCGCCGAGCCCGCCTCCTCCCGCAGCACCGCCAGGAACGCCTCCCCGTACCGCTCCAGCTTGGTCTCCCCCACGCCGCTCAGGCGCAGGAACTGCTCCGCCGTCACGGGCCGATGCAGCGCCATGGCCGCCAGCGTCTTGTCGTGGAACACCACGTAGGGCGGCACCCCGGCGGCCTGGGCCAGCTCCAGCCGCACCGCCCGCAGCCTCTCGAACAGGGCGGCGGTGGAGGCGTCCACCTCGCCGTCCACGTCGGCGGTGAGCGCCTCGGCCACCTTCGTCTTGGACCGCACCGCCTTCTTCTCCAGCGCGTCGCGCCGCAGGCGCAGGTCCACCGCGCCCTTGAGCACCGGCCCCGCCGCCGGCGTGAGCCGCAGTCCGCCGTACCCGTCGGGATCCAGCGCCAGATACCCCTGCGCCACCAGCTGCCGGAACACGCTGCGCCAACCGAAGGCGTCCAGCTCCGTGCCGATTCCGTAGGTGCTCAGACGGTCGTGCCCCAGCCGCAGCAGACGCTCGTTCTCGCTGCCGCGCAGCACGTCGATCACGTGCTGCGCGCCGAACCGCTGCCCCGTGCGCGCCACGCAGCTCAGGGCCTTCTGCGCCGTCACCAGGCCGTCGAAGGTGTCCGGGGGATCCAGGCAGGTGTCGCAGTTGCCGCAGGGATCGGGCAGGGTCTCGCCGAAGTACGCCAGCAGCACCTGGCGGCGGCAGCTCACCACCTCGCAGTAGCCCAGGATGGCGTCCAGCTGCTGGTGGTTGCGGCGGCGGTGCATCTCGTCGCCCTCGCCCTCGTCCACGATGCGGCGCAGCAGCACCACGTCCTGCAGGCCGTAGCACATCCAGGCGTCGGCGGGCAGGCCGTCGCGGCCGGCGCGGCCGGTCTCCTGGTAGTAGCCCTCCATGCTCTTGGGCAGGTCCAGGTGGGCCACGAACCTGACGTCCGGCTTGTCGATGCCCATGCCGAAGGCGATGGTGGCGCACACCACCAGCCCGTCCTCGCGCAGGAAGCGCTCCTGCCGCGTGCGGCGGGTCTCCGCGTCCAGGCCGGCGTGGTAGGCCACCGCCTCGATGCCCTCGCCCGTGAGGAACGCCGCCGTCTCCTCCGTCTTCTTGCGCGACAGGCAGTACACGATGCCCGCGTGCCCCTGGTGCTCCTCCCGCAAGAACCGCAGGAGCTGCCGCCGCGGGTTGTCCTTGGGCACCACGCGGTAGCGGATCTCCGGGCGGTCGAAGCCGCTCACGTAGACCCGGCCGCCCTCCAGCTCGAGGTTGGCCAGGATCTCCTCGCGGGTGCGCTCGTCGGCCGTGGCGGTGCAGGCCAGGCGGGGCACGCGGGGGAAGCGCTCGGCCAGGATGTCCAGCTGCATGTACTCGGGGCGGAAGTCGTGTCCCCACTGGGAGACGCAGTGGGCCTCGTCGATGGCGAAGAGCGCCAGCCCCGGCCCCGCCTCCACGCGCTCCAGCAGCTCCAGGGTGCGGTCCTGCAGCAGGCGCTCGGGCGCCACGTAGAGCAGATCCAGCTCGCCGGCCAACAGCGCCGCCTCCGTGGCCCGCACCTGCGCCATCCCCAGCGTGGAGTTGAGGAAGGCGGCCTTCAGGCCCAGCTCCTTCAGGGCGTCCACCTGATCCTGCATGAGCGCGATCAGCGGCGAGACCACCACGCCGGTGCCGGGCCGCAGCAGCGCGGGGATCTGATAGCACAACGACTTGCCGCCGCCGGTGGGCATGAGCACCAGGGCGTCGCCGCCGCCGGCCACGTGGTCGATCACGTCGGCCTGGTGGCCGCGGAACGCATCGTAGCCGTAGACGCGCTTGAGGATGTCCAGAGGGGTTGGCATGGCGGGCAGGCTAGGCCAGAAGCGTGCCCGAGGCAAGGCCGCTCCCCGAGCGGTGAGAAATTCTGCATTTTGCTCTCAATTCCCGGTTCAGACCCCGCCCCGCCTGCCGATGAAAGTCCTTGGGAAACAACGGGTCCGCCGCAGCGGCCCGCCGGTCCGGGACACCGATCACCGACTCGCCTCGGGGACGACGAGCGCACGCATGCAACCGACCAGCCAGCACCAGCCCACCGCTCCGGCCTCCCGGACGCCCGACGCCATGCCGCGCCGGCGCTCCATCGAGCTGCTGGTCCGTCACGACCGCGTGGAGCAGATCTACGCCCGCTCCCCCTTCTCCATCGCCTCGCTGAGCTTCGTGTGCCTGGTCTACTTCTACCTGCAGCTGGGTCACGGGCGGCCGCAGATCCTGGGCGCCTGGATCGGCATGCTCGCCGTGGTGCACACCGGCCGCTATCTGCTGACGCGCCTGCACCATCGCGACGCGGAGCGGGCCGACCACCCCGACCGCTGGCTGCGCCGCTACCAGGTGGCGACCTCCTTGTCCGCCGTGGTGGTGGGCAGCGTCAGCGTCCTGTTCACCGACGGCCACATGACCACGCAGCAGCTCATGTCCGTGCTGGTGCTCACCGGCCTGGCGGCCGGCGTCATGGTGGCCGTGCCCGACGTCCCCACCCAGAGCGTGTACGTGCTCTGCCTGCTGGGACCCGTGACCGTGCAGTACTTCCTGCAGGGCACGCCGGCCCACTACGGCATGGCCTCGCTCCTGCTGGCGCTGGTGGTGGTGCTGCTCAAGTACGGCAAGGAGCACGTGAACCACTACGAGGCGTCGCTGCGCTTCCAGTACGAGAACAAGGCCCTGGTGGCGGATCTGAAGCAGGAGAAGGAGCGGCTGGACGTACGCCTGGGCCGCATCCTCAACGACGGTTCCCACGAGCTCTACGTGATGGATGCGGAGAGCCAGCGCTGCCTGCAGGTGAACGTGGGCGCCGTGCGCAACCTGGGCTACACGGAGCAGGAGCTGCGCGAGCGCAGCCTGCGGGACTTCCTGATCGACGTGGACCAGGAATCGCTGCGCGCCAAGATCCGCCTGCTGAGCGAGGGCCGCACCGAGACGGTCTTCCTGCGCGGCCGACACCTGCGCCAGAACGGCAGCAGCTATCCGGTGGACGTGTGGCTGCAGTACTCGGACCAGGAGGACCCGCCCATCCTGGTGGCCACCGCCCTGGACATCACCGAACGCGACGAGTACGAGCAGCGCCTGAGCGCCCAGGCCAACCAGGACCAGCTCACGGGCCTGCCCAACCGCTTCTTCGTGATGAGCTACATCGAGCACGCCCTGCGGCGCGCCCGCCGCGGCGAACGCTGCGTGGCCCTGCTCTTCATGGACCTGGACAACTTCAAGACGGTGAACGACACCCTGGGCCACGCCGCCGGCGATGAGCTGCTCAAGCAGGCCGCCGACCGCATCCGCAGCGTGCTGCGCGAGTGCGACACCGCCGCCCGCCTGGGCGGCGACGAGTTCCTGCTGGTGCTGGAGGACCTGGCCGACGCGGACCAGGCCGAGGCCGTGGCCGACAAGGTGGTGCAGGCCTTCTCGCGCCCGTTCCTGGTGGCCTCGCGCCGCCTGCACGCCACCGCCAGCGTGGGCGTGAGCGTGTTCCCCCACGACGGCGGCAGCGTGGAGGAGCTCATGCAGAACGCGGACACGGCCATGTACCAGGCCAAGACCCACGGACGCAACGAGTTCCGCCTGTTCACGCCCGCCATGCGCATGGCCGCCGAGGAGCGTCTGCTGATCGCCAGCCACCTGCGCCGCGCCATGGAGCGCAACGGCCTGGACCTGGCCTACCAGCCCATCCTGGACATGGAGGGCGGCCGCATCGTGGGCGCCGAGGCCCTGCTGCGCTGGCACAGCGCCGAGCTGGGCGAGGTGCCGCCGGAGCAGTTCATCCCCGTGGCCGAGAGCCTGGGCCTGATCGACGCCCTGGGCCACTACGTGATGCGCAACGCCTGCCGCGAGGCCGCCGCGTGGAATCACGGCGCGTCCCTGCCCCGCTACGTGTCCATCAACGTCTCGCCCCAGCAGTTCCGCGATCCGGATTTCCTCACCGTGGTGGAGAGCGCCCTGCTGGAGAGCGGCCTGCCGCCGGAGCTGCTGCTGCTGGAGATCACCGAGAGCCTGCTCATCCAGGACGCGGAGGAACCGCTGCAGATCATCCGCCACCTGCACGAGCTGGGCGTGCGTCTGGCCCTGGACGACTTCGGCACCGGATACTCCTCGCTGAGCTACCTCAAGCGCTTCCCGCTCCAGGTGCTGAAGATCGACCGCTCCTTCGTGCAGGGCGTGGCCCACGACGCCAACGACCGCGCGCTGGTGGAGGCCATCATCGCCATGGCCGGCAGCCTGGACCTGGAGGTTGTGGGCGAGGGCGTGGAGACCGAGGCGCAGCTGGAGTTCCTGCGCGGGCAGGGCGTGCGTCTGGTGCAGGGGTTCCTCTACAGCCGGCCGGTCACGTCGGCGGAGATCCGGGCGCTGGTGGCCGAGGGCAGCATGGTGCCCATCCCGCCGCTGGCGCCCATGGTCTAGGCGTCCGGATCCCGAACGTCCGTTCCCACCGCTTCCACGGCCGCCGCCGCGATGGCGTGCCCGTAGATCACCTGCGACAGGAAGTGCTTGCGGTCGTGCAGCCGCGACCAGCCCGTGCCCCAGCTCGCCAGCCAGAGGGCGCCGCGGCCCACCTGGTGGCGGATGTCGGCCCGCAGGGTGAGCAGCGGCACGGCGGCCATGAAGGTGTGGCCGGAGGCCGTGTTGTCGTCGGCGAAGGGGCGCCAGCGGGCGCCGCGCTCCTCGCTGGGCCGCGAGGCGCCGCCCACGCGCTGCGCCGTCCACAGCACGGGCAGGCCCACGATCATCGCCTCGAAGTTGCCGCGGCCCCAGCGCAGCAGCGGCGTGCTGACCAGCAGGCCGTCCAGCATGGCGAACACCCCCCACACGAAGAACCAGAAGCGCTCGCCGAAGCCCTTCCAGCCGGCGGACAACGCGTCGACGCGCGGGCCGTGGACGCGTGCGGCGTAGGCGCCGGCCACCGCCTGGTCCACGCCGGAGTTGGCCAGGGCGGCGGCCGCCACCGTGGCCGCGCCCAGGCGCAGGAAGGAGCGGCGGGTGCAGAGACGCCGGTAGTGGCGTCCGGTGCGGGAGAAGGGACGCGGGCCGCGCTCGGAGCGGTAGGCGCGCACGCCGGCGCCGGCGGCCACCACGGCCAGCAGGACCAGCAGGCCCGCCGTGACCAGGCCCACGATCACGCCGCGGCCTCCGGCGGCGGATCGCCCGCGGCCACGCCGGCCAGGATGGGCCCCAGGGCGGGGCCGGAGGTGAGGCCGGGCGAATCGATGCCGGCGGTGGCCACCAGGCCGTCGCCCGTGGCGTGGATGCGGAAGTCGGCGAAGGGGGCGTCCATGTCCAGCTTGGGGCGGATGCCGCTCATGCCCGGCTGCAGGTCCTGGGGCTCGAGCCAGGGCAGGAAGCGCACGGCGCCGCGGTGGAAGGCGTCGCGGCGGTCGGGGTCCACGCGGAAGTCCTCACGATCCGTCACCGGCTCGAAGTCCGGTCCCAGACGCATCTGGCCCGCCAGGTCCAGGCACACGTGCACGCCCAGGGTGTCGCGGTGGCGCGGCGGCGTGGGGTAGACCAGGTGGTTCACGCGCCCGTCGTGCCGCGGGTCCACGCCGAAGTAGTTGCCCTTCACCCAGCGCTGGCGCAGGCCCAGGGCGTCGGGGTCCAGGCCGGCCAGTCGCGCCAGGTCGTCGGCCCAGAGGCCGCCGCAGAGGATCACCGCGGCGCTGACGTGCTCCCAGGTCTCCTGGCCTCGGCGCACGCGCACGGTCCAGCCGTCGGCGCCGCGGTCCAGGCCGATCACCTCCGCGCTCTCCATGACCAGGGCGCCGTGCTCGGCGGCGCGGCGGGCGAAGGCGCGGGCGGCGCCCTCGGCGTCCACCACGCCGGTGCGCGGCGAGAAGAGGGCGGACACGGCGCGCACCTCGGGCTCCATGGCGCGCAGGGCGGCGCCGTCGACGCGGTGGAAATCCTCCACGCCGTTGGCCAGGCCGCGTGCGAGCAGGGGCTCCAGGGCCTCGTCCTCGTCGGGATCCACGGCCACGATGAGCTTGCCCCGCTCGCGGTAGGCCACGCCGGCCTCCAGGCAGAACGCCTTGAGCAGGCGGCGGCCCTCCACGCAGCAGCGGGCCTTGAGGGTGCCGGTGGGATAGTACATGCCGCCGTGGGCCACCTCGCTGTTGCGCGAGGTCACGCCCCCGGCCAGGTGGGGCCCCTTCTCCAGCAGCACGACGGAGCGGCCGGCTCGGGCCGCGGCGTCGGCGGTGGCGCAGCCCAGCATGCCGCCGCCCACCACGGTCACGTCGATGCCGACCATGCTCCCCCCCGCGTCCGGCCTAGGACCGGCTCTCGTAGAAGGTCTGGAAGTCCGTGGTCTTGTAGCTGCCCGAGGCGATGTAGTCCAGGATGATGGTGAAGTTGTCCGCGTCCACGAAGCCCGGCAGCGCGTCGATGCGCTCGCCCTCGTGGGTCAGGAACCACATGGTGGGCAGGCTCTGCACCTGGTACTTGGCCGCGGTCGCCTTGTCGGCCTCCGTGTCCACGCTCACCGGCACGAAGCGCTCGTTCATGGCCTGGATCACGCGCGGGTCCGTGAAGGTCTTCTTGTCCAGCTCCTTGCACCACTTGCACCAGTCGGCGTGGAAGTCGATGACGATGGGGCGGCCGGTCTCCGCGGCGCGCTTCAAGCCGTCCTCGTAGGAGAACCAGCGGATGCCGTCGGCGGCGGACTCGGAGGCCGCGGCCACGGCGGCGGACAGCATCAGCAGGAGCAGGGCGACGGGAAGGATGCGGTTCATCGGGTCTCCAGTTCGGGATGGCCCGCGGGCCGGTCAGGTGTCCAGCATCTCGAGCTGCGGCAACGACGGCCAGGGATCCCGGCACGGCGGCGGCGCGGTGAAGGTCAGCGCAGTACCGCCGACCGGGTGCTTCAGTTCCAGCCGCCACGCGTGCAGCGCGAGGGCGCGGTCCGGCAGGGGCACCGAGGCCCCGTACTTGCGGTCGCCCGCGATGGGCCAGCCCGCCGCGGCGAGCTGGGCGCGGATCTGGTGGCGGCGGCCGGTGATCGGCTGCACCAGCAGCACGGCGCGGTCCGCGTCGGCGGTGGCGATGCGGCGCCAGCGCAGCCGGGCCTCCTTGGACCCGGGGAACGGCGCCGCGGCCAGAGGCGTGCGGCCGTCGCCGTCGGCCCGGTCTCCCATGTGGTGCACCAGCTCGCCCGTCGATGCCGCCGGTCGGCCCTCCACCACGGCCAGGTAGCTCTTGCGCATGCTCCGCTCGCGGAACTGGGCCGAGAGCCGCGCGGCCGCCTTGCTGGTCCGCGCCAGGGCCACCACCCCGGACACGTTGCGGTCCAGGCGATGCACCAGGCCCAGGTACACGTTGCCGGGCTTGGCGTAGCGCTCCTTGAGGTAGGCCTTGGCCAGGTCCATCAGCGTGACGTGCCCGGAGGCGTCGCCCTGGGTCAGCAGACCCGCGGGCTTGCACACCACCAGCAGGTGGTTGTCCTCGTGGAGCACGGTGAGGGGCTCGGTGCGCATGGGCACCAATCTAGCCTCATCGGCTCAGCGCGCCAAAGAGAAGCGTCGGACCAGGGGCGCGCCGGCCCCGTCCACGCGCAGCAGGTAGAGGCCGTCCGGGGCGTGGCGGCCGGCGTCGGTGCGGCCGTCCCAACGCAGGACGTGGGCGCCGGCGGGCAGCGGGCCGTCGTGCAGCGAAGCCACGCGGCGGCCGCGCACATCCCAGACCGCGGCGCGCACCGGGCCGGGCGTCGCCAGCTCCAGGCGCACGGAGACCGAGGGGTTGGCCGGGTTGGGCCAGGGGGCGCCCAGGTCCGTGGCCAGGGCCGCCGGCGCCTGGGGCACGCCGGGCTCCAGGGGGGTGGTCAGATCCGGCAGGATGCCCAGCACGGCCTTCTCCGTGTCCGGGTTGAGCGAGGTGGCCACGGCGTCCAGGGTGTACCAGCCGTTGGAGTCGCCGTTCCAGCCGTAGTTCAGGTGGATCTGCACCACGCCGTCCACCTCGCGCCAGCCGTCCAGGACCATGGCGTGGATCATGGAGGCGTAGACGGCCGGGCGACCGCCCTCCACCTCCGCGCGGAGCAGGTCGGACCACATGGCGTCGGTCTTGCGGAAGCGCGAGGTCTCGTACGCGCCGGCCGCGTAGCGGAAGCGCTGGGACAGGGCCGACGGGATGCGGCTGACCGAGGCGCCGGAGCCGCAGGCGCTGAAGTCCATCTCCAGGGCCACGGCCACCTCGTAGCAGAGCTCGCCCACGGCGGCGTTCACCGAGTCGGGCGCGGACCAGGACACGGCGTCGGGCATGGATCCCCACGCGAAATCGTCGGTGAAATCCGCTTCCAGCCAGGCGCCTGCGGTGCCGCCGCCGCAGGCCTGGTCGCCGTCCCACCAGTAGGCATGGGAGCCCAGGCCGCGGGGCGGCCACTGGTGATGGGCCATGATCTGGGCCACGGCCAGGGCCGTGCAGCCGGGGAAGCTGAGGCCGCCGTCGCCGGTGGGGCAGGCGGAGTTGAAGGGCCAGTCCTGGCGCCAGGACGTGGCGAGCAGAGGGCCGATCTCGACGGTCGTGTCGGGGATGGGCGCGGCGGTCCAGCGCTCCCACGCGGGGTGCGGGGCGGCGTCGGCCAGGGCGGGCAGGCGGGCGGCCAGGTCGTCGCGGGCCACGGCCAGCACGCCGCCGGCGTCGTCCGAGCGCGGGGGCTCGCCGTCGCCGGCGGCCTTGACCGGGGCCAGCTCGGTCCGGCCGGCGATCAGCACCCAGCCTTGCGGCGCGAGGGCGGCCAGCCAGCCGGCCGCGGGATCGGCGGGGTCCAGGGGCGTCACGGAAACCACCGCGGCGCCGTCGCGCTCGGCCCAGCGCCGGGCCATGCGGCCGGCCAGATCCGCGTCCACCGGCGCGGCCCAGGCCGCGGCGGTCGTGCAAATCGCCAGGACGACGCTCCAGGTCGCCCGCACGGGAATCCTCATGTTCTCCACCTCGGTGCCGAAGTCGTTGGGGTGCATTTCGTTGAGGTGCGGCGCAGGCGATGGACGCGTCACCGTCCGCGAGGCCTGCACGGATCGTACCGCGATGGTCATGCCATCACCGAGTTTCGTGGTATCATTTGAGGCCCGACGACAACGGACAGGAAGGGACCAGGGGTGGATCCTCAGCGTTGGCGGCAGCTCCAGGACCGGTTCGACGACCTCGCGGAACGCCCCGCGGCGGAGCGCGAGGCCGAGCTGCGCCGTCTGGCCGCGGAGGACCCGGACCTGGCCGCCGAGCTGCGCGCCATGCTCGCCGCCGACGACACGGCTTTCCTGGAGGAGGCCGCCGGCTCCCTGGATGACCTCCCCCCCGACGACCCCGAGCTGGCCCCCGGCACCCAGATGGGCTTCTACCGCATCGTGCGCACCCTGGGCGAGGGCGGCATGGGCATGGTCTACCTGGCCGAGCGCGACGACGGGCACTTCCGCCGCCAGGTGGCCCTGAAGGTCATCAAGCGCGGCATGGACACCCACCGCGTGATCCGCCGCTTCCGCGCCGAGCGCCAGATCCTGGCCTCGCTGGCGCACCCCAACATCGGCCACCTGTACGACGGGGGCATGACCGACGACGGCGTGCCCTACTTCGCCATGGAGTACGTGGACGGCCTGCCCATCGACCGCTACTGCGAACGGAACGGGCTGGGTCTGCGCGAGCGCCTGGACCTCATGCGCGACGTGTGCGCGGCGGTGCAGCACGCGCACCAGAACCTCATCGTCCACCGGGACCTGAAGCCCAGCAACGTGCTGGTGGACGGCGAGGGCACGGTGAAGCTGCTGGACTTCGGCATCGCCAAGCTGCTGGACGCGCGCGCCCACCCCGAGGAGAGCATGACGCTCACGGGGCTGCGCCCGCTCACGCCGGACTTCGCCAGCCCCGAGCAGGTGCGCGGCGAGACCCTGACCACCGCCGCCGACATCTACAGCCTGGGCGTGCTGCTGCACGTGCTGCTCACCGGCGCGCGCCCCCACGACCTGACCACCGTGCCGCCCCACGAGCTGGCCGCCGCGGTGGAGGCCCTGCCGCGTCCGCGCCCCAGCCAGGCCGCCGTGCCCTGGCGCTCCAAGCTCAAGGGCGACCTGGACACCATCGTGCAGGTGGCCATGCACCCCGACCCGCGGCGGCGCTACCACTCCGCGGAGGCCCTGAGCGACGACCTGCGCCAGCACCTGCGCGGCCATCCCATCGCCGCGCGCCGCGACAGCATGCAGTACCGCACCTGGAAGTTCGTGCGCCGGAACCGGCTGGGTCTGGGCCTGGTGGCGGGGCTCTTCCTGGTGACGCTGATCTTCGCGGTGGCGAGCGGCCGGCAGGCGCGCCTGATCAACCGCCAGGCCGAGAGCCTGGCCCTGGAGCGCGACCGCGCCGAGGACGTGACCGGCGTTCTGGTGGACATGTTCGACGTGTCGGATCCCATCTACGGCAGCGTGGAGCGCGGCGACACCCTGCGCGTGCGCGACTTCCTGCAGCTCAACGAGCAGCGGCTGATGACCGAGCTGGCGGACCAGCCGGAGCTGAAGGCCACCGTCTGCCACCTCATGGCGCGCCTCTACGGCAACCTTGGCCTGTACGACCGCGCCGAGCCGCTGATCCGCGAGTCGCTGGCCCTGCGGCGGGAGCTGTTCGCGCCGCCGCACGCGGCCATCGCGTCGGCCCTGGACTTCCTGGGCACGGTGGTGCACCGCCGCGGCGACTACCAGGGCGCCGAGGCCCTCTTCCGCGAGTCGCTGGCCATGCGGCGGGAGCTCTACGAACCGCCCCACATGGACCTGGCCGAATCCCTCAACAACCTGAGCTGGTGCCTGGGCGACCAGGGCCGCGACCAGGAGGCCGTGGATCTGGACCAGGAGGCCCTGGACATGCGCCGGGCCCTGAAGGGCGACCGCGACCCCGACGTGGCCCAGAGCCTGAACAACATCGCCTCGGGCCTGTACTCCCAAGGACGTCTGGACGAGGCGGAGCCCCTCTGGCGCGAGGCCCTGGCCCTGCGGCGCGAGCTGCTGGGCCCGGAGCACCCCTACGTGGCCAACACCATGAACAACCTGGGCCGCCTGCTGCGCGACCGCGGCGCCCACGCCGAGGCCGACACCCTGATCAGCGGCGCCCTGGCGATCTGGACGCGCAGCCTGGGCGCGGATCATCCGCGGCTGTCGGCGGGGTGGTTCAACCTGGCGCTCAACGCCGAGAGCCTGGGCGACCTGCCGCGGGCCGTGGAGGCCATGGGTCACGCCCTGGCCCTGGACGCGACGGCCCTGAGCGAGGACCATCCCTTCGTGGCCCAGGACCGCGAGGAGCTGGGCCGTCTGCTGGCCGCCGACGGCCGCACCGACGAGGGGCTCGTCCAGATGCGGCGGGCCCTGGACGCGTACCAGGCCGACGACCCCGACGGCGAGGACGCCGCGCGCCTGCGCGCCATGATCGCCCGTGTGGACCAGGAGGACCGCCCGTGAACCAACGCGACGACGTGACCCGCCTCCTCCAGCTCAGCGCCGACGGCGACGCCAAGGCCGTGGACGACCTGCTGCCCCTGGTCTACGACGAGCTGCACGGCCTGGCCCGCCGCCTGCTCAGCAGCGAGGCCCGCCAGCCCACCCTGGGCACCGTGGACCTGGTGCATGAGGCCTACCTCAAGCTGGTGGACCAGACCCGCGTGTCCTGGCAGGGGCGGGGCCACTTCCTGGCCGTGGCCGCCATGGCCATGCGCCGCGTGGTGGTGGACCGGGCGCGCCGGCGCAAGCGCGTCAAGCGCGGCGGCGGCGACGTGCACCTCCCCCTGGACGAGAACGTGGACGTGATGTCCGAGGAGAAGGCCGACGAGGTGGTGCTGCTGGACCTCACCCTGGACCGCCTGGCCGAGTTCGACCCCCGCGCCGCCCGCATCGTGGAGTGCCGCTACTTCGCGGGCCTGTCCGTGGAGGAGACGGCCCAGGCCCTGGACTGCTCCCCCATCACCGTCAAGCGCTCCTGGCGCAGCGCCAAATCCTGGCTGCGCAAGGAGATGTTCGGGCCCGAGTCCCCGGCCTGATCCCGTCGTGACAGCCGCGGCCCGGGCTGGTACCATCTCCTGCCGTTCCGCGACCGGCAACCCGCCCTCGCCGCGCCCGTAGGGAAGCGGATCGTCCCGAATCAACCCAATGCTCCGGCGGCCCCGTCCCGCCGGTCCCCCAAGGGAGGCGTTCCCATGCCCAGGTCCCTCATCCTCGCCCTGCTCGCCGCGGCGGCCCTGCTCTGCGGCTGCGGCGGCACCCAGGAGTCGCAGACCATGACCTTCGATTATCCCGACGCCCACAAGGTGGATCAGGTGGACGATTACCACGGCACCCAGGTGGCGGACCCGTACCGCTGGCTGGAGGAGCCCGACAGCCCCGAGACCCGCGCCTGGGTGGAGGCGGAGAACGCGCTGACCATGCCCTACCTGGCGTCGCTGCCCTCGCGCGACCGCATCGAGAAGCGCCTGACCGAGCTGTGGGACTACCCCAAGTACGGCGCCCCCTTCGAGCGCGGCGGCCGCTACTTCTTCACCAAGAACGACGGCCTGCAGAACCAGAGCGTGCTCTACGTGCAGGAGAGCCTGGACGGCGAGCCCCGCGTGCTGCTGGACCCCAACACCCTGAGCGACGACGGCACCGTGGCCCTGGGCGGCATGAGCATCAGCCGCGACGGCAGGCTCCTGGCCTGGGCCACCAACGTGAGCGGCTCCGACTGGCGCACCTGGTACGTGCGCGACATCGACACCGGCAAGGACCTGGACGACAAGGTGGAGTGGAGCAAGTTCTCCGGCGCGAGCTGGGACGAGGCCGGCAAGGGCTTCTACTACAGCCGCTACGACGCCCCCGCGGAGGGCCAGGAGCTGGAGGGCGCCAACTACTTCCAGAAGCTCTACTACCACGCGGTGGGCACGCCCCAGAGCGCCGACGCGCTGGTGTACCAGCGCCCGGACCAGAAGGAGTGGGGCTTCGGGGGCGCCGTCACCGAGAGCGGCGACTACCTGATCATCAGCGTGTGGAAGGGCACGTCGCCCATGAACCTGGTCTTCTACAAGGACCTGCGCACGCCCGGCGCGGAAGTGCAGGAGCTGCTGCCGGAGTTCGAGGCCGACTACGGCTTCGTGGGCCACGACCACACCATCTTCTACTTCACCACGGACTACGAGGCCCCGCGCAAGCGCCTGGTGGCCGTGGACATCGAGAACCCCGCCAAGGACGAGTGGTTCGAGCTCATCGGCGAGGAGGAGGCCACGCTGCAGGGCGTGGGCATGATCAACGGCAACGAGTTCGTGGCGCAGTACATGAAGGACGCCCACAACGTGGTCTACCGCCACGACATCCACGGGCACCGCATCGGCGAGCTGGCCCTGCCGGGCATCGGCACCGTGAGCGGCATCGGCGGCGACCGCACGGACACGGAGACCTTCTACGTGTTCACGTCGTTCCTCTACCCGCCCACCATCTTCAAGTACGACTTCACCACCGGCGAGAGCAGCGTGTTCCGCGAGCCGGAGATCGACGTGGACCTGAGCGGCTACGAGACCGAGCAGGTGTTCTACACGTCCAAGGACGGCACCGAGGTGCCCATGTTCATCGTGCACAGGAAGGGCCTGAAGCTGGACGGCTCCAACCCGACGCTGCTCTACGGCTACGGCGGCTTCAACGTGTCGCTCACGCCCTACTTCTCCATCACGCGCCTGGCCTGGGTGGAGATGGGCGGCGTGTTCGCGCTGGCCAACCTGCGCGGCGGCGGCGAGTACGGCGAGGACTGGCACCAGGGCGGCATGCTCAAGAACAAGCAGAACGTCTTCGACGACTTCATCGCCGCGGGCGAGTACCTCGTCGCGAAGGGCTACACCTCGCCGGAGAAGCTGGCCTGTCAGGGCGGCAGCAACGGCGGCACCCTGGTGGGCGCCGTGGTCAACCAGCGCCCGGACCTCTGGGCCGCGGCCCTGCCCGCGGTGGGCGTGATGGACATGCTGCGCTTCCACCTGTTCACCATCGGCTGGGCCTGGGTGAGCGACTACGGCAGCAGCGAGGACCCCGAGCTGTTCCCCACGCTCTACGCCTACTCGCCCTACCACAACCTCAAGGACGGCGTGGAGTACCCGGCCGTGCTGGTGACCACCGCGGACCACGACGACCGCGTGGTGCCCGGCCACAGCTTCAAGTACGCGGCGCGCCTGCAGGAGGCCCAGGCGGGCAAGGAACCGGTGCTGATCCGCATCGAGACCAAGGCCGGCCACGGCGGCGGCAAGCCCACCAGCAAGATCATCGAGGAGGCCGCGGACCAGTGGGCCTTCCTCTGGCACCACCTGGGCATGGACTGAGCCGGCCCGCAGCCGGACGCGTGCGAGGGCTCCCCAACGGGAGCCCTCGTTCATTTTCAACACGTTAACGGTCTTAACAGGTTGGGCTTGAACTCCCGACCCCCGACAGGCACATTTGCGGCGGAGCGGATCCCCTTCGCCGCGCGCCGACTCCGTCGCGCCGACCGCGGCCGGTCCGGACTCCCCTACCCCTTTTCCGCGACGGCCTCGACGGAGGCGTGTTCCCATGGCGTTCCGCGACCAGGATGCCCTCGACTATCACGAGCAAGGACGGCCCGGCAAGACCGAGGTGGTCCCCACCAAGCCCTGCCTCTCCGCGCGCGACCTCTCCCTGGCCTACTCCCCCGGCGTGGCGGTGCCCTGCGAGGCCATCGCGGCGCGGCCCGGCGACGCCTACCGCTACACCAACCGCGGCAACCTGGTGGCCGTGGTCTCCAACGGCACCGCGGTGCTGGGCCTGGGCGACATCGGCGCCCTGGCGGGCAAGCCGGTCATGGAGGGCAAGGGGGTGCTCTTCAAGCGCTTCGGCCACGTGGACGTGTTCGACATCAACCTGGACACCCACGATCCCGAAGAGGTGATCCGGGCCTGCCAGCTGATGGAGCCCACCTTCGGCGGCATCAACCTGGAGGACATCAAGGCGCCCGAGTGCTTCTACATCGAGGAGACGCTCAAGCGCACCATGAAGATCCCCGTCTTCCACGACGACCAGCACGGCACCGCCATCATCTCCGGCGCCGCCCTGCTGAACGCCGCGCAGCTCCAGGGCAAGAAGCTGGAGGACCTGCGCATCGTGGTGTCGGGGGCGGGCGCGTCGGCCATCGCCTGCGCCAAGTTCATGGAGTCGCTGGGCGTGCCCCGCGCCAACTTCATGCTCGTGGACTCCAAGGGCGTGGTCTACAAGGGCCGCACCGAGGGCATGAACGAGTACAAGGCCTACTTCGAGGTGGAGACCGAGCGCCGCACCCTGGCCGACGCCATGAAGGGCGCCGATGTGCTGGTGGGCTGCTCCGTGGCCGGCCTGGTGAAGCCCGAGATGGTGAAGTCCATGGCGGACCGGCCCATCGTCTTCGCCATGGCCAACCCGGATCCGGAGATCACCTACGAGGACGCCACGGCGGCGCGGTCGGACATCATCATGGCCACGGGCCGCTCCGACTATCCCAACCAGGTGAACAACGTGCTGGGCTTCCCCTTCATCTTCCGCGGGGCGCTGGACGTGCGCGCCACGGCGATCAACGAGGAGATGAAGCTCGCGGCGGCGCACGCCATCGCGGAGCTGGCGCGCGAGCCCATGCCCCAGGACGTGGCCGACGCCTACGGCGGCCAGCAGTTCGAGTTCGGGCCCGAGTACATCATCCCCAAGCCCTTCGACGGCCGCGTGCTGTCCAAGGTGGCCCTGGCCGTGGCCCGCGCGGCCTGCGAGAGCGGCGTGGCCAGCGAGCCCATCACGGACTGGGACGCGTACCTGGAGCGGCTGCGCAGCATGACCAACCGCAGCTTCCAGGTGCTGCACACCATCCGCTCCAAGGCCCGCACCACTCCCAAGCGCATCGTCTTCACCGAGGGCGACAACGACCGCGTGCTGGAGGCCTGCCGCGTGGTCACCGCCGAGGGCTTCGCCAAGCCCATCCTGCTGGGCGAGGAGACGGCCATCCGCGCCGCCGCCGACCGCCTGGGCGTGGATCTGGGCGGCATGGTCCTGAAGGATCCCGCGCACTGCCCGGACTTCGACGAGAAGGCCCAGCTCCTGTTCCGCCTGCGCGCGCGCAAGGGCTACAGCCTGGAGAAGGCGCGGCGCATGGTGGGTCGCACCATCCACCACGGCAGCATGATGCTGCGCACGGGCGAGGCCGACGGCATGGTCTGCGGCGCGGACCGCTCCTACGTGGACACGCTGAAGATCGTGCTCCCCCTGGCCGAGCTGCGCGAGGGCGTGGGCCACGTGGTGGGCCTGCACGTGCTGCTGATCGACGGAGAGGTGTACATCTTCGCCGACACCACGGTGAACTTCGCCCCCGACAGCCGGCGCCTGGCGGAGATCGCCCTGCGCGCGGCCGAGGTGGCTCGCCACTTCAACCTGGACCCGCAGGTGGCCATGCTGAGCTTCTCCACCTTCGGCGACAACGACCGGCCCGAGAGCCGCGCGGTGCGCGACGCCGTGGGCATCCTGCGCCGCGAGCATCCGGAGCTGAAGGTGGACGGGGAGATGCGGGCCGACGCGGCGGTGATCCGCGGCGCCACGGCCTCGCGGGTGCCCGACTGCCGCCTCAGCGGCCGGGCCAACGTGCTGGTGTTCCCGGACCTGACCAGCGCCAACATCGCCTACAAGCTGATGGGGCACCTGGGACGGAACGAGGTCATCGGACCGCTGCTCTTCGGCCTGAAGAAGCCCATCAACATGATCGCGCGGAACAGCACGGTGGACGAGATCGTCAACATGGCGGCCCTGTCCAGCTACGAGGTGGACCGCACGTCCTAGGGGCGCGTCAGCGCTTCTTCTTCGCCCGATGCGCCAGGGTCTTCTCCATGTAGGCCCGCGCATCGGGCGTCGTGCATCCGGTGGCGCCGTGGTCCACCTCCACGCGGCCGATGCGCGCGGCGACGTCCAGGGCGGCGCGGTGCAGGGCGTCGTTGCGCACGCCCACGGCGATGAGCGCCTGGTTCATGCTGTGGCGCACGCGGTTGGGGCGGCCGTGGATGTCGGCGGCGATGGAAGCCAGGGGTTCCAGGAAGAAGGCGTCGGGGCGGTCGGCGGCGTCGCCCGCCAGGTGGCAGAGCACGTTCCAGGCCGCGGCGGCCGTCCATTCGTGCTTGCGGCCGCGCCAGGCGGCGAACCTGCGTTCCGCGTGGGGCGAGCGGGCGACCAGGACGGCGAAGGCGTCGGCGATCACGTAGTTGTCCAGCTCGCGGGCCATGGCGTCGAGCTCGCGCGCGCCCAGGGCGGAGGCGTCGGCGACCATGCAGGCCAGGATGCGGGCGTCGTGGTTGCCGGTGGCCCAGAGCTCCAGCGCCAGCGCGTGATCGGTGCCGATGGCCTTCTTGAGCCTCCCCAGCTCGGCGTAGCTCACGCCGTACTGGTCCTCCCCCACCCCGTGACGGGCGTAGACCTTGCGGTTCTGGGCGGTGCCGGCCTTCTCCAGGGCGGCCAGGGTCTGCTTCAGCGTCACGGCGTGTCCTCCAGGGTCTTCTCGATCTCCAGGGCGGTCTCCAGATCCCGCGGCGCGCCGCGCTCGCGCAGCTTGGCCGCCCAGTGGCGGCGCCGCGCCGGAGTCTCGTTCACGCCGAACTTCACCTTGCCCGTCCAGGCGCCGCGCACCCGGAACACGCCCACGCCGGCCAGGGCCTTGGCGTAGACGGGGTCCTCGGGCGTGATGGGATCGAACGCGCCCTCGGGCTGATACTTCTCCATGAGCGCCTGCAGGGCGGCCGCCTTCTCCGCGGGCTCGGCCACCAGGTCGCAGCGGCCGCGGATCTCCACGGACTTGAAGAAGTGCGTGGCCGGGCAGGCGTAGCGCGGCGCCGTCCAGTACGAGGGGATCAGGCTGTAGGGCCGCGTCATGGCGAAGCTGCAGGGCGCGCCGCCGTCGCGGCAGAGGTCGTGCTTCTCGCCGGCCAGGGCGCCGTGGAAGTAGACCGTCTCGCCCAGGGCCGCGAAGTTCAGGGGGATCACGCGCGGCGTGCCGTCGGCGGTGACCAGCGCGAGCTCGCCCACCTCAACGGCGGCGGCGAGCTCGGCGAAGAGGGCGGGGTCGGCGGACTGGAGCTCCTCACGACGCATGGGCGGTCCTTTCGTTGCGCCCATGGTAGGGCGGGGGCGCGGGATCGGCCACGGCGCTCAGCGCGAGGTCCACTCCAGCGTCTCCAGGTGGCGCTTGAGGTGCCCGGCGGTGCGGAAGCGCTCCAGGATCAGGTCGCGGCGCAGGCCGCGGCAGATGCCCTTGACCTCCGGCGGCTGCGAGGCGTAGCGCCTGGGCCCGCCCACGGCGGCGTGGAAGATGCCCACCAGGTTGAGCACGTCCTCCTGGATGTTGGCCGCGCTGGGCTTGCCCCAGTGGAAGAGGTCCACCAGGCGCACGTCGAAGCCCAGGCCCAGGCGGGTGACCAGCACGTTGTCCTCGTGGAGGTCGCCGTGGTACTCGCCCAGGTCGTGGATCACGGCGATGCCGCTGGCCAGGGCGTGGAGCAGGTGCATGGCCTGGAACGGATCCAGGCGGCCGCCGGGCTGGCGCTTGAGGAACTCCGAGAGGATCTCGCCGTCCACGTAGTCCGACACGAGCATGGTCAGGTCCTGCCCGTCGATCACCACCTGCTCCTGGGCGTGGTAGCGGATGAGGATGGGGCAGCGGCGCAGCTTGTGCAGCTTGCGCGCGTGGAAGCGCACCACCTGGTTGCGCGGGTTGCGGCGCGGGTGGAACAGCTTGGCCGAGCGTTCGATGCCGGTGCCGCGTTCGCGCACCAGGTACACCTCGCCCTCCCAGCCGCCGCCCAGGCGGGACACCACGCGGTACTTGTCGGCCAGCAGCGTGCCGGGCTCCAGGCCGAAGGTCGACGGGGACATGGCTGCACCTCCTCGCGGGCGTTCGCGCCCGGCGTTCCTGATCCGGCGTTTGTAGCGTGTGGGAGGCCCGCTCCGCAACGGGAAAACCGGCGCCGGCGGGCCAACATGGGGCTTGCGTCCGGCTCCGGGCGCGTGGTCTCCTGACCCCCGAACCGACTTCCCGCACCGGAGGTGCATCGTGACCGACCGTTCCCTGCCGCCCGAGGGCCAGGAGCCGCCTTCCCAGCCCGTCGGGCTCACCCTCCTGGACGGGGTGACGCCGCAGGTCACCGATCCCATGCCCCTGGACGCGGGCCGCCGCCTGGCGGCCGACCGGGACCAGGAGCTGGACGTGCGTCTGGCCGCCTACGAGGACCTCCTGGAGTCCGAGGTGGGCGACACCACGCTGACCCGCGCCCGCAACATCGAGCGCGAGGCGGGGATGCGGCAGCTCTACCTGAAGTTCGAGGGCTCCAACCCCACCGGCACCCAGAAGGACCGCATCGCCTTCGCCCAGGCCCTGGACGCCCTGCGCCTGGGCTACGACGCCGTGACCGTGGCCACCTGCGGCAACTACGGCGTGGCCACAGCCCTGGCCGCCGCGGCGGCGGGCCTGCGCTGCATCGTCTACATGCCCGAGCAGTACCACTCCGCCCGCGTGAAGGAGATGGAGCGCTGGGGCGTGGAGCTGGTGCGCCAGCCGGGCGACTACGAGGCCGCCGTGGACGCCTCCCAGATCCGCGCCGAGCGCGACGAGATCTACGACGCCAACCCCGGCGGCGCCAACACCCTGATCCAGCTGCGGGCCTACGGCGAGATCGCCTACGAGATCTACGACGAGCTGCGCGATGCGCCGGCCGCCGTGGCCGTGCCCGTGTCCAACGGCACCACCCTGGCCGGCATCCACCACGGGTTCGTGAGCCTGTACCGGCGCGGCAAGACGTCGCGCATCCCGCGCTTCATCGGCGGCTCCAGCCACGGCAAGAATCCGGTGATCCACGCCTGGCGGCGCAAGCTCACCACGTGCGAGAACCTGGATCCGCAGCTCATCAAGGAGTCGCGGGTGAACGAGCCCCTGATCAACTGGCACAGCATCGACGGGGACCTGGCCCTGGAGGCCATCCAGTCCACCGACGGCTGGGCCGACGAATGCAGCGACCGCGCCATGACCTCCGCCGCCCGCGACCTGCGCGAGCGCGAGGGCCTGAGCGTGCTGCCCGCCTCCACCGCCGGCCTGCTGGCCCTGCTGGGCCGCCACCAGCAGCAGCCCCTGCCCGGCGACCGCTACGTCGCCATCCTCACCGGGAGACGCTGATGAGCACCTGGCCCGAAGGCCGCGCCGTGGTGGACGCCACCGGCGCCTACACCACCACCTACGGCAAGACAGCCCACGGCCTGGTCCGGCGCAGCGAGCGCTACGACGTGTCCGCCGTGCTGGACCCGCGCTTCGCGGGGCAGGACGCCGGCACGGTCCTGGACGGCCGCGCCAACGGCATCCCCGTGCTGGCCACGCTGGACGACGCCCTGGGCGCCGCCGCGGCCGCCGGCGCCCCGCTCACCCACTACGTGGTGGGCGTGGCCACCGACGGCGGCAAGCTGCCCCCCGTCATGCGCGCCACCGTGGAGGCGGCCCTGCGCGCGGGGCTGCACGTGGTATGCGGCCTGCACCAGTTCCTGGGCGAGGACG
The DNA here is from genome assembly GCA_035447065.1 of Candidatus Krumholzibacteriia bacterium. Classification (GTDB taxonomy): domain Bacteria; phylum Krumholzibacteriota; class Krumholzibacteriia; order LZORAL124-64-63; family LZORAL124-64-63; genus CALEMW01. The sequence continues at coordinate 25,078 of DAOTGJ010000026.1, forward strand.
AGGAGCTGGCGGCCCTGGCCGCGGCCCGCGGCGTGACGCTCACGGACGTGCGGCGGCCGCCCCACCGGCGCGACCTGCACTTCTTCGACGGCCGCATCGAGCAGGTGGACAGCCTGAAGGTGGCCCTGCTGGGCACGGACTCCGCCGTGGGCAAGCGCACCACCGCCTGGGTGCTGGTGGACGCGTACCGCCGCGCCGGCCTCCGCGCGGAACTGGTGGGCACCGGCCAGACCGCCTGGCTGCAGGGCGCGCGCTTCTCCCTGGTGCTGGACTCGCTGGTGAACGACTTCGTGGCGGGCGAGATCGAGCACGCGGTGTGGAGCTGCTGGCGGGAGACCTCGCCCGACGTGATCGTTCTGGAGGGCCAGGGCAGCCTCATGAACCCGGCCTACCCCGGCGGCCACGAGCTGCTGGCCGCCGGCCGCCCCGACGCCGTGATCCTGCAGCACGCCCCCGCCCGCCGCGAATACGACGGCTTCCCGGGCTACCCCCTGCACGACCTGCCCACCCAGATCCGCGCCGTGGAGCTGCTCTCCGGCCGGCCGGTGGTGGGCGTGACCGTGAACCACGAGGACCTGGCCCCGGAGCAGGTGCCCGCCGCCTGCGCCGAGATCACCGCCGCCACCGGCCTGCCCGCGGTGGACGCCCTGCGCGACGGCATGGAGCCCATCCTGGAGGCCCTCGCCCCCCACCTGGCCGCGGCCGGGGCGCGCCGCCGCACCGGAGGCGGCCATGCCTAGGACCGACCCCTACGCTCCGCTGCGCGTCTGGGACGCCCTGGAGATCGGCCCCGTGCGCCTGGAGCCCGCGCGTCTGGTGGCGCCGTACACGGTGAAGCGCGGCGGCGAGACGGAGACGGTGGAGCTCACCTACCGCTACGAGGAGCCCGTGTTCACGCCGGACGCGCCGGCCGACGCCAACCTGGCCGCCATGATCGCCGCCCAGGTGGCCCTGAACTACGGCCTCTTCGCCCGCCGTCTGGTCTTCCACGGCCCCTACGACGCCGCGGACCGCGACCTCCTGCAGCGCATGGCCGAGAACACCGCGCGCGAGATCACGGTGAAGAAGTTCCTGGAGCCCAACCCCTTCCTCATCGGCGACGCCGCCAAGCTGAAGCCCGTGCCGCGGGAGAACTACCTCTACGCGGAGCTGGTCTTCCCCGACGCCGTGGACCGCGCCGGCACCGACGCCTGGGACGGCGGCCGCGGCGCCTGCGCCGTGCTCTCCAGCGGCGGCAAGGACAGCCTGCTCTCCTACGGCCTGCTGGCGGAGCTGGGCGTGGAGACCCATCCGGTCTTCATCAACGAGTCGGGCCGCCACTGGTTCACGGCCCTCAACTCCTACCGCCACTTCCGCGACACCGTGCCCCGCACCGCGCGGGTGTGGACGGACTGCGACCGCGTGTACACCTGGATCCTGCGCCGTCTGCCCTTCATCCGGCCCGACTTCGCCGATGTGCGCGCGGACATCTACCCCGTCCGCCTGTGGAGCGTGGCGGTGTTCCTCTTCGGGGCCCTGCCCCTGCTGCGCCGCCGCGGCGTGGGCCGCCTGCTCATCGGCGACGAGTACGACACCACGCTGCGCGCCCGCACCCACGACATCCCCCACTACGAGGGCCTCTACGACCAGAGCCGCTGGTTCGACCTGGCCCTCTCGCGCTACTTCCACCGCAAGGGCTGGGGCGTGCACCAGTTCTCGGCCCTGCGCCACTGCTCGGAGCTGCTCATCGAGAAGGTGCTCTGCGAGCGCTACCCGGAGCTGCTGCACCAGCAGGTGTCCTGCCACGCGGCCCACAAGGGCGAGGACGGGCGCATCGTGCCCTGCGGGCGCTGCGAGAAGTGCCGGCGCATCGTGGGCATGCTGACCGCCCTGGGCGCCGACCCGTCGACGTGCGGCTACGACCCCGCGGACCGCGAACGCCAGATCGCCGCGCTCCTGCGCGAGGGCGTGCATCAGGAGGACGCCGGCGCCGAGCACATGGCCCACCTGCTCAAGGGCCGCGGGCTCTGGCCCGCCAACGCGCCCGCGCCCACGCCGCACCCCGAGGTGCTGGACCTGCGCTTCGACCGCGACCACGCGCCGCTGACCACCCTGCCCACGGACCTGCGCGGCCCCGTGCTGCGGCTGCTGCTGGAGCACGCCGGCGGCGCCGTGTTCCGCACCCAGCGGCGCTGGGTTCCGAGGAGCCCGTTCACGCATCCCGACTTCGGCACGCCCGCGCGCTACGAGAACGCCGGCCCCGCGCCGACGCCCGCGCCGGTCGCCGGCGACGCTCCCCGCCGCCGGCCCTGGCTCCTGGGCGAGCTCACGTGGCCCGAGGCCGAGCGCCGCTTCCGCGAGACGGACCTGGTGATCCTGCCCGTGGGCGCGGTGGAGCAGCACGGGCCGCACCTGCCCCTGGACGTGGACGCCTTCGACGCCCAATGGCTGTCCCACCGCGTGGCCGAGGGCTGCAGCGACCCCAAGCCCCTGGTGCTGCCGCTGCTGCCCTTCGGCGTGAGCTACCACCACGACGACTTCCCCGGCACCATCAGCCTGCGCAACGAGACCATGGCGCAGATCATCTACGACATCGGCATGAGCGTGGCTCGCTGCGGCGCCACCAAGCTGGTCATCGTCAACGGGCACGGGGGCAACGGGCCGGCCCTGGCCCACGCGGCGCAGATGATCAACCGCGACGCCCACATCTTCACCTGCGTGGAGTCGGGCGAGACCAGCGACGTGGACATCGACGCCCTGGCCGAGACCCCCAACGACGTGCACGCCGGCGAGATCGAGACCAGCACCACCCTGGCCCTGCGGCCGCACCTGGTGGACATGGACCAGGCCCGCTCCGAGGTGCCGCGCTTCACCAGCCGCTTCCTGGACTTCACCGGCAACCGGGCCGTGGCCTGGAACGCCTACACCTCGCGCATCAGCGAGTCGGGCGTGATGGGCGACCCCACCCGCGCCGACGCCGCCAAGGGCGAGCGCATGTGGGACGTGATGGTGCGCCACCTGACGGAGTTCGTGGAGGAGCTGAAGGGGCTGTCCCTGGACGAGATCCACCAGCGGCGGTACTGAGATGAGGATCCGCGCCGTCTCGGCGCAGCGGCTGGACATGCCGCTGGCCGAGCCCTACCAGATCGCCTACGAGACCGTGGACGCGGCCAGCAACGTGCTGCTGCGCGTGGACGCCGGCCCGCACACGGGCTGGGGCTGCGCCGCGCCGGACCTGCCCGTGACCGGCGAGACGCCCCAGGACACGCTCGCGCTGCTGGCGGGGCCCGTGGCCGAGGCGCTGCAGGGCGCCGACCCCCTGCGCCCCGCCGCGGTGCTGCGCCGCCTGGCGCCGCTGCTGGACGGTCACCCCTCGGCCCGCGCCGCCGTGGACATGGCCCTCTGGGACCTCACCGGGCGCGTGGCCGGGCTGCCCCTGTGGCGGCTCTTCGGCGGCTTCCGCACGCGCATCCGCACCAGCATCACCGTGGGCATCCTGCCCCTGGACGAGACGGTGGCCCGCTGCCGCGACCACGTGGCCGCCGGCTTCCTCTGCCTCAAGATCAAGGGCGGCCTGGACCCCGACGACGACGCCGCCCGCCTGCGCGCCGTGCGCGAGGCCCTGGGCCCGCGCGTGGAGCTGCGCTTCGACGCCAACCAGGGCTACGACCTGGAGCAGTTCCGCCGCTTCACCGCCGCGGCGGCGCCGGCGCGGCTGGAGCTCATCGAGCAGCCCACGCCCCGCGACCTGCCGGAGCTCATGGGCACGGTCACCTCCGAGTCCGCCCTGCCCATCATGGCCGACGAGAGCCTCATGACGCTGCGCGACGCCTTCCGCATCGCGCGGCGCGACCTGGCCGACATGGTCAACATCAAGCTCATGAAGGTGGGCGGCCTCACGCGCGCCCTGGACATCGACGCCGTGGCGCGCGCCGCGGGCCTGGAGGTCATGGTGGGCTGCATGGACGAGGCGGCCCTGGCCATCGCCGCCGGCCTGCACTTCGCCCTGGCGCGCCCCAACGTGCACTACGCCGATCTGGACGGCCACCTGGACCTGCGCGACGACCCCACCGCCGCCGCCGTGATCCTGCGCGACGGCTGGCTGCATCCCGCCGACGGCCCCGGCCTGGGCTGGCCCGGGCCGGCCTGACCCGCCGCGCCGCTCTCCTTCACACAGGAACGGGCGCCTCCGCGGAGGCGCCCGTTCCCGTTCCGTCCGTCGCCGCGGGGCCTAGAGGCCGGGGCACTCGTTCTGGATGGCCTTGTCGATGCCCTTGCCGGCGTACGCCTTCTTCCACTGGGCCGCGAACTCCTGGGCCAGCTTCTCGGCGCGGGCCGCGTAGGCCTTCTTGTTCTTCCAGGTGTTGCGCGGGTTGAGGATCGAGCTGTCCTTCACGCCCGGGCAGGTCTGGGGCACCAGCACCTTGAAGTACGGGTCGGCCTTGGTCTTCACGTTCAGCAGCTTGCCGCTGATGGCCGCGTTGACCATGGCGCGGGTCAGCATGATGTCCATGCGCTTGCCCTCGCCGTAGGGGCCTCCGCTCCAGCCGGTGTTGACCAGGTACACCTGGGCGCCGTGCTGGTCCAGCTTCTGGCCCAGCATGCTGGCGTAGTCGTCCGGGTTGCGGGGCATGAAGGGCGCGCCGAAGAAGCGCGAGAAGGCGCTCTTGGGCTCGGTGACGCCCGTCTCCGTGCCGGCCAGCTTGCTGGTGTAGCCCATGATGAACCACAGCATGGCCTGCTCGCGGGTCAGCAGCGACACCGGGGGCAGCACGCCGTTGGCGTCGGCCGTGAGGAAGAGGATCGCCTTGGGATGGCCGCCCTTGCTGCTCTTCTTGATGTTGGTCAGGTCCTTGAGCAGGTAGGAGCCGCGGCTGTTGGGGGTGAGGCGGTCGTCGAAGAGGTCGAACTCGCCGTTGGGATACATCATGGCGTTCTCGATGATGGATCCGTGGCGCTTGTACGGCTTCTTGCTGAAGCACGCCTTGAAGATCTCCGGCTCCTTCTCCGGGTTCAGGTCGATCAGCTTGGCGTAGCAGCCGTTCTCGAAGTTGGCGATGCCCTTGTCGCCCCAGCCGTGCTCGTCGTCGCCCAGCAGGGCGCGCGAGGCGTCGGCGGAGAGGGTGGTCTTGCCGGTGCCGCTCAGGCCCAGCAGCAGGGCGGTGTCGCCGGCCTTGCCCTCGTTGGCGCTGCAGTGCAGGGGCAGGATGCCCTCGGCCGGCAGCATGTAGTTCATGACCGTGAACAGCGACTTCTTCACGCTGCCGCAGTAGCCCGAGCCGTAGACCACGCCGATGCGGCGGTCGAAGTCCAGGGCGATGGCCATGGTGCTGGTGTGGCCCAGCCGCGGGTCCACGCGCAGGCGGCCCTGGTAGCGCTTGGGATCCAGCTTGTCGAGGGGGCAGACCAGGATGGTGAAGGGGCGCGCGGCGAAGATGCTCTTCTTGATGTCCTTGGGCACCGGCCGGAACATGTTGTCGGTGAACAGGGCCTGCAGGGCGCGGTTGGAGACGGTCTTGACCGGCAGGGCGTAGCTGGAGTCGGCGCCCACCACGCGGTCCGTCACGTACACGTTCTTGCTGGAGCGCAGCGTGGCCAGGGCGTCGGTGACCATCATGTCGAAGGTCTTGGGATCCACGGGGATGTTGTTGGCGGCGGTCCAGTCGATGGTCTTCTCGCTGGACGGGCGCCTGACGATGAGGGTGTCCTGGGGGCTGCGGCCGGTCGAGTCCGTGGGCGTCCAGGTCGCCAGGGCGCCGCAGGCGCTGACCAGGGCCTCGCCGTTCTTGACGGCGGCCTCGATCATCTTCTCGCGCGGAAGATTCTTGCGGACGTTGCGGTTGGACAGCAGGGTCTTGAGGCGGGCCTCGAAGCTCATCGGCTCACTCCTTCGCGAGGGTCCCAGGTCTTGGATCAGAGAGCGATGCTCGAGTAGGATCGCACCTCGACTCCGCGCAAAATTAACGTGCGGCCGTAGGGGTTACAAGCGGCTTTTCCGGACCGGCCCGCGGCCTCCGCCGGCGAGCAGCGTGGCGCCCGTGACCAGGGCCAGCGACACGCCCAGGCGCAGGGGATCGGCGCGCTCGCCGAACACGATCCAGGCCGCCGCCACCGCCAGGGGGATCTTGAGGTTGTTCAGCGCCGCGACCACGCCCACAGGCGCGCGCGCGGCGCCGCGGTTCCACAGCCAGAAGCCCACGCCCGTGGGCAGCAGGCCCAGGTAGAGCACCGCCAGCACGGCGCCGCGGTCCCAGCCCGTCGCGCTCCACGCGCCCCGCGCCGCAGCCGCGAGTCCCGCGAGCAGGGCCGCGCCGCAGTACATCCACGCCAGGTTGGCCGCATCGGCGCCGCCGCCAGCGCGCCGGCGGTAGACCACCTGCCCCACCGCGAAGCAGAGGTTGGCCGCCTGCACCAGCAGCGCGCCGCGCCAGAGGTCCGCCGCCGGCAGGGTCCGCCAGCTCAGCGCCAACGCCCCCAGCACCGCCAACGCGGCCGCGGCCCAGACCCGCGGCGCCAGCCGGCGCGCTAGGATCCCGTCGGCCAGGGCCACGAAGACCGGCGTGCCCACCGTGAGCACGGCCACCGCGTGGCCCGGCAGGTAGGCGTAGGCGCGGATGTAGGCCACGTACATCACGCCGAACTGCAGCGCGCCCAGGGCCAGCAGCGCGGCGCGGTCGCGGCCCTTGCGCGGTCCCCGCAGCAGCCAGGGCGCGAACGCCAGGGCCGCCAGCGCGAGGCGCGCCGCGGCCACCGCCCCCGCATCCAGGCCGGTCAGCCTGTCCTTGATCAGTCCGAAGGAGAACGCCCACAGCAGCGAGGCGAGGATCAGCGACGTCACGCTCAACCGCCGCCGGGCAGCGCGTCCAGGCGAGCCTGGAGCAGACGCAGGTTGCTGCGAGCTTCGGCGTAGTCGGGATTGAGGCGCAGGGCGCGGCCCAGGGCCTCGCGGGCGGCGCCGTAGGCGCGGCGGGCCTGTTCGCGGTCGCGGACGGCCCGGTCGGGATCGGCGGCCGCCGCGGCGAAGGCGGCGTGCACCTCGCCGGCCAGCAGGTCGGCGGCGCCCAGGTTGGCGGCCGAGCGGTACGATCGGGGCAGCAGCGCCAAGGCGCGGCCGTGGTAGGTGGCGGCCTCCTCCAGCACCTGCAGGACCTGATCGCCCAGGCCGCGCGCCTGGGGCGTGTCGCCCCGGGCCAGCAGCGTCTGCAGCCGGCCCAGGCCCGCCTGCGCGCGGGACAGGCGCAGGGCCCCGGCGCGCTCCAGGCTGTCCAGGTGATCCGGGTCCAGGGTCAGGGACTTCCGCAGGGCGGCCTCGGCGGCGGCGGCGTCCACCGGCCGGCCGTCGTAGCCGCGCATGGCGATGAAGGCCTCGTTGTACGCGTCTTCGGCGTTGCGGCGCGGGGCGTCGGCATCGAGCCAGTCCACGTTCACCACCGCCGCCGCCAACGCCAGGACCACCAGCCCGGGCAGCGCCGCCCGCGGTCCGCCCGCGCGCCAACGGCCCAGCAGCCACGCCCCGCCCGCCGCCGCGAACAGAGCCAGCAGCGGCAGCAGCGGCTGCCGGAAGCGCGCGTTGACGAAGAAGGGCAGCAGCGCCGCGGCCTGCACCGCGGCCGCCGTGAGCAGGAGCGCCCAGGCGCGCCCGCGGCAGGCGAAGACCGCGCCCGCCAGCGCGAAGGGGATGACCAGCCACGTGCCCGGCCACCAGCGGGCGAGCAGCCACACGCCGTGCTCCCGCGCCAGCCAGCCCGGGTCGATGTTGTTGCGGATCTCCCAGCCGCTCAGCAGCGCCAGGATGCGGCGGCCCGCGAGCTCGGCGGCACGGCCCGGGTGCGACCCCATCCAGCTCAGCGCGCGCCGGGTCAGGTGACGCGAGGAGGCGGCGGCGGAGACCGCGCCGGCCTGACGGCACTCGAGCTGGAGATCGTCCCAGAGCAGACCCACGGGAATGGCGCTGATGCCGTCGGCTCCGTCCCGGTTGCCGGCCCAGAGATTGGCGCCCGCGTTGGCGCTGATGAGCACCGGCTCGCCGCTCACCGCCAGGTTGCGGACGGTGGCGCTCAGCACCGGCAGCGCCGCCGCCAGCAGCAGCGGCCAGGCCCTGGCGGGCACCCGCGGCCGGCCGCGTTCCCAGGCCAGCCACACGCCGACGGCCAGCACCAGCGCCAGCAGGTTGGGACGGCCCAGGGCGGCCACGCCCAGCAGCAGGCCGGCCTGCAGCACGCGGCCGCGCGGGGGCGACGAGCCTGCGCCGTCGATCAGCAGCCGCTCCAGGGCCAGCAGGGTCAGCAGGGTGGTCCAGGGTTCGGCCAGGAGCTGCGCCTCGAAGAACGGCAGGATGGGCAGAAGCGCGGCGGTCAGGCCCGCGGCCAGGGCCGGGCCGGGCCGCAGCAGGCGCCGCGCGAGCACCAGCGACAGCGCCGCCGACGCCACGCCCGCCAGCATCTGCACCGCCTGCACGAACGCCATGGACTTGCCCGACACGGCGTAGAGGCCGGCCAGGAGATAGGGATAGAGGGGCGGCTTGAACCAGGCGTCGGTCATCATGCCGCCGCCGTCCAGCAGGTCGCGGGCCCAGATGTCGAAGCTGGAGGCGTCCACCACCGGCACCGCGAAGAAGGGCGTGCGCGCGAGGAGCGTCCAGGCCAGCACGCGCAGGACGACGGCGGCCGTCGTCACGATCAGCATCGGACGCCTCACCGGGGATCTCCCGCCGCCGCGCCGGCGGCCATGGCGGTGCTGAGCATGGGGCCGGTGAGCATGCCGTCGGCGCCTTCGCCGTCGCGGATCAGGAGGGCGAGAGCGGCGCCCAGCACCTCGTGGCCCACGTCGGTGGGATGGATGCCGTCGCGGTGCAGCAGAGGCTGGTTCAGCGACACCTGGCGCAGCAGCTCGTCGGCGCTGAAGAGGTCCGCGTCCTGGGCCGCGGCGCAGGCGCGCAGCGCCTCGGCATAGCGGGCGTGCAGATCGCGGGGATCGTCGTCGGGCAGGAGATAGCCCGTGCGCACCAGCTGGGCGCGGGCCCCGGCGGAGATGTCTTCCGGAGCCGCCACCAGCACCACGCGGCCGCCGATCTCCCGCAGGGCGGCGGTCATGGTCTCCAGGTTGGCGCGGTAGTCGTCCAGGGGCACGCGCAGCGGCGCGGGGTCCGCGGGCCGGTCCAGGAGATCCAGCAGGCGCAGCCGCCCCGGCGCGGCGCGGCGGGCCAGGTCCACGTCCGTGCGGCCGGTGGCGCGCCAGTGGTCGTTCCAGCCGAAGTAGATCACCGTCACGTCGGGCCGCGCCTCCAGGAGCTGCAGGCGCAGCCAGGCCAGCCCCTGGTAGCTGCTGTAGCCGGGCACGGCGGCGTTGAGGACCTCGTAGCGCGCGCCCAGCCGTCGTTGCAGGGCGGCGCTGTACGGCAGCCCGCGTACCGAGAGTCGGGAGCAGGAGTCGCCCAGCACCAGCACGCGCGTGCGGTCGCCCTTGGGAGGCAGCGGCCGCGCGGGATTCACGGCGTTCAGGGCCCGGTCCAGCTCCGAGACCGGCGCCGGCAGCGTCCAGAACAGGTCCGGATGCGCCACCAGAGCGCCGCGCTCCATGCCCTGACGGGCGTTCACCCCGAAGCTCAGCTCCGGCACCACCGCGCCGTACCCCGTGAGGCGCAGCACGAGCTCCGCGGCGAGCAGCGCCGCGAGCACGCCGCCGCCGGCCAGGATGCCTTTCTTCGCCTTGGGTGTCATGGGGCCTCCCGGTCCGACGAGGTTGCGCGTCCGGCCACGGTACGGTCCGCGCGGAGCAGTGTCAACGCACGCCGGAGCGGCTGCGCGTGAGCAGCCAGAGGAAGAAGGGGCCGCCGAGCAGCGCGGTGATCACGCCCACGGGCAGCTCCGCCGGGGCCAGGAGCGTGCGCGCCAGCAGGTCGCACAGGGTCAGCAGGATGCCGCCCAGCAGGATCGACGCCGGCGCCAGGCGCCGGTGGTCCGCCCCCACCAGCAGCCGCGCCACGTGCGGCGTCATCATGCCCACGAAGCCGATGGGCCCGCACACGGCCACCACCCCGCCCACCAGCAGGCTGGTGCCCAGGAACAGCAGGGTGCGGGTGCGTCCCGCGTCCACGCCGCGGCTCACGGCGAACTCCTCGCCCACCGTCATCAGGTTCAGCTCCCGATGCAGCAGCAGCGCCGCCAGCCCGCCCACCACGAAGAGCGGCAGCAGCAGCAGCACGGAGCCCATGCCCACCACGTCGAGGCGCCCCATGAGCCAGCGCAGGATGTTGAAGGACTGGGCCGCGTCGCTGGTGTAGTGCACCAGCAGGATCAGCGACGAGAGCGTGAAGTTCACGGCCACGCCCGCCAGCAGCAGGGTGGCGCCGGTGGCGTCGGGACGTCGTGCGGCCAGGCCCTGCACCACCGCCATGCTGAGCAGGGCGCCCAGCAGGGCGAAGAGCGTGGGCCCGTCCAACCCCAGCAGGGAGAACGAGAGGCCCAGGCGCAGGCTCAGCGTGGCGCCCAGGGCCGCGCCGCTGCTCACGCCCAGGGTGAACGGCGTGGCCAGATCGTTGCGGAACACGGCCTGGAAGATCATGCCGCCCAGGGACAGCGAGGCCCCTGCGAGGAAGGCCAGCAGCACGCGCGGCACGCGCAGACGCCAGAAGATCGCGGCCTCGTCCACGCCGTTGCCGCCGGAACGCAGCACGTCGGCGGGCGTGATGGCCTGCATGCCCACGAAGGGCGCCAGCACCAGCACCGCCAGGGCCAGCAGCAGCAGGCCCAGCAGGACGACCTCGCGCCTCACCGCTCCACCGGCTCCGGCACGAGGACGCGGCGTCCGGTCACGGGATGGTCGGCCAGCAGGAAGGAGCGGCCGTAGATGGCGCCCAGCACGTCCTCGTCCAGGAACCGCTCCGCCGGGCCGAAGAACGCCGTGGCGCCTTCGCGCAGGGCGTACACGCGGTCGCTGTCCATGACCGCCGTGTTCAGGTCGTGGCTCACCTCCACGATGGTCACGCCGTCCTCGCGGTTGATGCGCTGCAGCAGGGAGCGGATCTCGAAGGCGTGGCGCGGATCCAGGAAGGTGGTGGGCTCGTCCAGCAGCAGCACCGGCGCCTCCTGGGCGAGGGCCGCGGCCAGGTGGGCCTTCTGGCGTTCGCCGCCGCTCAGGGTGGCCAGGGGCCGGTCCGCCAAGGGGCCCAGGCCCGTACGCGCGAGCAGGTCGCGCACCAGCTCGTGGTCCGTCATCTTCTGCGTGCCGAAGTGCGACAGGTGCGGATACCTCGACATGATGATCAGCTCGCGCACGGTGTAGGGCGACAGCCGCCCGCCGGGCTGCGGCACGTACGCGATGCGCCGCGCCCGCTCGCGCTGGCCGAAGCCGTGGATGTCCACCCCGTCCAGGCTGATGCGCCCCTTCCAGCCGCGGTGGATGCCGCAGAGGCATTTGAGCAGGCTCGTCTTGCCGGCGCCGTTGGGCCCCACCACCGCCAGGCGCGAGCCGGCGGGCACGGCCAGGGACACGTCGCGCAGGATGGGGGCGCCGCCCAGATCCAGGCGCAGGTGGCGGATCTCCAGGGCGGGGATCATGAGTCCTCCCCTGCGGCGATGGCCGCGGCGAAGCGCTCGGCGGTGGCCACGCAGCCCGGACCGGGGATGGTGGGCGCGTCGTCGGTGAACAGGTGCACGTGCGACGCCGGCACGCCCAGTTCCTCCCAGGCCGCGCGCAGGCGCGCCTGGCCGTCGGGGTCGTCGGCCAGCTCCGGCGCCAGCGCGAGCACGTGGTCCGGCCGCAGCCGCAGCAGGGCCTCGCGGCCCAGGGTGGGGTAGCGCACCATGTCCTGGTCCAGGGCGTTCTCGCCGCCGGCGGCGGCCAGCAGCTCGCCCAGGAAGGTCCCGCGGGAGGCGGCGTACACGTCGCGTAGACCGGCGGCGCCCACGTCGCGGCCCACGGTCACCAGCACGCGGGGACGCCGGTCCGCCGGAGGCGCGCGGCGGGCCAGATCCGCGAGCCGGGCCTCCAGCTCCGACCTCAGGTCGGCCGCGCGCTCGCTCACGTCGCAGGCCAAGCCGAGCCGGGTGACGGATTCCAGGATGCCCTCCACATCGCGATGATCCACGCGCAGCACAGCCAGGCCCAGGGATTCCAGGGAGGCGGCCACGTCGCCGTTGGCCTCCTCCAGGACCACCAGGTCCGGATGCAGTGAGGCCACCAGCTCCAGGTTGGGATCCAGGATGCCGCCCACGCGCCGGGCCTCGGCGCCGGCGGGCCACGCGCACCAATCCGTGAGGCCCACCACGCGGTGGCCCAGGCCCAGGGCCGCCGCCAGCTCGGTCACGCTGGGCGCCAGGGTCACCAGGCGGGACGGGCTCGACGCCGGCGCGGCGCCGGCCGGAACGGCGGCGCCCACGCCCGTCAGCAGGGTCAGCAGCAGGATGATCGCGCGCATGGTCTCCCGCGCCGGGCGCGCGAGCGCCTAGCGCACCAGGGTCAGGGGTCGGATCTCCGGCCCGGCCCGGGTCCGCAGCCGGGCGAAGTAGGTGCCGGAGGGCAGCTCACGGGCCGCGTCGTCGCGACCGTCCCAGCGCACCTCGTGGTCTCCGGCGGCCAGGGGGCCGCTCAGCAGCGTGCGCACGCGGCGGCCGGCCACGTCGTACACGGCCAGGTCCACGGTCTGGGCGCGGGCCAGGGCCAACGGCAGCACCGTCTGCGGATTGAACGGGTTCGGGTAATTGGCGCCCAGACGCGGCCGCAAGGGCGGACCCGCGTCGGTCACCCGCGTGGCCGCAGTGTAGGGCTCGCCGAAGCGCACGGAAAGCAGCGATTGCACGTTGGCGCGCAGGGCCGTGCGCTCCCAGCGGTGGGGATGGCCGCCGAGCACGGCGAAACGGCCGCCGTCGGGACGCCGCTCCCCCCCGGCGGGAGCCATGTAGCAGGCCGCCACGTCGTACGCCGTGCCGTCCAGCAGGCCCGCGTACAGGGGCTCCGTGGCCGGGCCGTCGATCACGAAGCCGTTCATGGCGTCCTGGGCCGCGGCGGTGGGCAGGCCGGTCAGCTCCGGGGCCGTTGCCTGCAGCGCGCCGGCCAGCAGGGCGTCGCGCACCAAGAAGCTCACGTCCAGACGCGCGGCCGCGCCGCCGAAGAGGTAGGCGTCCAGCTCATGGGCCATCAGCAGCACGTTGCCGCCCACGTCCAGGTACTCGGGCACCAGCGTGGTGAACCAGGCGGTGCGGTCGTTGACGTCGCCGCCGCCCACCCAGACCACGGCGGAGAAGTCCTGCAGGATGTCCCAGGGCACGGCGCCGTGGCCCAGGGGCGCGGGCAGCTCGGACGCGTAGCCGCCGGCCGGCTCGGAGTAGACGTCCCAGAAGGCGAAGGGCTCCAGGCCCGAGAAGACGCTATCCTGGTAGCAGGCCGTCAGCTCGGCGCCGCCCGTGCTCCAGTTCACCGCGTTGACCAGCAGCAGCCCCTGCGAGAACGTGGCGGCCTCCACCGCCGCATCCACGCGGCAGAGGATCCAGCCGTCGGGGTCCACCACGATGGACTGCACCGCCCCGTCCACGTGGATGCGGAACTCCTGGCTCGCCGCGGCGATGTCCAGGGTCACGTCCACCACGCCCTGATCCGTGACGATGCGCACGGGCACGGGCATGGTGAACAGCCCCCCCTGCGCCTGCGTCTGTTCCATGGTCAGGCTGAGCAGGGAGCCGGCCTGGCTCCAGGTCGCCTTGTAGATCGGGTAGTAGGCGCCGTAGATCCACTGCTGGAAGAACGCGTGCAGGTCCCTGCCGGACACGGCCTCCATCACGTCGCGGAACTGCTCGGTGGTGGCGGACCCGAACCCGTACTGCGCGCGGTAGGCCGCCAGGCCGGCGAAGAAGTCCGCGTCGCCCAGCACGCCGCGCAGCATGTGCACCACCCAGCTCGCCTTGTTGTAGCTGAGGTTGGAATCGAAGATTCCCCAGAAGTCGGTGGTGTCCTCCACGAAGATGGTGCCCGGGCCGTAGTAGGCCGCCCAGTCCATGTACTGGTCGTACACGGCGCGGCCCTGGGTCATCTCGCGGTAGTAGGCCTCGCACCAGGTGGCGAAGCCCTCGTTGAGCCAGATGTGCCCGAAGTCGGCGCAGGTGATCATGTCGCCCCACCACTGGTGGCCCAGCTCGTGGCTGATCACGTCGTGCCAGAGGCCGCCCATGCTGGTCATGGTCTGGTGCTCCATGCCGCCGGCCCACGGGAAGGAGGCGTGGCCGTACTTCTCGGCGATGAAGGGATACTCGCCGAAGGCCTGGGCGAAGACCGTCATCATCTCGTCCGTCACGGCGTAGGCGGTCTGGGCCTCCGCGAACTGATCCGCGAACACGTAGTGCTGGATCTCCATGGGGTCGCCCCCGCCCAGCGGCGCGTACCAGGTTGAGAACTCGGAGAAGGGGTGCACCGCGAGAGAGACCAGATACGTGGCCATGGCGTAGCGCGTGCGCCAGTGGAAGCTGCGCGAGGCGCCGTCGGTCACGTCGCTGATCAGCAGGCCGTTGGAGGCCACGATCAGGTACGACGGCACGGTCACGCGCACGTCCACGCTGTCGGCCTTGTCCGTGTTCACGTCCTTGCAGGGCCACCATTCGCGCGCGCCGAACGGCTCGCTAAGGGTCCAGATCATGGGATGGCCGTTGCGGCTGCTCCAACCGAAGTAGGAGCCGGCGGGATCGCCCTGGTAGTCCACGCTCACCGAAACCGCGGCGCCTGCGGGCCGCGGGGCGGGCAGATCCACCGTCAGCAGATCCGCGGCGCGGGAGAAGGCCGCGGGCAGCCCGTCCACGCGGCAGGCGCTCACCAGCATGCCGCGATCCAGGTCCAGCACCACCCTGTCCAGCGAAGGAGCCGTCACCGTGGCCGCGGTGGTCACCGTGCCGGAGAGGACCTCGTTCACGGGGTCCAGCTCCAGCGCCAGGTCGTAGTGGTGCACGTCGTAGGCGTCCTGCTCCGGCGTGAGGGCCGGCCGCTCGGTCACCCAGCGCTTGGCCAGCCGCGCCTTGGCGGCGGCCTCCTCGCCGCGGTGGGCCAGGGCCTGCCGGATGTCGGCCAGAGGATCGTCCGCGGCCGCGGCCAGGACGGGCAGGAGCAGGCAGGTCAGCAGCACGGTGGCCGTGGCTCGCAGCATGGGTGGACCTCTCGTACGGGGGCTGGACGGACGATCGAAGGGGCGGCCGTCGCAACGGCCGCCCCCTCAGGATACTCCGCGGATTCCGGGGCCCGCAAGGGGTCCGGGTCAGTTGCCCATGCGGTCCGGGTTGTAGCTGAACTGGAAGATGAAGGCCGCATCGCGGTCCGTGCTGGCGAACTCGTTGTCGAAGCTGGTGCTCAGCGGGATGCGCGCGCCCACGAACGGCTGCAGCGAGCCCAGGGCGTAGCTGATGCCCGGGAACACGTCCAGCAGCGTGCCGGCGGTCTCGATGTCGTACTCGTAGGTGGGCGTGTCGTTGGTGTACTCGGTCTTGGAGTTGCCGTTGGCCAGCTTGGTGGCCGACAGGCCCAGGTGCACCCAGAACGACGGGCTCACGCGCTTGCGCGCGAACACCGAGCCGATGAGCTGGTTGCCGTTGGTCTGCGTGGTGGTCTCCTGGTAGGTGCCGTAGTCGTACGTGTACGACTCGAAGCCGCCGTTCTTGCGGAACAGCACGCTGGCCACCCAGCCGAAGTCCGGCGCGCTCTTGGCGTACTGCCCGCGGGCCATGAGGTCCGTGGTGCCGGTGCCCAGGGGCACGCCGTATTCGAAGCCGTCCACCTCCACCGTGTTCTCGTCGTCGCCGGTGGGCAGCTTCACCGAGGCCATCAGGCGCCACACCGCGCCGGGGCCGGCCAGGCGCTCGTACTGGGCGTCCAGGGCCACGTCGCCCAGGCCGCTGGCCGAGGCGTCGGCGGCGTAGAAGTGAGCGGTGCGGTCGAAGATCAGCGGCACGCGCGCCTTCAGCGACAGGTTGGGGTTGAAGCGGTAGAACGGCGTGAGCAGCCCCAGCTTCTGGTCCGACGTGACCTCCACGTAGCCGCTCACCCCCACGTTGGCCGCGGCGGCGGCGTCGCCCGCCTTGTCCAGGTCCACGAAGTCCAGGGTGGTGGGCACCACCACGGGCGACACGGCCGGGTCCAGGAACGGATCGTGGCTGTGCCCCTCCTGCTCCTCCTGGGCCAGCGCGGCCGGGACGACGAGCAGGAGGAGGACGAGCAGGAGCAGAGCGCGCAAGACGGTGGTTCGCATCGGGGACCCCTTTCTGATAGGATGAAATCAATCATACCATCAATCAACCCGCGCGCAAGAACGATCGCGTCCGCGCGGCGCGAGCATCTCCAGGTGGCCCGGGATGCCGTCGGGTGCTAGGCTCTCCCGGCCTTGTCGGCAGACCAACGCGTCAGAACCATTCAGGAGGGGATCATGAGACATCGTAAGCGGGCGGGGGCCTTGGCCCTGCTGCTGCTGATCGCCGCGGCGGTGCTGGCCGCGGGCCCCCAGCGCAGCGTGCAGGTGCGCGAGGGCAAGCTGCGGCAGTCGCCGTCGTTCCTGGGCAAGATCACCGCCGACGTGGCCTACGGCGACCGCATGGAGGTCCTGGAGGAGACGGCCGGCTGGACCCGCGTGCGCGACGGCTCCGGCCGCAGCGGCTGGATCCACGCCTCGGCCCTCACGGAGAAGAAGGTGGTGCTGAAGGCCGGCCAGGGCGACGTGGCCGCCGGCGCCTCGGGCGAGGAGATCGCCCTGGCGGGCAAGGGCTTCAACGAAGAGGTGGAGAAGACCTACCGCGCCGCGAATCCCGACGTGGACTTCGCCTGGGTGGACCGCATGGAGACCTGGACGGTGACGCCCGACCAGGCCGCCGCCTTCGTGTCCGCCGGCAAGCTGGTTCCGGGAGGTGCGCGATGAAGCGGATCCTCATCCTGACGGCCCTCGCGGCCCTCGTCCTCGCCGGCTGCGGCTCCGTGGCCAAGATGGGCGCCCAGCTCGGGCAGGGCGCCGGCGTGCTCACCGAGCAGCAGACCCAGTCCATCAACCGCAGCGTGGACGTGCTGGAGAAGACCTTCGAGGACGTCACCCCGGAGCAGGAGTACTACATCGGGCGCTCGGTGGCGGCGTCGCTGCTGACCAGCTACCGGCCCCTGGAGAACCCCGTCCTCAACGGCTACGTGAACGACCTGGGCCAGACGCTGGCCATGGCGTCGGACCGGCCGGAGACCTTCGGCGGCTACCACTTCCTGGTGCTGGACAGCGACGAGCTCAACGCCTTCGCCGCGCCCGGCGGCCTGATCCTGGTCTGCCGCGGCCTGGTGCTCATGTGCGAGACCGAGGACGAGCTGGCCGCGGTGCTGGCCCACGAGGTGGCCCACGTGCAGAACCGCGACGGCCTGCGCGCCATCAAGACCAGCCGCCTGACCGGCGCCCTGACCACCCTGAGCGTGGAGGGCGCCCGGCACCTGGGCGGCGAGCAGCTGCGCGATCTGGCCAACCAGTTCGACGGCAGCATCCAGGACGTGACCGGCACCCTGGTCAACAGCGGCTACGCCCGCGGCCAGGAGACGGCCGCCGACCAGGCCGCGCGGATCATCCTGGAGCGCGTGGGCTACGATCCCCTGGCCCTGAACCGCATGCTCCAGGTCATGGCGGCCCACTGGGACCCCAAGGGCCCGGGCTTCGCGCGCACGCACCCGTCGCCCCAGGACCGTCTGGCGGACATCGGCGGCAAGGCGGCCGGCGAGGCCGACGTGGTGGATGTCCGCCAGGCCCGTTTCGCGCAGGCCCTGGGCATCAAGCGCTGACGCCATGACCCAGGCCACGCGCCACGGACTGCTGATCGGAATGGCGGCGGCCGCCCTGAGCCTGGGGCTCGGGGCGGCCGGCGCGCTGGACGGCATCGAACGCACCGCCTGGGACTGGCGGGTGCGCGCGCTGGCCCGCCCCGCCCCCACCACGGACGCCGTGGCCCTCATCCTGCTGGACCAGGGCTCCCTGGACTGGGGCGAGCAGGAGAACGGCCTGGGCTGGCCCTGGCCGCGACAGGTGTGGGCGCCCGTGCTGGACTTCTGCCGACGCGGCGGCGCCAGCGTGGTGGCCTTCGACATCCTGTTCACCGAGGCCAGCACCTACGGCGTGGAGGACGACGCCGCGCTGGGCGCGGCCGTGGCCGACCAAGGCCGCTTCGTGGGGGCGCGCACCCTGGTGCTGGAGCCGGGCGCGCTGGACGCCGCCCCCGGCGCCCTGCCCATCGACGAGGTGGCCGGCGCCGCCGCGCGCCTGGCCAACGTGACCGACACCCCCGACCCCGACGGCGTCTTCCGCCGCGCCGGCCTGGTGCGCCGGCTGGACGGCGAGCTGATCCCCTCCCTGGGCCTGGCCGCCTGGATGCTCCACGCCGGCGCCGACGCGCCGCCCGAGCTGCGCGACGGGCGCCTGCGCGTGGGCGACCGCGCCGTGCCCGTGGCCGCCGACGGCGCCGCCCTGCTGCGCTACCGCGGCGGCCCCGGCACCTACCCGGCCTACTCCGTGGCGGCGGTGATCCAGTCGGAGCTGCGCCTGCTCGAGGGCGGCGCGCCCACCGTGGATCCGGAGCTGCTGCGCGGCAGGATCGTCTTCGTGGGCTACAGCGCGCCCGGCCTCAAGGACCTGCGCGCCACGCCCCTCTCCCCCACCGCGCCCGGAGCCGTGGTCCACGCCACCGTGGCCGACGATCTGCTGGCCGACGACTTCCTGACCCCCGTGCCGGCCCTGCCGGCCGCCCTGACCGTGCTGCTGGCCGCCGTGGGCGCCGCCCTGCTGGTCACCCGCACGCCCGACGCCCGACGCGGCGCGCTGGGCGCGGCGCTGGCCCTGCTCGCGCCCGCCGGCCTGGGCCTGGCCACCTACGCCGCCGGCCTGGGCTGGCCCGTGGTGCCCCTGCAGGCCGCGGTGGCCGCGTCCGTGCTGGGCGGCTTCGTGCGCAACTACGCCACCGAGGGCCGCCAGCGCCGCTTCCTCAAGACCGCCTTCCGCCACTACCTGAGCCCGGCGGTCATCGAGCGCATCCTGGTGGACCCCGACGCCCTGAAGCTGGGCGGCGAGCGCCGCGAGCTGACGATCATGTTCTCGGATCTGGCCGGGTTCACGTCCCTGAGCGAAGGGCTGGACCCCGAGGCCCTCACCACCCTGCTCAACGATTATCTGACGGACATGACCGACATCATCCTTGAGGAAGGCGGCACGCTGGACAAGTATGAGGGCGACGCCATCCTGGCCTTCTGGAACGCGCCCCTGGCGCAGCCCGACCACGCGGAACGCGCCTGCCGCGCCGCCGTGCGCTGCCAGCGTCGTCTGGCGGAACGCCGGCCGGAGTTCCGCGCGCGCTGCGGCCGCGACCTGACCATGCGCGTGGGCCTGCACACCGGCGAGGTGGTCGTCGGCAACATGGGTTCGCGCCAGCGCTTCGACTACACGGTGCTGGGCGACGCCGCCAACCTGGCCTCGCGCCTGGAGGGCGCCAACAAGGCCTTCGGCTCGGCCACCATGATCAGCGGCGCCACCCTGGCCGCCGCCGCCGGCGCCGTGCAGGTGCGCGACCTGGGCACCGCCGCGGTGGTGGGCCGCAAGGAGCCGGTGCCCGTCCACGAGCTGACCGGCCTGGCGGGCGACGCGCCGCCGCCGGGCCATCCGGAGTTCGCGGCGGCCCTGGCCCGCCTGCGTGCGGGCGAGCTGGACGCCGCGGCCGCGGCCTTCGCGGCCCTGGCCGACCGAGACGCGGTGGCGGCGGTGTTCGCACGCCGCTGCCGCGAGGCCCTGGACGCCGGCGAACCGTTCACCGGCCACTGGAACCTGACGAGCAAGTAGGTGGGCATGGAGATCCTCTTCGCCGGCGTGCGCGGCTCCGCTCCGCGCGGCGGCCCCGGCCAGACCCGCTGGGGCGGGCACAGCACCTGCGTCCTGGCCACGGGCGCCGCGGGCGACCGCCTGCTGCTGGACTGCGGCAGCGGCGTGCAGCGCGCCGCCGCGGCCCTGGGCCCGGACGTGGACGAGCTCACCGTCCTGTTCACCCACCTGCACCTGGACCACGTGCTGGGCTTCCCCATGCTGCCGTTGCTGCACCGGCCCGGCGCGCGCATCACCGTGGCCTCGGCCCTGCCGTCCCACGAGCTGCGCGAGGCCCTGGACAGGCTCATGAGCCCGCCCTTCTGGCCCATCGGCCTGGACGACGTGCCCGCCGAGATCGACGTCCTCCACGTGCCAAACGACGGCACCCCCTGGACGACGGGCGACCTCACGGTCCGCGGCCTCGCCATGCCCCACCCGGGCGGCGTGACCGCCTGGCGCGTGGACGACGCCGCGGGCGGCGCCTTCGTCCAGGCCACCGACGTGGAGTGGAGCGGCGCCTCGCCCGCCCGCCGCGCCCGCTTCGTGGAGCTCTGCGCCGCGCCGCACCCGGCGGACCTGCTGGCCATGGACGGCCAGTTCCCCGCCGACGCGCTGCCCGACTTCGCCGGCTGGGGCCACAGCTCGCCGGAGCAGGTCCTGGAGGCGGCGGCCGCCGCCGGCGTGGGCGCCGTGCGCATCGTCCATCACGCCCCGGACCGCGACGACGACGCCCTGGACGCCATGGACGCCGCCGTGCGCGCCCAGTCCCCCGCCGCCGCCCTCGCGCGCGAGGGCGAGACCATCCTCCTGCCGTCCGCGGCCCGCGACCGAAAGGACGCCTCGTGAACGAGTACCTGCCGCTGATCCTGGAAGCCTGCGCCATGGCCCTGATCTGGCTGCTGTCCGTGGGCCTCACCCGACCGCTGCAGCACCGCAAGCACCTGGGCCCCGGCGCGCGCGGCACGCGCATGCTGGGCGCCCTGCTCACCTACGCGGCGCGGCCGCTGCTGGTGATCCTGCTCACGGAGCTGGCGCTGGTGGCGGCGCGGCCCTGGGCGCCGCTGGCCGCCTGGCGCGCCTCCCACGCCGACCACCTGGACGCCTGGCGCATGTTCTGGCTGGGCGTGGCCGCCCTCAGCCTGCTGGACGGCCTGGTCCACGCCTTCTTCGCCTGGCGCCGCCGCGACTTCCCCCTGCCGGACCTGCTGCACGACATCCTGCGCGCGGTGCTGATGCTGGCCCTGGCCTTCGGCGTGCTGAAGGCGGAGCTGGGCATCGACATCGGGCCCCTGCTGGCGTCCACCGCCCTGCTCACCGCCGTGATCGGCTTCGCGCTCCAGGGCGTGCTGGGCAATCTGCTGGCGGGCATGTCGCTGCATCTGACGCGCAGCCTGCGGCCGGGCGCCTGGGTGCGCATCGACGACCTGGAGGGCCGCGTCACCGCCACCAACTGGCGCGAGACCCGCCTGCGCGACCGCCGCGGCCACATGTGGGTGATCCCCAACGGCAAGGTGGCCGAGGCGCGCATCAACAACTACCAGGACCCCACGCCCCTGCGCGCCCATCAGATCGAGGTGGGCGCCAGCTACAGCGACGCCCCGGACGAGGTCATCGAGGCCCTGGTCCAGGCCGCCCTTGAGGTGCCCGAGGTGCGCCGCAGCCCCGCGCCGCGCGCCGACATCACCTCCTACCTGGACTTCGGCATCAACTACCGCCTGCTCTACTGGACCACGGACTACCCGCGCCACGTCATCATCGACGGCGAGGTCAACCGGATGATCTGGTACCAGTTCAAGCGCCGCGGCATCGAGATCCCCTTCCCCATGAGCGACGTGCTGCTCAACGACTTCATGGCCGTGGTCTACAACCAGCGCCGCATCCCACCCTCGGAGCGGCAGCTCGACGACGTGGTGGCCGACCTGCGCCGCAGCAAGCTGGTCACCGAGCTGGTCACCGACGACCAGGGCCTCCCCCTGCTGGACGACGACGACCTGCGCCAGGTGGCCCCCCGCGTGCGGCGCCTGCGCTACGCCCGCGGCGAGACCCTCTGCCGCCAGGGCGACGACGGCGACGTGTTCTGGGTGCTGGTCAAGGGCGCGCTGGCCGGCGCCATCGCCAAGGACGGCGGCGAGATCGACTTCCAGGTGCAGCCCGGCGCCGTGGTGGGCGAGATGAGCCTGCTGACCGGCGTCTGCCGCAGCGCCACGCTCACGGTGACGGCCTCGGCGGAGGTGCTGGAGTTCGACGCGTCCGCCTTCGGCGCCCTGCTCTCGCTCCACGACGAGCTGCCCGCCCGCCTCAGCGACCTGGCCGCCGCCCGCGCCGCCCAGAACCGCGCCGCCCTGGAGGAGTCCGCCCGCGACCGCGCCGCCGAGCGCGAGGTGGTCCTGGAGCGCGACGGCATCCTGGGCCGCCTGCTCCGCTTCGTGAAGGGATCCGATTGATGCGCCGCTCCCCGCTCCGCGCCCTCGCCCTGCTGCTCGCCCTCGCCGCCGCCGCCCCGGCCGCGGCCGGCGTGATCCTGGACACCCTGGCCGGCAGCGGCCTGGCGGAACCCGGCTGGAGCGGCGCCGTGGAAGGCGGCTTCGAGGCCACCGGCGGCAACACGGAGCTGTGGTCCCTGAACGCCGGCGGCCGCGTGCTGCGCCGCGGCGACCGCGACCTCTGGCGCCTCCAGGGCCAGATCGAGCGCACCGAGACCGACGGCGTGGAGAGCTCCCGCGCCGTGGTGGGCCACCTGCGCCACAACCACGCCCTGGGCTCGGGCCTGCACTCCATCGGCTTCGTGCAGATCCAGCACAACCCCTTCCAGCGCCTGCGCTCGCGCTGGCTCACCGGCGCCGGCCTGCGCTGGGACCTGCGCGCCGACGACGACGGCCGCCTGGCCGTGGGCGCCACCCACATGGTGGAGGTGGAGCGCATCGAGGACGTGGCCGGCTCCGACACGGACCACCGCCTGTCGGCCTTCCTGCACGTGGGGCGACGCCTGTCGCCCACCGCCAAGCTCACCGGGGTCTTCTTCGTGCAGCCCCTGTGGCGCGACCTCTCGGACCGGCGCGCCATGGGCAAGCTGGCCCTGGAGGTGGCCCTGAGCGACGCGCTGACGCTCACCGTGGGCGGCAACGTGGAGTACGACGCGCGGCCGCCCGCCGGCGTGGACACCACGGACTGGCGCACG
>DAOTGJ010000027.1:0-47892 GCA_035447065.1 Candidatus Krumholzibacteriia bacterium
ACCCGTGCGCCTCCACCACCTGCTCCTCCAGATGCACCCGCTTGAGGTGGTCCGCCACCGGCGTCAGCCCATGGGCCGGCAGGGCCTGCGCGGCCACCCGGGCGGGGGCGCCGGCGAAGGGCGACGCCGTGCCGAACTCCTCCCAGGTCAGCCAGTACACCGTGGCGTTGCTGAAGGGGTGGTTCTGGTGCTCCAGGCGGCCGGCGGCGGGATCGATGCGGTCGCTCCACGTGTCCGGGCCCACGCCGTAGAAGCGCAGCTCGTCGGTGGCGTCCCAGGCGGCGCCGGTGCTGCCCAGGTCCATGGCCGTCTCGGTCAGGCCGTCCCAGGCGGCCTGCCAGCTCCCATCGGCCTCGGGGTCCAGGGGCAGGGCCTCGGGCCAGGCGCGGAAGAGGCGGAAGGTGGCCGGGTCGGCCAGCTGGGGATTCAGGCCCGCCACCTCGGTCTGGGCGCCGGTCAGGCGGTAGACGCCCGTCTCGGTCACCTCCAGGCGCAGCCAGTGGTCCGACAGGGTGAAGGCCTGGCCGTCCAGCTCCTTGGCCGCGGCGCTGCGGGCGGCGGCGAGGCCGTCGTGGAGGCGGTCGTAGAGGTCGGGGTTGGCCAGGGCGTCGCGGCCGGGGGCGCCGCGGGGGCCGGACTTGAGCGCCGCGCCGGCGGGCTGGGCCGCCAGGGCCGCGGCGTAGTCGCCGGTGGGCGCGTGCTCCAGGCGCACGTCCACGGTCGCCAGCAGGCCGCCGCCGGGGGTCTCCGGCCGCACGCTCACGCTGACCATGGGCACGCCGCGCAGCACGCGCACGGCTCCCAGGTCCACCTGGGCGGCCACATCCACCGGGGCGTCGGGCTCGCGCAGCCAGGTCCAGCCGCTCACGCGCACGCGGGGGGCGGCGCGGGCGGGCAGGGCCACCGCGGCGCCCACGCTCACGGGCAGCTCGAAGGCGGGGTTCAGGCCGTCGTCCACCACGTCGCGGGCGCCGGGCCATTCCACCTGGGCGGGGGGCACGGCCGTCCAGTCCGCCGGCGCAACGCGCACGGGGAACTCGGCGCGCAGCACGGTGGCGCCGTCGCCGGCGGCCAGGGTGCTCATGCGGGGCTGGTCCATGCGGGCCTGGGGAGCGGCCAGGGCCGCGCCGGCCAGCGCGAGGGTCAGCAGCAGGGCCGCGGCACGCCTCATGTGCGCGCCTCCCCGCCGTTCAGCCGCTCGGCCTCGTCCACCAGCATGATGGGGATGCCGTCCTCCACCTTGTAGCGCAGCGCGCAGGCCGCGCAATCCAGGGCGCTGTGATCGTCCAGGACGGTCAGCGGGCCCTTGCAGGCGGGACAGACCAGGATCTCCAGCAGCTTGGCGTCCAGCATGGGTTCTCCTCCCCCTCGCAACGGAGCATGGGGGACCGGGCGACGGGCCCGGCCCGAAATGTTCAGACATCGAAGTGCACGGAAAAATCCACCCGAGGAAACGGGAGGCCGGTGGGGTCGCGACCCTCCCCGGCTCCGTGTCCACGGACATCCCGGAAGGATACTTGAAGAGGTTGGCATCCCAAAGTGTAAAGGAGGCTCGTCCGGGTGTCAATGGGGCGCGGCTTGATCAGTCGCCGGAATTCTTCTCGTCGAAGATGCCCATGGCCAGGAACTTCTCCAGCCGCTTGTCCACCAGCTCCTGGGGCGACAGGCCCTCCAGCTCGTCCAGGTCCTGCACGATGCGGTCCGCCACCAGCTTGGCCGTGGCCGCGTAGTCCCGGTGCGCGCCGCCGGTGGGCTCGGTGAGCACGGCGTCGATGGCGCCCAGGCGCAGGGCGTCGTGGCTGGTGATCTTCATGGCCTTGGCGGCCTCGGCGGCCTTGGCGCGGTCGCGCCACAGGATGGCGGCGCAGCCCTCGGGGCTGATCACGCTGTAGATGGAGTTCTCCAGCATGTAGACGCGGTCCCCCACGCCGATGGCCAGGGCGCCGCCCGAGCCGCCCTCCCCCGTGACGAAGCAGAGGATGGGCACCGGCAGCCCCGCCATCTCGCGCAGGTTGCGGGCGATGGCCTCGCCCTGGCCGCGCTCCTCCGCGCCGATGCCGGGATACGCGCCCGGCGTGTCGATGAACGTGATGATGGGCCGGCCGTGCTTGGCGGCCAGGTGCATCAGGCGCAGGGCCTTGCGGTAGCCCTCGGGGTGGGCCATGCCGAAGTTGCGGTGGATGTTGCTCTTGGTGTCGCGGCCCTTCTGGTGGCCCAGCACCAGCACGCGGCGGTCGCCCAGCCAGGCCATGCCGCCCACGATGGACGGATCGTCGCGGAACTGCCGGTCGCCGTGGAGCTCGCGGAAGTTCTCGAAGATGCGCTCGATGTAGTCGTTGGCCGTGGGGCGCCGCGGATGGCGCGCGAGCTGCACGCGCTGCCAGGCGTCCAGGTTGTCGAAGATCTCCTTGCCCAGCACCTTGACGCGCTTGCGCAGGCGCTGGACCTCGTCACTCACGTCCAGGCCGCGCAGGGACGCGGAGTCCTCCAAGGTGCGGATGCGCTCCTCGAGTTCGACGATGGGCTTCTCGAAGTCGAGCCAGGGTGTCGTCTTGCGCTTGGTCATGGGTCCTCGCTGCTCGGGATCGGGTCGGGCGCGGCCGGCTGAATCTGCACCGCGGCGGCGATGGGTGTCAAGCCCGAGGGGATCAGTGGGCGACCGCGGCCTGCTGCCGGAAGCCGCCGCCGAAGCTCTTGCGCGGGGGCGCCGCGGGGATGCCGCAGCGCAGCCGCAGGTCCGTCAGCCCGGGCAGGACGCGCAGCCGGCGCAGGGCGTCCAGGCTCAGGGCCACCCGCCGCGAGCGCGAGCGCAGCAGCCAGGTGCGCCCGCCCCGGGTGGCCTCCACGATGAGCGGCACCGCGGGCGGGGCGTCCCCGTCCTCGGGCCCTTCGGCTGGCGCCAGGTCGCGCAGCACGGCCTGCAGGGCGTCCAGGGCAGCGCCGGGCTCCCCGGCGTCCAGGTCCAGGCGCAGCAGGAGCTCGTGGGACCAGCCGGCCAGGGCCTCGTCCACCGGCACGATGCGGTCCGCCACCAACTCGCGCATGCCGTCGCCCTTGACGCGCACGCGCCCGCCCACGACCAGGATGCGGTCGCTCTTGACCAGCGGCGCGGCGGTCTCGTACAGGCTGGCGTAGACCGTGAGCTCCATCATGCCCTCGCGGTCCTCGAAGTGGGTGCGCGCGTAGAGGCGCTTGTGGCGGTCGCGGGCCTCGGTGTGGCTGGTGATCACGCCGGCCAGGTCCACCCACGCCCCCTCGCCCGCCCGCGAGGCGCGCGCGGTGCTGGTCACCGGCAGGCTGTCCATGAACTCGCGGTACTCCTGGAACGGATGCCCCGAGAGGAAGAAGCCCACGGCGTTGCGCTCCAGGCTGAGCTGGTCCAGCGGATCGTGGGGCTCGCACTCCACGAGCGCGGGCTTGGCCAGGGCCGCGTCGTCGGTGCCGAAGAGGCTCACCATGCCCTGGGCCTTCTCCCGCGCCGCGCGGTTGCCGTACTGCAGGGCCAGGTCCAGGCTCTCCAGCTTCTGGCGGCGGTGGCCGGGCAGGCCGTCCAGGGCGCCGGCGTTGACCAGGCTCTCCAGGGTCTTGCGGTTGAGCATGCCGGACTCCAGCGACTCGCAGAGCTCGAAGACGTCGGCGAAGTCGCGCCCCAGCCGGTCCCGCGCCGCGGCGATGGCCTCGATGGCCTTGGCGCCCACGCCGCGCACCGCCCCCATGCCGAACACCACCTGCCCGTCCTGCACCGCGAACTCCACCCGCGGCGCGTTGACGTCGGGCGGCGTGATGGCCAGGCCCATGACCTTGACCTCGTCGATGAGCTGGGTGATGCGGTCGCTCTTGCCCATCTCCGTGCTCATGGTGGCCGCCATGAACTCCGCGGGATGGTGCGCCTTGAGCCAGGCGGTCTGGATGGAGAGCACGGCGTAGCTGGCCGAGTGGGACTTGTTGAAGCCGTACTCGGCGAAGAAGGCCATGTCGTCGAAGACCTTGTTGGCCAGGCCCTTGTCGTACCCCTTCTTCTGGGCGCCGTCCAGGAACATGACCTTCATGTCGGCCATGATCTCCTTCTTCTTCTTGCCCATGGCCTTGCGCAGCGTATCGGCCTGGCCCAGCGTGAAGCCGCCCATGAGCGAGGCGATCTGCATCACCTGCTCCTGGTACAGGATCACGCCGTTGGTCTCCTCCAGGACGGCGCGCAGGTCCTCGTGGGGGTACGTGACCTTCTTGCGGCCGTGCTTGCACTCCACGTAGACCTCGTCCATGCCCGCGCCCAGGGGGCCCGGCCGGAAGAGGGCATTGACGGCCACGATGTCCTCGAAGGCCGTGGGCTTCATCTTGCGCAGCAGCTCCTGCATGCCGGAGCTCTCCAGCTGGAACACGCCCACGGTCCGGCCCTGCTGCAGCAGGGTGTAGGTCTCCGGGTCGTCCATGGGGATCTCCTCGGCCTTGGGGGCCGAGCCGCAGCTCTCGCGGATGAGCTTCAGGGCCTTGTCGATGACCGTCAGGGTGCGCAGCCCCAGGAAGTCCATCTTCAGCAGGCCCATCTCCTCCACCATGCGCATGTCGAACTGGGAGGTGATGTCGTCCTTGGTGGACTTGTACATGGGGATGTGCTCGGTCAGCGGCGAGGGCGTGATGAGCACGCCGGCGGCGTGGATCCCCGGGTTGCGGCTCATGCCCTCCAGCACCAGGGAGTTGCGCAGCAGCATGTCGTGGCGCGGGGACTCCTTGGCCACGTCCTTGAAGCCCGGCACCGTGTCGATGGACTCCCTCAGGGACACGCCCGGTCCCTCGGGCACCATCTTGCTCACGCGGTCGGCGTCGCCGAAGGCGAAGCCCAGCACCCGCGACACGTCCTTGATCACGCCGCGCGCCGCCATGGTGCCGAAGGTGATGATCTGCGACACGTTCTCGCGCCCGTACTTGTCCTCCACGTAGCGGATGATCTCCGGCCGCTTCTCGAAGCAGAAGTCCACATCGATATCGGGCATGGAGATGCGCTCGGGGTTCAGGAACCGCTCGAACAGCAGCTTGTTGGCGATGGGGTCGATGTCCGTGATCCCCAGGCAGTAGCACACCAGCGAGCCGGCGGCCGAGCCGCGCCCCGGCCCCACCGGGATGTCGCGCTCGCGGGCCGCGTTGATGAAGTCCCACACGATGAGGAAGTAGCCGGCGTAGCCGGTCTGCTTGATGATCCCCATCTCGTACTCGAAGCGCTCCTCCAGCTCCGGCGTGACGCTGCCGTAGCGGCGGGTCAGGCCCGCGCGCGCCAGATGCGCCAGGTAGGCGAACTCCTCGCTGAAGCCCGGGGGCAGGGGGAACTCCGGCAGGAGCAGGCGGCCCAGCTCCAGCTCCAGGCTGCAGCGCTCGGCGATCTCCAGGGTGCGCGCGCAGGCGTCGGGCCAGTCCTTGAACAGGGCGAGCATCTCGTCGCTGGACTTGAGGTAGATCTGGTCCGTGTCGTAGCGCCAGCGGTTGGGATCGTCGAACTGCCGGTTGGTGCCGATGCAGAGCAGGATGTCGTGGGCCTCGGCGTGGGTGCGCTCCAGGTAGTGGCAGTCGTTGGTGCAGACGATGGGCACGCCCGTCTCCCGCGACACGCGCGGCATGAGCTCGCGCACGCGGGCCTCGGCGGGGATGCCGTGGTCCTGGATCTCCAGGAAGTAGTTGTCCTTGCCCAGGATGTCGCGGTAGGAGGCGGCGGCGCGGATGGCGCCGTCCATGTCCCCCTCCTTGAGCTTGCGGTTGGGCTCGCCGCTGAGGCAGGCGCTCAGGGCCAGCAGGCCGTCGCTGTGGGCGGCGAGCTGCTCCTTGTCGATGCGCGGCTTGAAGTAGAAGCCCTCCAGGAACCCCAGGGACGACAGCTTCATGAGGTTGCGCCAGCCGGCCTCGTTGCGGGCCAGCAGCACCGTGTGATGGGGACGGTTCTCGGGGCCGGTGCTGCGGTCCGTGTGGTCCGGGCAGACGTAGGCCTCCATGCCCAGGATGGGCTTGATGCCGGCCTTCCTGCAGGCCAGGTAGAACTCCACCGCCCCGAACATGTTGCCGTGGTCCGTGAGCGCCAGGGCGGGCTGCCCGAACTCGGCCGCCCGCGCCGCCATGGCCTTGGCCTTCATGGCCCCGTCCAGCAGGGAGTAGTCCGAGTGGTTGTGCAGGTGGACGAAGGTGGACTGCGGCATCGGCTCCTCGCGGGGTTCAGGTCCGGAAGCGGCATGGTAGCAAGGGCCGGGGCCGCCGTAAAGGCCGCCCTTGGCGGCGATTACGGAACCGGCCTCATTCCATCCGCTTGCGGGCGCTCATTCGTCGATCAGATGAAGCGTGTAGGACCGCTCCGACACGTTCCCGGCCCGGTCGCGGGCCCGCAGC
The DNA here is from genome assembly GCA_035447065.1 of Candidatus Krumholzibacteriia bacterium. GTDB lineage: Bacteria > Krumholzibacteriota > Krumholzibacteriia > LZORAL124-64-63 > LZORAL124-64-63 > CALEMW01. Next base: position 6,367 of record DAOTGJ010000027.1, read on the forward strand.
AGCAGCCGGTGCGGGCCCGGCGCCGCGTCGGCGGGCGGCTCCACCAGCACGCGGCGGCGCGGGGGATCGGGCTCGGGCCAGAACGGCGAATCGTCCCAGAACGCCTCCAAGGAACCGGAATCCACACCGCTGCCCAGGTCCTCCAGGCGGATGGGCACGATCTCCCAGCGCGGCGGCGTGACGGCGGCCACGGTGGCGTCGGGCCCGGGCCGCACCAGCCCTTCCTCGGGACCGGGCCCCAGGTACGGGGCCTGGTCGTCCACGCAGAGCTGGAAACGCCCGGCGCCGCCCACATCCAGGCGCCAGGCGCCGGCGGTGCGCACGCCCGCTCCGTAGTAGCTCCACCCCTCGCCCTGGGCCAGGTACACGCCCGCGCCCGCGGGCAGGGTGTCCGGCCAGGCGGGCGCCAGGTCCAGCAGGCGCCCCAGGGGCCAGTCCGCGGCGTACACCGCGCGGCCCCAGCCCAGGGCGCGCAGGCCCTGGGTGCGGCGCATGGCGGCCGTCTCCTCCGGGGTCAGGGCGTCGGGACCGTGCACCGCGCCCACGGTGCGGTCCAGGCGGGCGGCCAAGGTGTCCAGGGAGACCACGCGGCCGGCCAGCTCGGCCTGGAAGGGGTCGAGCCAGGCCACGCCCTCCAACGGAGCGGGCGGCTCGGCGCGCACGGGCGCCGCGGGCCAGGCGCCCTGCACGGCGCCGTCCACCAGCAGGCGCCAGGACGTCTGCGCGCGGTTGCCGGCCCGGTCCTCCGCGGTGATGCGCACCAGGTGAGAGCCCGGGGTGAGCACGCGGGGATCCAGGGACCAGTCCCCGCCCGTGCGGCCGTCCAGGGCGACCAGGGGATGCCTGAGCAGCCAGCGCTCCAGGCCGGCGTCCGTGCGCAGCCACTCCAGGACGGCCTGGCCGTTGCGGCCGAAGTCCAGGCGGTCGTTGCGGCTCTCGTAGACCAGGGAGTCGTCCAGGGTCACGGCCAGGCGCCAGGGCGCCAGGCGGTGGCCGGCGGCGTCGGTCCGCTCGTCCAGGCGCAGGCTCAGGGCGATGGGGCCGCGCACGGCCAGGTCCGGCAGCTCGGCCGGCAGGCCGGCGTCGCCCTGGGCGGTCACGCCGGCGGCCATGGGTCGGCCGTCCACAGCGGCCGACGGGCCCGCCGGATGCACGCGCACGGCCAGCAGGCGGGGCGGGATGGCGTCGTCCACGGCGAAGCCGCAGGCCTGGGGGTCCAGGGGGCGGTTGTGGGCGTCGCGCACCTCGAAGTGCAGGTGCGGGCCGGAGGTGCCGGTCTGGCCGGTGAGGGCCACCACGTCGCCGCGGCGCACCGGGTGCTGCCCCTTGGGGAAGTACAGGGACACGTCGTAGCGGCCGCGGCGGGCCTGGGCCTCCTGGACCAGGCCGCGCCAGGGATCGGCCAGGCGCTCCAGGTGGGCGTACACGTAGATGCGGCCGTCGTCGCCGTTGAGGTACAGGGCCTTGCCGTAGCCGCCGGGCCCGAAGCTGATGCGGCTGAGCCAGCCGTCGGTCACCGCATAGGCGGGGAAGCCGCTCTCGCTGCGGGTCTTGAAGTCCAGCCCGGCGTGGAAGCGGCCGGGTCGCGACTCCATGAAGTTGCTGGTCAGGTAGCGTTCCGGCAGGTCCAGCGGCCAGCGCGGGGCGGGCTCCACGGCGCGCGCGGGCGCGCCCAGCAGGGCGGCGAGGCTGAGCAGAAGCAGGATCGGGCGCGCGGGCATGGGACCTCCTCCGTGAGTGGACGGGCAAGGTAGCAGCCGTCGCCCCCGGCGTCCACGGCCCGGTTTTTCCTTGGCCGGCTTCCTGGCGCCATGCTATCTTTTAGGGTCGATTCGCCATCGAAGGCGGCGAGGCATCCCACCGCGACCCGTGGGATGTTTTTCATGCCGCCGGCAAGCCGCCGGGCGCCCTGCGCCCGCACTCGGATCAGAATCCGCGAGGAGTCCACGATGTTCAAGCTGCTGCGGTCCAGGGCCAAGTTCTTCTACTGGATCATCGCCCTCACCTTCATCCTCTTCACCTTCGTGGTCTGGGGCGCCCAGTGCAACCAGACGCCCCGCCAGGTCAGCGAGACCCGCGCCGTGGGCAAGGTGAACGGCGAGGAGATCACCTGGCAGGAGTACGACACCACGCAGCGCAACCTCATGGCCCAGATGCGCCAGGGCAGCCAGGGCCGCCCCGTCACGGCCAACATGCGGGCCCAGGCCATGCAGAACGCCTGGGACCAGCTGGTGGACGCCAAGATCGTCAACCAGGCCATCGACGCGCGCGGCCTCCAGGCCTCGGACGCCGAGGTCCTGGACATGATGAAGAACAACCCGCCCATGGAGGTCCTGGCCCAGTACCGGGACCAGCAGGGCAACGTGGACATGGACGCCTACCTGGCGGACCTGGCCGATCCCAACCGGGACTGGACCCAGTACGAGGCCTACATCCGCATGCTCATCCCCCAGCGCAAGCTGATGGACGAGGTGGCCGGCGCCGCCGCTCCCACCGAGCAGGAGCTGCGCGACGAGTTCGCCCGCCGCAACGGCCGCGCCACCGCGGAGTACATGGGCGCGCTGTTCAGCGACATCGCCATGGACGACGAGCCCTCCGAGACCCAGCTCCGCGCCTACTACGACGGCCACCAGGACGAATACCAGCTCCCCGCCCGCGTCAGCGTGGAGATCGTGGCCTGGGGCAAGGAGCCCAGCGAGGCCGACGAGCTGGAGATCAAGCAGCTCGCCCTGGACGTGCGGAAGGAGATCCAGGACGGCGTGACCGACTTCGCCGCCGCCGCCGCCCTCTACAGCGAGGATTCCACCGCCCAGAACGGCGGCGACCTGGGCACCTTCGACCGCAACCGCATGGTGGCGCCCTTCACCGAGGCCGCCTTCACCCTGCCCGTGGGCGAGATCAGCGAGCCCGTGCGCACCCAGTTCGGCTACCACCTCATCGAGGTGCTGGAGCAGACCGAGGCCGACGGCCAGGTGACCGAGGTGCACGCCCGCCACATCCTGTTCAAGGTGGAGGCCGGCGAGGAGACCCTCAACGCCCTGTACGAGAGCGCCGGCGCCTTCGTGGACGAGGCCCGCGACGCCGGCTTCGCCGAGGCCGCCGCCGACGCCGCCCTCGACGTCCAGCGCCCCGACGCCGTGCGCCAGGGCATGGACCTGCCCGGCCTGCGCAACACCCTGCAGGGCACCCAGTACGCCTTCGTGGCCAAGCCCGGCGACGTCAGCCCCGTGCTGGAGAACGACCAGGTCTACTACGTGGTCCACGTGCTGGATCACCTGCCCGCCGGGGCCCAGCCCCTGGAGGACGTGCGCATGCAGGTGGTCACCCAGGTCAAGCGCGAGCTCAAGGCCGACGCCGCCCGCGCCAAGCTGAGCCCCGCCGTGGGCGAGGTGCAGATGGGCGCCGACATGGAGGCCGCGGCCGCCGGCCACGCCCTCACCTACGCCGTGACCGACACCTTCACCTACTCCGGCAACGTGATCGGCGTGGGCTTCAACACGGACTTCAACGCCAAGGCCCGCGAGAGCGCGGTGGGCGAGCTGGTGCCGGAGGTGGAGACGCCCCGCGGCGTGTTCGCCCTGCGCGTGCTCTGGAAGTCGGAGTTCGACGAGGAAGGTTACGCCCGCACCCGCGACATGCTCGCCTCCCAGCTCGCCAACTCGCGTCAGCAGGAGGCCCTGCAGGCCTGGCTGGAGGCCCAGCGCGAGGCGGCGGTGGTCGAGGACAACCGGAGCCTGACGTTCCGCTAGGCCGCGGTCCCGACCGGCACGCGAAGAGGCCGCCCTCGTGGAGAGGGCGGCCTCTTGCTTCGTCGGCGTTCGACCGGGCTGCGGGCGGCGAGCCCCGTTCAGTCGTCGTCGCCGAAGGGATTGCGGGGCTTCTTGGGCTTGCCCCCGAACAGACCGTCCTCCATGGCCTGGATGCGCTCGCGACGGCGGCGCTCGTGATCGCCGTCGCCGAAGAGCTGGGACATGCGGCGCTGCTCCTCCTCCTTGCGCCGGTCGAAGTCGGCCAGGGCCTCGTCCATGCCGGTGTGGTCGGCCTCGGGGGTGAGCGTCTCCAGCCGCGCGTGGTCGCGCACCTCCAGGTGGTGGTCGTAGGCGCTGTCCACCAGGGCCAGGGCCCCCAGCTCGTGCAGGAGCACGGTCTTCATGCGCACCGATTCCGGCGCCCAACGCAGGAGTTCCGCCACGGCCTCCACCGTGGGCGGGCTGCCGCGCAGGTGGGACAGGATGCGGACCGCGGCCACGAGCAGATGGCCTTCCTCTCGGGTGATGTGCTCCACGGGCGACCTCCGGGTTGGCGTTGGTGCGCAGACTAGCGCGCCGGGCCGCCGTCCGCAACCGGCGGGCGGCCGCGGCCCAGCTTGCGCTCCAGGCGCTCCACGCGGCGGGGGTCGTCGGCGCGGCGGGCGTGGCGCAGGGCGCGCTCCAGGTCCACCAGGCGGTGCTCATGGAGGATGGCCGCCTCGCGGTGCCACCAGGCCTCGCGGCCCACGAAGCCACGGGCCAGCTCCAGCAGCGCGCCCACCCGCGGCCAGTCCCCCGTTCGCTTGAGAAGGCGCACCGCGTCCAGCCAGAAGGGTGCGGGCGGCCCCAGGCGGTGGAGGCGGGGAAACTCTCCCACGGGGGCCCGGACCAGGGCGGCCTCCATCCAGGCGGCGGCGAGGCGGGCGTCGCCGCCGCGCTCGGCCAGACGGGCCAGGGACCAGGCGTCGGGCCAGGACAGGGTGTCGGGGCAGGCGTCCGGACCGGCGCGGTGGACCGCCAGGGCCTCGACCGCGCGGTGCAGGATGGCGGCCATCCCCTCCACGTCCCAACGGTTGTGGTCCAGGACCAGGGCCGCGTCGTCGGCGCGGCCCTGGAGCACCAGGTCCGTCCACGCGCGCGGGATGGCGGCGCCGGGGATGTCCTGCCCGTCCCGGATCACATCGGCCACCAGGCGCTCCACGGTGCCCTGACGCACGTCGGGCAGCCGGCGGCCCCAGAGCCGGCGGCAGGCCGGCAGCAGATCCAGGGGCTCCAGGTGGCCCAGCAGATCGCGGCGGCGGGCCAGGATGCCGCGGGTGCGCAGCAGGGGCAGGTCGAACCCGTTGCCGTTGAAGGTGACCACGGCGCGGAAGCCGCGGGCGAAGGCGTCCAGGTCCGCCAGCAGCGCCGCCTCCCCCGCCGGCGAGCCCAGGAAGTCCAGGCGCACGCGCAGCGCGCCGTCCTCCCACCAGCCCAGCCCCACCAGGAACGGCAGTGTGCCCGTGCCGCCGGCCAGACCGGTGGTCTCCGTATCCAGCAGCAGCACGTCGTCCCAGGTCAGGTCGGTCGAGGGAGTCCAGGTCAGCAGAGGGGCGAGCGCCGCGGGCGAGCCGGGGGGCGGCGGAATGGGGGTGCGGGATTCCCGGCTCCAGACCGGACCGGCCGCGCCCTCGCGCCGCGTCAGACCCAGGCCCTCGAGCAGGGCGGCGCGGTCCGCGGGCTCCGGAGCGGGATCGGCGGGCTTGGCCCCCACCGAGCGGTCGAGGCGGGCCAGGCGGCTGCGCAGATCCATGTCAGGCCTCGCCGGATGCGGCGCTGCCGTGGCTCCAGGCGCCCAGGATCCAGCGCACGCCCTCGCGGGCGGTGGCGCCGGCCTCCACCGGCGCGCCCACGCAGCCCGGGCAGCCCGCGGCGCAGGCGCAGCGCTCCAGATGCTCGCGGGCGTGGCCCAGGATCTCGTCGATCTGGCCGTAGATGCGCCGCGCGTAGCCCACGCCGCCCGGATAGGCCTCGTACACGTACAGCGTGGGCCGCTCCGTGAAGGTGGAACGCACCATGCCCAGGGTGCGCAGGTCCGCCGGGTCGGCCATGACGAAGGCCGGGATCACGTTGCCCAGCAGGTGGGCCAGGCCCTTGAGGGCGTCGCCCAGGTCCAGGCGCGCGCCGTTCATCTGCTCGTGCAGCGAGTCGGGCAGCTCCCACCAGAAGGCCGCCGTGTGCAGCTCCAGCTCCGGCAGATGCACCTTGCCGGCGCCCACGTTCTCGTGGGTGCCCAGCTTGATCTTCTTGAAGACCGTCACCTTGCTGACCAGGCCCACCTCGCCCAGGCCGCGGCGGCCCAGGCTCAGGTCGTCGCCCTCCTCGTCGCTGAGGGTCTTGAGCTCGGTCTTGCGCTGGGCGTCGGTGTAGTAGTCCACGTCCACAGGGCGCACGTAGGCCTTGCGCCGGTCCCAGTCCAGCTTGTCCACGTGGTACTGGCGGGCGCCGTGGATGTACACGGCCTCGTCGTGGAGGAGCTCCTGGGAGCTGAACAGGTCCATCTCGCCGATGATCACGCCGTGGGGCTTGGACTGATCCACGATGACCACGTTGTCCGGCGCCGCGCTGCGCAGGGACACGTCCTCGGCCGGGTAGGTGTCGGTCATCCAGTGGTAGCGGCCGCCCTCGCGGTGAAGCACGCCCTGGTCCGTCAGGTAGTCCAGGATCTCGGCCACGGGCTTGCCTCCGTAGGACTCCCCCTGGTCGAAGGGCAGCTCGAAGGCGGCGCACTTCAGGTGGCTGAGCAGGATGATCAGGTTGTCGGGATCGATGGCCGCGTGCTCCGGACCGCGGCCGAAGAACCAGTCGGGGTTGCTCACCACGTACTGGTCCAGGGGATTGCTGGTGGCCACGAGCAGGGCCACGCTCTGGTTCTGGCTGCGCCCGGCGCGGCCCGCCTGCTGCCAGCTGCTGGCCACGGTGCCCGCGTAGCCGCACATGATGCACACGTCCAGGCGTCCGATGTCGATGCCCAGCTCCAGGGCGTTGGTGCTGACCACCGCGCGCACGCTGCCGTCGCGCAGGCCGCGCTCGATGGCGCGCCGCTCCGTGGGCAGGTAGCCGCCGCGGTAGCCGCGCACCTCGCCGCTCTTGATGCCCGTGGTGCGGCCCGACCGTTCCAGGTACGTCAGCAGCAGCTCCACCCGCATGCGCGAGCGCGCGAAGACGATGAGCTGCGACCGCGCCGACAGGAAGCGCTCGGCCAGGGCGCGCGTCTCCTTCACCGCGGAGCGGCGGATGCCCAGCTCGCGGTTCACCACCGGCGGGTTGTAGAAGATCACGTGCTTCTCGCCGGCGGGCGCGCCGTTGTCGTCCACCACGTCCACGGGGCGGCCGGCCAGCTCCGCTGCCACCTCCCCCGGGTTGGCGATGGTGGCCGAGCAGCCGATGAACACAGGATCCGCCCCGTAGAACCGCGCGATGCGCCGCAGCCGCCGCAGCACGTTGGCCACGTGGCTGCCGAAGACGCCGCGGTAGTGGTGCACCTCGTCCACCACCACGTACTTCAGGTTCTCGAAGAGCTTCACCCACAGCGTGTGGTGCGGCAGCACGCCCTGGTGCAGCATGTCCGGGTTGGTCACCACGATGTGCCCGCTGCTGCGGATGGCCTTGCGCGCCGGCTCGGGCGTGTCCCCGTCGAAGGTGTAGGTCTTGATGTCCGCGCCCGTGGCGGTGATCAGGCCGTGCACCTCGTGCATCTGATCCTGGGCCAGGGCCTTGGTGGGGAACAGGTAGAGGGCGCGGGCCTGGGGCTCGCGCAGGATGGCGTCCAGCACCGGCAGGTTGTAGCAGAGGGTCTTGCCCGACGCGGTGGGCGTGACCACCACGTAGGAGCGGCCGGCGGCGGCATGGGCCAGGGCGGAGCCCTGGTGGGTGTACAGCTCCTCGATGCCGCGCTCCGCCAGGGCCGCGCGCAGGCGCGGGTCCAGGTGGTCCGGCACGGGCACGGTGCGCGCGGGGCGGGCCGGGAGCGTCTCCCAGCGGGTCACGTTGCGCAGGAATCCCTCGTCGGCCTTGAGTCGGTCCAGCAGTTGCGCGAGGTTCATGCGGCCCGCCTCCCTGCGGCGCGGTGGTGATGGCGGAGGGTTCAGTCGCGGGGAGGATCCTCGTCCTTGCTCTTGGGGGCGGAGTCGATCTCGCGGCGCACCTCGTCCTTCACGTCCTGGGTGGCGCGCTTGAACTTCTTGATGGAGGCGCCGAAGGCCTCGGCGATCTCCGGCAGCCGCCGCGGTCCGAAGACCAGCAGCACCACCAGGCCGATGACCAGGATCTCGGGCCAGCCGAGCCCACCGATGAATGCCAGCGTCGTCATGGTTGCATCACCCCGCCGTCAGCGGTACCAGCGCAGGATCTGGGCGGCCACGAAGACGCCCACCACGCTCATGAAGTTGAAGTGGAAACGGAGTCCGAAGGTCACGTCGAGCACCACCAGGTTCCAGGTGGCGCTGTCCAGGCCGAAGACCACGGGCTGCACGAAGAGCTTGTGCGCCACGGTCCCGTCTTCCAGGAACAGACCGATGACCTGGCTGATGATGGCGCCGATCACGAGCCCCAGGAAGAGGGTCAAGGTGACCGTGCCCAACGATTTCCGCACGCCGCGCCTCCCTGCGGGGCGGCCGGTTGCGGCGCTTCCCCGTCGTGGGGCCCAATATACCGGGTCCGACCCCGGCGGGAAAGAGGGATTTCAGCGGGCGGAACGCTCCGGATCCGGCGCCAGTCCCAGGGCGGCCAGCACGCGGGCGTGATCGGCGCCCAGCAGCAGGGCGGCATCGGCGTCGGAGGCGGCGTCGGCCTCCCAGCGCACCGGCAGCCCGCCCAGGGCCTGGGCCAGGGCGCGGGCCCGCTCCGGCGTCAGGGCCCGGTTCAGGAGCAGGGAGCGGGGCAGGTCCGCACCCTCGGCGTTGCGCAGCTCCCCCGCCACGCAGCCGGCGCGGCCCACGGCCGTGGCCACCAGGCCGGCCAGGCCGTCCACGCCGGCGCCGTTGAGCACCTCCAGGCGCACGGGCGCCGCGTGGTCCGGCGCGGCGGAGAGCAGGGCCGCGGGTTCCGCCTCGGACTCCCCTTTCCCGCCGGGATGGGTCACGCGCACGCCCACGGAGATGAGCGCCGCGGCGCAGAGCAGCAGCAGCAGCACGGTGCCCAAGCGCATCAGAGGTCCGTCCCCTCCAGCTCCGCCGCCAGCAGCGGGCGCAGGCGCTCCGCCGTGTCCTCCAGGCGCTCGGGGATCACCCGCGCGTCCCCGATGACGGTCATGAAGTTGGTGTCGGCGTTCCAGCGCGGCAGCATGTGCACGTGGAAGTGGCCGGGGATGCCCGCGCCGGCTCCCGCGCCACCGTTGTAGCCGCAGTTCACCCCGTGGGGGTCGTAGCTCGCCCGCAGCACGGTCTCCATGGCCAGCAGCAGGCGGCTCATGTCGTGCACCTCCTCCGGCGTGCAGGCCGTGAGCGAGCCGGCGTGGCGGTTGAGCACCAGCAGCAGGTGGCCGCCGTTGTAGGGGAAGCGGTTCAGGATCACGTACCAGTGCCGCGAGCGGTGCAGCACGTGGTTCTCCTGGTCGCACCCCTCCTGCTCGCGGCAGCCGCAGAACACGCAGCCCGCGTGGCTGCGTTCGCCCTGCACGTAGGCCAGGCGCCAGGGGGTGAAGAGGCGGTCCACGGCGTCCTCCTAGCCGCGGGCGAGGAACAGGGCCTCGGCGGCCTTCAGCTCGTCCACGGTGTTGATGCCCACCACCTGGTCCGGGTCGTCGATGGCCACCGCCTGCACGGGGCGGCCGGCGCGCACCAGGTGGGCCACGGTGTCGGTCAGGTAGTACTCGCCCTGGTCGTTGTCCGTGTCCAGCTTGGCCAGGGCGTCGATCATGTCCACGGTGCGGAAGCAGAACACGCCCGTGTTGTACTCGCCGATGGCGAGCTGCTCCGGCGTGGCGTCGCGCGCCTCCACGATGGCCTGCAGGCCGCCCGCGGCGTCCTTGACGATGCGGCCGTAGGCGCCGGCGTCCGGCACCACGCAGGTCAGCACGGAGCAGGCGGCATGGGCGCTGACCGTCTCCCGGACCAGATGGCGGATGGTCTCCGGAAGCAGCAGGGGCACGTCGCCCGCCAGGATCACCGTGTAGCCGTCCGCGTCCAGGTGCGGCACGGCCACCTGCACGGCGTGGCCGGTGCCCAGCTGCGGGCTCTGCAGGGCGAAGCTCAGATCCGGCGCGGCCACGGCGGCCTCCACGCGCTCGTGCTGGTGGCCCACCACCACCACGGTGCGCGGCACGGCGGCGGCGCGCACGGCGGCCAGCACGTGATCCAGCAGGCTCTTGCCCGCCATCTCGTGCAGGACCTTGGGCAGCTCGGACTTCATGCGGGTGCCCTTGCCGGCGGCGAGGATCACGGCCTGGAGCTTGGGTTCGGTCATGGGGGTCATCCTTCCAGCAGCGGTGCGTCGCGCACGACGCCGCCGTCGAGGTCCAGGGTCAGGTTGTCGATGAGCCGGGTGGCGCCCACGTAGGCGGCCACGGCCAGCAGCACGCGGCCGTCCAGCGTGTCCGGCGCGTCCAGGTCCGGCACGCGCCGCGCCTCGGCGTAGTCCACCACGTCCAGGTCGGCCAGGTGCAGGGCCAGGGTCTCCTCCACCGCCGCGCGGTCGCGCTCGCCCGCCTCCAGGCTGCGGCGGGCCGCCGCCAGGGCGCGGGAGATGCCCAGGGCGCGGGTGCGCTCGGGCGGGCTCAGATAGCGGTTGCGGGACGACATGGCCAGGCCGTCGGGCTCGCGCAGCGTCGGCGCGTCGATCAGACGCACGGGCACGTCCAGGTCCCGCACCATCTCCCCGATGACCAGGCACTGCTGGGCGTCCTTGCGGCCGAAGACCGCGGCGTCCGGGCGCACCAGGTGGAAGAGCTTGAGCACCACGGTCAGCACGCCGCGGAAGTGGCCGGCGCGGCGGGCGCCGCACAGGGGCGCCGCGCGGGGGCCGGGCTCCACGCGCACGCCGTCGGGCGCGGCGTACATCTCCTCCACCGATGGGGCGAACACGGCGTCCACGCCCTCGCGGGCCAGAAGCTCCAGGTCCGCCTCCAGGGTGCGCGGGTAGCGGTCGAAATCCTCGTGCGGTCCGAACTGGGTCGGGTTGACGAAGATGCTCACCGCCACGGGGCCGCCCTCCGCGGCGGCCCGGCGCACCAGGCTCAGATGCCCCTCGTGCAGGGCCCCCATGGTGGGCACCAGGGTCAGCGGCCCGCGGGCGCGCAGGTCGTCCAGCTCCGCCAGAGCGGCGCGGGTGGTCAGCAGGCGCGGCGTCAAGCGCGCTCCTTGCCCGCGGCGCCGCCGCCGTAGGATCCGGCGGCCGGAGCGTCCTGGTCCAGGAAGCCGTGCTCGGGGCCGGGGAACACGCCGGCGCGCACCTCGTCGCGCCAGCGCCCCACCGCGGCCACGGCGTCGCGGCCCAGCTCCGCGTAGCGCTTGACGAACGAAGGCGCCAGGTCGTCGAAGAGTCCCAGCAGATCGTGGAAGACGAGCACCTGCCCGTCGCAGCCGGGGCCGGCGCCGATGCCGATGGTGGGAATGGTCAGCGCCGCGCTCGCCTCGGCGGCCAGGGCCGCGGGCACGCATTCGAGCACCAGGGAGAAGCAGCCCAGGTCCTGCAGGAACGCGGCCTCGTCGCGCAGCCGCGCCGCCGCCTCCGCGCCGCGGCCCTGCACCTTCCAGCCCCCCAGGCGGTGCACGCTCTGGGGGGTGAGGCCCAGGTGGCCCATGACCGGGATCTCCGCGTCCAGCAGGGCGCGGATCACGGCCTCGCGCTTGCGACCGCCCTCCAGCTTCACGGCCGTGGCGCCGCCTTCCTTCACCAGGCGCAGCGCCGCCTCCACCGTGCGCGGCGCGTCCACGTGGAAGCTGCCGAAGGGCAGGTCCGCGATGACCGGCAGGCCCGGCCGCGCGCGCGTGACGGCGGCGGTGTGGCGCACCATGTCGTCCAGGGTCACCGGCAGCGTGGTCTCGTGCCCCAGCACCACCATGCCCAGCGAATCGCCCACCAGGATGGCGTCCACCTCCGCGGCGGCGGCGATGCGCGCCGACGTCAGGTCGTACGCGGTCAGCACCACGAGCTTCTCGCCCTTGCGCTTGCGGCGCGCGAAGACGCCGAGGGTGGCGGGTGCGGGCATGGGGGGTCCTTTCTCAGCCGGCCGATGCGGGGGCGAAGTAGCGGGTGCCCTGGAACTCGTGCTTGAGCTGCTCGAAGAGCAGGTCGAAGTCCCGCGGCACGTTCACGAAATCGATGGTGTTGGTGTTGACCACCAGCAGCGGCGCCCCGCGGTAATGGTGGAAAAAGTAACTGTAGGCGCTGCTGAGCGCATCGATGTAATCGCGGTTCATGTCGCGCTCGAAGCTGCGGCCGCGCATGGCGATGCGGTCCATGAGCACGTCGGTGCTGGCCTGCAGGTAGATCACCAGGTCCGGCGGCAGCACGCGCTGCTCCAGCACCGTGGCGAGCTGGTCGTAGAGGGCCAGCTCGTCGTCCTCCAGGTTCAGGTTGGCGAAGACGCGGTCCTTGGCGAACAGGTAGTCCGAAACCACCGCGCCCCCGAACAGGTCCGGCTGGTGCAGCACCTGCTGCTGGCGGTAGCGGCTGAGCAGGAAGAAGATCTGGGTCTGGAAGGCGTAGCCGCTGCGGTCCTGGTAGAACTTGGCGAGGAAGGGGTTCTCCTCCACCACCTCCAGGTTCACCTGCGCGTTGAGGCGGCCGGCCAGCATCTTGGTCAGGCTGGTCTTGCCGGCCCCGATCACGCCCTCCACCACGATGTAGCGCCAGGGAAGCACGTTCATTCCTCCGTGAGGGTCGCCCCGTCCCGCCAGTCGGGCCCCGCCCAGCGGCGCACCCAGGGGCCGCCGGCGGAGCGGATCTTCGCACGAATCTCCGCCACGGTCATCCGCGAATCCGGCGGCGTCCAGTCCCCCGCCAGCTCCGCCAGGGGCTCCAGCACGAAGGCGCGCTCGGCCCAGCGCGGGTGGGGGATCGTCAGCCCAGGCCCGCCGAGGGTGCGCGTCCCGAAGAACAGGATGTCCAGGTCCAGGGGCCGCGGCCGCATGTGCCCGTGCGCCTCGCGGCCGCGGGCGCGCTCGATGCTTTGGGTCACCTGCAGCAGCTCCCGCGGCTCCAGCTCCGTGCGCAGCTCCAGGCAGGCGTTGAGGTAGGGCTCCTGCTCCTCGCCCGGTCCCACGTAGCGGCTCTCCCACCAGCCGCTGCGGCCCGTCACCGCCACGGCCGCATGGTCCTGCAGCGCCGCGAGGCCCGCCCGCAGCTCCGCGGCGCGGTCGCCCTGGTTGGAGCCCACGCCCAGCAGCACGCGCTCGCCGCCCGGGATCACTGCAGCGTCTCCCCGCCTTCCACGCGCGGCGCCTGCCGGTCCTCGGCCCGGCGGTCCACCGTGACCGACACCGAGCCCATGAAGTTGCGGATGGGCGGGTTGGGCTTGTGCACCGTGACCAGCACCCCCTCCAGGGGGAACTCGTCCAGCAGCATGGCGGCGATGCGGTCCGCCAGGGCCTCCAGCAGGTGGAACACGGCGCTGCCCGCCAGCTCCACGATGCGCGCGTGCACCTCCGTGTAGTCCAGGGCGTCGTCGATGGAGTCCGTGGCCGCCGCCTTGCGGATGTCGGCCCACAGGTCCACGTCGATGACGAAGCGCTGGCCCAGCTCGCGCTCCGCGGCCAGGGCGCCGTGGAAGGCGTACACGTCGATGCCGGTCAACCGGATGCAGTCCACCATCACAGGCTCCTCAGGCGGCGGGCGCCTTCGCGGATGCGGTCGTCGGGGGCGGTCAGGGAGATGCGGAACCAGCCGGCGCCGCCGGGGCCGAAGCCCACGCCCGGCGTGACCACCACCGCGTGCTCGCGCAGCACGCGGGCGCAGAACTCCAGGGCGTCGCCGCCGCGGGGCACGCGCGCCCACACGTAGAACGAGGCGTCGGACGGGAAGACCTCCACGCCCGCCTCCTCCAGCGCCGCCACGATCACGGCGCGGCGCTCCGGATACACGCTCATCACGTCGGGGACCAGCTCCGCGTCGTGCTCCAGGGCGTGGATGGCCACGTCCTGCACGGCGGTGAAGGCGCCGCTGTCGATGTTCTGCTTCACGCGGTCCAGGGCGCCGATCACCTCGGCGTGCCCCACGGCGAAGCCGATGCGCCAGCCGGTCATGTTGAAGGTCTTGCTCAGGCTGTGGAACTCGATGACGCGGTCCCGGCTCGCGTCGGCCACGCTCAGCAGGCTCACGGGCTTGGGCCCGCCGAAGCCCACCTCCAGGTAGGCGCCGTCGTTGGCCAGCACCGCGTCGTGGCCGGCCACGGCGTCCAGCAGGGCGCGCCAGCCGTCGGCGTCCACGGCCGCGCCGGTGGGGTTGTGGGGCGAGTTGACCATGACCAGCCGCGTGCGGTCGGACATGCGCTGCGCGATGTCCCGCGGGTCCGGCCGGAAGGCGCCCTCCGCCGTGAGCGGGTAGGTCACCGGCACGCCGCCGGTCAGGATGGTGGAGCCGGGGTAGACGGGATAGCCGACGTCCGGCACCAGCGCCTCGTCCCCCTCCTCCATCAGAGCCAGGGGCAGATGGGCGATGCCCTCCTTGCTGCCGATGAGCGCCAGGATCTGGCTCGCCGGGTCCAGCGTCACCCCGTGCCGCTTGGCGAACCATGCCGCCACGGTCTCGCGCAGGGCCGCGGAGCCCTGGTTGCTGGGGTAGCGGTGGTAGGCCTCCTTGCGCACGGCCTCGGCCATGACGTCCACCAGGGCGCGGGGCGTGGGCCGGTCGGGATCGCCGATGCCCAGGTCCACCACGTCGCGCCCCTGGGCCAGGGCCTCGCGCTTGGCCTTGTCGATGGAGGTGAACAGGTACGGGGGCAGCTTGTCCAGACGGGGCATGGTTCCTCCTGGCATCTCCGACGATGGCGGACGGTGAAAGGCCCCGCCGCCGCCGGGGGCGGGACGGGGCCGGAGCGCGGGCGCGGCGCGGGCCGAGGCTAGCGGCCGGCGTTCTGCCGCTTGAGCTGACGGATCTCCTCGAGCTGCTCCTGACGGCGCATCTCCTGGGTGGCCCAGGTCTTCAGCTCGCCGCTGCCGTTGGCGGCCACGAAGGCGAACTCGTCCTGGGCGTCCTTGTAGCGGCCGGCGCATTCCAGGGCCTTGCCGCGGGCGTAGCGCACGTGGACGTCCTGGGCCTGGCGGGCCTTGGCGGCGTCGGCCTCGGCCAGGGCCTCGTCGCAGCGCTCGGCGCGGGCCAGCATCTCGATCATCTCGCCGGCGATCTCCCCGTCCTCCGGATGCAGCTCCAGGTAGCTCTTGAAGGAGGCCTTGGCGCCGCCCGTCTGGCCCAGGGTCTTCTGGGAGCGGGCCATGTTCAGGTAGACCTTGTCCTTCTTCTTGCTGTCCGGGTTCTTGGCCAGGAAGTCCTCGGCGGCGCTGACGGCGCCGGCGTAATCCTTGGCGCGCATGCGCTCGGAGATGAGGGCGTAGCCCACGCTGCCGCCGGCGTTGGCGGCCTGCTCCTCGTAGATGCCGCGGTAGTAGGCCGCCTTGTCCGGGTTGCCCAGGCGCTCCTCCTTCTCCGCGGCCTTCTGGGCCGCCACGGCCAGCTTCTCGATGACCTGGTCGCGGATGTCCGGGCAGTCGTCGGCCGCCTGGCTGAGGATCTCCACGGCGCCGCCGAAGTCGTTCACGGCGTAGTTCATCATGCCGTAGTTGAACAGCACGTTGCAGTTGGTGCCGTCCAGCTTGTAGGCGCGCATGTAGGCCTGGCGCGCGGCCGGGTAGTTCTTGAGCTTGGCCTCGGCCTTGCCCAGGTCCATGTAGTCGCCGGGCTCCACGTCGTGGCCGCGGGCCTCGATCAGGATCTGCAGCGTGGCGCGGGCCTGCTCGAAGTCCTCGGTGGCCATGTAGGCCTTGCTCAGGGCCTTCAGCGACTTCTCATGGTCCGGGCAGAGCTCCAGGGCGGACTTGAGCTGCGGGATGGCCTGGGCCCAGTCCTTGGATTTGAGGAACGAGGTGGCGATGCCGTAGGCGTGATCGGCCTGCTTCTCGTAGGCCTCGTCGCAGGCGGTCGCGGGCACGGCCGCCGCCAGCATCATGGCCAGCATCACCAGGGCGACGACGGTCCGCAGAGGGGTGCGTCGGGTGGTCATGGGCTCCTGTCCTTCCTTCCAGTCTCCCCGGGGCGGGTCGAGCACGGAGTGTCAGTTTCGGGTCGAGGGACGGTGTAACATAGAGAGCGCGTCCGGCGGTGTCAATCGCGGTCCGGGCGCGCCGCCCGCCGTCCCCCAGCTAACTCCATGGACACCTGCCGGTTCCCTGAAGTCACGTGATCCGCTCGGGATCCCCATCGTCGCGGTAGGCGGTCCGCAGCCGCGGCCGGGGGCCCGAGGTGTCCCCCAGGACGACCACCGGCACGGCTCCCTCGCCCATGACGCGGTCCAGGTAGGCGAAGAGGCCGATGCCGTCGTCGCAGGCGTCGAGCTGGAGCAGGGCCGCCAGCACGGGCACGCCCGCCGGCACGCGGGCCAGCTCCAGGCCCAGGGCGGCGAAGGCGTCGTCCCAGGTCCAGGGGTCGTCGGCGGCGCCGGGCAGGATCTCGCGGGCGGGCCGGCCCAGGGGCGCCAGGCTCTGCACCACCACGGCCAGCGAGGTGCGCCGCGGCCACGGATCCGGCGGCAGGACGGGCGGCCGCACATGGCCGCCGCGGCCGGGATCCAGCTCGGTCAGGACCAGGCGGTCGACGGCGTCGTCGGCGGCGTCCGGGCCGCAGACCAGCACCGGAGCGGCGGGGTCCATGACCGCCGCCGCGGCTGCGATCCACTCGCTCTTGCCGCCGGCGCCCGTCACGGCGATGACGTGGCCCGCGTCGCGGGGCAGCACGTCGGCCCAGTGCGGCAGGAAGCCGTAGTTCATGCCGGGGTCCGTCCCGCCCGCAGCGACGCGAGCCAGGCCAGCATGGCCCTGGTCATGGCGTCGCGGGAGAACTCCTCGCGCACCCGGCGGCGGCCGGCGTCGCCCAGGCGGCGGGCCAGCTCCGGGTCGGCGTGGAGGCGGGCGAGGGCCGCCGCCAGGGCCTCCCCGTCCGCGGGCGGCACCGCCAGGCCGGTGCGGCCGTCCAGGCCCACGCCGGCGGCGCCGGTGGGCAGGGCGGTCCAGATCACGGGCACGCCGGCGGCCATGGCCTCCAGCTGCACCACGCCGAACGTCTCGCTGCCGTGGTCGCTGGGCAGGACCAGGGCGCGGCAGCCGGCCAGCAGCGCGTCCAGCTCCCGGTCCGGACGTTCGCCCAGCAGGCGCACGCGGTCGGCCAGGCCCTCGTCGCGCACGCGCGTGCGCAGCCGCGGGGCCAGGGGCCCGTCGCCCACCACGTCCAGCTGCGCGCCGGGCGTGCGCGCCACGGCGTCCAGCAGCAGATCCAGGCCCTTGTAGTAGACCAGCCGGCCCACGAAGAGGAAGCGGCCGCCGTCGCGCCGCCGCGCCGGATCCCAGCGCGCGGCGTCCACGCCGAAGGGGATCACGCTCACCTTGGCGCGCACCGGCGCCAGCTCCCGCGAACCGTCGCGCAGGGCCGCCGAAGACACGGCCACGCCGTCGCACCGCCGCAGCAGCGCGTCGGTCACCGGACGCACCAGATGGCGCCCCAGCCGCTGCCGCGCCACGTCGGCGTGGTGCCAGACCGCCACCGCGCAGGTCGGCGGCAGGCAGCGCCGCAGCGCCAGCAGCGCCGCCGCGCCCAGAGGATTGGGACCGTGCAGGATCACCGCGTCGGGCGCCTCGCGCGACGCGTCCGCCCGCAGGTGGTGCAGCAGCGACGGCGTCACCGGCTGCGAGGCCAGCACCGCCACGCGTCCGCAGCGCACCAGCCGCCCGCCGCCCGGCAGCGCCTGGATCCGGTCCTCCGGACCCGACGCCGCCACCAGCGCCGTCACCCGGCACCCGGCCGCGGCCAGCCCCGCGCACTGCTCCCGCAGCACGCTCTCCATCCCGCCCTTCACCGGCGGATAGTACTTCCCGATCTGCACGATCTTCATGCCGCAGAACCTACGCTTCTTCGCACGCTTTCCCAAGCTCGAACACGTCCTCGCGGGCGCCGCAGGCACCCACGCTGAGAAAGAGGAACCCCTCTCGGACCGACTTGCGCAGCCGGAGGATCCGAGAGGGGTTCCACTTTCTCAGCGTGGGTGCCGAGCACGACCTACATCATGCCCATGCCCCCCATGTCCCCCATGCCGCCCATGCCGCCCGGCATGCCGGGGGCGTCCTTCTCGGGCTCATCGGCGACGCAGGCCTCGGTGGTCAGCAGCATGGCCGCGATGGAGGCGGCGTTCTGCAGGGCCGAGCGGGTGACCTTGACCGGATCGATGATGCCGGCCTCGAGCATGTCCTCGTACTTCATGGTCGCCGCGTTGAAGCCGATGGTGGCCTTCTTCTCGTCGCGCAGGTGCGCCACGATCAGGCTGCCCTCCACGCCGGCGTTCTCGGCGATCTGACGCACCGGCTCCTCCACCGCGCGCGCGATGATGTCGCGGCCGATGGCGGCCTCGCCGGTGAGGTCCAGCTTCTGGATGGCCTTGGCGGTCTTCAGCAGGGCCACGCCGCCGCCGGCGACGATGCCCTCCTCCACCGCGGCCCGGGTGGCGGACAGGGCGTCCTCCACGCGGTGCTTCTTCTCCTTCATCTCCACCTCGGTCATGGCGCCGACGCGGATGACCGCCACGCCGCCCGCGAGCTTGGCCAGGCGCTCCTGGAGCTTCTCGCGGTCGTAGTCGCTGGTGGTCTCCTCGATCTGGGCGCGGATCTGGCCGATGCGGGACTTGACGTCCGCGGCCTTGCCCTTGCCGCCCACGATCGTGGTGTTGTCCTTGTCGATGGTGACCTTGGTGCAGCTGCCCAGGTCCGCCGTGGTGGTGTTCTCCAGCTTCAGGCCGGCGTCCTCGCTCATGACGCGGCCGCCGGTCAGCACGGCGATGTCCTCCAGCATGGCCTTGCGGCGGTCGCCGAAGCCGGGGGCCTTCACGGCCGCCACGTTCAGGGTGCCGCGCAGCTTGTTCACCACCAGGGTGGCCAGGGCCTCGCCCTCGATGTCCTCGGCGATGATCAGGAGCGGGCGGCCCATCTGGGCGACCTTCTCCAGGATCGGCAGCATGTCCTTCATGCTGCTGATCTTCTTGTCGTGGATCAGGATGACGGGGCCGTCCATCTCCACCTTCATGGTGTCGCCGTTGGTGATGAAGTAGGGGCTGAGGTAGCCGCGGTCGAACTGCATGCCCTCGACCACGTCCAGCTCCATCTCCGTGCCCTTGGCGTCCTCCACCGTGATCACGCCGTCCTTGCCGACCTTCTCCATCGCGTCCGCGATGATCTTGCCGATGGTCTCGTCGTTGTTGGCGGAGATGCTGGCCACCTGGGCGATGGTGGCGCCGTCGCGCACGGGCTTGGCCTGCTTCTTCAGGGCCTCCACGGCGCACTCGGTGGCGGCCACGATGCCCTTCTTCATGAACATGGGGTTGGCGCCGGCCGCCAGGTTCTTCATGCCCTCGCGGATCATGACCTGGGCCAGCAGGGTGCCGGTGGTGGTGCCGTCGCCGGCCACGTCGTTGGTCTTGCTGGCGACCTCCTTCACCATCTGGGCGCCCATGTTCTCGAAGGGATCGCGCAGCTCGATCTCCTTGGCGATGGTCACGCCGTCGTTGGTCACCAGGGGCGCGCCGAACTTCTTGTCCAGGATCACGTTCCGACCGCGGGGGCCGAGGGTGATCTTCACGGTGTCGGCGAGGGTGTCGACGCCCTTCTTGATCTTCTCGCGCGCTTCGGCGTCGAATTTGATCATCTTGGCCATGGTTCTCTCTCCTCCTGGATTTAGAGCACGGCGAGGATGTCGCCCTCGCGCAGGATCAGGTAGTCGTTGCCGCCGACGCTCACTTCGGTGCCGGAGTACTTCCCGTAGAGCACCACGTCGCCCTTCTTCACCTCGGGCGCGATGCGCGAGCCGTCCTCGGCGGTGCGGCCGGGGCCCACGGCCACGACCTTCGCCTGCTGGGGCTTCTCCTTGGCGGTGTCGGGGATGATGATCCCGCCCTTCATCGTCTCGGCCTCCATGGGCTCCACGATGACGCGATCGGCCAGGGGCTTGATGTTCAGAGCCATCTCCTCGCCTCCTTTCGGGGTCGGACCTAACGTTCAAGGGAAACTGGCAGTCTCCCGCTTCGAGTGCTGAATTCGGGCCTGAAGATAGCGGTGTCCCAGGAAGCCGCAAGAGAAAAAAAGCGTCCATGTCACCCGCATGACAATCGACTGCCAGATGGACATGGCCTCCATTTATCCTGGGGATATTGACGACCATTATCATCCGAGATAAGCTCTGGTCTCTCCCCGCCATCACGCCTCCATCGACGAGACGGAAGGATGCCCCCATGAAGATGTTGCTGACGACGTTGACCGTCCTCGCCCTGGCCGCCGTCGCGGGCGCCGCCACGTTCCAGGTGACCCAGAGCGGCACCAGCTTCTCGCCCAACGATCTGACCATCAACACGGGCGACACCGTGGAGTGGGTCTGGACCGGCGGCTTCCACACGGTGACCAACGGCACGGGCGCCGCGGATCCCAACGCCGGGACCATGTTCGACGCCACCCTGAGCGGAGGGAACTTCTCCTACACGTTCACCTCCGCCGGCGACGTGCCCTACTTCTGCCGTCCCCACGAGACCTTCGGCATGACCGGCATCATCCGCGTGTCCGATCAGGTGGCCAACGAGTCCGCCACCTTCTCCGCCGTGAAGTCCCTGTTCCGCTAGGGCGCGGAACCGTTCCGACCAGCCCCGGGGACGCCGCGCGTCCTCGGGGCTTGCGCTTCCCGCCTCCGCATGGGAACGTACCGCCCCGGGAGGCTCCATGATGCACCACCGTCTGCCATTGAACGTCCTGCCCGTCGCCGGCCCCGCCCGCGGCGCGGCCGCCCTGCTCGCCACCCGCCTGTCCGAGCTCGCGGACGCCCGCAGCGGCCCGCCCCGCGCCCAGGAGCTGGCCGCGCTGCTGCGCGCCCGCGATCCCCATGCGCCTCCGGGCGGCGAGCTGCTGGCCGCCGCGCGCTGGCTGGCCGCCGCGGCCCTTGCCGCCGCCGGCCTGCTGCGCGACGCCCACGCCGCGGACCGGCTCTGGCGCCGCCTGCGCGACGACCTGGGCGCCGACGCCCTGGACCGCATCCTGGCGCGCCTGGCCCAGCTCTGCCCCGAGCTGGCCGAGGCCGCCCCCTCCCTCGCGGACGACGGCGCAGGCCTCCTGGGAGGCGGCGACGAGCGCTCGGACCTCCTCGCCCGCCTCGCCGTGCTGAGCCTGGCCCTGCGCAACCCGGCCCTGGCCGGCACGGGCGCCGTGCTGGGCCTGCCCCTGCTGGACCGCGATCCCGACGTGGGCCGCCTGCTGGCCGCCGTGCCCGCCGCCCTCGCCCAGGTCACCGTGCCCGGTCCGGGCGGCGACCGCGACGCCTGGAGCGTGCTCACCGGCCCCATCCACGCCGCGCCGGACCGCCTGGACGAGCAGCTCCTGGCCGCAGCGCATCAGTGGTCCCCCTGGCTGGGCGAGCTGGGCGCCGCCTGCACCGTGGCCGCCGGCGTGCTGCGCGAGGAGCGCCGCCCCCGCTTCGACGGCCCCGGCCCCGCCCCCGTCTTCCAGGCGGCCCACGCGGCGCCGGAGACGCCCGCGCCCGCCGCCCGTGCCGAGGCGCCGGTGATCCAGGACGTCGAGACCGTGAACTTCAGCGAGGACCGCGACTGGATGCCCCGCGCCGTGGTGCAGGCCAAGAACGCCTACGTGTGGCTGCACCAGCTGAGCGAGCGCTACGGCGAGCCCATCGCCACCCTGGACCGCATCCCCGACGCGGAGCTCGACGCCCTGCAGCACCGCGGCGTGACCGGCCTCTGGATGATCGGCCTCTGGCAGCGCAGCCCGGCTTCGAAGGAGATCAAGCGGCGCATGGGCAACCCGGAGGCGCTGGCGTCGGCCTACGCCCTGGAGGACTACCGCATCGCCGACGACCTGGGCGGCGACGAGGCCCTGGACCGGCTGCGCGAGCGCGCCCTGGCCCGCGGCATCCGCCTCTGCGGCGACATGGTGCCCAACCACACGGGCCTGGACGGCCGCTGGGTGCGCGAGCGGCCCGAGCTCTTCATGGGCCTGGACCACCCGCCCTTCCCCGGCTACGCCTTCGAGGGCCCGGACCTCACCCCGGAGCACCCGGTGGAGATCAAGCTGGAGGACGGCTACTGGGAGCGCCGCGACGCCGCGGTGGTCTTCCGCCGCCGCGACCGCCACTCCGGCGACGTGCGCTACCTCTACCACGGCAACGACGGCACCAGCATGCCGTGGAACGACACCGCCCAGCTGGACTACCTCAACCCCGCCACGCGCGAGGCCGTGATCCGGACCATCCTGGACGTGGCGCGCCGCTTCCACATCATCCGCTTCGACGCCGCCATGGTGCTCACGCGCCGTCACGTGCGCCGCCTGTGGTGGCCGGAGCCGGGCGAGGGCAGCGACATCGCCTCGCGGGCGGCCCACGCCCTGCCGCGGGCCGAGTTCGACGCCGCCATGCCCAAGGAGTTCTGGCGCGAGGTGGTGGACCGCGTGGCCGCCGAGGCGCCCGACACCCTGCTGCTGGCCGAGGCCTTCTGGCTCCTGGAGGGCTACTTCGTGCGCACGCTGGGCATGCACCGCGTGTACAACAGCGCCTTCATGCACATGCTGCGCGACCAGGACAACGCCAGCTTCCGCGGCTCGCTGCGCAACGTGCTGGAGTTCGATCCCGGCATCCTGCAGCGCTTCGTGAACTTCGTGACCAACCCGGACGAGGAGACCGCCGTCGAGCAGTTCGGCAAGGGCGACAAGTACTTCGGGATCTGCACGCTGCTGGCCACGCTGCCGGGTCTGCCGCTCATCGGCCACGGGCAGTTCGAGGGGCTGGGCGAGAAGTACGGCATGGAGTACGGGCGGTCCTACCACGAGGAGCCCGTGGACGAGGGGCTGCTGGCCCACCACGAGCGCATGATCTTCCCCTTGCTGCGTCGGCGCCATCTCTTCGCGGGCGCCGAGCGCTTCCGCCTCTACGACGCCATCGGGCCCGACGGGCATCCGGTGGACGACCTCATCGCCTTCACCAACGCCCACGGCGACGAACGCGCCCTGGTGGTCTACAACAACAGCCACGAGGCGCGCGGCGGCCGGCTGGATCACGCCTTCGGCCCCGGCGGCGCGCCGGGCGAGAAGCTGGTGGACGCGCTCGGCCTGGGAGGCTGGGAGGGCGAGGTGGTCCTGACGGACGAGCGCAGCGGCGAGGAGCTGCGGCGCCGCGTGGACGACCTGCGTCGGCAGGGCCTGATCGTGGAGCTGCCGCCCTACGGCTGCCGGGTGTTCACGGCCTTCCGAAGCCCGGCAGCGGAGGCGTCCCCGCCGTCAGCAGAAGCGCGCCCTTGAGGGTCCAGTCCGGGTCGCGCACGGCGTCCGGGAAGGACGGCGGCGCGCCCAGGGAGGGATCGTCCAGCAGCGGCGCCAGGCCGCCGGTGAGCACCAGCGGGCGCTCCGGAGCGGCGGCCTGCAGGGCCGCGATCGTGGCGATGACCCCGCGCATGCCCTGCTGCCACGCCCCGGCCCGCATGGCCGCGCCCGTGTCGCGTCCCGGCTCCAGGGGCGTGGGCGCGAAGGGCTGGGGCGCCAGGCGCGCCGCGGCCTCCCCCAGCGCGCGGGCGGCGAAGGCCGGCCCCGGCGCGATCATCCCCCCCGTGAAGACCCCCGCCTCCAGCACGTCGTAGGTCACCGCGGTGCCGGCGTCCACCACCAGGGCGTCGGTCCAGCCCATGGCCGCGGCCGCCGCCAGGTTGGCGTAGCGGTCGGCGCCCACGGCCGCGGGCTCGGCCACGCCCACGCCGTAGGGCAGCGGGCTGCGGTGGTCGACCACGGCCAGCACGGGCAGGCGTCGGCGCAGCTCGGCGGTCACGTCGGGCACCACGGACACCAGCGTCAGGAGATCGGCGTCGGCGCCGACGTGGGCCAGCTCCCGCAGCACCGCGTCCAGCGCCGCCGGGCCGCGGGGCGTGGGAGCGCGCAGCAGGGGCTCCAGCCGCAGGGCGTCGGGACGCGCGGCGGGTTCCGAGGCGAGGCGGGCGGCGCGCAGATGGGTGTTGCCCACGTCCAGGACGATCATCGCGGGTCCTCCGTTCCGACTGGGAGCAGGTGCACGTCGCCGGCCAGCACCACGCGGCGCGAGCCGTCGGCGGCGGCCAGGATCAGGGCGCCGTCGTCGTCGATGCCCAGGGCCGTGCCGCGGACCTCGCCGTCGGCCTCCTGCAGGCGTACGGGGCGGCCGCGCAGGCAGTCGGCGGCGTCCAGGCGCGGGCGGAAGGCGGCCAGGCCGCCGGCCAGCAGGTCGGGCAGCTCGGCGTCGTGGCGCGAGAGCACGGCGCCGGCCACCGCGGCGGGACGCACGTCGGCGGGCAGGGACACGGCGCGGGCGCGCACCTGCGGCGGCATGGCCGCGGGCCACGGTCCGATGTTCACGCCCAGGCCCGCCACCAGCAGGCGGTCCGGACCGCGCTGGACCAGATCCAGGATCATGCCGCCCAGCTTGCGGCCGTCGAGCCAGAGGTCGTTGGGCCACTTCAGGCGCACGGGCAGGCCCGTGAGGTCGGCCACGGCCTCCGCCGCCAGCAGGCCCGTCCACACGGCCAGGCGCGCCACGCCCTCGCGCGGCAGGGGCGACACCACCCACGACAGGTTCAGCCCGCCGGCGGCGAACCAGCTGCGGCCCTGGCGTCCGCGCCCGGCGGTCTGGCGTCGCGCCACGGCCGCGCTGCCGGGGCGCGCGTGCGTGGGCGGCGAGACCGGGCCGCGGTCGCCGGCCTGCCAGCCCCAGCCGTCCCAGCGGCAGAGGCGGCCGCGGGCGGGGTCGCCGCGTCCCAGCAGGAAGTCGCTGGTGGAGCCCACCTCGTCCAGCAGGTAGAGGAAGCCGTCGGTGCGCACGTCGCCGGGCGCGTAGCCGGGCAGGCCGAACCAGTCGCCGCCGCTGAGTCGGATCATGCGTCGCCCGCGTCCGGGAGGAAGTCCAGGCCCAGGTCCAGGGCCGCCACGGAGTGGGTCAGGCGCCCCACCGAGGCGGCGTCGGCGCCGGCTTCGGCGTAGGCGCGGATGGTCTCCAGGGTCACGTTGCCGCTGGCCTCCAGCAGGGTGCGGCGGGCGTCGGCGCCGGCGGCCTCGCGCCGCGCCACCGCCTCGCGCACCTGGTCCGGCGTGAAGTTGTCCAGCAGGATCCACTCCACGCCCAGGGGCAGCACGGCGTCGAACTGCGCCAGGGTGTCCACCTCCACCTCGATGGCCAGAGCGGGATGCCGCTCCCGCCCGCGGGCCACCAGGTCCGCCAGCGAACCGCGGCGGCTGGCCCAGTGGTTGTCCTTGAGCAGGATGCGGTCGTGCAGGCCCAGGCGATGGTTGTGGCCTCCGCCGCAGCGCACGGCGTACTTGGCCAGCAGGCGGTAGCCGGGCAGGGTCTTGCGCGTGTCCAGCACGCGGCAGCCGGTGCCCGCCACCGCGGCGGCGTAGCGCGCGGTCTGGCTGGCGATGCCCGACAGGTACTGCAGGAAGTTCAGGGCCGTGCGCTCGCCGGTGAGCAGCGAGGCGGCCGGACCGGCCAGGCGGGCCACGGCGTCGCCGGGGGCCACGGCGTCGCCGTCGCGGCGCAGGACCTCCACGCGCACGGCGGGGTCCAGGGCCGCGTACAGACGCGCGGCCAGGGGCAGGCCCGCCACCACGCCGGCCTCGCGGGCGGCGATCACGCCCGTGGCGGCGCGGTCCGGCGCCACGGCCGTGTCGGTGGTGGCGTCGCCGGAACCCACGTCCTCGCGCAGGCTCTGGGCGATGAGGTCGTCGAGCCAGGGCTCGTCCGGGAAGCCGGGGGCGCGTCCGTCGTGGTGGGTCACCGCGGGTCTCCTTCAGTCCAATACGGGCAGGCCCCACTGGGCCCGCAGCTCGTCGATGCGGTCGCGCAGGCTCGCGGCCTTCTCGAACTCCAGGCGCGCCGCCGCGGCCTCCATCTCGTCGTGGAGCATGGTGACCACCTTGGCGGGCGGCAGGTCGCCGGACAGGAGCACCTCCCAGTCCGGCTCCGGGGGCGCGGGCGGCGCGGCATCGGCCACGAGCGATTCGCCCGCCGCCATGGTGGCCTGCAGGATCTCCGCGCGCGTCTTGCGGATGGTCTGCGGCGTGATGCCGTGCTCCTCGTTGTAGGCCTGCTGCTTGGTGCGGCGGCGCTCCATCTCGTCGATGGCGCGGCGCATGGAGTCGGTCACCTTGTCGGCGTACATGATCACCTTGCCGCCGGCGTTGCGCGCGGCGCGGCCCGCGGTCTGGATCAGCGAGCGCTCGGAGCGCAGGAAGCCCTCGCGGTCCGCGTCCAGGATGGCCACCAGCGCCACCTCGGGCAGGTCCAGGCCCTCGCGCAGAAGGTTCACGCCCACCAGCACGTCGCTCTCCCCCAGGCGCAGCTTGCGCAGGATCTCCACGCGCTCCAGGGCCGCGATGTCCGCGTGCATGTAGCTCACGCGCAGCCCCAGCCGCTGCAGGTAGTCGCTCAGATCCTCGGCCATCTTCTTGGTCAGGGTGGTCACCAGCACCCGCTCGCCGCGGGCGATGACCTCGCGGGCGCGGCCCAGCAGGTCGTCCACCTGCTCCGCCACCGGGTGCAGGATGATCTCAGGATCCACCAGGCCGGTGGGCCGGATCACCTGCTCCACGAACTCGCCCTCGGTGCGGATCAGCTCGTAGTCTCCCGGCGTGGCCGACACGAAGATGGTCTGGGGCAGCATGGCCTCCAGCTCCTCCATGCGCAGGGGCCTGTTGTCCATGGCGCTGGGCAGGCGGAAGCCGTGCTCCACCAGGGTCTCCTTGCGGGAGCGGTCGCCGCGGTACATGGCGCCCAGCTGGCTGATGGTCACGTGGCTCTCGTCGATGACCAGCAGGTAGTCGTCCGGGAAGTAGTCCAGCAGGCTGGCGGGACGCTCGCCGGGCTCGCGCTCGTCGAAGTAGCGCGAGTAGTTCTCCACGCCGTGGCAGTATCCCACCTGGCGGATCATCTCCATGTCGTAGCGGGTGCGCGAGGCCAGGCGTTGGGCCTCCACCTGGCGGCCCTCGGCGTCCAGCTCGCCCAGCCGCACCTCCAGGTCGCGGCCGATCTGGTCCAGGATGCGCTCGGCCTGCTCCTTCTCCGTCACGAACTGCCGCGCCGGGAAGATGCGCGCCTCCCCCACCCGCACGATGGGCTTGCCGGAGAGCCCGTCGATGAAGGTGAGCCGCTCGATCTCGTCCCCGAACATCTCGATGCGCAGCACGCGCTCGTCGAAGGCCGCGCGCACGTCGATGGTGTCGCCGCGCACGCGGAAGGTGCCGTAGCCGCCGCCCTCGCTGCGGGCGTAGTGGATCTCCACCAGGCGGCGCAGCAGCTCGTCGCGGTCCAGGCAGAGGCCCGTCTCCAGGGTCAGGATGTTGCGGTGGAAGGTGTCCGGATTGCCAAGGCCGTAGATGGCCGACACGCTGGCCACCACGATGACGTCGCGCCGCGACATGAGCGAGCTGGTGGCGCGCAGGCGCAGGCGCTCGATCTCGTCGTTGATGGACACGTCCTTCTCGATGTACGTGCCGCTCTGGGGGATGAACGCCTCGGGCTGGTAGTAGTCGTAGTAGCTGATGAAGTACTCCACGGCGTTCTCGGGGAAGAACCCCTTGAGCTCGCCGTAGAGCTGGGCGGCCAGCGTCTTGTTGTGGCTGAAGAGCAGCGCCGGCCGCTCCGACCGCGCGATGACGTTGGCCATGGTGAACGTCTTGCCCGAACCCGTCACGCCCAGCAGGGTCTGGAAGGGCTTGCCCGCGTCCAGCCCCCGCAGGATCTGCTCGATGGCCTGCGGCTGGTCGCCGCGGGGCGGGAACGGGGCGTGCAGCTTGAACAGGCCCACGCCCCTACTCCGGCTGCAGGCGGGCGCGGTCCAGCCACCAGTCGTGGCCCACGATGCGCGTGGGGATCTCCAGCACGCGGTCGTTGAGGGTCACGGCCACGCCCTCGGCGGCGCCCAGGCGCAGCATGAAGTGGTCGCGCGCGCCCACGTAGATCACGTGGCGCGAACCCACGCGGTAGGGACGGCCGGAGCGCACGCCCTCGGCGGGCACGCCGGTGCCGGGGTCGTCCCAGGCCAGGGCCACCGAGTCGCCGTCGGCGGTGACGGCCACCTCCAGGGGGCGGTCCAGGACCAGGCGCAGCACCAGCGGGTAGGAGCGGCCGTCGGCGAACTCCAGCTCGGGGCCGCCGGCGGGCAGGGCCGCCAGGGCGTCGAGGACCTCGGCCGGCGGGGCCACGATGCGCTCGTCCGGGTCCGGCGCGGCGTCCTCGTCGATCGCGGCGCCGTCGTCGGCCGCGTCGTCGGCAGGCAGCTCGGAGATGGTGTCCAGGGTGTCGGTGACCACGGGGCGGGGCTCCGCGGATGGTCCGGTCTCGCCGCCGCCGCAGCCCCGCAGCAGGACCAGCGCCACCACGGCCAGCGCCACCACCGCCGCGACGATGATCAGCAGCCGCCGCCCCTGGCCGCCGTCCACGTGGCGCACGCGGGTCTCGGTCTCCCAGGTGCCCTCGGCCGGGGTCGCGGGCTCCGCATCCGACTCGCCGGTCAGGCCCTCGTAGCGCTCCAGCAGGAGATCCGCGTCCAGGTCCAGCTCCGCGGCCAGCGTCTTGAGAAAGCTGCGCACGTAGAGCGGCCCGGACAGGCTGGCGAAATCGTCCTGCTCGATGGCCTGGAGCATGCGGCGCGGGATGCGCGTCTCGCCGGCCAGGTCTTCCAGGGACTGGCCGCGCGCCTCGCGGGCCGCCTGCACGAGCTCGCCCGGGGTCTTGTAGCGTCCGGTGTCTTCGGTCACGGCGTCGCTCCTTCCTCGGCCGACGGCGCTCAGGCGCCGAACTCGGCCAGCCGGCCGCGCAGGGTCTCGGCCTTGGCCTCGTTGTCGCGCAGCAGGTCGCGCTCGCGCTGCACCACGTCCTCGGGCGCCCGGGCGGTGAAGCTCTCGTTCTCCAGCTTGCGGCGGCCGCCCTGGATCCAGCCCTCCACCTGGGCCAGCTCCTTGGCCAGGCGCTCCTTCTCCTTGGCCACGTCCACCAGGCCGGCCATGGGCAGGTAGACCGCCACGGTGCCGGCCAGGCCCGTGCCCGCGGGCGACGGGGCCTCGCCGCCGTGGCGCACCGCCACCTCCTCCAGCTTGGCCAGCAGGGCGATGCGCTCGGCGTTGGCCTGCAGGCCCGCGAGCTGCTCCTGCTCCTCGCAGATCAGCACGGCGCTGCCGCGTTTGCCGGGGGGCACGTTCATCTCCGCGCGCAGCGAGCGGATCACGCCCACCACCTCGGCGGCCTGGGAGAAGCGCGCGGCCTCGGCGGCGAAGGGCGCCGCGGCGGCCGTGCGCGGGAAGGCGCTGGTCATCAGGTAGCTGTCCACGCCGGGCAGGGCGTGCCACAGCTCCTCGCTGATGAAGGGCATGACCGGGTGCAGCAGCTTGTAGCTCACGCCCAGGGCCGC
The DNA here is from genome assembly GCA_035447065.1 of Candidatus Krumholzibacteriia bacterium. Lineage (GTDB taxonomy): Bacteria > Krumholzibacteriota > Krumholzibacteriia > LZORAL124-64-63 > LZORAL124-64-63 > CALEMW01. The sequence goes on from DAOTGJ010000027.1 coordinate 35,755, forward strand.
CACGGCCAGCATCACGGCTTCGCGGCGGCGGTCCTCGTCGCGCATGCGGGGCTTGACGGACTCCAGGTACCAGTCGCAGAGCTCGTGGCGGAAGAAGTTGTAGGCCGTGTAGGCGGCGTCGTTCAGGCGGCGACGCTCCAGGTTGAGATCCACCTCCGCGGCGGCCTCGGCCAGGCGGTTCAGGAGCCAGAGATCCTCCAGCTCCAGGCGGTCGGCCCGGAACTCCGCGGGCGGCTGCGCCCCGAAGACCTGGCGCCACAGCTCCGCCGCGGCGGCCGCGGGCGCGCCGGCGGCGGCCACGGCGCCCAGGTCGCAGGCGCCCGGCGCGGCGGCGGGCGCCGCCTCCAGCCCGGCCTCGTCCCAGGCGCCCAGCACCAGCTTGGTGGCCTGGAAGATCTTGTTGCAGAAGTTGCGTCCCACCTCCAGCGTGTCCTCGCCGAAGAACACGTCCTGGCCCGTGGGCGTGAGCATGACCATGGACATGCGCAGGGCGTCGGCGCCGTACTTTTCCATGAGCTGCACGGGGTCCGGGCTGTTGCCCAGCGACTTGCTCATCTTGCGGCCCTGATCGTCGCGCACGATGCCGTGGAACAGCACCTCGCGGAACGGTTCCTCGTCCAGGAAGTGGTACGAGGCCATGATCATGCGGGCCACCCAGAAGAAGATGATGTCCGGCCCGGTCACCAGCACCGACGTGGGGTGGAAGCGCTTCAGATCCTCCGTCTGTTCCGGCCAGCCCAGGGGCGAGAAGGTCCACAGCCAGCTGCTGAACCAGGTGTCCAGCACGTCCGGATCCTGGCGCAGCGCCGCGGCGCCGCAGGCCGGGCAGGCCGCGGGCTCGTCCACCTCGCAGGTCTCCGCGCCGCAGCTTCCGCAGGTCCACACCGGGATGCGGTGGCCCCACCAGAGCTGCCGCGAGATGCACCAGTCGCGGATGTTGGTCATCCAGTTGCGGTACACGCCCACCCAGCGCTCGGGCACCAGGGCGATGGTGCCGTCCTCCACCGCGGCGGTGGCGCGGGCGGCCATCTCCCCCATGCGCAGGAACCACTGGCGCGACAGGTAGGGCTCGATGATCGTGCCGCAGCGGTCGTGGTGGCCCACCTGGTGCACGGTCTTCTGATCGCCGTCGTAGAGGCCGGCCGACTCCAGCAGCTCCAGGGTCTTCTTGCGCGCGGCCACGCGGTCCAGGCCCGCCACCGGCCCCGCCTCCGCGTTCATCACGCCCTTCTCGTCCATGCAGATGACCTGGGGCAGGTCGTGGCGGCGGCCCACCTCGAAGTCGTTGGGGTCGTGGGCCGGCGTGATCTTCACGAAGCCCGTGCCCTTCTCGGGATCCGCGTGGTGGTCGCCGATGATGGGGATCTCGCGGTTCACCAGGGGCAGGATCACGGTGCGGCCGATGAGGTGCTTGCGCTTGGGATCGTCCGGATGGACGGCCACGGCCGTGTCGCCGAACATGGTCTCCGGCCGCGTGGTGGCCACGGTCACGTGGCCGCTGCCGTCGCTCAGGGGGTAGCGCAGGCGCCAGAGGGAGCCCTGCTTCTCCTTGTGCTCCACCTCGTCGTCGCTGATGGCGGTGAGGCAGTGGGGACACCAGTTCACCAGGTACAGGTCCCGGTAGATCAGGCCCTGCTCCTTGAGGGTCTTGAAGGCGTGGGCCACGGCGCGCGAGCGCGCCTCGTCCATTGTGAACGCCTCGCGCGGCCAGTCCAGCGAGCAGCCCAAGCGACGCAGCTGGCTGGTGATCACGCCGTGGGTGTGCTCCTTCCAGGCCCAGGCCTTCTCCAGGAAGCCGTCGCGTCCCAGGTCCTCCTTGCGCACGCCCTGCTCGCGCAGCTGGCGCAGCACCACGTTCTCCGTGGCGATGCTCGCGTGGTCCGTGCCCGGCACCCACAGGGTGGGGCGGCCGCGCATGCGCATCCAGCGGATCAGCACGTCCTGGACCGAGTTGCTCAGGCAATGGCCCATGTGCAGCACGCCGGTGACGTTGGGGGGCGGCAGGGTGATGACGAAGGGCTCGCCCTCGGCGTCGGCGGCCGGGGCGAAGAGCCCCGCCTGCTCCCAGGCGTCGTACCAGCGGGTCTCGATGCCCTCGGGGGAATACTGGGCCATGCTGCGGATGTCGCTCACGGGGATCTCCTGGCGGCCGCGCGAGGCGGTCGTCGGCGTGGGGTCCGGATGGGCCGACGGCGGTCGGCCGGAACAGGGTAGTGTAGGTCCGGCCCTGGTCCCGGTCAACCGACGAGACGCGCGCAACCCTTGATTTCGCGGGAATTTCGGCCTGCGCCACCCTCCGCGGGCATGGTACAATGGAGCCCATGCAAGGTCCGCACCCTCGAACACGCACCCCGGCCGGCCGCGTGCTGCGGTGGCTCGCCCTCTACGTCGTCGCGCCGGTGCTGCTGATCCTCGAAATCCCCGTCGCCGTGCACGTGATCCAGAAGCCCGATCTGGGCATGACCGTGCACAACCTCAGCGTGCGCGCCGTCCGGCCCGGGAGCCCGGCGGAGCTGGCGGGGGTGCGCCCCGGGGATCGGCTGCTGGGCGTGGACGGCGAGCCCCTGGCCACCATGGTGGGCTGGCACCTGGCGGAGGCGGGCCGCTACGATCTCGCGCCCCGGGAGCTGCTGCTGCAGCGCGGCGAGCGCTTCGTGGGCGCCGTGGTCACCCCCGTGCGGCCGGGGCGGCGCCAGGTGATCTGGAGCTACGGGCTCTCGCTGGCGGGCTTCGCCTTCCTGGCCATGGGCTGGCTGGTGTTCTCGCGCCGCCACGACATGGTGACGCGCTCCTTCTACGGCCTCTGCGTGACCTTCGCCTTCTTCCTCATGGACGTGCCCGACAGGCCCAGTTCCACCTACATGGTGGCCAAGGACGTGCTGCGCGACGTGGCCATCCTCGTGCTGCCGGTCTTCTGCCTGCGCTTCTTCCTCTACTTCCCGGACCGCACCCACCTCACCGAGCGCAACCGGGCCCGGCACCGCCTGCTGTGGCTGCCGGCCCTGCCCCTGCTGCTGGCCAGCCTCTCCATCCAGATGACCCGCATGGACCCCGGCTCCGGCCTGGTGCTGGCGGTGCAGCAGCTCAGCGGCGTGTACTTCCTGGCCTACCTCGCGGCCGGGCTGGCGGTGCTGGCCCGCAAGGTGCTGCGGCGCGGCCGCCCGGTGGCCCACACCAAGCTGCGTCTGGTGCTGGTGGGGCTGGTGCTGGGCTTCGTGCCCTTCATGGTGGGCGCGTACCTGCACGGCATGGCCGCATCGCCGCCGCCGGACTGGACGTCGTGGCTGGGCTTCTCGCTGGCGCTGGTGCCGGTGACCATCGGCGTGGCCATCCTGCGCTACGGCGCCCTGGGCCTGGCCGACGTGGTGCGCCAGGCGTTGATCTACGGCCTGCTCACGCTCACCGTGGTGGTGGGCTACGGCATGCTGGTGGGCGTGGTGGGACGCGCCATGGCCTCGCATTTCCGCATCGGCGACGAGCCCATGCTCCTGGCCGCGGTCATCGGCAGCGCCCTGGCCCTGAACCCCCTGCGCCGGCGCCTGCACCGCTGGGTGGACACCACCTTCTACCCCTCGCGCCTGGCCGACCGCGAGGCCATCCAGGCCCTGGGCCACGAGATGTCCAGCCTCATCGAGGCCGGCGACGCCCCCCGCGCCATGCTGGACCGCCTGCACGGCCTCTACCGGCCCCTGCACCTGGCCCTCTTCCTGGACGACCACGGCGTGTACGCCCTGCACACCCTGCGCGCCTCTGCGCCGCCCCCCGCGGGCCCCTACCGCGTGGACGCCGACGCCACCCTCCCCCGCGTGCTCCGCACCGCCCACCGCCCGCTGGCGGCCGAGGAGGTCGAGGGCCTGGACACCCGCGCCGAGACCGACGCCCAGTCCCGCGTGGTGCTGGAGACCCTGGACGTGCGCCTCATCGTGCCCCTGATCACGGGCCAGCGCCTGGTGGGTTTCCTCACCCTGGGCGCCAAGGCCGGCGGCGGGCTCTACACCCAGGACGACATCCGCAACCTGCACCACTTCAGCGTGCAGGCGGCGGCCCTGGTGGAGATCGGCCGCCTCTATCACGACAACCTGGAACGCGAACGCCTGGACGCCGAGCTGGCCGTGGCCACGCGCATCCAGCAGCACCTGGTGCCCACGCGCCCGCTGCACGCCGCCGGCGTGGAGCTGCTGGGGCGCATGGCCCCCTGCCGCGAGGTGGGCGGCGACTCCTTCGGCTACTTCCCCCTGGACGAGCGCACGGTGGGCTTCGCCATCGCCGACGCCGCGGGCAAGGGCGTGCCCGCCGCCCTGACCATGACCACGCTGAGCGCCGCCTTCCGCACCGCCGCCCATACCCACGACGACCCCGCCCGCGTCATCGAGACCCTCAACCGCCACGTGTGCTCGCTGGCCGCCGCGGGCCAGTTCATCTGCTTCTTCTACGGCACCTATCACGCCCCCTCGCGCACCCTGCGCTACTGCAACGCGGGCATGAACCCGCCGCTGGTGGTACGGCCCGGCCGCGACTGGGCGGAGAAGCTGCGCAAGGGCGGCCTGGTGCTGGGGATCGACGAGGACCGGCGCTACGCCCGCGGCGCCCTGACCCTGGAGCCCGGCGACCTGGTGGTCCTCTACACCGACGGTTTCACCGAGGAGACCGACGACCGCGGGGAGTTCTTCGGGGAAACGCGGCTGGAGCAGACGGTGCAACGGCACCGGAACCTGCCTCTGGAGGAACTGCGCGACAGGATTTTCGCCACGGTGGAGAGCTACGGCGGCCCCGAGCAGTCCGATGATCGGACCCTCTTGTTGTTGCGGGTCAAGGAGTTGAGTTGAAACCCCTGCCTTCGGCACGGAATTCGCTCAAGGCGGGGTGGGCTCATCCGAAGGGAAGGGCATCAATCCGCCAAGAACCTTGGACCGACAAGGAGGACCAGCATGGACGCCATCATCATCCTGCTCAGCCTCTCCGTCATCGACCTGCTGTGGTGGCTGAGGAAGTAGAGATGACCATCATCGACGCCGGTTGAGGCCAGGGTCCGGATCCCGATCCCCCCTGGCCTCGCTGCATCTAGGCGTCGTGGTCCGCCTCCGGCTCCTCGTCGTCCCGCCAGTCCTCCCGCACCAGCACCAGCACCGCCGAGTTGGGCACGATCAGGTAGTGCTTGCCCTCGAAGGTGATCTCCACCCCGGCCTTGCGCATGAAGAGCACGTAGTCGCCCTCCTGGGCCTGCAGGGGCAGGTAGCGGGGCTGGGGGTCGGAGCGCTCCCAGGTCTCGTCCAGGCCCACGTCGTGCAGGTCGGGCAGCGGCACGCCGGGGCCCACCTCCACCACCCAGCCGCCCTGGGCCAGCCGCGAGCTGAGGGCGGTGGCGGGCAGGTAGAGGCCGTTGCTGGTCTTCTCTTCGCCCTGTTCGGGCCGGACCAGCAGGCGGTCGCCCACCACGATGAGCTTCTTGCGCAGCGGACTCACGGCGGACCTCCGGCGGCCGGCCCCAGGGGGAGCCGGCCGCCCGCGGAGACTAGGACTTGGCGCGTTCGATGGCGGCCAGGTACTCGGCCTTGGGGTGCGCGCCCACCAGGCGCTCGGCGATGGTGCCGTCGCCCTTGACGATGAAGGTGGTGGGGATGCTCTGGATGTCCCCGAAGACCTTCAGGGCCTCCTGGTTCAGCAGCGCCACCGGGAACGTGTAGCCGTTCTTCTCGATGAACGGGGCCACCACCGGCGCGCCCTCGCGGTCCGTGCTCACGGCCACGATGCGCACGCCCTGGGCGCCCAGCTCGTTGTGGATCTCCTCCAGCGACGGCATGACGCGGCGGCAGGGGCCGCACCAGGTGGCCCAGAAGTCCACCAGGATCACGTCGCCGGCCCAGTCGGCCAGCTTCAGGGTGCCGCCGTCCAGGGACGGCAGGGCCAGGGCGTGCACGCCGGCGGCGGCCGCGGGGGCCTCCGCGGCGGGCGCCGACTTGGCGGCGGCGTGCTCGGCGCCGGCGTCGGCCTGGGTCTCGGCGTTGCAGCCGGTCAGGGCCAGGGCCAGGATCAGCAGCCCGGCCAGGGTCGTCGTGGTCATCGTGCGGGTCATCCGGTCCTCCTAGAGCAGGGCGTTGATCTTCTCCACCATCTTGTCCTTGGACGTCAGGCCGATCTGCTGGTCCTGCACCTTGCCGCCCTTCATGTACAGCACGGTGGGCACGCTCATCACGCCGAACTTCATGGCGCTGTTGCGGGCCTGGTCCACGTCCACATGGGCCACCTTGATCCTGCCGTCGAACTGGCCGGCCAGCTCCTCCACGATGGGCTTGAGCTGCTTGCAGGGGCCGCACCACGTGGCGCTGAAGTCCACCAGCACGGGCACGTCGCTCTGCAGGACCTCGGCCTCGAAGTTCTCATCGGTCACGTGGATCATACCGCTCATGGGTCCTCCCCGGCCCGTGCTGGGCCCGTTCGCGTCATTGCACCCGCGCCAGCACCCGCTCCATCACGGCGGCCATGGCGCGGGCATCCTTGAAGCCCGAGAAGCGCTCGAGCTCGTTGCCTTCGCTGTCGAAGAAGATGACCGTGGGCATGCCGATGACGCCGTAGCGCTCGTTGCGCGCCTTGTTGCGGTCGTTGCGCGCGGTCATGTCCATCTTCACGGGCACGAAGCGCTCGGCCAGGGCCAGCACCTCGGCCTGGTTCCAGGTCTGATGGTCCAGCTCGATGCAGGCCGCGCACCACTCGGCCCAGAAGTCCATGACCACGGGCATGCCGTCGCGGGCGGCGCGGGCGAAGGCCGTGTCCTCGTCGGTGAGCCAGGCCGGCTCCGCGTGGCCCGCGTCCGCCGCCACGGTCGCGGCGCCGCCGGTCGGCAGCAGGTCCGGCGCGAAGCCGCGCAGGCCACCCAGCAGGGCCAGCAGCGTGCCCGCCATCCAGAGGAAGCGCAGGAAGCCCTTGTCCAGGCTCTCGCGCGCGCCGGCGTGGGCCTCCAGGGGCCGCCAGGCGCCCCAGGCGCTCACCATGAGCATGAGGCCCATGCCGAAGACGAAGGTCAGCAGCCACAGGGGCAGGTAGAGCCGCACGAACCACAGGGCCAGGGCGAGCAGCACCACCGCGAAGACATGCTTGACGGTCTGCATCCAGCCGCCGGCGCCGGGCAGCGCCGTGAGCAGGCCGCTGAAGGTGCCCAGGGCCACGAAGAGCATGCCCAGGCCCATGGCGAAGGCGAACAGCAGCCAGAAGCCCATGAACAGGCTGCCGCTGGTGGCCACCCAGGTCAGCAGCACGATGAGCACCGGCCCCACGCAGGGCGCGGCGATCATGCCCATGGCCATGCCCATGAGCAGCGGCCCCAGGAAGCCCGTGCGGCCGCCGCCCACCTTGCTGGTCAGCGAGCTGGGCAGCTGGATGTCGAACATGCCGGCCATGCTCAGGGCCATGGCGCCGATGACCGCCGCCACCACGCCGGCGAACACCGGCGTCTGGGTGGCCTGGCCGAAGGCGCCGCCGGTGGCCGCCGCCACCAGGCCCAGCACCGAGTAGACCAGGGCGATGCCCAGCACGTACCACAGCGAGAGCACGAAGCCCTTGGCCGGGTTCCCCTTGGCGCTGCCGCCGATGAAGCTGATGGTGATGGGGATCATGGGGTACACGCAGGGCGTGAAGCTGGCCAGCACGCCCCCCAGGAACACCAGCAGGAAGGCCAGCCAGCTGCCCTCGTCCAGGGCGCGCTCCAGGCGGCCCTGCAGGCCGCCGCCCTGATCCGGAGCGGCGGCCGCGGCGGTCGGGGCGCCGTCCGCGGGCGCGGTCACGTCCAGGGTCAGGGTGGCCAGCGACGAGGCCGGCGGGTAGCAGAGGCCCGCGTCGCCTTCGCGGCAGAGCTGGGACTCGGCGGTCACCGTCAGGGCCAAGGGACCGGCGACGGCGGGCAGGGTGACGGGCAGCACCGCCATCACATCGCCCTTCCAGTACGGGATCTCCCCCGGCACGGACAGCGGCGGGAAGACGGGCTCGCCCAGGACCACCGCCGGGTCCGACGCCACGGCGACGTCGCGGAAGGTGCCGGTCATGTGCGTGCCCTCGGGCACGTGGTAGAGCAGCCCCAGGCGGACGGTGCCCCCGGCGGGGAACTCGCGGTCCAGGAGCTTGACCTCCAGGCGCACCTTGGGCACGCCGCCGGTGTCGGAGGCGGCGCCGCCCAGGGGGCCGGCCGCGGCGACGGCGGTCAGCGCCAGCAGGAGCAGCGCAGTCAACGGGACGAGGCCGCGGGTTCGCGGGGTGCGGATCATGCCATCCTCCAGGCGCGTCGGGCGGTGTGCGAGCGGACAAGTACGTCTGCGTTCACCAACGACGCAAGCGGGGTCCGCGTGACGCGCCGGATCACTGGAGCTGCTTCTCGCGCTGCACGTCGGCGTCGTAGATGCGCATCAGGGCGCCGTCGTTCTCGGCCAGGATCTCCGGGATGCCGTCGGCGTCGATATCCAGCAGCTCCAGGCGGGTGCCGAACACCTCGCTGTCCCACTCCACGTCGCCGTTGCGGGCGCCCACCACCTGGCCGGTGGACAGGACCAGCTCGGACTCGCCGTCGCCGTCCACGTCGCCCACGCGCAGGCGCGTGGCGGTGTACTCGTAGGGGCTGGTCCATTGGCGCGTGTAGGATTGCCCGTCCACGTAGTGGATGCGGTTGTCCGCGTTGACCACGATCTCCAGGGGCTCGTCGTCGTCCACCTGGCCAAGGGCCACGGCCGTGATCTGGTTGTAGTCGTTGGTGAGCGACTCCCAGAGCAGACGCTGCTCGTGGGCGGACCAGAGGTAGATGTTGCCGCTGTCGGTCCAGGCCACCAGCTCGTCGCGGTCGTCGCCGTCCAGGTCGGCCGCGAGCACCTCCATGACCTGGCCGCGGAGCTGCTTGCTCACCCAGAGCTGGCGGGTCTGGCCGTCCACCAGTCGCAGCAGACGGACCAGGCCGAAGCGGTCGCCCACGGCCAGCACCGGTCCCGAGGGATCCTCCAGCGACGCCACGGCGCACAGGTGGTCCAGGCGCTCGGCGGCGCGCATGGCCGCGGTGTAGTCCCAGTAGTCCAGGGGGCGCTGGGCCAGGGCGGGCACGGCGACGGCCAGCAGCAGCGCCCACGCCGTCAGGCGGCGCGTCACGTGGGTCATGGCGAGACTCTCCCTCGCGGGGGGTTGGCGATGGCACCGGGGGCTCAACATAACGGGTCGGCCCCGGAGCGTCCACACGGGATCGTGGGACCCGAGGTGTACCGGAGCGGCGGCGGAAGGTTCCGGACGGATCAGCGGGGCAGCGGCACGCCCACGTCCAGGTGCACGGACCAGCTGGAGAAGTCCTCGGGGCGCAGCACGGCGTTGCGCCAGCGGAGCTTGGCGCTGAGCACCAGCGACGGCGACGGCCGCAGCTCGTACCCGGTCTCCACGACGAAGGTGCCGAGGCGGGCGGTGGCGGATGTGGGCGCGGCGCCCGTGGTGTCATCCGCGGCGGCGGCCACCGCGTAGTCCGCCGAGCCGATGCCCGCGGCCGCCCCCACGAAGAGCGCGGCGCGGCCCTGGTCCGGGTCGCCCAGATAGCGGCGCAGGCCCACGTCCAGCGTGGCCAGGGTGCGGTCGGCATCGATGCGGCGCCACTCCCCGCCCAGCACCAGGGCGGCCCCCCAGTCGTCCAGGACGCCCAGGAACTGGGCGGCGGCGTCGGGCGGGATCAGCACGGAGCCGGCCACGCCCCAGCGGGCGGGGTCCACCTCCGGCGCCCAGCCCAGGGTGGGCCCCAGGCTCACCATGGCGGGCCCCACGCGGTCCGGACGGGCCAGGGCCGAGGGCGGATCGCCCGCACGCACGGGTGCGGACCCCAGGCAGGCGGCCAGCACGATCCAGAGCAGGCGACGGCGGTTCCAGGGCATGACGGCGGCCTCCCGGCGGTTGCAGGTCCACGACGGGGATGCAAGGCCGGTGCCACCGATGTCCGATCACGGAACGTGTTGCCTGCCAGGGAGTCGCGCGCTAGGCTCATCGACGTTCTTGAAACGCGGCCGCTCCGCCGGCGGCCGGAAAACCACCGCCTCGACCGCCAGGAGGCCGCCGTGCCCGCCACCCCCGCCGACGGCCCCGGATTCGACACCCTGGCGGCCCCCGCCACGGCCGAGACCCGTGTGCAGCGCTCCCGCTTCCTGGCCGAGGCCGCCCCCGCCGCCGACGAGACGGCCGCCCGCGCCCACCTGGCCGACGTGATCCGCCGCCACCACGACGCGCGCCACCACTGCGTGGCCTGGCGCCTGGGGCACGGGGCGGACCTCACGGAGTTCCGCAGCGACGCCGGCGAGCCCTCCGGCTCCGCGGGCGAGCCCATCCTCAACGCCCTGCGCGCCGCCGACGTGACCGACGCCGTCTGCGTGGTGGCCCGCTGGTTCGGCGGCGTCAAGCTGGGCACCGGCGGCCTGGGCCGCGCCTACCGCGAATGCGCCGAACTGGCCCTGGCCGACGCCCCCCGCCGCCGCGTGCTGCTGGGCGCGGAGCTGGACCTGAGCTTCCCCTACCCCCTGCAGAACACCGTGGCCCACCTGCTGGACGCCCACGGCGCCCGCCGCACCGCCGAGGCCTACGACGACGGCGTGCGCTGGCGCGTCTGGGTTCCGGCGGACCGCGTGGAGGCCTTCCGCGCCGCCGTCGAATCCGCCGGTCAGGGACGCCTGCAAACGACGACCCCGGACTGAAGGTCCGGGGTCGTCGCCACTCGTTCGCTCTGTTGGTTGCGTGGGTGGTGGGCGTCGGGTCCAGGCAGCGGGGACGGCTAGGCCGTCATGTCCCGCATGTCCTGATAGTCGTGCATGTACCGGAACGTCTTGCTGTTCCGGATCTTCTCGAAGGCCTCTTCCTTGATCTGGCGGATGCGCTCGCGGGTCAGGCCCATGTCCTGGCCGATCTCCTCCAGCGTCATCTCGCGATCCGTGCCCAGGCCGTAGTACATGCGCAGCACCTTGGCCTCGCGGGGCTTCAGGTCGCACAGCATGCGCTCGATGCTCTGGACCAGGTCCTCCTCCATCACCGGCGAGTCCGGGGTGCGGCTCTTGGTGTCCTCCAGGAAGTCGAGGTAGGTGGAGTCCTCGTCGTTGCCCACGTAGTCGTCCAGGAAGAAGTTGTCCTGCATCAGGGGCAGGGTGTCCTTCACCTCGTCCACGGAGAGCTTGAGCTTGTCGGCGATCTCTTCGGGGGTGGGCTTGCGACGGAGGTCCTGCTGGAGTTCGCTGCTGGCGCGCTTGATCTGGTTCAGCACGCGCGCACGGTTGAGCGGCATGCGGACGATCTTGGAATGGTTCGCCAGGGCGGCCAGGATGGACTGGCGGATCCACCACACCGCGTAGGAGATGAACTTGTAGCCGCGGGTCTCGTCGAAGCGCTGGGCGGCCTTGAGCAGGCCCAGGTTGCCCTCGTTGATGAGGTCCTCCAGGGGCACGCCGTAATGGGCGTACTCCTTGGCGATGGACACCACGAAGCGCAGGTTGGAGTTCACCAGCTTGTGCAGGGCGCCGTCCTCGTTGGCCTTGATGCCGCGCGCCAGCTCGCACTCCTGCTCGCGGGACAGCAGGGGGAACGTCTTCACTTCCTGGAAATACAGATCCAGGTTGCTCATGATCCGGGCGCCTTCGCGGCGGCTCCGGGAAGCGGCCTTCTTCATGGTGGTCTTGCCCACCTTGGCACCGCTGGTACGCTTGCTGGTCGCCATTGCGAACCTCATTCCTTCTCGCTCACGGGGTCGAATCTCGACAGGCTGCCCCTCCTTTTACAAGAGCCGTGCCAGTGATTCATGAAAACCGATAAAGCCCGATCGCCTTTCTCAACCCCTTATGCTTCATAGGGTTTTAACCGAGGGAAAATCATTCTGAAACAGAGGGGAAGCATGTGGAGGCGTGGGTTTTGACAAACTGTCAATTCCTCGCGAATCCCCATGGTCATCCTGTCAATCGCGTTAGTTGTGCAATCGAAAATGTTCCTGAAGTCTCCAAAGGTGTGCACCTCAGGGTGGGCGCCTTCTTCAATAGGCATACTTCAGGGTATGACGACGATTGCTACCAAGCCCCACCGTCGAAACGGATCGCTCATAGTACCGAGCCCATACCTCCGGCAGCTCGACCCGTGTCCGGAAGATCCGCTCCCCCAACA
>DAOTGJ010000028.1:0-47284 GCA_035447065.1 Candidatus Krumholzibacteriia bacterium
GGGTCTGCAAGTCGTAGCGGGTGATCTTCTTGTAGAGGTTGCTGCGCTGCATGCCGAGGATCTCGGCGGTCCGGCTGACGTTGTAGCCGTTCTGCTCCAGCTTGTGCTGGAGGAAGCGGGCCTCGGCGGCGGCCTTGAAGTCCTGGAAGTTGTCGTGGGCGAGGAAGGTGTCCATCTCGTTGCGGGTCGAGCCGGGACCGGACAGCAGAGGAGGCAGGTCCCTGGGGCGGATCACGGGCTCCGGGGCCAGGATCAGCAGCCGTTCCACCAGGTTGCGCAGCTCGCGGACGTTGCCGGGCCAGGAATGCCGACGCAGGAGGTCCAGGGTGTCCGGGGCGAAGCTGCGCCGGGGCAGATTGCTCCCCGTCGACAGTTCGCGGACGAAGTGCTCCAGCAGGAGGGCCACGTCGTCGCCCCGCTCCCGCAGGGGAGGCAGATGGATGGACAGGACGTTCAGGCGGTAGAACAGATCCGGGCGGAAACCGGAAGACGGCGAGGCCAGGTCGCGGTTGGTGGCGGCCACGATGCGCACGTCGACCTGGCGCACGCTGCTGCCTCCCACGCGTTCGAAGCGGCTCTCCTCCACGGCCTTGAGGACCTTGGCCTGGGCCTCGGCGTTCATGTCGCCGATCTCGTCCAGGAAGAGGGTGCCGCCGTCGGCCTGCTCGAACTTGCCGATGCGCAGACGGTCCGCGCCCGTGAAGCTGCCCTTCTCGTGGCCGAAGAGCTCGCTCTCGACCAGGTCCCGCGGGATGGCGGCGCAGTTGACCTCCACCAGGGGGCCGCGGTGGCGAGGGCTCAGGGCGTGCAGGGAGCGCACCACCAGCTCCTTGCCGGTGCCGTTCTCGCCCGTGATCAGGACGGTGGCTTCCGTGGGGCCCACGCGCTCCACGAAGGAACGGACCTCCTGCATGGCTGAGCAGTCGCCCACGAGGGGGGAATCGTAGCCGGCGCGGTTGCGCAGGCTGCGGGCCTCGGTGCGGAGGGAGCGGTGTTCCAGGGCGTTGGCCAGGGTGACCAGCAGGCGGGACCGGTCCAGGGGCTTCTCCAGGAAATCGTAGGCGCCGCGGCGGACGGCCTCCACGGCCGTCTCGATGGTGCCGTGGCCCGAGATGACCACCACGGGCTGATCGTGGCCGGCGGCCTGCATGCGCCCGAGGACCTCGAAGCCGTCCATGCCGGCCATCTTGATGTCCAGCAGCAGGGCGTCGACCTTCTCGCCGTCGAGGACCTCGAGGGCGGCGCGGCCGCTGGGGGCGGTGAGCACGCGGTAGGACTCGTAGGTGAGGATCTGGTCCAGGGCGGTGCGGATCGCCGCCTCGTCGTCGACCACGAGGATGGTATGCACTGATGACCTCCGTGTGGGGCCGGCCTTGCGTCCGCCCCGGGAAGAGCTAAACTCCCGTGGGTCCACAGTGCACGTCGCCGGGAAGACGTGTCAAGCTTCGCCCCAGGAGTGTCCCATGCGCCCGCTGCTGCGCGACCTGGCCCCCGCGGCCGTCGCCGACCTCATGACCGGATTGGGACAGCCAGCCTACCGCGCCGACCAGGTGCGGAGCTGGCTCTTCGCGCACGGAGCCGTGGACTGGGAGGAGACCACGAACCTGCCCCGCGCCCTGCGCGAGGCCCTGGCCGCGGACCACGATCTGGCCGGGCTGGCTCCGGCGGAGCGTCAGCGCTCGCAGGACGGCACCCGGAAGTTCCTGTTCACGCTGCGCGACGGAGATGCGGTGGAGAGCGTGATCATCCCCATGGAGAACCACGCCACCTTCTGCGTGTCGAGCCAGGTGGGCTGCGCCATGGCGTGCAGCTTCTGCGCCACGGCTCGCGGCGGACTCCTGCGCCAGCTCACCGCGGGCGAGATCCTGGAGCAGGTGCAGAGGCTGCGGCGCGACCTGGAGCAGGATCCTCTGCCGGGGGACCCGACGCGGGCCTTCAACGTGGTCTTCATGGGCATGGGCGAGCCTCTGGACAACGTGGAGGGCGTGTTCGCGGCGATCCGGGCCATGACCGACGAGGCGGGGCTGGGCATGTCGGCGCGGCGGATCACCATCTCCACCTCCGGCCACGCCGCCGGCCTGCGGGCGCTGGCGGAGCTGGAGGTGCCGGTGGGGCTGACCCTGTCCGTGAACAGCTGCGATCCGGGGTTGCGCAAGAAGCTCATGCCGGTGCCTGGACGAACCCCGCTGGAGGAGTCGCTGGCCCTGGCCGAGGCCCATGCCGACCGCATCCACCGCCCGGCGACCGTGGCCTACGTCCTGATCGACGGGGTGAACGACGGGGACGCCGAGGCCCGCTCCTTGGCGGAGCTGGTCCGCCACCGCCCCTTCAAGATCAACCTGATCCCCATGAACAGGATCGACGACCGCTTCGGTCCCCCGCCCGCGGACCGGGTGCTGGGCTTCCAGGCCGCCCTGGCCGACCGCGGCGTGCGCAGCACCATCCGCATCAGCGGCGGCGAGGACATCGACGCCGCCTGCGGCCAGCTGCGGCGCAAGCGGGCCTGAGGCCCTCCCTCTCCGGTACCCGAGAAAAACGACGCCGCTCCGGGCGCGGAGCGGCGTCGTGAAGCGTGCGCGGCAGGACGCGGGATCAGATGAGATCCGCCAGGGTGGTCCGCTCCAGGGCGGCGGTCATGGCGTTCTGGGCCTCGCCCCACACCTTGCTCATCTTGCACTCGCCCGCGCGCTGGCACGGATCCACCTTGCGGAGGCAATGGTTCAAGGCGATGCCGCCCTCGCAGATGTCGACCACCTCGCGCAGGGTGATGTCCTTGGGGTCGCGCCCCAGGGAGAAGCCGCCCTTCACGCCGCGGTGGCTCTTGACCACGTCGTGCTGGGAGAGCATCTGGAAGATCTTGGCCAGGAAGGCCTCGGAGACCTCGCAGGACTCGGCCAGGGACTTGAGGCGGGTGGGGCTGTCGTTGTCGCGCGTGGCCAGTTCCATGAGGCCGCGGATCGCGTACTCGGTCTGACGGGTGATCTGGAGCATGGTCGTCCTTCCTCGTCTGATCATGCCGTGGCCGTTCATCGACGGGCGGGCCCGAGCGGCCGACCTCTGCATGATGGAAAAGCAGACTCAGAAAGTCAAATAGTCCTGGATCAAATAGGGGATTTTTCAGCGAGTTCGAGCGCGCGGCGATCCGGCTGGGCCAGCGGCCGCGCGGCGTCGTGGAGCGGGATCGGCTCCGCGCGCGGGGGTTGCGGCCAGATCACGTCCTGGACGGCCGCGACCACGCGCACCTCCTGGCGGTAGCGGGTGACCGTGCCGCGGAACGCACCGACGGGATGGACGGCCTCGGGATCTGCGCCCAGCCAATCGGCCCAGGCCCGGACCATGGCCGCCGTTCCGGGTGCGGAGGCGGCGGGGTACCAGCCCGTGGCCGGCAAGCGCCAATAGCCGCGGTAGAGGCC
The DNA here is from genome assembly GCA_035447065.1 of Candidatus Krumholzibacteriia bacterium. Classification (GTDB taxonomy): domain Bacteria; phylum Krumholzibacteriota; class Krumholzibacteriia; order LZORAL124-64-63; family LZORAL124-64-63; genus CALEMW01. The sequence goes on from DAOTGJ010000028.1 coordinate 3,414, forward strand.
GGCGTAGTCGCTGCGGGCCTCCCCTCCCCACGCGGCGGGACGGAGGGCGGGTTCGCTCCCCGGCGGAACCGCGAGCAGGCCGCGTCGGTCGCGGACCACGAGCAGGGACAGGACCACGGGCACGATGTCGGGCCGGGGAGCGCGCGGCGGGATGAGCGCCGCGTTGCCGGCGGCGCGGGACCGGCAGTGGGCGGCCAGGGGGCAACCGCCGCAGTCCGGGTCCGCCACGCGGCAGGGACCGGCGCCGAGATCCATGAGCGCCTGGGTCCAGGCGCCGGGGTCGGCGGGATCCACCAGGGCGGCGGCCAGGGCCCGCAGGGCAGCCGGCTTGAGATCCGCGGCGTCGCCGGGCCGATCGCAGAGCAGACGTCGCAGGACCCGGTCCACGTTGGTGTCTACGGCGGCCTCGGGCAGGCCCAGGCCGATGCTGGCGACGGCGCCGGCGGTGTAGTCGCCCACGCCGGGCAGGGCGCGCCAACCCGCGGCCGAATCCGGGAAACGGGCTTCCCCGGCGGCCATGATCTCCTTGGCCGCCATGTGGAGCTGACGGGCGCGGCGGTAGTATCCGAGACCGCGCCAGGCATCCAGAACCTGGGCCTCGTCGGCCGCGGCCAGGGCGGCCACGTCCGGGAAGCGGGCCAGGAATTCGCGCCAACGCGGGATCACGGCCGTCACGGTGGTCTGCTGGAGCATGATCTCGGAGATCCAGATGCCGTACACGCCCGGGTCCTCGCGCCAGGGCAGGCTGCGGCCCCGGCGGCGGTACCAGGACAGCAGATCGCGGCGCAGGGCGCCGAGATCGAGGCCTTCGAGGAGGTCGAGGGAGGGGTCCGAGCGAGGCGTCAAGGGGTCTCCCGGTGGATGCGTCCGGTCAATGAGCGTTGACACACGCTGGATGCGTCGGCCAGGATTGTCAAACCCTCGCGATTCGGCCCCCCCATCCCGGAGGATGCGCATGTCGGTTCAGACCATTCCCCAGCTGTTCTTCGACGCCGTGGCCCAGCGGCCCCGGCCCGACATGTTCAGCGCCAAGGACGCCGGCGGGACCTACCGGGACATCTCCAGCGAGGAGATGCAGCGCCGGGTGCGGGCGGTGCGCCTGGGGTTGGACGCCTTGGGCGTGGGGCGCGGCGACCGCGTGGCGATCCTCTCGGAGAACCGGGTGGAGTGGGCCCTGACGGACCTGGCCGCGCTGGCCCTGGGCGCCGTGGACGTGCCCATCTACCCCACCCTGCTGCCGGAGACCATCGAGTACATCCTGAAGGACTGCGAGCCCAAGGCGGTGTTCGTTTCCAACGCGGAGCAGGCGGGCAAGATCGACGAGATCCGCGCGGGGCTGCCCTTCCTCACCGACGTGATCTCCTACGACGCGGTGGCCGTGCCCAACGTGATGACCTTCGCCAAGCTGGAGCAGATGGGCGCCAGCATGGCGGAGAAGCTGCCGCAGTCGGCGGCGGACGAGGTGGGGCCGGCCGAGCCCGAGGACCTGTGCAGCATCATCTACACCAGCGGCACCACGGGCAACCCCAAGGGCGTGATGCTGAGCCACTGGAACTTCGTGTCCAACGTGCTGGACGCGGTGAGCCTGATCGATATCGGGACGGAGGACAAGGTGCTGTCCTTCCTGCCTCTGTCCCACGTGTTCGAGAGGATGGCCGGGTACTACACCATGGTCTACGCCGGCACGGGGATCGCGTACGCGGAGGGCGTGGACACGGTGGCCGACGACATGGGCGTGGTGAAGCCCACGGTGATGGTGAGCGTGCCGCGGCTCTACGAGAAGATCTACGACAAGGTCAACGCGGCGGCCATGAGCGGAGGACCGGCCAAGCGCACCATCTTCGGCTGGGCCAAGAAGGTGGGCAAGGAGGTCTGCCACCTGGAGCAGGCCGGCGGCACGGCGGGCGGCTGGCTCAAGGTCCAGCAGGGCATCGTGGACAGGCTGGTGTTCAGCAAGCTGCGGGCGCGCACGGGCGGGAGGCTGCGCTTCTTCGTGTCGGGCGGCGCGCCGTTGGCGGTGCACATCAACGAGTTCTTCTACGCCGCGGGGCTGACGGTGCTGGAGGGCTACGGGCTCACGGAGACGTCGCCGGTGATCAGCGTGAACACCTTCGAGCGCAACCGCATCGGGAGCGTGGGTCCCGTGATCCCCAGCACGGAGGTGCGCATCGCCGACGACGGGGAGATCCTGGCGCGGGGGCCGGGCATCATGCTGGGCTACTACAACAACCCGGAGGCCACCGCGGAGACCATCGACGAGGAAGGGTGGCTGCACACCGGAGACATCGGCCATCTGGACAAGGAAGGCTACCTGTTCATCACGGACCGCAAGAAGGACATCCTGGTGACGGCGGGCGGGAAGAACGTGGCGCCGCAGCCCATCGAGAACCAGCTCAAGAAGAACAAGTTCATCGGGCAGGTGGTGGTGGTGGGCGACCGGCGGCCGTACCTGGCCTGCCTGATCGTGCCCAACTTCGAGGAGCTGGAGGCCTGGGCCAAGCTGCATCACGTGGGCTGGTCGGACCACGCCGAGCTGCTGGCCAAGCCCGAGGTGCTGGAGAAGTTCCAGCGCGGGCTGGACCGTGCGAACGCCAAGCTGCCCAGCTTCGGCACCATCAAGCGCTTCGGCCTGGTGAAGGACGAGTTCACTCTGGAGCGGGGGGAGCTGACGCCCACCCTGAAGGTGAAGCGCAACGTGATCCAGCGCGAGTACGCCGACCTCATCGACCGCATGTACGCCCAGGAGGCCTGAGCCCATGGCGTCCACCGCCGCGAGCGGTCCCCGTCTCCTGCGTCCGCTCATCTGCACGGCCGTGGGCATGGTGGGCAACGTGCTGCTCACCGCGGGCAAGCTGGCGGTGGGCTACCTGAGCGGCTCAGCCTCGCTGGTGGCCGACGGCTTCCACTCCTTCAGCGACCTGGCCGGCGACGTGGGCGTGCTCATCGCCCTGCGGGCCAGCGCCATGCCGCCGGACAACAACCACCCCTACGGGCATCACAACTTCGAGACCCTGGGCGCCATGGGGGTGAGCACGCTGCTGCTGATCACGGGCGTCCTGCTGGGGCACGACGCGGTGATGAGCTTCCTGCACGGCACGCACAGCAAGCCGGGCGGGCCGGCGCTGGCGGCCGCGGCGATCTCCATCGTGAGCAAGGAGGCCATGGCGCGCTACACGTACGCGGCGGCGGCGCGGCACAACTCCCCCGCCCTGCGCGCCAACGCGGCGCATCACCGCTCCGACGTGCTCTCGTCGGTGGCGGCGGCGGCGGGCATCGGCGGCGCCATGATGGGCGTGGTGTGGCTGGACAGCGCGGCGGAGCTGCTCATCGCGGGCATGATCATGTGGATGGGGATGTCGCTGCTGCGCGACAACGCCATGATCCTGATGGAGACCAAGCCCACCGACGCCTATCTCGAGCGCATCCACGCCGCGGCGTACGGCATCCGCGGCATCCGCAGCGTATCCTCGCTACGGGTGCGGCCGCGGGGGTCGGTGTACATGGTGGACATCGAGGTGACGGTGGATCCCGATCTCACGGTGCGGGAGGGCCACGACCTGGCCCACGCCGTGGAGGACGCCATGATCGCGCAGGTGGAGGGCGTGATCGGCGCCGTGGTCCACGTGGAGCCGCACCCGCCCGGGCGGGCCGCGCCTAGCGCGGGCGCGGGCGGAGCGTGACGGGCAGCTCGCGGCGTTCGCCGTCGCGCTCGAAGACCACCCGCACCATCTCCCCCACGCCGTGGGTGCGCAGGGCCACGGTGAGATCGCCGAGACCGGCCACGGGCACGTCGCCCACCTGCTTCACCACGTCGCCCTGAGCCAGCCCCGACTCCTCCGCCGGGCTGCCGGGCATCACCCCCGCCAGGCGCACGCCGTCCACGCCGTCCACGAAGTCCGGGATGGTGCCCAGCCACGCCCGCTCGGCGCCGCCCTCGGGCCGCTGCGGCAGCTCCGCCACCGCACGGTAGAGGAAGGGCTCCGGCCGCGCGGCGGCGGCGGCGAGGAGCGACTCCGCGAAGCCGGCCACGCGCAGCAGGGGCGCGGGCTCCACGCGATCCGCGGTGTCGTCCACCGAGTGGTACTGGGGATGGGGGCCGGTGAAGAGGAAGAGCACGGGGACGCCGGCGGCGTTGAAGGCCACGTGGTCGCTGGCGTCCCAGCCGCCGTCGCTGAGCTCCAGGGTCAGGCCGTGGGGCGCGTTGGCGGCGGTCACCAGGTCGCGCAGGCCGTCGGCGGAGCCCACGCCGCCCACGTAGAGGCGTGCATCGCGGAGGCGGCCCACCGAATCCAGGTTGAGCATGAGATCGATGCCTTCGCGCGGCACGGGCAGGTGATCCACCAGCCAGCGGGAACCCTGCAGGCCCACCTCCTCGCCGGCGAAGGCCGCGAAGAGCAGGGTGCGGCGGGCGTCGGCGTCGGCGGCCACGGCGCGACGGGCCAGCTCCACGAGCACGGCGACGCCGGAGGCGTTGTCCTCCGCGCCGTGGTAGACGCCGGTGACGGCGCCCGCGTCGTCCAGGCGCAGGCCGAGATGGTCGTAGTGGGCGCCGATCACGACGACCCGGTCCGCCAGAGGGCCGCGGCCGGGCAGCAGGCCGAGCACGTTGCGGCCCGTGGCGCCCTGGAGCCCGTGGCCGTCGAGGGGGAAGTCCTGATACCAGCCGTCCGCGCCGGCCGGGTCCAGGCCGGCGTCCCGGAACCAGGAGCCGATGAGGTCCGCGGCGGCCGCAGCGCCGGGGGTGCCGTTGCCTCGGCCCTGGAGCTCGTCGGCGGCCAGGCGCGCCACGCGCTCGTGGAGGGCTTCACCGGGTTCCGTGGCCCAGGCGGCGAGGACGAGCAGTGGGACGAGCAGCAGCGGCGGCAGCAGGCGCATGGGGTTCCTCGCGTGCGGTGGCGCCGCCAGGGCGGCTGTGGGATACTGTCGCGCTCAGGATAGACCCGGCCCGGCCCGTTGACCAGCAGGAGCGCCCGTGGAACAGCCCTGGACCGAACCCGTTCCCGAGAGCGGCCGGGAGGCCGTGGCCGTGGTGCGCGCCCTGCAGGACGCCGGCCACCGCGCCTACCTGGTGGGCGGCGCCGTGCGCGACCTGCTGCTGGGACGGACGCCCGGCGATTGGGACGTGGCCACCGACGCGCGGCCGGACCGTCTGGCCGCGCTCTTTCCCGGCGCGCGTCTGGTGGGAGCATCGTTCGGCGTGGTGCTGGTGCCCACGGCGGACGGCTGGGTGGAGACGGCCACCTTCCGGCGTGACGGGGTCTACGGCGACGGCCGTCGTCCCGACCAGGTGACCTACGCCGACGACCCCGCCGCCGACGCCGCCCGCCGCGACTTCACCGTGAACGCCGTGTACCTGGACCCCGTGGCGGGGCGCCTGCTGGATCCCACGGGCGGCGTGGCGGACGCCGGGGCGCGGCTGCTGCGCTGCGTGGGCCGCGCGGAGGACCGCTTCGCGGAGGACGGGCTGCGGCTGCTGCGGGCGGCGCGCTTCGCGGCCGAGTTGGGCTTCCGCGTGGACGATGCGACCCGCGCGGGCATGGCCGGCGCCGCGCCCATGGCGGACCGCGTGGCGCCGGAACGCGTGGGCGACGAGATGCTGCGGCTGCTGCAAGGGCCCCTGCCGTCGGCGGGGCTGGAGCTGCTGCGCGGCGCGGGCGTGCTGGAGCGTCTCCTGCCCGAGGTGACGGCGCTGCACGGGTTGGAGCAGTCGCCCGACCACCACCCCGAGGGCTGCGTCTGGACCCACACCCTGAAGCTGCTGGACCTGGCGGAGCGGCCCTCGCCCCGCCTGGCCTGGGCGGCGCTGCTGCATGACGTGGGCAAGGCCCGCACCCAGCGGAGCGAGGACGGGCGCATCCGCTATCCCGGGCACGCGCCTGTGGGTCGTCGCATGGCCGGGGAGATCCTGGAGCGGCTGCGGCGGCCGTCGACGGAGATCCGCGACGCGGCCGCCCTGGTGGACCAGCACATGCGGTTTCTGGACGCGGCGAAGATGCGCCCCGCGACCCTCAAGCGCTTCCTCGCGCAGCCGTTCATCGACGATCTGCTGGAGCTGCATCGGCTGGACCGGCTGGCGGGTTCCGGCGATCTGTCCGCATGGGACCTCTGCCGGGCGGCCCTGGACGGCTGGGGCCCCGCGGAGCTGAACCCGGAGCCGCTGCTGGGCGGACGCGACCTGATCCGCCTGGGCTACCCGCGCGGTCCGCTGCTGGGCGTGATCCTGGAGGAGCTGCAGACGGCGCAGCTGGACGGCGAGCTCAGAAACCGGGAGCAGGCGCTGGCCTGGCTGTCGGCGCACCATCCGCGCGGGGACGGCTGACGAGCTGGGCCGCGCCCACGCCGCGCGGATCCGCGGCCGCGTCCACGCGGCCGTCCTCCCCCACCACGATGAGCTGCACGTTGCCCATGGACTCGCGTTCCTGGAGCACGTGGCCGCGACGCGCCAGCTCCGCCGCCACCTGGGGCGCGAGGGCGCCGGGCTCGTGGAAGAGCACCTCCGGCAATCCCTGGTTGTGGATCCGTGGCGTGGCGAGGGCCCGCCGCGCATCCATGCGGAAGTCCACCACGTTCAGCACGGTCTGCAGGACGGCGGTGATGATGCGCGAGCCGCCGGGGCTGCCCACCACCATGGCCACGTCGTCGTCGCCGCGCAGCAGGATGGTGGGGGTCATGCTGCTCAGGGGACGCTTGCCCGGGGCGACGGCGTTGGCCTCGGCGCCCACCAGGCCGAAGGCGTTGGGAGTGCCGGGGGCGGCGGCGAAGTCGTCCATCTCGTCGTTGAGGACCACGCCCGTGCCCGCGGCCACCATGCCGGCGCCGAAGGAGAGGTTGATGGTGAGGGTGGCGGCCACGGCGTTGCCCTCGAGATCCAGGACGCTGAGGTGGGTGGTGTGGTCGCCCTCGGGGACGGCGGAGCCGAGACCGCCGGCGTCGGCCCAGGTGAGCCGGGCGTCGGGACGGACGCGGGCCATGAGGCTGTCCAGGCGGGCGGGATCCAGGAGGCGGGCGACGGGGATGTCCACCTGGTCCGGATCGCCCAGCCAGCGGGCGCGGTCCGCGTAGGCGCAGGTCATGGCGGCGGCCAGGCGGTGGGCCGCATCGGCATGGGCGTGGCCGGGGCCCGGCAGGGCGGCGGGCTCGAGCATGCGGAGCATCTGGATCAGGTGCAGGCCGCCGGAACTCGGGGGCGGCATGCCCACCACGTGGAGACCGCGGTAGGAGCCGTGGAGGGGGTCGCGCCAGACGGGGCGGTAGGCGGCGAGGTCGGCGGGCGAAAGCAGGCCACCGGCCTCGCGCACGGCCGCGGCCAGGGCCTGGGCGGTGGCGCCGGTGCGGAACTCGTCGCCGCCGTGGCGGGCCACGCGGTCCAGGGTGGCGGCCAGGTCGGGCTGGCGCAGGACGGCGCCGGTCTCCGGCGGAACGCCGTCGGGGAGGAATACGGCGCGGGCGGCGGGGTCGAAGCGCTCCGCGTGGCCGCGGATGCGGCGGGCGAGCAGTTCGTCGACCGGGAAGCCGTCCCGGGCCAGGTCGCGGGCCGGCGCCACGAGACGCGGCCAGGGCAGACGGCCCTCGCGGCGGTGCAGCTCCCAGAGGCCGGGCACCAGGCCGGGCGTGGCCACGGCCAGGGCGCCGTCGCGGCTCAGGGAGTCCACGGGGGCGCCGTCGCGCAGGTACATGTCGCGGGAGGCGGCGGCCGGAGCCGTCTCGCGGGCGTCCAGGGCCAGATCGCGGTCCGGGCCCTCCAGGTGGGCCACGAAGAAGCCGCCGCCGCCCAGGCCCGAGGAGTACGGCTCCACCACGGCGAGGGCGAAGGCCGCGGCCACGGCGGCGTCCACGGCGTTGCCGCCGTCGCGCAGGACGTCGGCGGCGGCGCGGGTGGCCAGGGGGTGGGCGGTGGCCACGGCGCCGCGGCGGGGATCGTCCGGAACGCGCCGGCAGCCCGCGAAGATCAGGATCAGCAGCAGGCCGAGGGCGGCCGCGCGCCTCATGCCGCCTCCGTCCCCAGCAGGCCACGGGCCACGACCGCGCCGCCGGCGTGGCGCACCAAGGCGTCGGCCAGGAGGTCCGCATGGGCGGCGAGCTCCGCGGCGGGATAGGAGGCGGTGGCCATGACCGCGCCGAGCAGGTCCGTGGTGCCCTGGTCCACGCAGGTGCGAGCGGAGTCGCTGGTGGGCGAGCCGAAGGGGCCCGCATCGTCGAAGAGTCCCAGGCGCCCTTCCAGGTGGACCGGCCCCTTGCGGATGCCTGGGTACTCCTCCCCCGGGCCGCCCAGACGGAAGGTCACGGTCCCCTGGAGCTTGCGGCGGTCGTAGAGGCCGATGGGCAGCAGGAAGGCGAGGCTGGCCAGGTTGCAGGCGTCCACCACGTTGCTGATGACGTAGAGGTCCTCGCCCTTGAGCACGCGGCGCAGCAGGGCCTCGCTGCTGGGGCGGTGGCGCGTGGGCTGGATGCCCACGGCGTGGTAGAGGCGGCGGGCCTCCTGCAGCGGCGGGATCTCCGAGGGCAGGCGGTCCGCCCAGCGGGCGCGGTGCGCGTCGGCCACCCGGCGGATCTCCGGCGTGACGCTCTCGCCGGGCCCCACCGCCGCGCCGTCCACCGCGATGATGCCCACGGACAGCACGCCCTCCAACTCCGGGGCGAGGACCACGCGGCGGCCTTCGGGAAGGGTCAGCGCGGCGGACATCAGGCGCCGTGCCGGCCGTCGGCGCCGTACATGGCGTCGTAATAGGCGCGGTAGGCGCCGCTGCGGCAGCGCTCCATCCACTCGCGGTGCTCCAGGTACCAGGCCACGGTGGCGCGGATGCCGTCCTCGAAGCGGTGGGCCGGCGTCCAGCCCAGCTCCTGCTGGATGAACGAGGCGTCGATGGCATAGCGGCGGTCGTGGCCGGGACGGTCCTGCACGTAGGTGATGAGCGACTCGTCCTTGCCCACCAGCCCGAGCAGCAGCTTCACGATGGCGATGTTCTCCATCTCGTTGTGGCCGCCCACGTTGTAGACCTGCCCGGGTTCGCCGCGGCGCAGGACCGTGTCGATGGCCTCGCAGTGGTCGCTCACGTAGAGCCAGTCGCGCACGTTGCGGCCGTCGCCGTAGACCGGCAGGGGCTTGTCCTCCAGCGCGTTGGCGATCATCAGCGGGATGAGCTTCTCGGGAAACTGGTAGGGGCCGTAGTTGTTGCTGCAGCGCGTGACGAGCACCGGGTAGCCGTAGGTGTGGTGGTAGGCGCGGCAGACCAGGTCCGCGGCCGCCTTGCTCGCCGCGTAGGGCGAGTTGGGCTGGATGGGCGACAGCTCGGTGAAGAGGCCCTCGGCGCCCAGCGAGCCGTAGACCTCGTCCGTGCTGACCTGCAGGAAGCGCTCCACACCCGCGCGGCGGGCGGCCTCCAGCAGGGTCTGGGTGCCCAGGATGTTGGTGTCCAGGAACTCGCGCGGTCCGTCGATGCTGCGGTCCACGTGGCTCTCCGCGGCGAAGTTCACCACGGCGTCCACCTTCTCCTCCGCCAGCAGGGCGTCCAGGAGGTCGCGGTCGCGGATGTCGCCGCGCACGAAGCGGTAGTCCCCGCGCTCCTCGTAGCCGGCCAGGTTCTCCAGGTTGCCGGCGTAGGTCAGCAGGTCCAGGTTGATCACGCGGTCCGCGCCGCGGTCCAGGAGCAGGCGCACGTAGTTGGCGCCGATGAAGCCGGCGCCGCCGGTCACCAGGATGATCATGCCGATGGGTCCTCGGGCTGGGGGAAGCGGGCCGCGGCCACGAAGGCGCGGACCTTGTCGGGATCGACGACGGGGCGGCCGTCCGCCCCCGGGCTCTTCAGCGACGAGCCCACGATGACGCCGTCGGCGGCGGCGAAGGCCGCCACGTTGGCCGTGTCGGCGCCGCTGCCCACCAGCAGCGGGCAGTCGGGCAGGGCCGCGCGCAGGGCGTCGAGGCGGGCGGGGTCCGCGGGGCTGCCGGTGGCGGCGCCGGAGACGATCAGGGCGTCGGCGCCGGCGCGGAGGCGCAGGTCGGCGGCCTCATCGGCGAGGGGGCGCTCCGCCAGCGGCGCGGCGTGCTTCACGCGGATGTCCGCCAGGATGCCCACCTGGGGACAGAGGCGGGCGCGCAGGCGCAGCACCTCGGCCGCTTTGCCCTGGATCAGGCCCTGATCCGTGACCATGGCCCCGGTCAGCACGTTGACGCGCACGAAGGCGGCGTCCACGGCGGCGGCCACGGCCAGGGCCGAGGCCACGTCGTTGCGCAGCACGTTGATGCCCAGGGGCAGGTCCGGGTGGGCGCGGCGCACGGCGTGGGCCAGGCGGGTCATGGCGGCCACGGTGACCGCGGGCACGGCGTCGCGGTGGAAGGGGACGTCGCCGTAGTTCTCCAGCATGAGCGCGCCGGCGCCGCCGCGGGCCAGGGCCTCGGCGTCGGCCAGGGCGGCCTGCTCCACGGCGTTCAGATCGCCCGCCCAGCCGGGGCTGTCGGGCAGGGGCCGCAGGTGGATCATGCCGATCACCGGCGGCGCCGCGAGGGTCCGGAAGTGCTTTCGTGTCCACATGGGGGCGATGATAGCATCCGCCTGCGGCGGGGACCAGCGCGGCCCGCCCGGAAAAGGGAGGAATTCTGGGTTGGCACCCGCGCCGGCCTCCCGTAGAGTCCACGGTCCCGCGGCCGCGCGCCGCCTGATCGCAACCCCCGGGAGCTTCCATGCAGATCATCCAGGGCCGGACCGGCTGGATCGAAGTCATTTGCGGACCCATGTTCAGCGGCAAGAGCGAGGAGCTCATCCGCCGCATGCGCCGCGCGGAGATCGCGCGCCAGATCACCCAGCTCTTCAAGCCCAAGATCGACGACCGCTACAGCGACACGGAGATCGTCTCCCACAGCCAGCAGCGCCTGCCCAGCACGCCGGTGGCCTCCAGCCTGGACATCCTGTCCTGCGTGGGCGACCGCACCGAGGTCATCGCCGTGGACGAGGTGCAGTTCTTCGACGAGGGCATCGTGGACGTGAGCCAGAAGCTGGCCAACCAGGGCAAGCGGGTCATCGTGGCGGGGCTGGACATGGATTACCGCGGCAAGCCGTTCGCGCCCATGCCGGAGCTCATGGCCATCGCCGAGTACGTGACCAAGCAGCTCGCCATCTGCGTGCGCTGCGGCAACCCCGCCGTGCACACGCAGCGCCTGACGCATTCGCGGGACAAGATCGTGGTGGGGGCCCAGGGCACGTACGAGGCCCGGTGCCGGCGCTGCTTCGAGATCCCCGTCGAGGAGCAGGACGGCGCCGACGCGACGCAGGCCGTCTAGACCATGTCCTCCGTCTCGGCGGCCTTCAGGCGCCGCCAGAGGTTCTCGCAGGCATCCCCGTCGACCTCCAACGCCCGGGCCGCGGCGCTCCGCTCCCAGGCGTCGCGCCGCTCCTCCTCCGCCTCCACCGACAGCAGACCCGCCGCCTCCTCGCCCAGGGCGATGACCGCGCCCAGGGGGTCGCGCTCGGCGTCGTCCTGCAGGTGGTGATGGAAGCGCACGGCATGGGCCAGATCCTCGCTGAGCTTCCAGTCATGGATGAGCAGGGCGCCCAGGGTGCCGTGGTCGTAGCCCAGCACGAGCTGCTCGGCGCGCCACAGGGGGACCTGCTGCGCGGCGGCCACGGCGTCGATGTGGTCCGCCAGGCCGGGCAGGGCGCGGGCCAGGATGAGCTGGCCGATGTTCTGGATGAGCCCGCCGGTGAAGGCCGTCTCGCGGTCGCGGTAGCCGGCGGCGTCGGCGGCGAGCTGCGCCCCCACCGCGGAGTGGACCGAGCCCAGCCAGATGCGGTGCAGCCGCGGGTCCGACTCCACGCCCGGGAACGCCGTGCGCGACGCGTTCACCAGCGTCCAGTTGCGCACGTTCTTGAAGCCCAGGCGCACGATGGCGTCGCGGATGGTGCGCGCCTCGCTGATGGATTCGTAGAACGAGGAGTTGGCCACGCGCAGGATCTTGGCCGTGAGCACCAGGTCCTGCACGATCTCCTTCTCGAGCTGGGCGGCGGTGGCGTTGGGCTCGCCCAGCAGCTCCAGGATGCGGCCGGCCACCTGGGGCATGGCCTGCAGGTCGCCGGCCAGGCCGTAGAGGACTTCCGCCGGCAGGTCGCCGGGCTGGAGGTCGGCGAAGTCCGAACGCTGCCGTTCACGCTGCCGAGCCTCCTCGCGGTTGAGGACCTCGCGCACGTGGAGGCCCACGGGCAGCACCCCCTCCTCCAGGCAGTGCAGACGCAGCACGGCATAGCGGGCCAGCAGGGCGGCCTCGGCGATGCGGTCGGCGGCCGTGAAGTCCACCCAGTCCAGGTAGAGGTAGGTGCCCCATTTGCCGCGCAGGGGCAGGGGGATGATGAGCACGGGGCGGTTCTCGTCGCCGGGCAGGTGGGCGGCGAGATCCTCGGGGAAGGCGTCCTGGGGGAACGGGCCGCTGTAGACCACCTTCTCCGCGGCGGTCAGGGAGAAGACGTCGTCCGGCCGCGACGAGATCACCTTGGGGCGCTGGGCCTTGGGGTCCAGCATGCGCTCGGGCAGGGTCACGCCCTCGGCCAGCATGACGCGCAGGCCGTTGGTCCAACGGCGCAGCAGGAGCAGGCGGCCGCCCTGGGCGCGGCTGTGGTCCAGGAAGAACTGGACGACGTCGCCGGCCTCCACCATGTCGTCCAGGGCGCCCAGGCCCTCGCGCAGAGTCTCCAGGCGCGCGGTGGCGTCGGCGGGCGTGGGACGCGCGGCGACGGGATCGGCGCCCACGAGCTTGAGCAGCTCGGTACGCTCGCGCGTCTCCTCGCGGTGGTTGCGGACCAGGGTGTCGATGCTCACGTGCGCTCCCGGCGGCTCGCCTCGGGACTGAAACCTGCCTACCTGGACGTGTATCGGCCGTGACCGCAGGGAGTTGAGCGGAAAGCGGTGGCGATGGGCGGGAATGTCCCTATCCTGGACGGCGACCTTCCGAACCCAGACCGAGGAGCCCGTCGCCATGGCCCACCGCATCAGCAAAGAGTTCACCTTCGACGCCGCCCACTGGCTGCCCAACGTGCCCGAAGGCCACCAGTGCGGACGCCTGCACGGTCACACCTACACGGTGATCCTGGCGGTGGAGGGCGAGGTGGATCCCACCATGGGCTGGGTGGTGGACTTCGCGGAGCTGAAGACCGCGTTCAAGCCCCTCGAGAAGATGATGGACCACTACTGCCTGAACGAGATCGAAGGGCTGGAGAACCCCACGGCCGAGAACATGGCCCGCTGGATCTACGACCGCGTGAAGCCCGCCCTGCCCCAGCTCGCCGACGTGACGGTCAAGGAGACGCCCAAGACCGCGTCCGTCTACCGGCCCTGACCGCCTTGAGCCGCGAGCCAGGCCCGCGCCCGCGCATCGTCGGGGCGCAGGGCCAGCAGGCGGCGGTAGGACTCCGCCGCCTTGTCCGTCCGACCCGCCCGATCGTAGAGTTCCGCCAGATTCCCCCAAGCCTGCCAGTAGTCCGGTTGCTGCAACAGCACGGCCAGGAAGGCGCGTTCCGCCTCGGCCAGGCGCTCGCTGCGCAGGAGGCAGAGCCCCTCGCCGAACCGCGCCTGGATGCCCAGCTCCGGGTCCCGCCCCAGCCCCCGGAACTCGCGCAACGCGCCTCCCAGGTCGCCGTTGTGGTACTGGATCCAGGCTCGACCGAGGCGTGCGGCGGGGTCCTGAGGCGATGCCCGCAGCACGAACTCGAACTGGGCGGCCGCCGGATCCACGCGGCCCTGCTCCAGCAGCAGGTTGCCCAGCCAGAGACGGGCCTCGCGGGAGTCCGGTGAACTGCGGACCCACTGTTCGGCCGTGGCCGCGGCCTCGTCCGCGCGGCCGTCGGCGGCCAGGAGCTGGGACAGGCTGCGGTAGAGCGGATCGCGGATGAGGTCGAAGTGGGCCTGGGGGAAGCGGTCCTGGACCGCCAGGGCCTCGCGGTAGGCGGCGATGGCGCGGCGGGTCTCCCCCGCATCGGCCCAGGCGTTGCCCAGGGTGAAGGGGTGGAAGGGGTTGGCCTCGGTGCGGCGCTCGCGGAAGTCGGCCAGGTCCAGCAGCGAGAGTCCCAGGAGGATGACGGCGGCCGCGGCCGCGGTCCGGGATCCCGTCCAGCGACGGGAGCGCACGGCGTCCAAGAGCACCGCCACGCCCGCGCCGGCCGGCACGCACAGCAGCGCGGCGACGGGCAGACGGAAGCGCGCGTTGATGAAGAAGAGCAGCAGGCCGGCGGCGTACGCCAGCACCATGCCCAGCAGCAGGCCGCGCCCGCGCGCCCGGGCCGCGCCGCTGCCGAAACCCAGCACCGCCAGGCCAAGCACCAGCGGCCAACCGGCCAGCAGCGGCACCCGCAGCAGCGGCGACCACTCGCGCCATGCGTAGATGAACTTGTTGTTGGACCGCTCCCCCGCTCCGATCAACAGCCGCAGCTTGGTGCCGTAGAGCTTCAGGGCGTCCACCGGCTCCTGGAACCAGTAGGCCACGCCCCGGCGCAGGAACCAGCGGTCCACCTCCGACGGTTTCAGCGGGCGGCCGGCGTCCCGCTCGGCCATGGCCACGGCGTCGTCGAAACCGCCCTGCCAGGTGGGGCGCGTGCCCGGCACGATGGCCGTGCGGCCGTCGGAATCGGGGTTGTTGCCGATGTAGAAGTTCACGCCGCCCTGGCTGGCGATGAGCACCGCGTCGTGCCCCCGCACCGCGTTGTGCAGCGTGACCGGCAGGATGGGCAGCGTCACGCCGGCCAGCACCAGCGCCCAGGCCCGCAAGGTGGCGCGACGGTCGTCCGCCTCGCGCACGAACCAGAGAACCACCGGCACCACGATCAGGATGTTGGGCCGCGCGATGGCCGACAGGCCCAGGGCCAGGCCTGCGCCCAGGCGTCGCAGACGATCGCCGGAGCCGGTCGGCCAGGAGAGCAGCGCCACGGCCAGCAGGTTGAGGCTCACCGGCACGGTGACCAGCAGCAGCTCGCCGGCGAAATAGATGCTGGTCCAGAGCGTGGCGTAGAGCACGCCCGCGGCCCAGCCCGCCGTCCGCCCCCAGAGGTGCCGCGTCGCCAGGGCCGCCCAGCCGGCGCCGAGGGCGGAGATCAGGGCGTGGACCAGCTGCACGGGCAGGCGCTGGGCGTCGAACAGGGCGTAGAGGCCGCCCAGCAGATAGGGATAGAGCGGCGCGCGGAAGAAGGGCTCGGGACCGGGCCAGGTGCCGTCCAGCAGGCCGCGAGCCCACTGGTCATGCATGAGGGCGTCCATGATGGGGCGGTCGAAGAGCGGATTGTCCCGCAGCGCCAGCACGTGGATCACGCGCAGGATGAGGGCCAGCAGGACCGGCCCCCAGAACATCAGCGTGCGTTCGCGTCGGGTCACGGGGTTCCTTCCGGATCCTTGCGGATCGGCTCCACGGCGTCGGCAGGCAACCAGCCCTTCCAGTCGCCGCCCAGGCCGACCTGGCGCCAGTCCTCGCGCCGGTCCTCGATGCGCAGCTCCAGGCCGTCGTGGACGGTGAGCACCTCGGGGAACGAGGCGTCGGGACCGCTGCGCAGCACGACCTGGGGCGCCACCACCACGGCGTGATCCACCACGCGCTCGTCGTGCCAGCGGAACGCGGTGACGACGGCCACCACGGCCAGCGTCCCCGACAGGCCCAGCAGGAGACGGCGCACCGGAGGCGTGGCGCCGCCGCGCCACCATAGCACGGCCACGCCCGCGGCGAGGGCCCAGACCAGGAGCGCCAGCAGCGCGGCCCAGACGTCCAGGCTCGCCCGCGCGACCAGCGTGAGCAGGGCCTTGATCGGCGAGGGGGACGCGGCCTCCAGGTCACGGTCCGCCGCGTGGGTGCGCACCCAGGACAGGTTGCGGCGCAGGTCGGCGTCGCCCGGGGACAACCGCATGGCGCGGCGGTAGGCGACCACCGCCCGGCCCAGCTCGCCGCGGCGGGCGTGGACGTTGCCCAGATTGTAGAGGATGTCCGGATCCTGGGTCGCATCCGCGGCGGCGCGATAGCTGGCCAGAGCCGTGTCCAGGTCGCCCGCGGTGTAGGCCTGGGCGCCCTCGGCGCAGAGCCGCACCGGGTCCTGGGCCCAGGCGTTGGAACCGAGTCCGCCGAGCGCAAGGGCCAGGACCACCGCGCCCAGCAGACGGCCGCGGTTCTCGGGGACCTTGGCGGCGGCCTCCACCAGGGCGCGCAGGTCGGCGAGGATGCGGGGCGCGTCGCGGGCGGCGTCGTCCTGGCGGCCGAACCGGGCGCCGTCGCAGAGCTGGAGCAGGCGGCGCGCCTCCTGGGCGCGGGCCTCGTCCAGCTGACGCTGCAGATGAGCGGCGACCTCGTCGGTACCGACCGACGCAGTGGGGCGGCCGTCGCGGTCGGCCACGAAGCCGCGGACGGCGGCGGCGGCCTGGCCCAGGGCGGCGGCGGGATCGGCGAGAGCGGACGCCTCGTCCAGCCTCCGGCGGGCCGTGGCCAGGGCCTCGCGCCGACGCCGGCCCACGGGGTCGCGGCGGTCGCGGTCCTGACGGGCGAGCCAGGTGCGGAACGCGGCCAGGCCCAGCAACGGCAACGTCAGCAGCAGCCACCACGCCGAGCGTTCGGGCAGGGGGGGCGACGGCAGACG
Source organism: Candidatus Krumholzibacteriia bacterium (assembly GCA_035447065.1). Classification (GTDB taxonomy): domain Bacteria; phylum Krumholzibacteriota; class Krumholzibacteriia; order LZORAL124-64-63; family LZORAL124-64-63; genus CALEMW01. Next base: position 20,003 of record DAOTGJ010000028.1, read on the forward strand.
CGGCGATCCGGAAATCGTATGCACGAAGGCCAACTCGTCGCCCGGCGCCGACGCGCCCCGCGTGGTCTCGGCGGGAACGGAGAGACGGAAGTCGCTGGGCGTCGCGGTGAGGGTCAACGGGCGAGACCGCGTGGTGACGTACTCGCCCCGGCGCGGATCGAAGCTCACCAGCTCCAGCGGCGGCAGCTCGAAGGTCCCGGCTACCAAAGGCTGCAGGATGCGCTCGTCCAGGGCGCCGCCGCGCAGGCGTCCGCCGCGGACCTCGGAGCTCACGTGCAGGCCCGCCTCGTGCACCTGCAGCCCCTCCGGCAGGGTCCAGGCCGGCGCCGTGAGGGACTTGAGGGAGCCGTCGGCCTGGATGCGCACCGTGGCGCTCACGGCCTCGCCCTGGGGGATGGTGTCGCGGTCCAGGGATACGCTCAGGGCCACGTCGCGGCTCACCAGGCCGCTGAAGCCGGCGGGGCGCGGCGCGGGCAGGTCCAGCACCGGAAGGGCGATGCTCGTGGTCCACAGCTCCTGCGGCCCGGTCCCGCGGCGGTTGAAGAAGCCCTGGAAAGGATCCTGGGGGATCACCACGCGCGCGGGCTCCACCAGCAGGTCGCCGGGACGCGTGGGCGTGAGCGAGTAGCGGATCTCCGTGACCTGGTAGCCCACGCCGCCGCGGGTCTCGCGGTAGGTGCGCGGCTCGCCCAGCTCCTCGCGCCAGAAGCCCTCGGTGCGCGGCGCGGTGTACTCGGGACGGTCGAAGCCGCGGGCGCGCAGCGCCTGGTAGTAGCGGAACGTGAGCACCACCTGCTCGCCCACGTAGGCCCGGGCGCGGTCCGACTCCAGGGTGACGAAATGGTCGTCGCCGGGTCCGGGCATGTCCGGCGCCGGGCGGTCCTGGCCGGCGGGCGCCGGCGGCGCGGCGCGGTTGCCGCCGCCGGCCGGCGCCGAGGCGGCGGCGGCGTCCACGGTCAGCGTCAGGGGCTCGGTGCGGTAGGTCCCGCCGTCCAGCCGGACTTCCAGGGCGGGGATGGCCACGTCGTCGGCGCCGCGCGGGTGCACGCGCCAGCGCCAGGTCTTGGTGATGCTCACGGCGCCGTTGACCATGGAGAACTGCTGGCTGGTGCCGCCGGGGGTCACGTCGGCCCCGGCCAACTGCGGCAGGGTGACGTCGGGCAGGTCCTGACGGTCGGCGGCGAGCGTGACCGTGAGGATGGACGGACGCCCCTGGGGTACGCGTTCGGGGTCCAGGGTGGCCGTGAAGGAGACGTCGGCCGCGCGGGCGCCCGTCGCCAGCACGAGCAGCAGGAGCAGGGTTCGGATTCCGGATCGCATCACCATCGACGTCCGCTCCGCGGCTTGGCGCCCTTCAGACGCTGCTTCAAGGAGCGCTTGAGCTCCTCCTCTTCCCGGTCCATGCCCTTGAGGATGGACTCGGCCCGCTCCTTGGACATGGACTCGGGCGTGACCTCCTGCTCGCCCGGCTTGGGCTCGGGCTGCTCCTGGGACTGGTCCTGCTGATCCTGGGGCTGCGGTTCGTCGTTGCCCTGCTCCTGCTGGTCCTGCTGCTGCTGGTCTTCCTGGGACTGCTGATCCTGCTGCTGATCATCCTGCTGCTGATCATCCGGCTGCTGGTCTTCCTGTTGCTGCTGGTCCTTCGACTGCTGGTCCTGCTGATCCTGATCGCCCTGCTGCTGCTGGTCCTGTCGATCCTGCTGCTGCTGGTCCTGTCGATCCTGCTGCTGCTGGTCCTGCTGCTGGTCACCCTCCTGCTGATCCTGCTGCTGCTGCGCCATCTCCAGCATCCGCTGCGCCAGCTCCAGGTTGGTCAGGACGTCGGGCCGATCCGGATCCAGGGCCGCGGCCTCCCGCAGGGCCTGCGCCGCCGCGTCGGGCTGGCCGGAGGCCAGGCTGGTGGTCCCCAGGTTGTAGAGGCTCTCGGCGCGGAGGTCCGGATCGTCGCTCAGGCTGAGGGCGCGGGTGAACTCGCGCGCGGCCTCCTCGTGGCGGTCCAGACGCCAGAGGGCCTCGCCCACGGCCAGAGCCAGGCGCGGGTCGTCGGGACGTTCGGCGCGGAGCTTCTGGAAGCGGGCCAGGGCCTCCCCGTAGCGGCCGTCGCGGTAGAGATCCGCGCCCTCGGCCACGGCGGCGGCCTGACGGTCCAGCAGATCCACGGCGCGGGCATCGGCCGGCAGCGCGAGCGCGACCAGGGCCAGCAGCGCCAAGGCGGGGGTCGACACGCCCCGGGGCCGGATGAGGAAGCGCGCCAGGAGGAAGATCAGCGCCAGGGCCAGGGGCCAGGCGTAGCGTTCCTTGAAGGCCGAGATGCGGCGGTCCTGGAGGTCGCGGGCGCCGAGCCCCGAGAGCAGCCGATGCAGGCGCTCACGGTCCAGGGGACCCGGACCGATGCGGAACACCGAGCCCCCGCTGGCCTCCGCCAGCTTCTCCAGCGACGCGAGGTCCAGCCGGCTCACCACCACGTTGCCCTGGGGATCCTTGATCACTCCGCCGCCGCCTTCGGTCTCCGGGATGACCGAGCCTTCGGGCGTGCCCACGCCCACCGGGAAGACCGTGATGCCGCGCTCGTCGCAGCGGGCGGCGGCCTCCTCCCAGGCGCCTTCCAGGTCCTCGCCGTCGGTCACCAGGATCACGGCGCGGCGCACGTCGGGGCGGCCGCCCTCTCCGCCGTCCAGCAGATCCGCCGCGGTGGTCAGGGCGGCGGCCAGGGCCGTGCCCTGCGTGGAGATCATGTCCGTGTCGCTCATGTCCAGGAAGAGGCGCACCGCGCCCAGGTCCAGGGTCAGGGGGCACTGCACGAAGGCCTGCCCCGCGAAGAGCACCAGGCCCACCTGACCCAGGTCATAGCCGTCCAGGAACGTGCCCAGCTCGGCCCGCGCGCGGATCAGCCGGTTGGGCGTGACGTCCTCCGCGAGCATGGAGCTGGAGACGTCCAGGGCCACCACCACGTCGGTGCCGCGCTGCACCACGGTCACCTCGCTGGCCCCCCACTGGGGCCTGGCCAGCGCCAGCACCAGGCAGGTCACCGCGCCCAGCAGGAAGAAGCGGCGCCAGGATCGGCTGGTGGCCGTGGCATGCTCCACGTGCCGCTGCGCCCGCGGTCCCAGCAGGCGGGTCAGGCGCGCGTCGGCGGCGCGGCCGGCGCGCCAGAGCACCAGCCACAGCACGGGCACCAGGGCCAGCAGGCCCAGCCAGGCGGACGCGGCGAACGTCATGCCTTCCTCCTCACGGCAGCCTCCGCAGCCAGATCGCGCCGAGCAGCGCCTCGAGCAGCAGCAGCGCCAGGGCCGGGGCCGCCGCCCAGGCCACCTTCTCGTCGTACCAGGTGGAGACCTTGGTCTTGTAGCGGCTGGTCTCCAGCTCGTCGATGGCGGCGAAGACCTGGGCCAGGGCCTCCGGGTCCTCCGCGCGCCAGAAGCGCCCGCCGGTCATCTCCGCGATCCGCGTGAGCAGGTCCTCGTCGATGGGCATCTCCACCATCACCGTGCGCGTGCCGAAGGGCCCCTGCCGCGGGAACGGCACCCGCCCCCGCTTGCCCACGCCGATGGTGTACACGCGCACGCCCAGGGCCTGCGCCAGCTCCGCCGCGGTCTCCGGCTCCATGGTGGGCACGTTGTTGCTGCCGTCGGTCAGCAGGATGACCGTGCGGCTGGCGGCTTCGGAATGCCGCAGCCGGTTCACCGCCGTGGCCAGCCCCAGGCCGATGGCGGTGCCGTCCTCGATCAGGCCGATCTGCACCTCGTCCAGGAATCCCTCCAGGATGGAGCGGTCCAGGGTCAGCGGACACTGCGTGAAGGCCCGCGAGGCGAAGACCGTCAGGCCGATGCGGTCGCGCGGCCGCTCGTTCACGAAGTCGCGGATGAGGCGCTTGGCCACCTGCAGGCGGTTGTCCGGCTGGAAATCCAGGGCCTGCATGCTGCCGCTGATGTCCAGAGCCACCACGATGTCGATGCCTTCGCCCTCCACCTCCTCCACGCTGTGCGGCAGGCGCGGCCCCGCGATTCCGATCACCACCAGCAGCAGCACCACCACGCGCAGGGCCGGCAGCGCGGCGCGCAGCCGCACGCGCCAGCTCCGGGGCGCGCCGGCCAGCACGGCGGCGGCTGGATGCCGCAGGGTGGCGGGGTCCGCGTCGCGCCGCCGCAGCAGGATCGCGGCGGCCAGCATGGGCAGGACCAGCAGCAACCAGCGGGGTTCGGCGAACTCAAGCACGGGCCGCCTCCTCTCCCGACCAGGCCGTGCAGGCGTCCTGGAGCCGCACCCAGGCGGCGGCCGCCGCGGCGTCGGCGCCGGCGGCGCCGTCCCGGTCCGCGGCCACGGCGGCCACGGCTTGGGCGGTCAGCCGACGGCAGATCGCGGCGGCGGGCGGCTCGGGAGCGAAGCGAAGTCGGTCGCAGGCGACGAGCAGGTCAGCGAACGCCGCCACGCGCCTGGCGTCGTACTGGCGCTCCGCCACGGCAGGCGCCACGTCGTCGCCGGTCAGACCGCCCGCGGCCACGCCGTAGCGGCGGGCGAGGTAGGCGCGCGTCGCGCGTCCCAGCCGATCCAGGTACGCCGACGTGCCGCCGCTGCGCGGCTCGCCCTCGGCCACGGCCGGCGCCAGCGCCGTGGCGAAGACGGCCCATGCCGGCGGCGCCGGATCCGACGCCCGCGCCCGCAACCCCGCACCGCGTCCGCTCCACAGGCGCCAGAGCACCATGAGCAGCAGGCCCAGCAGGAAGGCCAGCAGGCCCAGCAGACGCAGGTCGCGCGAGGGCCGCCAGGGGTCGCGCACAGGCTGCGGCGCCGCGTCCGCCGGCAGCCGCCCCTCGGTCAGCAGCACTTCCCCGGCCCGCGAGGCGTCCGCCCAGGCCAGCCGCCAGGGTCCGGCCCGCCAGCAGCGCAGCGTCAAGACCAGGTCCCCGTCCGACGCGCCGGCCTGCGGCGCGGCCGCGACGTGCAGCCAGGGCACGGATACCCGCAGCGAGTCCGGTGCCGGCGCCTGCCCCCCCGGGAAGCTGAGGGTCAGCCCCACGGGATCGCCGAAACGCAACGTGTCCGGCAGGGCCAGCGCCAGCCGCGGCGCCGGAGTCCCGTCCGGTCCGCTCAGGACCGCGGTCAGCGTGTCCGGCGGCGCCGCGGGCAGGCCCGCGGCCGACGGAATCTGCGCCGACGCCGCCGCCGCGATGGTCAGCAGCATGAGGATCGGACACGCGGCATGGAACGGCACGCGCCTCATCCCCGCCTCCCCCGCCGCCCGGACCGGGCCAGGAAGAAGCGCGACAGGGCGTCCACGTAGGAGCGGTCCGTGGGCGCGTCCACCAGGTCCACGCCCGCCAGGCGCAGGCTGCGGGCCAGGGCGGCGTCGCGGGCGGCCACCTCCGCGCGCACGGCCTCGCGCACGCGCGGGTCGCCGGTGTCCACCACCACCTCCGCGCCGGTCTCCGCGTCCTCCCAGCGCACCAGCCCCGCGGCGGGCAGCTCGGCCTCGCGCGGGTCGCGCACGCGCACGGCCACGCAGTCGTGGCGGCGGGCGGCGGCGCGCAGGGGGCGGTCGTCCAGCTCGCCCCAGAAGTCGGACACCAGGAAGACGGTGGCGCGGCGCTTGAGCAGCGACACCAGCGTGGTCAGCGGCAGGTTGAGGTCCGTGCCGCGGCCCTGGGCGCGCCAGGCCAGCAGCTCGCGGATCAGGCGCAGCACGTGGCCGCGTCCGCGCACCGGCGGCACGTAGAGCTCCACGCGGTCCGAGAAGAGCAGCAGGCCCACCTTGTCCTTGTTGGCCTCCGCGGCCAGGGCCAGCACGCCGCAGATCTCCGCCACGATCTCCCGCCGGCTGGCCTCGCCGCTGCCGAAGTCGCCGCTGCGGCTCACGTCGGCGGCCAGCACCACCGTGAGCTCGCGCTCCTCCTCGAAGAGCTTCACGTGGGCGCGGTCCGACCGCGCGGTCACGTTCCAGTCGATGGCGCGCACGTCGTCGCCCGGCACGTACTCGCGCACCTCGCGGAACTCCACGCCCGTGCCCTTGAACACGGAGTGGTACTCGCCCGAGAGGGACTCGTTCACCAGCCGCCGCGCGCGGATCTCGATGCGGCGCACGGCGTCCAGCACCTCCGGCGGCACGTCGCGCGCGCCGGGAGGCGGAGGCGGCTCGGGCAGGCGTCGCTTAAGGAACGTCCACATGGTCCAGGATCAGATCGATGATGTCGTCGCTGGTCTTGCGCTCCGCCTCGGCCTCGTAGGTCACCAGCACGCGGTGGCGCAGCACGGGGTGGGCCACGGCCTTCACATCCTCCGGCACCACGAAGGAGCGGCCCTGCAGGAGGGCCCGCGCCCGCGCCGTCTGCGCCAGCGAGAGCGTGGCGCGCGGCGAGGCGCCGAAGGCGATGAGCGGCCCCACGGACAGCCCCGCGGCCTCGGGATCCCGGGTGGCCAGCACCAGGTCCAGCACGTACTCCTTGATGCGGTCGTCCAGGAACACCGCGTTCACCTGGGAGCGCAGGCCCACCACATCCGCGGCGGTCAGCACCGGCCGCACCGCGGGCGCCTCGCGACCGGCCCAACGCTCCATGATGGCGCGCTCCTCGTCGCGGGTGGGATAGCCCACGCGCAGCTTCAGCAGGAAGCGGTCCACCTGCGCCTCGGGCAGCGGATAGGTCCCTTCCTGCTCGATGGGGTTCTGCGTGGCCAGCACCAGGAAGGGATCCGCCAGGGGCCACGTGGTCTCGCCGATGGTCACCTGCCGCTCCTGCATGGCCTCCAGCAGGGCGCTCTGCACCTTGGCCGGCGCGCGGTTGATCTCGTCGGCCAGCACGATGTTGGTGAACACCGGCCCCTTCTTCACCGTGAACTCGCCGGTCTCGTGGCGGTAGATGGTGGTGCCCACGATGTCCGCCGGCAGCAGGTCCGGCGTGAACTGGATGCGCTGGAAGCCGGCGTCCACCACGCCCGCCAGGGTGCGCACGGCCAGGGTCTTGGCCAGGCCGGGCACGCCCTCCAGCAGCACGTGGCCGCCGGTGAGCAGCCCCAGCATCAGGCCCTCCAGCATGCCGCGCTGGCCCACCACCACCTTGCCGGCCTCCGCCAGCGCGTCCTCCAGGCGGCGCGCCGTGACGGCCGCCTGGTCCTGATCCAGTCTCGTCTGCTCCAAACCGCTCTCCTTGAGCTGGGGTCCACGGACCGCCGTCCCCTGGCCGTCCGGGGGGCCTTCTACGACGTCGCCGCGGCTCGGTTCCGAAGCCGCAAGGCACGCGACGGACCAGCTTAACCGCAGACATTCCCCTTGCCAAGGGTCGGGAAAACCCGTTTCATGGCCCGGATCCGCCGCCACGCACCCTCGGCCCGGGAGGCCCCCGTGAGGCTTTCGCCGAACAAGATCGAGTACCTCGCGGAGAAGGTCCTCGCCATGATCGAGTCCGACCCGCAGATCCACATCCAGACCAACAGCGACCTGGTCTACCGCGTCGTCGCGGACACCATCTACGACGACATCAAGACCGAGGACGAGATCGACGAGGAAGTGGAGGAGCTGCTGGAGCAGTACCGCAACCAGGTGCGCTCCATGGAGATGGACGTTGGTGCGCTGCGCACCAAGATGAAGCGCGAGATCGCCAAGAAACGCGGGTTCCTGCTCTAGGAAGGAGACGCCATGCGCCTGTCGGAGGAACGCGTCGCCAAGCTGGCGCGGGAGATCTGCGAGACGCTCCTGGACGAGGAGCACGTGGACCTGGAGATCGACGAGGGCCGCTTCCAGCACCTGGTGGAGACCAAGCTGCTGGAGCAGCTCATGCTGGAGGATCAGATCGACGAGGAGGCCGCCGTGTGGGTCCACCGCCACAAGCCCAACCTGGTGGACGGCACGCCGGAGTTCGACATCGAGCTGGAGAAGGCCAAGAAGAACGTGGCCGACAGCAAGGGCTACGTCCTCTACTGACCCCATCCATGCGGGTCCTTCTGGTCACACCCTACCTTCCCCACGCCCGCGTCGGCCACGGCGGCGGCACCGCCGTGCGGGAGATGGTCCGGCACCTCGCCCGGCGTCATGAGCTGATGGTGGCCGCCCTGGTGCGCCCCGGCGAACGGGAGCTGGTGGACGCCACCGCCGGGGAGCTGGGCTGCCGCATCGAACCCCTCCCCTTCCTGGACGCCGGCGCCGCGGGCGCGGCCCGGCTGCGGCTGGCGGCATCGCGCGCCGCCGCCCTGATCCGCAGCCTCAGCGGGCCCTACCCCTACTACGTGGAGAAGTATCACCGCCCGGACCTGGTGCGCCGCCTCCTGGCGCTCGCGGCCGACTTCGCGCCGCAGGCGATCCAGGTGGAGTACCTGCAGTCGGCGCTGCTCACGCGCGAGCTCTATGCCTGGCGCGAGGCCCGGCGCCGCCGCGGCCTGCCCGCGCCGGCCCTGCTGGCCAGCACCCACGAGCTGGGCTCGGTGCCCCGGGAGCGCCGCGCCGCCCGCGAGGGCAACCCCCTGCGCGCCGCCGCCCTGCGCCACCAGGCCGCCGCCTGGCGCCGGCTCCAGCGCGACGCCACCCGTTGGGTGGACCGCTCCCTCTGCGTCACCGACGACGACCGCGCGCGCCTGGAGGCCGACGGCGGCCGCGCCTGCGTCACCGTGCCGCTGGGCATGGACACCGATGCGATCCGTCCCGAGCGCGCGCCCATCGCGCCGCCGCGCTGCCTCTTCGTGGGCAGCTTCGACCACGGCCCCAACCGGACCGCAGCGGAGTTTCTGGTTGACAGCGTGTGGCCCGCGCTCGCCCAATGGTGTCCGGACGCGGAGCTCGACGTGGTGGGCCGCGGATCCGACGCGTTCCTGGCCCGCCGCGGAACGCTCCCCCCCGGCGTGCGCGCCCACGGCTTCGTGGACTCGCTGACGACGTTCTACCGCGACTGCCGCCTGTTCGTGGCCCCCCTGCCCGAGGGCGGCGGCATCAAGATCAAGATCCTGGAGGCCATGGCCCACGGAATCCCCGTGGTCACCACGCCCGTGGGCGCCGAAGGGATCGTGACCCCCGACGACCGGGCCGCCGTCATCGTGCCGGCGGACGCGCAGTTCGCCGCCGCCGTGCGCGACGCCCTGGCCGACGAGGAAGGCTGCCGAGAGCGGGCCGCCCGCGCCCGCCGCATCATGGAAGACCGCTTCAGCTGGCGGGCCATCGTGGACCGGCTGAGCGACCTGTACGAGGAGGCGGCGCGCGAGGACAGGACGTCCCCCGCCGGCGGCTCCTCCCATCACGGAGGATGAGGACATGTCCAAGCGAGTGCTGCTGCTGACCTGCGCCCTGGCGCTGATGATCGGAACGGGCATGGTGACCGTCGCCCGGGCCTACGAAGGCGTGTACGGCGAGATGGCCTACCGCTGGAACGGCGTGAAGAACGCGGACCAGAACAGCGACGTGGACGACGCCCTGGGCTACAGCGAGCTCCTGGCCGCCCTGGACTTCAACGGCACCACCCACGGCGACGCCAGCTACCGCATCATCCTGGAGAACTACCGCGTCCTGGGTGACCCCGCCAGCGACACCAAGGAGATCTACCAGGCCACCTTCACCCTGCACGACTTCCTGTTCCAGGACTTCGACGTGACCTTCGGCCGCCTGCCCGTGGCCTACGGCCGCGAGCGCATGGTGGGCAAGAACAGCTGGGCGCTGAACCCCGAGGAGCGCGCCGTCTTCGAGGGCTACCACGCCCGCTACGGCTTCGACGGCGGCTGGCTGGACTTCTTCAACTTCAAGATGGCGGAGACCTACGGCGCCAAGTACGCCACCATGACGGGCGACACGGACCTGGGCGGCCTCTATCTGCACTACGACGCCGGCGACGACTTCTGGTTCGAGCCCTACGCCCTGCTGCTGACCACCGAGAACTTCGCCGCGCCCGAGGACATCAGCAACGACAAGCTGTTCACCTTCGGCGCCCTGGTGGACTACATGGCCGAGGGCATCCACTTCTACGCCGAGGCCGCCGTGCAGAGCGGCACCTCCTACGGCCTGGGCACCGAGACCGACACCAGCGCCCTGGGCTGGTACGCCGGCCTCTTCTACGACTTCGACCACCCCACCGCCCCCTACCTGGGCGTGGAGTACGACTTCGCCAGCGGCGAGGACGCCGGCACCGCCGAGCTGGACGCCTTCGGCTCCCTGGCCGGCTCCAGCCGCGACTACCTGGGCATCATGAACCTGGTCCCCTGGTCCGACGTGAAGGCCCTGCGCTTCGCCGGCGGCTTCTCCCCCGTGGCCAGCCTGGACGTGAGCGCCGACTTCTTCACCTTCGCCAAGGAGCAGGTGGCCGACGGCGCCGACGACGGCATCGGCAAGGAGCTGGACATCACCATGGACTACGCCCTGGAGGAGGACGTGGCCCTGCACTGGGGCCTGGGCGCCTTCTTCTTCGACGAGCCCACGGGCGGCTCCGAGAAGTCCGAGGCCGTGGAGTTCCCCCACGCCTACGAGGCCCCCGGCGACGCCATCTTCTTCACCTGGCTGGGAGCCAGCCTGGAGTTCTAGCGGCCCCGTCGCCGGAACGACGAGGGGGAGGGCCGCGGCCCTCCCCCTTCTTCATGTCCTTCATCCGGGTTCCGTCGAGATTCCTCACCCGCGCAGCTCGCGCACCTCCGCCGCCGTCAGCACCACGCCGCCGCCCAGGCGGTCGGCCAGCAGCGCCGTCTGGGCCACGCGCTCCAGGGTCTCCATGCGGTGCAGGGCCTGCTCCATGTCGCGGCCGGTGGTCACGGCGCCGTGGTTGGCCAGCAGGAGGCAGGGCCGGCGGGCGATGAGCTCCCGGACCGATTCCGCCACGGCGTCGGTGCCCGGCGCGGCGTACGGCGCCACGGGCACCTCCCCCTCCAGCACCATCACGGCCTCGGGCATCAGCGCCGGCAGGGGACGTCGCGCACAGGCGAAGGCCAGGGCGTGGGGCGGGTGGGCATGGCACACGGCCCCCACGTCGGGCCGCCGCCTGTAGATCTCACGGTGCAGGCGCCACTCGCTGGACGGCCGCAGCCGGCCGCCGCGCGGATTCCCCTCCAGGTCCACCACCACCAGGTCGCCGAGGCCCAGGGAACCCTTCTCACGTCCGGCGGGGGTGGTCAGAAAGAGATCGCCGCCGAGGCGGACCGAGAGGTTGCCTTCGGCGGCGACGATGAGATCCCGGTCGGCCAGGCGACGGCCGGCGCGCACGAGGGCCTCGCGGGCTCCGGCCTCCGCGCCCACGCCTACCAGTTGGAGATCAGGTAGAGGTGCGACATGACGTTCTCGAAGAACTCCAGCTCCTCGCGGTCGGCCGCGGCCTTGGCCGCCGCCTGGAGCTCCGTGTTGTCCGGCACGCCGTTCTGGTTCACGTCCTCCACCAGGTACTCCTGGTAGGCCTGGGCCTCCAGCTCGCCGAGCAGCTCCGTGGGGAAGCCGAAGGAGCTGCAGACCAGCACCTCGTTGCCCGCCCCGCCGGTGAACTGCACGTTCGACTCGGTGCTGCGCGTGAAGAACAGGAGCTGCGGATCCAGGCTGCCGTCGGAGGGGATCCACCAGACGTTCTGATCCGAATAGGTCAGCGTGGGCGCCCGCCGGTCGGAGATGAAGGCGATCCGCAGGCCGTCCGGCGAGAAGGCCGGGTTGATGTTGCGGATGCGGATGGGGCTGCCCTCCTGGGGTTCGGAGTAGGTCAGCCGCTGGATGTTGCGGTTGAGCGTCACGGCGCCGTCGGCCGCCAGGCCGGTGGTGTCGAAGTCCACCGTGAAGATCTCCTTCGTGAAGAAGGGATCGTTGGCTCCGATCAGATCCGGGGTGGCGTGGAAGGCGATGGTGCGGCCGTCCGGAGACCAGGTGGGCGCGTCCACCTGGGCCGCCTCCGCGGTCAGCTGGAACGCGAGCTCGCTGGGGCCGTCGCCCTGCGGCATGCGGAACACCCAGAGGCTCTGCTGCGTGGCGGTGGCCAGCGAGTCGCTGTCCACGTAGCCGAAGCGGCTGAAGGCCACCCAGTTCCCGTCCGGGGAGATGGACGGCGACAGGTGCTCCCAGTTGGGGATGTCCGTGAACACGTCATTGTCCGTGGGCTCGCGGTAGAGGGAGGTCATGGGCAGCTGGTCGTCGCTGGAGAAGCCGTTGGGCACCGTCACGCTGAAGAAGCGGGCGCCGCGCGGCAGGTCCATCCAGAACAGGATGTGGTCGTCGTCGATCCAGGTGGGGTCGCCCTTCTGGTACTCCTCGTGGCCGTTGTACACGCTCTCGGTGCTGCCGATGCGGTAGCGCACCGGGCGCAGTCGGACCAGCTCCGCGCCGCCGTCGGCCAGGCTGAGCAGCGGAGCCGTGCGCGCGGTGTTGGGCGTGATGGCGATCTGCCTCACCACGGGCAGGGGGTCGGGCAGGCGGCCGGAAGGCATGATGGACGGCCAGTCCGTGGTGAAGACCGCGCGTGAGCCGTCGGGGGACAGCTCGGCGTCCAGGTACTGGTATCCGTCGGAGGACGTGTCCGCCGTGACCATGACCACGTCGGCCGCGCTGTGGTTGCCGTTCATGACCAGGGTCTCGGTGGGCTCCGGCCGGGTGGTGCAACCCACCGCGAGGAGCAGGGAGACCGCGCCGACGGCGAGCAGCAGCGGAAGCCGGTTGTCCAAACGCTTCATCGGTATCTGACCTCCGGGGAGCGCGACGGGCGCCCCGTCCCTCCCGATCCCAGGACCGGGCCGGATGACGGTGTGGGGGAACGCTTCGATCTCACTCCAAAATAAGGGGATGGCCCCCCGGAAATCAACACGTGAGTCCCGAACGCACGGACGCCGCCGCCCAGGGGGGCGCGGCGGCGTCCGACGGGACCGTGCGGCTCAGCGGTAGCTGCGCTTCAGGGCGCTCCAGCTCGCGTCCTCGTTGGAGACGCTCTCGTCCACCGTCGCCGACGTGAAGGACCCGCATTCCAGGCCGCTGCCCAGATCCACGGTCTCGCCGTCCAGGCGCACGTTGAACGCGGTGTACCAGTACTGCGGCACGTCCGGGTTGGTGTGGATCAGCGTCTGCCACTGGCCCGCGAAGGCCGGGAAAACGGCCAGCAGATCGCCGTCGTGGATGGAGGTGGGCGCGTGCCCGTCCATGCGGTAGCGGATCATGGTGGCGTCGCCGTTGCCGGCGGTCCAGCCCAGCTCGATGACCAGGCCGCCGCTCTGCACGGCCGTGAGGTCGGTCACCGGGGGCAGCGGCTCCTCGCAAAGGGGCGGCTGGCCGTGGTAGGGGTCGAAGGCGCCGGCGAAGGCGCCGTGGAACGGGGCCACCGCGGGCCGGTCGGCGCCGGCGGCGTCCTGGATGTGCGGCAGGCCCACGCCGTCGTAGCCGTCCAGCACCACGAAGATGCTGCCGCTGTCGGGCGTGCCGGAAGCGAGAGCCTCGCCCAGGATCACGGGGCCGCACTCGTTCATCCCGGTGAGCATGACGTCCAGAACGGCCAGCCCGTCTTCGGTCACGGCGAGGGGCGTGACCACGGCCGAGAATTCCGAGGCGGCCAGGAACTGCAGGTCCTGGGCGTTGGAGACGATGCGGAACGCGGCGCCGCGCAGGCCGTCCAGCAGGTTCCAGGCATGCAGCGGGAACGCCACCTCCTCCGTGAGCGCCAGCCCGGCGGGCTGCACCACGTCGGGGGCCTGGAAGTCCAGGCGGGGCCGGTAGTCGGTCCCGTAGGTGAGAACGTTGTCGCTCACAGGCGACAGAGGCGCGCAGACGGTGGCGCCGAAGGCCAGGGTCGGCGCGAGGAGGCTCAAGGCGAGGCCCCACAGCAGCAGATTGCCGTATCGAGAGTTCATGGGTGCGTGTTCCTTCCCCCTGCTCCGCGTTGCGGAGGTCCAGTTCCCGGTCCGCGTGATGCGGTCCGCGATATGACGGGAGAAATCATATCAGAGATCAATCATGCGTACAATATGGAAATTTTTAAGGGCTCCGTGTTTCTTCCCTCCGATTGTCCGCCAAGGTCGGATCCAGCTCCAGGACCCGGACCCACTCCGCGTCGGCCTCCTCCCGGCGGTCCAGCTTCAGCAGCAGCGCCACGCGGTTGTTCCGGTACGACGCCGAATCCGGCCGCAGGAGGATGGCCCGGTCGATGAGCGCGAGGCCCGCCCCCGCCTCCCCCTGCTCGTAGCAGATGAGCGAGGCCAGGGCCAGGAGGTCCGGATCGCCCGGTGCCGCGTCGTCTCCCAGCGCGAGGGCGATCCCGCGGGCGCGGACCGCATCGCCCAGCCGTCGATCCGCCTCCAGGACCACCCGTCGGCCGGTTTCGCCCAGGTTCCCCGGCCAGCGCGCCACCAGCAGGAGCCGGGCCCCTTCGGGGTCCTCGTCGCGCAGACGGGCCAGCGCGAGCTGCTCCGCGACGGCGGAATCCTCCGGATCCGCCGCATGGAGCCGTTCCAGCGCCGCACGGGCCGCGGCGGGAGCGTTCCGCTGCAGATGGAGGCGGGCTTCCGCCCTGTCCAGGGCCGGAGACGGATCCGCTCCGCCCCGTCGCCCCGCGAGGACGGCGGCGGCCTGGTCCGTCTGTCCGAAGTCCAGGAGCACGTGCGCGTACTCCGCGCGGATCTCGTCGTCGCCGGGCGCCAGGTCCATGGCCTCCCGGTACTCCCCGAAGGCGCGTCCACGCTTGCCCGCGGCCAGCAGCGCCAACGCGAGGTTCCGATGGTTCTCGGGCCGGCCCGGCGCCCAGAGGACGGTCCGTTCCAGCTCCATGATCGCATCCTCGTTCCGGCCCGATCGATGCAGGGCCAGCCCGAGCCTCTGGCGCAGGGGCCAAGTCAGGTCCGGAGCGTCGGGATGGGCGTCCAGCCACCCCTGGGCCCGCGCGATCAGCCGCGCATCCTGCCCCACGGTGGCCAGGGAGTCGGCCACGGCCACCTCGCGGGCCGCTTCGGCCGCCAGCGCGGCCGTCCGCTCCCGATCCCCGGCGCTCGCCGCACCTGCGAGCAGAAGAAGACCCAGGCTCCAGCCCAGCAGGAATTTCGACATGGCCCCCTCCCCCGTCGGTTGCAGATTCGAGCTCACGAAAGACCGCTTGCACTATTAACGGATCAAATGATATGATCATTGCTCAGATTCGGCCCGAGACTCAGCTTCGACCCGTTGCCCCGGTTCGACCCGTGGCACCCACGCTATCAGGAGGGGACGTTCCATCATGTTCCGTGGCGATCGATCCATCCCGACCGCGCTGTGCGCGCTGCTGCTCATCCTGTCCGCGGCTTCGGCCTTCGCCTTCCAGGGCAACCATGACGCCATGGAGCTGGTCTGGAACGCGGGTTCGTTCGACTGCGCGGCCGTCCCCATGACCTTGGTGGCGGACAACCTCTGGGAGGCCGTCGCGCCGGTGCCCACGGCCGCCGTCTACTACTTCCAGTTCTGGCCCGACGGCACCCTGGATCCGAAGTACGGCGCCGACCCCCTCAACCCCGGGCACCTGCTCCTGGACGAGGACCCGAGCCAGGCCGTGGCCGAGATCCCCAACGGCTACGCCGTCTTCCGCCTGGACGACGCCGCCCGCACGTACACCATCACCGGAGCGGAGGGTTCCATCCTGCTGACGGTGACGTTCAACGACGGGCCCGCCGTCCCGCCCGCCGCCACCGCCGCGGTGACCCGCGACGGCGACGACCTGGGCGTCTTCGGACTGCGCGAGAACGGCACGATCCTCATGGACCGCCTGATGCCCGGCGCGACCTACCAGGTCGTCGTGTCCGCTCCCGGCTATCAGCAGGAGATCCTCTCCCTGGAGCTGCCCGGGTCCGGCTCGCTGGAGACCGGGGTGACCTTGGACTCCTTCGTGGCCGCCGAGACCATGAGCCTCAGCGGAATCAAGTCGCTCTACCGCTGAGATCCGACCGCAACCGGCGCGCCGGCCGTCCTCAGCGGGGACGGTCGGCGTCGTCGCGTCGGAGGTAGACCTCCACCACCTCGCCGTCGGCCGGCAGGGGGAATTCCGCCGCGAGCGCGAAGCCCCTCTGGAACTCCTCGCGGCGCCACAGGGCCATGTCAGGGATCCTGGCGTAGCGGCCCGGCGCGGCGGCGTCCCGGATGAGCACCACCGCCGTCGGGCGTCGCTCCAGCACGTACTCGGGATCGGCCTTGTGGTGCTGCTTTCCCGGGCGTCGCGCCACGTGGGCGTCCACCAGCCCGAACATATCCAGGATGGGGCGGGCGGACGTTTCGCCCACCGCCCCGATGTCGCTGGCGGCCACCAGCGCGCCCGGAGGCGTGTGCTCCGCGAGCCAGCGCCCCGCCTCGTGATAGACCATGACCCGCTCCTGACCGGCCGCCCGGGCCGGCGCCGTCCGTCGCCAGAGCGCCAGCTCGGCGTTGGCAAGGCCCAGGGCCGCGATCAGGAGCAGCGTCGTCAGGGCACCGGCCAACGCCGTCGTCCGACCGGCGCGCCGCGCCAGGACCGCCAGATCCGCCGCGCCCAGGCCCGCCAGCACGGCCAGCGGCGGCAGGGCCGGCGCCAGGAAGCGGTAGTGCAGCATCCAGTCGCCGCCCGCGCCCACCGCGAAGCCAGCGGCCAGCAGCACCGCCCCCAGCATCACCGCGCCGGTGCGCCCCAGGGTTCCCAGCACCAGCGGCACCGCCGCCAGCGCCGGCAGCAGCAGACCGCATCCCTCCCGAGCGAAATCGGCCACGTACTGCACGCCGTCCACCAGACCGCCGCCGGTGCCGGTCATCTTGGCGTAGTAGGTGTTGGGCACCAGCGAACCGTAGAGACGCCACCGAAAGGCCAGCGACGCCGCCAGAGCCAGCCCCACGACGAGCCATGGGACCAGCGCCCGGCCGCGTCGGGCGCCATCGCCGCGTCCGCCCCCCCAGAGCTGCGCTGCGGCCGCGGCGCCCACGTAGGCCACGCCCTCGGGTCGCAGCCAGGCCACCGCAAGGGCGACCGTCACCATCGCCGTAGCGCGCGCCGCCCCCGAGACGGGCGCCGAGACCAGCGACGCCAGAACCAGCACCAGCGTGGCGAAGAGCGTCGTCTCCAGACCGTTGCCCGCATGGCGGGCCCAGGCCGCGGCCACGGCCAGGGCTCCCGCCGCCAGCACGGGGGCCCATTCGGACTGCGGCCGGGCGCGCCGCACCTGGCCCGCCGCCAGCAGCATGGCGCCGAGGGCGGCGGCGGCGGCGATCCAGAACGTCGCCTGCTCGGGCGGCGATCCCAGCCGGATCGCTCCGCTCCCCAGCAGCACCCAGAGGGGGTTGGAGTACCCCTCCACCATCTCGCCCACGTTGTAGACGGGGCCGTGGCCCGCGGCCAGGTTCCGGGCGTAGCGCCAGGAGATCCAGGCGTCGTCCACCAGCCAGCCCCGGTAGAGCAGGACGTGGGCGGCGCCGCCGAGCAGCACGAGGATCAGGGCGCCAAGGGCGGGCAGACGTCGGGACATGGGGACCTCGGTGGAGAAACGGTGCGGGGACGACCGCCGCAGGATGCCATCGCGCCCGCCCCTCGACAAGCCCGAACGCCGTCGCTGCGGCGGCGGGGCCGCTATGGTATCATGGAACCGACCGCACATCCCGGCCGGACAACGCGCCACCACCCGCTTCAGGACCCGGAGCCCAGGCCCATGCGCACCTTCCTGTCCCTCGGACTCATCCTCCTGCTCGGCGCCGCCGCGCTCTTGGGCGCCGCGCCCGCCTCGGACCTGTACCGCCTGGACTTCGAACAGACCTTCTACGTGCATCCCGGCTGGGAGGTCTGGGACTTCTGCGTGGTGGAGGACGACAGCCTCTACCACCTCTACTACCACACGCGTCCGGAAGGCGCCTCCAACAGCTATCCCATCCGCCGTATCGAGCACGCCGTGAGCCCGGACCTGGCGCATTGGACCCTGCTCGATCCCGCCCTCACCTGGGAGGAGCACCCCTACCAGGCCATGGGCATGTGGGCGCCCCACGTGGTGCGCGACAGCCTCAACGACCGCTGGGTCATGGCCTACACCGCCGTGGACTCCCAGCTCGTGCAGCGGGCCTGCATCGCCTACTCCCCGGACCTCTCCAGCTGGACCCAGGAGCCCGCCAACCCGGTCTTCGAACCGGACACCCTGGCCTACACCTGGAACCCGGACGAGCCTTGGAGCTCCTGCCGCGACCCCTTCCTCTACCGGGAGGACGGCCAGTGGTCCATGCTCAACACCGTGCGCCTGCGCGTGAACGGCTACCCGGGCAACCCCGTCGGCGCGGTGGTCCGCGCCACCAGCCCGGACCTGGTGACCTGGACCGACGCCGGCCCCGTCTTCGTCCACGACGGCACCGGCAACTGGCACGACCTGGAGAGCTGCCATTACCTCCAGCGCGACGGCGTGCACCACCTCTTCTTCACCGAGTACGCCAACAGCGGCGTGAGCCACGTGGCGGCGTCGGAGTTCGGCGACTGGACCATGGCCGAGCGCACCATCCTGGAGGACGCCAGCGCCCCGGAGCTCATCCCCGTGGGCTCGGACCGGTACGTGATCGGCCGCTACGTCACCTACCAGCACGCGTACGACGGCCACTTCTCCTTCGTGCTCCGCTTCGACACCCTGGGCTGGAACGCTCCGGACGCGCCGGTCATCGTCAAGCCCAACCCCCTGAACCGCGATTGGGTCAGCTTCAGCGGCACCGCCACGCTGGGCAACCCGGTCTACGGCGACAACCCCGTGGAGCGCGGCTCGCCGTCCGAGGGCCACACGGGCAACTTCTGGTACAGCAGCCGCGAGTATTATCGCGGGCCCCAGTCCGGCGTGGGCGCGCCGGGCGCCATGCTGGGCGATTTCGCCCTGGGCGTGATGGAGGGCCGGCCCTTCCCCATCCAGGGCGACGTGATCGACCTGCTGGTGGGCGGCGGCGACTATCCTGGTTCCTGCTACGTGGCCCTCGTGGACGTGGACAGCGGCCTGATCCTGGCCTCCTCCACCGGCGGCGGCACGGCCCTGATGACGCCCCGCCAGTGGGACGTGGGCGCCTACCAGGGTCGCACGGCAGCCATCCGCATCGTGGACGCGGCCAACGGCGCCATGGGCTGGATCAGCGTGGACCAGATCGTGGAGGGCTTCGCGGCCTCGGCGGCCTCGGCGCCGCCGCCGCCGGTGGAGGTCCTCGCCGCGCCGAATCCGTTCAACCCGCGCACGGAATTCCGCTTCGCCCTGGGCGGACCGGCCCGCGCCCGCATCGAGATCCATGACCTGCGGGGCCGCCGCCTTTGGACATCGGCCGAGCAGGCGCTGGAAGGCGGCCGTCGATCGCTGGCCTGGGATGGACGCGACGCCGAGGGGCGCGACCTGCCCTCCGGCGCGTACCTCTACCGGCTGGTCCTGGACGGACGCGCGGCGGCCTCCGGACGCGTGCTGCTGGCCCGCTGATCCCCTCACCCTCAACGGCATGAAAGAGCGGAGGGCACCCCGCCGGGTGCCCTCCTTTCGCCGCCGTCGTCCCCTGGCGAAAACTCTCGATGGATCAGCGGATCAGCGTCAGGGCGCCGCGGGCCTGCAGCCCGGCCCAGCCGATCCGGTAGAAGTAGCGACCGGTGGCGGCGGCGGCGCCGTCGTCGCCGGTGCCGTCCCAGGCCACCTGCAGGCTGCCGTTGACCAGGCTGCCGCCGCGGATCAGGCGCACCCGGCGGCCGCGCGCGTCCAGGATCTCCAGCGCGGCCGCGCCGGCGTCGCGGGCCTCGGCGCCGGCGGGCAGGCGCAGCTCCACGGTGGTGCGGGGGTTGCAGGGGTTGGGCCAGGCGGCGGCGCTGAGCACGCGGGCCGTGGTGACGCCGTCGGCCAGCACGCCGTCCAGATAGGCGGCCAGGCCGTCCACGTGGTCCGGGGTCTGCAGATCGTGGTTCTCGATGGCGCCGCCGCGGGTGGCCAGCTCGCCGCCGTACAGGAAGCGCAGGTCCTCGGCCAGGATCTCGCGCTCGCGATCGTCGTGGGTCGCGGCGGGTCCGTTGATCTCGGCGTCCAGGCCGCGCAGGCCGCGGTAGCCGTCCCAGGCGGCCGGGGCGCGGTCGAAGCAGGCCCAGGTCAGCACGTGGCCCAGCTCGTGCACCGTCAGCCAGTGCACGGTGGAGGGCGCCACGGGGCCGAAGCCCGGCGACAGCACGATCAGGTTGCGCACGGAGAAGCTGCCCAGGATCTCGGCCGGGGGGGCGGGCAGCAGCAGGACCTCCACGTCCACGTCGGCCACGGCCGCGTCCACCTGGGCCAGGGCGTCCAGCACCACGGCGGCGTCCAGCGGGAAGAAGGCGTCCACGTCGGCGCGGGGCAGGCGCACGTCCGCGGGACCGCTCAGCAGCTCCAGGTCGCCCAGTCCGGGGTGGTTCAGGGTCACGGCGCCGTCGGCCGACTCGCAGCGGGCCAGGAGCTCCTTGGCGCCGTGGATGGTGACGGTGAGGCCGTTGGCCAGGGCGTGGGTCTGGGCGGCGTGGGACAGGGACGCGAACAGCAGCGTGGCGAACACGATCGTGCCGGCCATCTGGAGGCTCCGCTGGCGGTGCTTCGAGGAACGCTGCTCCATCCTGATCCCTTTCGGTTCGCTGTCCCCCCCTCAGAGGCATCGAACCCATTCCTATCTTCCCCTACCGCAGGGATCGTACCCGATCTGGGCGCAACGGGGAAGCCCGCCGGCCCGGAGGCGCAACATCTTGGCGAACAAAGAGTTGAAAAGAAAGAGCCCGGAACGTCAACGCGTCCGGGCCCGAGTTCCTGGAGGTGGAAAGGGGATTTCCCCCCATCCCATGTGGGGAGAAACCCCCGTTTGGGGACGTTTCCTCAGTCGCGGCCGCCGAAACGGCTCAGGAGCAGGGCGCCCGAGCCCAGGCTGTAGGCGGTGGCGTGGATCATCAGCCCCAGCAGCTCCAGCAGGCTGCCCAGGCCGGAGGAGCCGGCCACGGCGCCGCCCAGGGCGGCCCCCAGCAGCCCCGGCACGGAGATCAGCACGATCCCGATGAACAGGGCCGTGAACGCGCGGCCGCCGCCGGCGAAGCGCTCGCCCAGGATCCTGGCCGCCACGCCCAGGGCCAGCAACCCCAGCAGCACGTAGGCCAGCCCCAGCAGCAGGGCCAGAGGAATGCCGATGACGGTGGCCACCAGCACGGCCATGATCACCAGGAAGAGCAGATGGCCGATGGTCAGCCAGAGCAGCCCCACGGCGAAGCTGGGGCCGGGGCGCGTGCGCAGGACCCGGTCCACCGCGGCCAGGCGCTTGGCGGGGAAGACGGCGACGGCCAGCAGCACCAGCAGCAGGAGGACGACCGCCACGGCCACCTTGGCCGCGGCGCCCACCTGGCCGGTGAGCAGGGAGGCCACGTCGTCGCCGCCGCCGCTGGAGGCGATCACGCGCACGCCGCCGCGCACCTCGGAATCCGCGTCGCGCCGCATGTCGCCGAAGACGACCACGGCCTTCTCGTGCACCACCGCGTCCTCGCCCAGGGTCAGCTCGCCGCCCAGGACCACCACGTTGCCGGTGACCTCGCCCAGAACGGTGGCATCGCCCTTGATGACCACCACGTCGCCCTGCACCAGCTCGTCCTCGGCCACGAGGGCGTCGTCGTCCAGGGCGATGACGTCGTCGCCGATGACGCGCTTGCGGCGGGGCTTCCTGTCCTGCGACGCCTCTCCCGTGTTCCAGGACCAGCTCTTGCCGGCCTCCTGGAAACGGCGGATCTCACGCTGGAAGTCCACGGAGTCGGGGATCTCCGCCAGGATGGTGGCGGTGATGGCGTTGATGCTCTCGCTGAAGCGCTCCCCCAGGTTCTCCGGGATGGCGATGCGCAGGTCGCCGGTGGGATTGGAGAAGAAGATGGTGTTGTCGCGGACCTCGACGTTGAGGTCGTTCAGCTCGGTCTCGATGTCCTTGATGATCCGCTCGAGGCCGGCCATGGCCTCGTTCATGTCCTTGTCCGAGCGGCCCGTCAGATCCTTGCGGAGCTGGTCCAGGCGCTGCTGGCGGGCCCGCAGCTCCTGGCGCAGGGAGTCCTCCAAGGCCTGGGCGGTGCGGTCGGCGAGAGGAGGCGGCGGCGCCGGCGATTCCTGGGCCGTCACGCCCGCCGCCAGGCAGACCAATGCGAGCAGGCCCGCGGCCACCAGGGCCGCGGACCGCGAACGCCGGTCGGACCGACGCTCAACCCGACTCGGACTGTCGCACCGCATCGGCATAGATCCTCCGTCCCAGCTGCTGCAGCCGCAGCAATCCTTCGGGCAGCGCGCCCGCCAGGGCCAGGGCCGCGCCGGCGCCGCCGGGCAGACGCCCGGCCGCCGTCAGGCCGAGGGCGACGGCCGCCACCGCCAGGCCGGCGATGCGCGTCGCCCCGGCCCGCAGGGGCGCGGGCAGGCTCTCGGGCTCCAGCAGGACCGGCACCCGCTCGCGGCGGATGGGCTCCATGGCCCGGTAGGCCTCGTAGGGGATGGACTGGAGGACGGCGGCGTCGAAATCCGCCGGCGCCTCCACCGCGGGCAGCGAGCCCAGCATCCCGTACAGGGCCTTGAACTCCTCCAGCTCGTCGGCGCAGCCTTCGCAGGCGCGCACATGCAGGAAGAACCGCGTGGCCTCGACGCGGGGCAGCGTCTCGTCCAGGTAGTCCTGCATATGCGCACGGCAGTCGGCGCAGGTCAACGGCTGTTCCTTGTGGGCACTCATCTCAAACTCTCCCTCCGGGGTTCCCTCCCCCGCCGTTCTTTCGACGACGGCGGCGCCGGAACCGGCTCCGGCGCCCCCGATCAGCGGGAGGCGCGGGGTGGGGCCACGCCTCCGTAGATCCCCGTTACGCACCCGGACGGGTCGGGTTTCACCCCGATCCCGATTATTTTCAGACGTCGTAGGACCGCTCCTTCAGCATCTTCATGACCAGGTTCCGCGCCCGATGGATGCGGGCCTTCACCGTGCCCAGGGGCAGGTCCATGATCTGGGCGATCTCCTCGTAGGCCAGCTCCTGGTCATGCCGCAGCAGGATGATGGCCCGGTAGTGGGGCGGCAGATCGTCCACCACCTCCTCGAGGCGCTCCATGGCCTCGCGGTTCATCAGGACGCGGTCCGGCTGGGGCCCCTGGTGGGGGATCTGCATCTCGATCTCGTCGCCCTCGGCGTCCGTGTAGCCGTCCAGGGACAGGAACTTGAGTCGGTTGCGACGCAGGTGATCGATGCAGTGGTTGGTGGCGATGCGGAAGATCCAGCTGGAGAAGGCGTAGGTCTCGTCGTAGCGGTCCAGCAGAGAGAAGACCTTGATGAAGACCTCCTGCGCCAGATCCCGGGCGTCCTCGCTGCGGCGGGTCATGCGGAAGCAGAGCCCGTAGATGGCGTTGCGATAGCGCGCCAGGAGCTCGGCGAAGGCCGCCTCCTCCCCGCGCTTGCAGCGTCGGATCAGCTTGAGGTCCTCGTGACGGTCGAACATGGCCTTCCGGGGTTCGGGCGACGGCCGCGAGCGCGGGGCTCTCCGGCGGGCGGACCGGGCGAAGATAGGCTCCGCCCGCCGGAACGGTCAACCGCGCAGGCGATGGGCCCGGATCAGCGCACCAGCGCCGCCGGGCGGCCGTGACGCAGGCCCAGGGCCCGGATCACGAAGAGGTACGTGCCCGACGGGAGATCGCGGCCGGCGTCGTCGCGGCCGTCCCAGCGGATCTCGTGGCGTCCGGCAGCCTGCTCCTCGCCGTCCAGCAGGCGGCGCACCACGCGGCCGCGGGCGTCCAGCACGTCCAGGCGGACCGGCGCCGGGTCGCGCAGCTCGAAGAAGTACGTGGTGGAGGGGTTGAACGGGTTGGGCGCGAGAACGCCGGCCAGGGCCGCGGGCGCATCCGCCCCCACCGCCGAGGCCGTGGGCAGGAAGGTGAAGCCGTGCAGGGCCGCGGGCGCCGGAGCGGGCCGGGGCGAACCCTCCTGGCGGCCGCTGGCGTCCTGGGCCAGCAGGTAATAGTCCACGTCCATCTCCGCATCGGAGGCAGGCGCAGGGATCTGGGCGCGGTAGAGCCCGCCGCCCTGGTGCGCCAAGGGCGTCTGCTCCCAGGCGCCGCCGTCCAGGCGCCAGTGCACCGTGACGGCGGTGACGGCGTGGCCGCCCAGAGATTGGACCTGGGCCTCGATCACCGCCGGATCCTCCACCGGGCCGGCCAGGGGCACGTGGCGCACCTGGAGCATCTCGCGGTCGTAGACGCCCTTGGCGCGGCAGTGCAGGGCGTCGTCGGTGAGGAAGCCGGAGTAGGCGTAGCCGCGCACGTCGTAGCCGGGGGCGGCGCTGCGGTAGGCGCGCAGGGCGGCGCTGTCGGCGGCGACGTCGCCGAAGACCGGCACGTAGATGCGGTCGTTGAGGATGAGGCTGTTGGTGAAGGCGGCGGGGTCGGACCAGCCGATGTCGTTGCAGTCCACGCGGCGCACGTCGTAGGGGCGGCCGTTGGCGGAGATCAGCGACGCCAGCAGCACGGCGCGCTGCTCCAGGGTGGCGTAGGTGGGATGGCCGCTCCACACGCGCTTGAGCAGCACCGTCTCCTCGTCCAGGAACTTGGCCCAGGTGTCGATGTGGTGGATGCCGCCGGACTCGATGTACGGCAGCACCTCGTAGGCGGCGAGGCCGTAGTAGTCGGCCATGAGCTGGTCCACCTGGGCGGGGGTCATGCCGTTGTCGGAGAGGGCCTCGTCGTAGACGAGCTGGGTGGACATGCCCAGGTGGGCGCCGTCGGTCATGTAGTTGCCGCCGGTGTGGTACATGTCGTGGCTGACCACGGGCAGGCCCTGCTGCTGGGCGAAATAGACCGGGATCAGGTTGTCGTTGGGGCGCCAGGGGCGGTTGTAGACGTGGTCCACCACCGTGAGCTGGTCGTTGCCGTCCACGACGAACCAGGGGCCGTAGTCGCGGGTCCAGATGGAGTCGTTGGCGCGGACCAGGAACTGGACCTTGGCCATGTCCACGCCGTTGGCCTGGAGGTTGGACTGGGCGGTGGCCTGGTAGGTGGAGGACACGATCACGTGGAGGGTCACGTCGTCGTCCAGGTCCCGCAGCAGGCCGTAGGGCAGGCCCAGGGGGTAGCGGATGAGCACGCCGGTGGCGGGCTCCCACTCGGCCACGTTGCGGACGGGGCCCGCCGGCGGCGGGTCCGCCAGGGTGGCGCGGCGGGGCATGAGGTCCTCGCGGCCATCCCAGCGCAGGCGCTCGGCAGCGGTCTCGTGGCGCGGGAGCAGGTCCTCCAGGTCGTCGACGTCGCGTCGGGGCGTCTCGCCCGCGAGGGCGGTCGATGCGAGGGCCAGGGCGAGCAGGAGCAGGGCGGGCAGCGTGGCGCGGACGGCGGTCATGACCCCTCCGGAGGCGGTGCGGGACGTGGTGTGGCGGCGGCGGGGCCGGGAAAAGGGAATCATAGCACGGACCGCGGCAGCGGGGCCAGCCCGCCGGTCCTTGACACCCCCACGCGCGCTGCCTAGACTCGCCCCGCGACGCCAGCATCCCACCACGCACGACCAAGGCAGGAGCTCATGAACATCGAATCCATCCAGGCCCGGCAGATCCTGGACTCTCGCGGCAATCCCACCGTGGAGGTGGACGTCTTCCTGGACAGCGGCGACGTGGGGCGCGCGGCGGTGCCCAGCGGCGCCTCGACCGGCGAGCACGAGGCCATCGAGCTCCGCGACGGCGACAAGAACGTGTACCTGGGCAAGGGCGTGCTCCAGGCCGTGAACAACATCCACGACCTGATCGAGCCGGAGCTGCTGGAGGTGGACGCCACCGACCAGGTGCTGGTGGACCGCATCCTCTGCGAGCTGGACGGCACCCCCAACAAGAGCAAGCTGGGCGCCAACGCCATCCTGGGCGTGTCGCTGGCGGTGTCGCGGGCCGCGGCCAACGCCCTGGGGATGCCCTACTACCAGTACCTGGGCGGCGTGGCGGCGCGCACCCTGCCGGTGCCCATGATGAACATCCTGAACGGCGGCTCCCACGCCGACAACAACGTGGACATCCAGGAGTTCATGATCATGCCCACCGGCGCGGAGAACTTCCGCGAGGCCCTGCGCTGCGGCGCGGAGATCTTCCACTCGCTCAAGGGCGTGCTGAACGCCAAGGGCCTGGCCACGGGCGTGGGCGACGAGGGCGGCTTCGCCCCCAACCTGGGCAGCAACCGCGAGGCCCTGGACGTGATCATGGCGGCCATCGAGAAGGCCGGCTACCGTCCCGGCGAGGACGTGACCCTGGCCCTGGACTGCGCCGCCAGCGAGTTCTTCCAGGACGGCAGGTACGTGCTGGGCGCCGAGGGCGGCGAGCCCTGGGAGGCCGCGCGCCTGGTGTCCATGTACAAGGAGCTGGTGCAGGCCTACCCCATCGTCTCCATCGAGGACGGCCTGGACGAGAACGACTGGGAGGGCTGGGGCGCCATGACCGAGGAGCTGGGCGACCGGATCCAGATCGTGGGCGACGACCTCTTCGTGACCAACCCGGAGCGGCTGACGCGCGGCATCGAGGAAGGCTGCGCCAACAGCATCCTGATCAAGCTGAACCAGATCGGCTCGCTGACCGAGACGCTGGAGGCCATCGAGATCGCCAAGCGCGCCAGCTATACCAACGTGATCAGCCACCGCAGCGGCGAGACCGAGGACGTGACCATCGCCAACCTGGCCGTGGCCACCAACGCCGGGCAGATCAAGACGGGTTCGCTGTGCCGCAGCGAGCGCATCGCCAAGTACAACGAGCTGCTCCGCATCGAGGAGGAGCTGGGCGACCTGGCCGTGTACCCCGGGCTGAGCTGCTTCTACAACCTGACCTGACCCCCACGGGGCGCGCCGCCGCGCGCGGCGCGCCCCCAGGCCCCCGCTTCAAGGAGGAAGCATGGCCGCCACCCCCGCCCGTCCCGCCGGCGCCTACCTGCGCAGCCGCCCCGCCCGTCCCCTGGCCAGCGCCGGCCGCGGCGCCCTGTGGCTGGGCCTGCTGCTGACAGCCGTGGTTCTGCTGGGCATGTTCTTCGGCGACCGGAGCCTGGGCGCCTGGCTGCGCCTGCGGAGCGAGCGCCGGGCCCTGGAGGCGGAGGTGGAACAGCTCAAGGCCCAGCACGACGCCCTGGCGGCGGACCTGCAGGCCCTGGAGACGGATCCGGAGGCCCTGGAACGGGTGGCGCGCGAGCTGCACGGCATGCACGCGCCGGGCGAACAGGTGCTGCAGGTGGTGGAGGAAGCACCCGATCCGGCCGGCCGAGAAGTTTCTCGGTGAGCGGCTTGACACTCCTGGGGGGCGCTCCTATATTCGCCGTCCCCTGAACGGGGGACCATGGAACGGTTGCGGGGTGGAGCAGTCTGGTAGCTCGTTGGGCTCATAACCCAAAGGTCACAGGTTCAAATCCTGTCCCCGCTACCACTTTGAAAGAATCCCTGAT
>DAOTGJ010000029.1:0-8190 GCA_035447065.1 Candidatus Krumholzibacteriia bacterium
GCGGAATCTGATGAAGAGGCGATGGGAGAAGGGGCCGGCGGTGTCGTCGGGGATGCTGAAGGGGGTGACGGATCGGCTTTGGAAGGTGAGCGATGTCTTGGGAGAGCGGATCTTCAGGACGCGGATGGATCTGCCGGATTGCTGGAATCGGTACTATGAGCGATCCGTTTCGACGGTCGGGCTTGGTCGCAATCGTCATCATACCCTGAAGTACGCCTATTAAAGAAGGCGCCCACCCGAGGGTGGACGCCTTTGGAGACTTCAGGAACAATTTCGGCGGCACAACTCATTCCTTGAGCCCTCAGGCGCGGACTCTACTGGCGCACCGCCTCCTCCAGGAACACGGAGTTGGGCACGGCGGTGATCCGGCCCTCCTCCTCCAGGAGCGTCTGCGTGGACGTCACGCCCGCCAGCACGCCCTTGCGGCCCGCCATCTCGATGGGCTCGCCCACCTCGAAGAGGCGCCGCGCGTAGAAGCCGGCCACCAGGTTGCGGGTGATGTCGCGGGTGCCCAGGCCGAAGCTCAGGGCCAGGGCCAGGGCGATGCCGGCCAGCACCGTCAGCACCGTGGAGCGGATCATCTCCGTGTCGATGCGCAGCTGCGTGACGGCCATGACCACCACCACGAAGAGCACCAGGGTGGAGACGGCGCGCCCCAGCACGGGGGCGAACTCCACGCCCGAGTCCCGCGCGGCGCGCGTGACGGCGCCGCCGGCGAACTGGGCCACCATCATGCCCGCCACCAGCACCAGCAGGGCCGCCACCAGGTTGGGCAGGTAGGAGAAGAAGGCCGTCACCGCGTCGGCCACCGGGGCCAGGCCCACGGCCGCCGCGGCGCTCTGCACGAAGAGCAGGATCAGCAGGTAGTAGACCAGGCGCGCCAGCACCTCGCCGGGGGCGTTCTGCAGGCCCAGGCGGCGCAGCACGTCGGTCATGCCCACGCGCTGGAGCAGCTCGTCGATCCGGAAGCGGGCGAAGGCCGTGCGGATGGACTTGGCCGCCACCTTGGCCAGGATCAGCCCCACCAGCAGCACCACCAGGGCGGTCAGCGCCCGGGGCACGAAGGCCGCGAAGGCCCCCGACAGGGAGGCCAGCACGTCGGATACGGCGTCGCGCAGCGAGAATCCTGACTCCATGGCTCAGTCCTTCCTCTCCGGCTTCCGCTCGCCGAGGGCCTCCATCAGCGCGCAGAGATAGTCCCAGAACGTGGCGACCATGGCCGTCACGGAGAATTCCAGGGAGTCCGCCGCGAACATGCGGCGCTGGATGCTGCGCTGCACGCGGCCCGGCAGCTCCGGATCCGGGTCCAGGCCGAAGGCGGCCAGCTCCAGCACGGGAACGTCGGCGGGTTCGTCGGGGCCTGCGGTGCGGTCGCGGTCGCTCACGGTGCGGTCCTCATCCCTGGTCGTAAAGTTCCCGGAACTCCTCGCGGGCCCGGGCGATGCGCATCTTCACGGCCGACAGCCCCAGGTCCAGGCGGTCGGCGATCTCCTGGTACGAGAGTCCGTCCAGGTCCCGCAGCAGCAGCGGCACGCGCAGGGTCTCGCTCATGCGGTCCAGCACCTCGCCGATGCGCTCGCGGGTTTCGCGGGCGCGGGTGGCGTCGTCGGCGCGGGCGCCGTCGCGCAGGGCGTCCTCGGCGGCCAGGGCCGGGTCCTCCACGTCCACGAAGGTCTTGCCCCGCCGCTTGCGGATGTGGTTCAGGCAGTGGTTCACCTTGATCCGCTGCACCCAGGTGCCGAACGAGGAGCGCCCCTCGAAGCGCTTCAGGTTGAAGTACGCCTTCACGAAGACCTCCTGGGAGAGGTCCAGGGCGTCCTCCTCGGATCCCGTGAGATAGCGGCAGTTGGTCCGCACCTTGGCCTGATGGCGCCGGACGAGCTCGTCGAAGGCCCTCAGATCGCCCTGACGCGCGGAGCGGGCGCGTTCCACCAGCTGTTCGTCGGTCTGCATCCCCACAACTCCTTCGGACACGTCCCCGCCGCGCGAAGTCACGGCGGGGTCCCGGAAATCTAACAAGCGATCCGGATGATTTCCCACTACCATTTCTGGACGGGCGCGATGAAAATGATGTGACTTTCCTGGCCGGGTCATGGTCTCATGCCCGGAGGGGAACGAATTCGACCACTTCAGGGACCGTCCCGGCAAGGATCCGGGACTCCCGCAACGCCATGGAGAGGGAAACCATGAATCGCAAGGTGAACGTGTTGACGTTGATGCTCATGACGCTGCTGGTCGCGGGCGCGGCCGTGGCCGAGGTGGGCCAGAACGATCGCCCGGTCTTCTCGCTGACCCCGTACGTTGGCACCACGATTCTTTCCGACGACATCGGCCTGGAGAACGACCTGATCTACGGCGGCCGCGCCGCCGTGCATCTGCTCCGCAGCCTGTCCATCGAGGGGACCATGGGCTGGATGGACTCCCAGGTGACCGCCGACGGCACCTCGGTGGACTTCCGCCACGAGGCCCTGGACCTGGTCCTGGACCTGGCCCCGCGCTCCAACGTGAACCCCTACCTGCTGGGCGGCTGGGGCCGCATGGTGGTGGAGGGCGGCAGCGTGGCCCCCGCCATCTGGAAGCTCAACGGCTGGGAGGTGGGCGGCGGCATCAAGTGGCGCCTGGGCGGCGACAACGTCAGCCGCCGCGACCTGCGCCTGGAGCTGCGTGACGTGATGAGCGACCTGACCTCCGGCCTGCCCAACAACGGCGACATGACCCACAACCTGATCCTCACCGCCGGCCTGCAGTTCCACTTCGGCCGCGGCAGCAAGGACGCGGACGGCGACGGCGTGCGCGACCAGGACGACGCCTGCACCGGCACCCCGGCCGGCGCCGTGGTGGACATGGCCGGCTGCCCCGTGGACAGCGACGGCGACGGCGTGTACGACGGCATCGACCAGTGCGAGGGCACCCCGGCCGGCGCCAAGGTGGACGCCCACGGCTGCCCCAGCGACAGCGACGGCGACGGCGTCTTCGACGGTCTGGACAAGTGCAACGACACGCCCAAGGGCGCCAAGGTGGACGCCTACGGCTGCTCCAGCGACAGCGACGGCGACGGCGTGGTGGACGGCGTGGACATGTGCGCCGACACCCCCATGGGCGCCGTTGTGGACGCCCGCGGCTGCCCCGTGGACAGCGACAAGGACGGCGTCTACGACGGTCTGGACCAGTGCCCCGGCACGGACCCGGACACCTTCGTGGACGACAAGGGCTGCCCGCTGGAGGTCACCGAGACCGTCGAGCAGCTGCTGGACACCGGCATGATCCGCACCTCGGACGTGCGCTTCCGCTCCGGCTCCGCCGAGCTGAACACGGCCGACACGGTGAAGCTGGACGAGATCGGCCGCACCCTGGTGCAGTGGCCGGAGCTGCGTCTGGAGCTGAGCGGCCACACCGACAGCCAGGGCTCCGAGGCCTTCAACCAGAAGCTCTCGCAGGACCGCGCCCAGGCCGTGCTGGACTACCTGGTGGCCAAGTTCCCGTCCATCGACGCGAACCAGTTCACGGTGATCGGCTACGGCGAGTCCATCCCCATCGCCGACAACAGCACCGTGCAGGGCCGCGCGGAGAACCGTCGCGTGGAGTTCAAGGTGCTGAACACCGACGTCATCAAGCGCGTGCAGGAACGCCGCAAGGTGATGAAGAAGAACTAGGCTCCGCGCCGACGTTCCGGTCCCCGCGGGGACCACGGACCGCCCCCCGGCCATCCCGGGGGGCGGTTTTTTTCATCGCCGCCTCCCCGCCCTTCAAATCGCCGGGCGTCTGCACTATCATGCCTCCATGGTCACTCCCATCCGCACATCGGACAGCCGCCTCAGCGTGGTGCGCGACTACATCAGCATCCTGCTGGGCTGCGCGCTGATGGCCGTGGGCATGGCCGCGCTCATGGTTCCCAACGACGTGGTCTCCGGCGGCCTGACCGGCCTGGCCGTGATCGCCCACTCGTGGCTGGGCACGGGCGTGGGCCTGGTGGCCTTCCTGCTGAACATCCCCCTGCTCTGGCTCGCGTGGCGGCACCTGGGAGGGCTGCGCTACTTCCTGCGGACGCTGGTGGGCGTGATCGCCTACTCCGCCTTCATCGACCTGGCCGCCGGACTGCTGCCCGTGTTCTCGGAGGACCGGCTGCTGATCATCGTGTACGGCGGGCTGCTCAACGGGGTGGGCCTGGCCATGGTGTTCCGCGGGCGCGGCACCACGGGCGGCATGGACATCGTGGCCCAGCTCGCGCACAAGGCGTGGGGCACGGACTTCGGCCAGGCCATGCTGGCGGGCAACGTGGTGGTATTCCTGCTGGCGGGTCTGGTCTTCGGCGCCGACCCGGCCATGGTCGCGCTGCTCCTCTCCTGGGTCACGTCCAAGTCCCTGGACGCGGTGCTGCACGGCCTCTCGGCCACGCGGCAGGCGTTCATCATCAGCGAGAAGCACGAGGAGATCACCGCCTCGGTCCTGGGCAACCTGGCCCGCGGCGTGACGCGTCTGGAGGGGACGGGCGGCTACTCCGGCGCCCCGCGGCCGGTGCTGCTGGTGGTGGTGATGCGGCACGAGGCCCAGCGGCTCAAGCAGCGCATCCAGGAGATCGACCCCCACGCCTTCGTGGTCATCAGCACCCCGTCGGAGGTGCAGGGCGGATACCCCATGGCGTGGCGCAAATGACCGCCTGGCGGGTGGAGCCGCTGGCGGCCGGCGGCGGATTCGCAACCGCCCTGGCGCGCCGGCTCCTGGATGACGGACCCGAGCGCCTGCCCGCCACCCTGGTGCTGCTGCCCTCGGCGCGCGCAGGCGCCACGCTGGCCCACGCCCTGGCCGATGCCGCCGCCGCGCCGGCCCTGCTCCTGCCCGTGATCCACACGCCCGGCTCCCTGCTGCGCGACCTGGCCGCGCGCTTCCCGCATCTGGACCGACCGGTGACGCCCGACCGCCTGCGCGCCCTAGCCCTGGCGGCCGACCTGCCCGGAGTGGCCTGGCTGCGCGACCATCCCGACGCCGCCCCCGGCCACGCCGACGCCCTGATCCGCCTCTTCGACGACCTGCGCCTGGCCGGCGTGGACCCCGGCGCGCCCCACGCGGTGATCGACGGCGCGGACGAGCGCCAGGCCGAGGACGCCGACCGCGTGGCCGAGGCCTGGCGCCTCTACCGGCGCCGCGTGCCCCACGATGCGGTGGACCGCACGCTGGCGCTGATCGAAGCGGCCGCCTCCTCGCCCGCCTGGCCCGGCCGCCCCTGCACGCGGCTGGTGGCCGCAGGGTTCGTGGACCTCAAGCCCGCCCAGGTCCGCCTGCTCCGCGCCGCCGCGGCCGCGGCCGACGAGGCCTGGATCCTGCCGGCGGTGGACGCCCCCGACGACGCGCTCCTGGCCCGCCTGCGCGCCACCTGGGCCGAGCCCGCCTCCACCACACGGCCCGACGCCCCCGCCCATCGCGTGGTGCGCCTGCTGACCGGGGCCGGCGCGGCGCCGTCGGAACCCGAGCCCGTACGCCTGCTGGGCGAACGTCTGGCGGAGCTCCCCGCGCCGGCGGACCCGCCCGAGCTGCTGGAGCTCTCCGACTCCGAGGCCGAGAGCCGCGAGCTCTGCTTCCGCGTGGGCATGGCGCTGGGCCGGGATCCGCGCGCGCGCATCGGCGTGGCCACCAACGACCGCGGCCTGGCCCGCCGCGTGACCGCCCGCCTGCGCGACGCCGGCGTGGACGTGGACGACACCAGCGGCCGCCCTCTGGACGGCGAGCCCGAGGCCCGCCTGGTGCACGCGCTTCTGCGCTGCGCCCTGACCGGCCCCGCCCACGAGCCGCTGCTGGAGCTGCTGACCCTACCGCTGGTGGATTTCGGCCGTGAGCCGGGCCCCCTGCGCCGACGCGTGCTGCGCCTGGAGCAGGAGCTGCTGCGCGGCCACGTGGACGCGGCGGACCTGGTGGGCCTGCGCGCCCGCGCCGCGGAGAAGGACGCCCAGGCCCGGGGCGCCGGCGCCGGCCTGACCGAGCTGGTTGACGACGTGGCCCGCGCCCTGGCGCCCCTGCGCGACCTGGCCCGCCGCGGCCCCGCGGCCGCCGACGTCTTCCTGGACGCCCTGGCCGAGTCCCTGCGCCGCGCCGCCCCCCGCGCCGACCTGGACGCCCCCGACACCGGCGACGACCGCACCCTGGCCGCGCGCCGCCTCCTGCGCGACGTGCTGACGGACCTGCGCTCCGGCGCGGCCCTGCTGCCGCCGCGCCCCCTGGCCGAGCACGCCGCCGACCTGACGCGCCTCCTGCGCCGCGAGACCGTGCTGCCCCGCCGCGACGCCGCCCTGCCCGTGCGCGTGACCGGCCTGCTGGAGGCCCGGCTGGAATCCTTCGACCTGCTGCTGGTGGGAGGCGCCACCGAGCGCCACCTGCCCGGCGCCGCGCCCCGCGGCCTGCTGCTGGGCGAGCGCTGGCGCGGCCGCGTGGGGCTGGCGGATTG
The DNA here is from genome assembly GCA_035447065.1 of Candidatus Krumholzibacteriia bacterium. Taxonomy (GTDB): domain Bacteria; phylum Krumholzibacteriota; class Krumholzibacteriia; order LZORAL124-64-63; family LZORAL124-64-63; genus CALEMW01. The sequence goes on from DAOTGJ010000029.1 coordinate 6,437, forward strand.
GCGCGACGTGCTGGGCCAGCAGGCCGAGCTCTTCGCACGGCTGCTGGGCAACGCGTCGCGCGTGGCCGTGAGCTGGCCGCGGGAGCAGGACGGCCAGCCCGTGCTGCCGTCGCCCCTGGTCACGCGGCTGGTCATGGCCGGCGTGGAGGTCCACGCCCCGGACCGTCCGCGCCCCGTGCTGCGCCGCGAGATGCCGGACCTGGACGCCCTGGATGCGGACCAGCTCGCCTTCCTGGCCGAGCCCCGCCCCGCGCCGGCCACCTCGCCGGTGCGGCGTCCCGCATCCCTGAGCCACAGTCAGCTCCGGACCTGGCGCGAGTGCCCGTACCGCTGGCTGCTGGAGCGAGGGTTCGGCCTGCGCGAGGAGGACGAGGTCATCGAGCGGTTGGGCCGCAAGGACCAGGGCGAGATCGTGCACGCCTGCCTGGCCGCGTTCCTGGCGCCGGGGTCCGAGGGCGCGGCTCTGCTGCGGTCGGGCCGGTTGGACGCCGCGGAGGCGCTGCTGGCGGACCTGGCCGCCGCCGAGTTCGCCGCCCGCGCCGGCCGCCTGCCCGAACGCGAGCTGTGGGAGGCGGCCTTCCGGCGCGGCATCCCGCTCATCGTGCAGGAGGAGGCCGCGCGCCTGGCGGACTGGACCCCATCGGCGGTGGAACGCGAGTTCGCGCTGCCGTTGGCCGACCTGGCCGCCGCGCTGCCGCCGGACCGTCGTCCCGAGCTCACGCCCGACGAGGCGGCCATGACCATCCGCGGCCGTCTGGACCGCGTGGACGCCGACGCGCGCGGAGATGCGCGCCGGTTCTCGGTCATCGATTACAAGACCGGCACGCCGCCCACCAGGAAGGACGTGGAGTCCGGCGAGGACCTGCAGCTCGCCCTCTACGCCCTGGCGGTGACCCTGGGCGCGGTGACGGATCTGGACACCCGCGGCGCTTCCGTGGAGACGTCGTACGTGAAGGTGGCGCCGGACGAGTACAAGGCCGTCACCGCACAGCCGCCCGCGGACGCCGCCGCCGTGATCCTGGACCTCGCCCTGGGCCTGCTCCGCGCGGAGACGTACCCCCTGGCTCCCGGCGAGCCCGACGCCCGCAGCCCCCGGGTCTGCCGCCACTGCGCCGTGGCCGACGCCTGCCGCCGCGAGGAGCGTTTCAGCAGCGGGGAGGCCACGGCATGAACCGGCACCCCGTGCCCGATGCGGCCGCCCGCGCCGAGGCCTCACGCCTGGCCGGCCTGGTGCAGGCCGCCGGCGCCGATCCGCGTCGCTCCGCCCTGCTGCGCGCCGCCGCCGGCTCGGGCAAGACCAAGGTGCTGGTGGACCGCCTGCTGCGCCTGCTGCTGGACGGGGCGCCGCTCAAGAGCGTGGTGGCCGTCACGTTCACGCGGAAGGCGGCGGTGGAGATCCGCGGGCGCCTGCAGAAGCGCGTGGCCGAGCTGGCGCTGCTCGATGCGGACGCGCTGCACGCCAAGCTGGCCGAGCTGCTGGGCGCGGCGCCGTCGGAGACGATCCTGGAGCGCGCCGCGCGCCTGCCGGAGGAGCTGCTGGAGGATCCCAACGGCCTGCTCATCGGCACCATCCACACCTTCGCGGGGGCGCTGCTGCGCCGTTTCGCCGACGTGGCCGGCCTGGACCCGGCCGTGGACATCCTGGAGCGCGAGGACGACCTCTGGGACGAGGCCCTGGACCTGCTGGAGCGCGAGGCCGCCGCGGATCCCGGCCTGCGCGACGCCTGGAGCGCCGTGTCCACGCGCCCGGACCA
>DAOTGJ010000029.1:8290-44552 GCA_035447065.1 Candidatus Krumholzibacteriia bacterium
CCGCGGATCCCGGCCTGCGCGACGCCTGGAGCGCCGTGTCCACGCGCCCGGACCAGGCCCGCAAGGAGCTCCGCGCCTGGTGCACGGACCGCACCGCCCTGGACCGTTGGCGCGAGCGCGCCGCGCCGCCCGCGCCGGACTGGACCACGGCCGTACCGGCGCTGGAGAACGACCTCACGGACGCGCTGACCGCCGGCACGCTGCTGGCGGACGATCCGAGCCCCGCCGGTCTGGCGGCGCGGATGGCCGACGCCCTGCGCGCGTACGCCGCCGCGGGCCTGGACGCCGTGGCGGCCGCCGACGCCGACCGTTCCGCCAAGACCCAGTTCCCCGCCAAGCTCGCCGAGCGACGCGCCCTGGCCCTGCAAGCTGCCGCGGCCTTCGCGGACGGCGACGCCGACGCATGGGACCTCCTGCTCGCCTCCGTGCTGACGTTGAAGGCCGAGCCCCGCTCGCTGGGCGGCAACAAGGCGGCCAAGGACGACACGCAGGCCGCCCTGGTTCATGCCACCCGGCCCGTGCTGGAGCTCTGGCGCGCCCGCGCCCTGCTGGACCTCCTCCAGCTCAACCGCGCCCACCTGCGCCTGGGCGCCCGCCTGCTGGACCGCTACGCCGAACTCAAGCGCCGCGACCGCGTGCTGGACTTCCACGACCTGGAGACCCTGGCCCGCCGCCTGGTGACCGACCAGGACGTGGGCCCCTGGATCCTCTACCGCATGGACGCGCGGCTGGACCACCTGCTGGTGGACGAGTTCCAGGACACCAACCGCGACCAGTGGGATCTGCTGCGCCCCTTCGCCGAGGAGTTCCTGGCCGCCCGCGGCGAGGGCGACCGCGCGCGTACGGTGTTCTTCGTGGGCGACGGCAAGCAGTCCATCTACGGCTTCCGCGGCGCGCGCCCCGAGATCTTCCAGGAGACCGAGGCCTGGCTCGCCGCGCGCACGGGCGAGGCCGCCGCCACCCTGCCCACCAACTTCCGCAGCCTGGCGTCGGTGGTGGGGTGCGTGGGCGATGCGTTCGAGCATCCGGTCCTCAGGGACCTGCTTCCCGACGGCGCCCGCCAGCTCCCCTACCGCGACGACGACCCCGGCGCCGTGGTCCTGCATCCGGTGGACGAATCGGACGAAAGCGCCGAGGCCGCCCACGACCTGGGCGCCGCCCGCTTCCTGGACCTGGTGCGGGAGCTGGGCGCGCGCGACGGCGTGCGCTGGAGCGACATCCTGGTGCTGGTGCGCAGCCGCAGCGGCCTGGAGGCCTACGAGCGCGCCCTGCGTACGGCCGCCATCCCGTTCACCCCCGCCGGCCGCGGCGCCCTGGCCGACACGCGCGAGGTGCGCGATGTGACGGCCCTGCTGCGCTGGCTCACCTTCCCGGCCGACGACATCGCCCTGACCGCCGTGCTGCGCTCGCCCCTGCTGCGCCGCGGCGAGGCCGCCGTGCAGGATCTGCTGGCCACCCGCCGCGCCGGCCTCTGGGGCGCGCTGCAGGCGCGGGCCGACGACCCCGCCTGGAACGCCGTCGTGGCGAGCCTGAAATCCTGGCGCGGCCGCGTGGGCCTGGACTCCGTGCACGACCTCCTGCGCCGAGTGTACCGCGACACCGACGCCCTGGAGCGATGCGGCGCCGCCCTGGGCGAGCAGGCCCGCTACAACCTGCTGCGCCTGCTGGATCTGGCCCTGGAGCACGACGCCACGCCATTCCCCGGCCTGCGCGGCTTCGTGCGCGCCCTGGACCGCGCCCAGGAGATCCGCGAGCACGAGGAGGGCACCCTGCCCGACACGGACCGCGGCCGCGTGCGCATGATGACCATCCACGGCGCCAAGGGCCTGGAGGCCCGCTTCGTGATCCTGCTGAACGCCGCCGGCGGCTTCCGCGAGGAGCTGCCCCGCGTGGTGCTGGGCCCGCCCGGCGCCGACGGCCCCGTGGTCCAGCGTCTGACCAAGGCCCACCGCGACCTGCCGGACGGCTGTGCCCCCACGCCCCTGACCACGGCCGCCGACGCCGCCCTGGCCGAGAACACGCGCCAGGAGGCCAACCTGCTCTACGTGGCCATGACCCGCGCCAAGGACGAGCTCCACGTGCTGGCCGTGCGCGGCCCGCGGGCCAGGTCCGACCACATGCGCGCCTGGCTGGAGCCCACCCTGCAGGAAGCGGACCGGGATCCGCCGGCGGACCACGCCGCGCCGCCTCCGGACGACGGCGCGGCGGACGCCATCCATGACGCCTACGCCCCCGCCCCCGTCGGCGGCTCCACGCCCCTGCGCGCCGTGACGCGCGCCAGCGACGACGCCCCGCCGCCCCTGCCCGACCCGGACGACGACGCCCCCGCCGCGGCCGGCGGCGGCCGCGACGCCGCCATGGCCCGCGGCACCCGCATCCACCTCTGGTTGCAGCGCGCGTGCGAGGCCGGCGCCATGCCGCCCGGCACCGGCGCGGAGCACGCCGAGGCCGCCGCCGTCTTCGCCAACCCCGCCCACGCCGCCGTCTTCCACCCCGCCCCCGGCGTGCCGGCCTACGACGAGGCGCCGCTCATCCACCGCCTGGACGACGCCAGGAACACCCGCCTGCTGGGCGTGGCGGACCGCCTGCTGATCGGGCCGGACACGGTCACGGTCATCGACTACAAGACCAACCGGGCCCGCGCCGAGGACCTGCCGGAGCTGGCCGCCCACTACACGCCCCAGATGCGGGCCTACGGCGACGCCCTGGCCGCGGCCTTCCCCGGCCGCCGCGTGGAGCTGGTGCTGCTGTTCACGCACCCGCCCGGCGGCGTGGCCGTGACCGTGGCCTGACCAGCGTCCGCGCCCGGAACGACGAAGGCCGCCCCCCAGGGCGGCCTTCCGCGTGAACCGTCGGCGACGCCGTCGCCGCGACCCGACTCCCTACGGCGCCGGCTGCACCACCAGGCGCACGCCCACCGGGAAGTGATCGCTCAGGTTGTCCAGGTACTCGTTGAAGCCGCCTTCGAGCAGGCGGTCCAGGCGCATGGTGCGCACCTCGCTGCCGTCGCGCTCCAGGGCCGGGAACAGCTCGTCCGAGACCAGGATGTGGTCCAGGTGGCTCTGCAGCTTCCAGGACCAGCTGGACTGGTTGTCGGCCGTGGCCAGGTCGTAGTCGGCGAAGCGGTAGTGGTCCGGGTCGTCCAGGAAGACCTGGAAGACGTTGTGCACCGCGGGGTCCAGCAGCAGGTCGTTGAGGTCGCCCAGGAGGATCACGCCGCGGTCCGGGGCGTGGGTCTCGATCCACGCGTCGAGCTCCGCGCAGGCGGCGGCGCGGATGTACTCCTCGTCCTCGGTGTCGGTCTGGCTGAGCAGGCCGTCGCCGCAGCACTTGAGGTGGTTGTCGATGATGGTCAGGGGCGTGCCCTGGTACGTCATCTCCATGACGTAGGGGTAGCGCAGGTGCACGGAGCCGTCGCGCAGGGGCTCGGAGAGGTCCACGCCGCTCACCGTGGCGGTCTTCCACACGTAGGCCAGGTTGATGTAGCGGTCCGTGCGGGCGCGTTCGCCGGCGTAGCCGTCGGCGGCCAGGGAGTCCAGCAGGCTGTCGAAGTAGGGGCCCTCGGCGATCTCCTGGAAGGCGATCACGTCGGCGTCCATGGCGCGCACGGCGGCGGCCACGTAGCGCACGGACGTCTGCCCGTTGGACGGGTAGTTGTGCAGGTTCCAGGTCACCACGTCCAGGGTGGCGTCGTCGCCGAACTCCAGGTCGCCGAAGAGGACCACCGGATCGGGATCGGGATCGTCCCCGCCCGGCGGCGTGGTGGTGGTCTGGCCGCAACCGAAGGCCACGGTCAGCAGGGCGGCCAGGGCCGCGAGCAGCAGGAGGCGAAGGGTCATGGTCGGGTCACTCCTCGGCGGATTGGGCCCTGAAAAGATGGCGATCGAACAACGATTTCGCAACTTCTGGGCCAGCAGGACAACCCGTCGTCTACCCTGACTTCCGGAACTGCGCCCCCCTCCACTCCCGGAACAGCGGCTTCAACCTGTTCCGCTGGTACTTCCCGGTACTCGTCACCGGCACCTCCGTCCCGAACACCACCACCTTGGGCCGCTTGTGGTGCGGCAGCGCCGCGGCGCAGGCGGCGAGCACGGCGTCGGCATCCTCCGTCGCCCCGTCGTCCAGGACCACGTAGGCGCCGATCTCCTCGCCGTACATGTCGTTCTCGAACCCCACGGACACGCCGGCGCGCACGCCCGGCAGGTTCATCAGCACCTCGTCGATCTCCAGGGGCGACACGTTCACGCCGCCGCGGATGATGAGCTCCTTGAGGCGGCCGGTGATGAAGAAGTAGTCGTTGCCGTCGTCACCCTTCAGCACGAAGCCCTCGTCGCCGCTGCGGAACCAGCCGTGGGCGAAGGCGTCGGCGTTGGCCTGGGGGTTGCGGTCGTAGCCGGTCATCACGTTGTGGCCGCGGATCACGATCTCGCCGCGCTCGCCGTCGGGCACGGGGCGGCCCTCGGGATCGTGGATGGCCATGGCGTTGCTCGGGATCGCGCAGCCGATGGACGGGAAGCCGTGATCGCCCAGCCAGCCGCGGTGCGTCGCATCGTCCAGATCGATGGGCAGGAAGCAGGAGTAGCAGGTGGTCTCGCTCAGCCCGTAGCCATGGACGATGCGCAGGCCCAGGGCATCCTGGAACTGCAGCGCCAGCTCCACCGTGAGCGGTCCCGCGCCGCACACGATGTGGCGGAACGCGCTCAGGTCCAGGCCGTCCGTGGACGCGCCCGCCTGCAGCAGGAACGACAGCAGCGTGGGCACCACGCTCACCACGCCGATGCGCTCGTCGGCCAGCGCGGGCAGGAAGCGCTCCGTGCGGAAGCGGCGGTGCAGCACGGCGGTGCCGCCGTAGCTGAACGGCGTGACCAGGGTGACCACCGTGCCGTTCACGTGGTGGATGGGCAGCACGCACATCATGCGCTCGCCGGGCGTGAGCCGATGCCAGCGCGTGATCTGCGCGGCGTCCACCAGCAGGTTGCCCTGGGTCAGGGCCACGCCCTTGGGGTGGCCGGTGGTGCCGCTGGTGTAGACGATGAGGGCCTCGTCGTCGGGATCCGCCGCCAGGTCCGCCGCCGGCGCGTGCGCCAGGGCGTCCGCGAAGGACACGTGTCCGGGCGCCGCCTCCCCGCTCACCACCAGCGTCTCCAGCTGCGGCAGCGAACCGCGCAGGGACTCCAGCCGCGCCAGGTACTCGTCGCGCACGAAGGCCAGCCGTGCGCCGGAGCTGTCCAGGATGTAGGTCACACGGTCGTCGTCCTCGCCCACGTTCACCGGCACCAGCACGGCGCCCACGCTCCACACGGCCAGCATCTGCAGCACGGTGTCGGCGTGGTTGTGGGCCATGGTGCCCACGCGGTGGCCGCGGGCCACGCCGCGGTCGCGCAGGAAGCCGGCCACGCGCGCCACGGCGTCGGCCAGCCCGGCGTAGGTCCAGGCGGCGCGGCCGCCGTCGTCGTCCAGGAAGACCAGGGCCTCCTGGTCCGGGCGCGCGGCGGCCTGGGCGGCGAGCATGGCGGGGATGGAGGCGTGGTCGCGGAACGACGCCGGGTCCGGGGCATGCGGCAGCATGCGGGCGGCGGCCAGCTTGGCCGCGAGGTCCTGAGGTGCGGTCATGGGGCTCCTCGCGCGGGATTCCGGGGATCGGGAGACATCCGCTCCAGGATACACGGAGGCGCGAGGGATCGGCAAGGAGCGGAGGAATCAGACCAGGACGGGCGGCTGCGCCGCGGTGGGGATGGCCTCGCCCTCGCCCACGATCATGGATGCGGGCAGGCGCAGGCGGAACGTGGAGCCCACGCCGGGCTCGCTCTCCACCAGCACGTCGGCGCCGTGCAGGTCCGCCGCCATCTTCACGATGCTCAGGCCCAGCCCCGTGCCCTTGGCGCCCATCTCCAGGGCGTTCTCCAGCTGCACGAAGGGCTCGAAGAGGCGCTCCACCTGATCGGACGGGATGCCGGTGCCCGTGTCCGCCACGCCCAGCTCCAGCCCCTCGCCGCGCCGCCCGAACACGGTGATCACGCCGCCGCGGGGCGTGAACTTCACGGCGTTGCAGAGCAGGTTGGTCAGGGCCAGCCGCAGCAGCTCGCGGTCCGCGTAGACCGTGGCGCCGGGTCCGCAGTCGCGCACCACGCTCAGGCCGCGCTTGAGGGCCTGGGGCTCGGCCATGAGCAGCACCTCGCCCACCAGCTCGTCCAGGCGGAAGCGCTCGGGGCGGAAGGCCATCATGCCGGCGTCCAGCCGCGAGAAGTCCAGCACGCGGTTCACCAGCTGCAGCAGGTTGGAGCCGGCGGTATGGATCTTGTCCACCACCATGCGGTCGTCGTCGGTCAGGGACTCGCGCTCCTGCAGGATCTGGGAGAAGCCCAGCACCGCGTTCAGCGGCGTGCGCAGCTCGTGGGTCACCTGGGCCAGGAAGCGGTCCTTGGAGAGGTTGGCGGCCTGGGCCTCCTGCCGCAGGCTGTTGATGCTGTGCACCTGCCGCTCGCGCAGCAGCTCCTGCTGGTGCGAGAGCACGCAGCTCACCAGGAAGCAGAGCACGACCTCGATCTTCAGCCCCGGCGACACCTCCGCCACCGCCGGTCCGAACGCCATGTACAGCGTCACCACCAGCCACCAGGTGCCGATGAAGATGCGCCCGGGGCGCAGGCCCAGGATGTTGAAGATGGGGATCGGGAAGATGAGCGCCCAGAGCAGCGCGTTGGGATCGGCCAGGTGCATCTGCAGCACCAGGGCGGTCATGATGAACGCCAGGCCGGTGCCGCTGGCCAGCCGGCCCGCCTCGGTGTGCTTGAAGACCAGGTAGCAGGCCGCCACCAGCACCAGGCAGGCGGCGTCCACCCAGGCCAGGGCCTCGTGGCCCAGGCTCACGTTCTGGATGAGGAAGAAGAGCAGGACGGCCAGTCCCGCCAAAGAGAACACCGGAACGCGCTCGTGACGCAGATCCAGGACGGCCGGGTTCACCTGTGGATCTCCAGGCTGAGGAAATCGCTGAGGTGCGGCGGCTCGTGGTCCTCGTCGCGGTAGGTCTCCTTGATCTCCAGGAAGCCGTCCAGGTTATCCAGGAAGAGGTCCACCAGCTGCGGGTCGAAGTGCTTGCCGCGCTCCCGCTGCAGCACGCCCAGCACCTCTTCCAGCGGCAGCGCCGGCTTGTAGATGCGGGCGGAGGCCAGGGCGTCGAAGACGTCGGCCAGGGCCACGATGCGGCCGTAGACGTGGATGTCGTCGGCGATGAGGCCCAGGGGGTAGCCGCTGCCGTCGTACTTCTCGTGGTGCTGCATGGCGATGATCCGGCCGCTGGCCAGCAGCGGGTAGCGCTCGGTGCCCTGGAGCATCTTGGCGCCGATGGTCACGTGCAGCTTCATGATCTCGAACTCTTCCGGCGTGAGCTTGCCGGGCTTGAGCAGGATGGCGTCGGGGATGCCCACCTCGCCGATGTCGTGGAGCGTGGACGCGTTGCGCAGCAGCTCGGCCTCGGCGTCGGGCAGGCCCACCAGTCGGCCCAGCAGCTCCGCGTAGCGGCTCACGCGCTGGATGTGGGCGCCGGTCTCCACGTCGCGGTACTCCGCCGCGCGGCCCAGCCGCAGGACCACCTCGCGCTCGGTGGCGTGGGCCAGCTCCAGGGCGTCGTGCAGCTCGCGCGTGCGCTCGCGCACCTTGACCTCCAGCAGGTGGTTGGTGTTCTGCAGGAAGTCGTGGAAGGCCTTGATCTTGGCGTGGTTGCGGGTGCGCAGCTTGAGCTCGCGCACGTCCACGGGCTTGCTGATGAAGTCGTTGGCGCCGATCTCCAACGCCTTGTGCTTCTCCTCGGCGTTGGCCGTGACCACGATGACCGGGGTGTTCACGTAGCGCTCGTCGGCACGGATGCGCTGCAGGGCGCCGAAGCCGTCCAGCACGGGCATGAGCAGGTCCAGGAGCACCACGTCGGGATCGTGCTTGGCCAGGGCCTCCAGGGCCTCCACGCCGTTGACGGCGCGGATGACCTCGATGCTCTCGTCGCGCTGGAACGCCATCTCGATCAGGTCGAGGTTGAAGGCGTCGTCGTCGACGGCCAGGACGCGGGTGGGGCGAACGTCGTAATCCATGCGCACGGATCCTTGGCAACGGGACACGGTTGCGGGTCTCCGCTGTTGGATCGGCGCGTTCCGGGCAGTCTTGATCCCGATTTTCGGGATTTGGGACTATTGGTACCGTTCGCCGGCGTGCTCGATCCAGCCCCCTGCGTGCCGTCCGCCCGGATCGTGGTGGGTCCAGTGGATCACGCCGCCGCGGTCGTTCCACTCGTACTCGCCGCGGATCCGCACGGCGTCGCCCGCCCGCAGGGGCGCCCGCGGGGCCAGGTCGATGTTGTGGGCCACCAGCACGGTGAGCCCGTCGCCCAGGTCCACGATGAAGCGCTGGTGGCGGGAGCCCTCGCGGTCGTCGGGCAGGGTGCGCTGCACGGTGCCGGCCACCTCCACCGGCACGTCGCCGCGGCGCTCGCGGAAGGCCGCGGCCACCGCCGCGCGCCCATCGGCGGCCGGGGCCTCCACCCCGCCGCTCCCGGCCGCCGGAACGGTCTCCTGGCGCGACTGGAACCAGTAGGCCGCCAGGGCCACCACCACGATCAGAAGGCTGCGCTGCAGGCGTCGGTTCACGGACGGGCTCCTTGCCCCGAGGGGCGCGTGCGGGTAGAGTGCGGGCTGATCCTGATCAGCATGGAACCATCCGGAGGACCGACATGCAACCCATCGAGCGTCTGGGCGCCTTCTACCTGGGCCGCCCCGTGGACCCTCAGACCGGCGCCGTGAGCCCCGAGCCGCTCATGTACGACGCCCGCGACCTCTGCACCCACGCCGTCTGCGTGGGCATGACCGGCAGCGGCAAGACCGGCCTCTGCATCGGCCTGCTGGAGGAGGCGGCCCTGGACGGCGTGCCCGCGCTGATCCTGGACCCCAAGGGCGACATCGCCAACCTGCTGCTCACCTTCCCGGAGCTGCGCCCGGAGGATTTCGAGCCCTGGATCGACCCCGGCGAGGCGCGCCGCAAGAACGCCACCGTGCCCGAGTACGCCGCCAAGACGGCCGCCCTCTGGCGCAACGGCCTGGCCGAGTGGGGGCAGGGCCCCGAGCGCATCGCCATGCTGAAGCAGGCGGCCGAGTTCCGCCTCTACACCCCCGGCTCCGACGCCGGCCGCCAGGTCTCCATCCTGGCCTCGCTCCAGGCCCCTCCCGGCGGCTGGGGCTCGCGCGACGAGGAGCTGCGCGAGCAGATCGCCGGCACCGTGAGCGCCCTGCTGAGCCTGGCCGGCGTGCAGGCCGACCCCCTGCGCGATCCCGAGCACATCCTGCTGAGCACCCTGGTGGAGCACGAGTGGCGCGCCGGCCGCGACCTGGACCTGGCCCGCCTCATCACCCTGCTGCCCCAGCCGCCGGTGCGGAAGATCGGCGTCTTCGACGTGGACACCTTCTTCCCGGAGAAGGACCGCTTCCGCCTGGCCATGGCCTTCAACGCCATCCTCGCGGCGCCGTCGTTCGGATCCTGGCTGCAGGGCGACCCGCTGGACATCGCCTCGCTGCTCTACTCCCCCGAGGGCAAGCCGCGCCACTGCATCTTCAGCCTGGCCCATCTGTCCGACGCCGAGCGCATGTTCTTCACCACCCTGCTGCTGGAGCAGACGGTGGCCTGGATGCGCCGCCAGCCCGGCACCGGCAGCCTGCGCGCCCTGGTATACATGGACGAGGTCTTCGGCTACCTGCCGCCCACGGCCAACCCGCCCAGCAAGAAGCCACTGCTCACGCTGTTCAAGCAGGCGCGCGCCTTCGGCGTGGGCGTGGCGCTGACCACGCAGAACCCCGTGGACCTGGACTACAAGGCCCTGAGCAACGCCGGCACCTGGTTCCTGGGCAAGCTGCAGACGGAGCAGGACAAGGCCCGCGTGCTGGACGGCCTGGCGGCCGCCGACGGCTCCATCGACCGCAAGCAGGCCGATGCGCTGCTCAGCGGCCTGGGCTCCCGCGTCTTCCTCAAGCACAACGTGCACGACGACGGCCCCGAACTCTTCCACACCCGCTGGGCCATGAGCTACCTGCGCGGGCCGCTGACCCGCGAGCAGATCCGCAGGCTGACGCCGCGCGAGGAGACCGCCGCCGTGCCGACGCCGGCCGCCGCGCCGGCCGCGCCCGTGACCGTCGCCGCGGCGCCCGCACCCGCCGCCGCTCCCGACCTGCCCGCCGGTCCGCCCGTGCTGCCGTCCGGCGTGCCCCAGGCCTGGCTGCCCGCCCGCCGCAGCCGCTCCGCCGCTTTGACCGCGCTGGAGGCGCAGGAGGGAGGCCGCATCGAGCCCCGGAGCGTGCGGCTGGTCTACGAGCCGACGGTGGGCGCCTTCGGCCGCGTGGGCTTCGTGGACAAGAAGCTCGACGTGGACCAGGAGCGCACGGTGGCGCGCCTGCTCGCATCCGACGCCGTGGGCACGGTGGTGCGCTGGGCCGAGGGCCGCCCCCTGGACCTGGGCGCCGACGACCTGGACCGCGCCGGCGAGCCCGACGCCGCCTACCTCCCCGTACCCGAGGACCTGGCCAAGGCCAAGACCTTCGCGTCGCTGGAGAAGGACTTCAAGGACCACCTCTACCGCGAGCAGGAGCTGAGCCTGTGGAGCTGCCCGGCGCTGAAGCTCTGCGGCGAGCCGGGCGAATCGGAGGCCGAGTTCCGCGCCCGCGCCAAGGCCGCCGCGCGCGAGGCCCGCGACGCCGAGGTGGACAAGCTGCGCGAGAAGGTGGCCACGCAGCTCGAGCGCCTGGAGACCCGCCTCATGCGCGAGGAGCGCGAGCTGGAGGAGGACCAGGCCAAGTACGACTCGCGCAAGAAGGAGGAGCTGCTGTCGGCCGGCGAGACGCTCATCGGCATGCTGGGCCTCTTCGGCAAGCGGCGCAGCACCACCGGCCTCTCCAAGGCCGCCACCAAGCGGCGCATGACCAGCACGGCCAAGATGAGCATCGCCGAGTCCGAGCAGGAGATCGAGAAGCTGCAGGAGCAGATCGCGGAGCTCAAGACCGAGCTGGAACGCGACGCGCAGGAGATCTCCGCGCGTTGGGACGCCGCCGCCGACGGCCTGGAGACCCTGCCGGTCACCCCCCGCCGCACCGACGTGCGCGCGGATCTGGTGGCGCTGGTGTGGGCGCCGGCGTGGGAGGTCGCGTGGGACGCACCGGGCGGGTCGGCGCGCAGCGGGCGGGTGTCCTGTTGGGAGCGGGACTGATCGATCACGAACCCGGATGAACGAGGGCGGCCTTGACCACGGCCGCCCTCTCCGTTTCCAGGCTGTGCGGACCCGCTCAGTCGTCCCAGCCGTCCCCCACCGCGATGGAGTCCAGGTCCAGGCTGTCCAGATCGAACACCTCGTCGCGGTACGTGGAGCGGGCCTTGGACTTGGGCGCCGGCGCCGGCGCGGCCTTGCGCGCGGGCGGCTGGAACGCCGTCGTCTTGCGGACCGGCTGCCGCGCCGCGGGCGTGTTGATGCCGTCGCCGCCCACCATGGCCTGCAGCGAGAGGATGGTGTCCGCCAGCACGCGCACCTGATGGGACAGGTCCGACGCGTGTCCCGCCGACTCCTCGGCCGCGGCCGCCGTGTGCTGGGTCACGCCGTCCATCTCGCTGACGGCGCGGTTGATCTGCTGCACGCCGTCCGCCTGCTGCTGGGCCGCGCGCGCGATGCCGTCGATCTTCTGGCCGGCCTCGCCCGTCTTGGCGGTCACGTTGGTGAAGGCGCCCACGGAGCGCTCCACCAGGTCGGACCCGTTGCGGATCTTCTGCATGATGTCGGAGACGAGCTGCGAGGATACGCCCGCGCTCTCGGCGGCGCGCTGCGCCAGGCTGCGCACCTCCTCCGCCACCACGGCGAAGCCCTTGCCCGCCTCGCCCGCCCGCGCGGCCTCCACCGCCGCGTTCAGGGCCAGCAGGTTGGTCTGGAACGAGATCTCGTCGATGGTCTTGACGATGCGCTGGGTCTCCTCGCCCGCCGCGGCGATCTCCTGCATGGACGCGCCCAGGGCCTGCATGACCCCGTCGGCCTCGCCGGCCGTGGCGCCCACCTCCTGCATGAGCGAACTGGTGCCCTCGGCGCCGTCGGCGCTGTCCTTGGCCGTGGCCTCCAGTTCCACCAGCGCCGCGGAGGTCTGCTGGATGGACGACGCCTGCTCCGACGCCCCCTGGGCCAGGTTCTCGCTGGACGAGGCCACCTGGTCCGCCACCGAGCCCAGCGACTGGGCCGAGCTCGAGAGCGAGGCGATCATCCGCTGCAGCGGCGTCACGATGGTCCGCCGCAGCCCCCAGATCATGCCGCCGGCCATCAGGAACGACGCCACCACCAGTGCGACCTGGAACATGGCGTTCCGCTTCTGCACCCGGGCGCTCGCGGCATGGCTGGCCTCGGCCAGCTGCAGGTTGATCTCCTGCAGGGCGTCCAGTTCGTCGCGCACGGCTTCGAAGGCCGCGGCTCCCTTGGTCAGCGACAGCTCGCGCGCCGCGTCGAGATCCTCGGGCCGTCCCTTCAGCTGCAGAGCCGCGATCCGCTCGGAGATGGGCTTCCACTCGCTCCAAAGAGCCTCGAAACGCTCCACGTGGAGCCTCTCCTCGGGCTCCTTGTGCAGGGCCTTGTACTTGCCCCACCGCGTCCAGGCCTGGCCGCGGTTCGCGGTCGCCTCCTCATGGAACGTCGCAGCCTGCTTGGAGCCCGGCTCCACCAGATCCAGGGACCGCTCCGCCACCAGCAGCTGCTGCAGGTCGCGGTCGGCCTCGATGAGGTAGTCCAGGGCGGGCAGGTGCACGCCGTACACGTCGTCCAGGGCGGCCTGGATCTGGCGGTTGCTCTGCAACCCGCCCAGGCTCACCACCACCACGAGCACGGCCATGAGGCTGAAGCTGAAGGCCAGGCGGCCTCCCACGGTCTTGGTCTGCAGGATGGACACGATGCGATCTCCCGGACAGGGACGGATCGGACCGCAGGAAGGCGGGTCCGATGTCGGGGGGAATCATCGGCACGAACCGGTCGGAATTGAGCGTTTTCGGCCACCCCCGCAACGAAGACGGGCGGCCGCACCCGCGACCGCCCGTCGAACCCTCAGCTCCGCAACCGGTTTCAGCGCTTCCGCTCCAACGTGAACCGCCGTCCCAGCGTGGTGTATTCCGCCCCCGCCAGCCGGCCCACCGGATGCAGCGCCTCCGTGTCGATGCGCCCGTCGTCGATCAGGTCGTCCCGCACGTGGAACCGCAGCACCTCGCCGATGACCACGGCGCCACCCCCGGCCGCCTGCGGCCCCAGATCCACCACCTGCACCAGCCGGCACTCCATGCTCACGGGCGATTCGGCCACCCGCGGCGCGCGCACCGTCTCGCACGGCGCCGCCGTCAGCCCGGCCTCGCCGAACTCGCTCACGCCCGGCGCGAACTCCACGGCCGTGTCGTTGGCCTGCTCCACCAGCTCCTCGGTCACCACGTTGACCACGAACTCGCCGGTGGCGCGGATGTTGACCAGGGTGTCCTTCTCCTGCCCGTCGCTGAAGCGCCGCAAGGGCGAGAAGACCACCATGGGCGGCTGCGGCGAGGCGCCGGTGAAGAACGAGAACGGCGCCAGGTTGGGCCGCCCCTCCGCGTCGGCCGTGGACACCCAGGCGATGGGCCGCGGCAGCACGGAACCGATCAGCAGCTTGTAGTTGGCGCGCAGGTCCTGCTCGGCGGGGTCGATGATCATGCGTCGTCTCCCGTGGTCCAGCTCAGGGGATAGTCCGGATCGTCGGCGGCGCCGGCCGCCGTGGTGAGGTGCAGCGGCGCGAAGGTGTCGATCATCACCGCCAGCTCGTGGGTCTCCGCGGCGCCCAGCGCCGGTTCCAGCAGCCCCGGCTGCGGCCCGTGGGGATGGCCCATGGGATGGAAGCTGATGGACTCGCTCTCGATGCCCCGCCGGCTCATGAAGTTGCCCGCCACGTAGTAGAGGATCTCGTCGCTGTCCACGTTGGAGTGGGCGTACGGGATGGGGATGGCCTCGGGGTGGAAGTCGAACAGGCGCGGCACGAAGCTGCAGATCACGAAGCCCGGCGCCGTGAACGTCAGGTGCACCGGCGGCGGCAGGTGGATCTTGCCCACGGCGGGCATGAAGTCGTGGATGCTGAAGGCCCAGGGGTAGTAGAAGCCATCCCAGCCCACCAGGTCGCAGGGATGGTGCCCCAGCACGATGGTCTGCAGGCGCTCGCCCACCTTCACCTTCAGGGGGAACTCGCCGCGGGCGTCCACCGGATCGCCCAGCACCGGCGCGCGCAGGTCGCGCTCGCAGTAGGGCGCGTGCTCCAGGAGCTGGCCCCACTGGTTGCGGAAGTGGGCGGGCGTCTCCACCGGCCCGGCCGATTCCACGATCAGCAGCTTCACCCGCCCGGCGTCCCAGCGCCAACGGTGGATCACGCCGCGCGGGATCACCACGTAGTCGCCGGGCCGCACGGCCAGATCGCCGAACATGCTCTCCAGCACGCCCGACCCGTGGTGCACGAAGATCAGCTCGTCGGCCAGCGCGTTGCGGTAGTGCCATGCCACGGTCTCCGTGGGCTCCGCCGTGCTCACCGTGAGGTCGTTGTTCCAGAACAGCTCGCGGCGGCCGTGGAGCCAGTCCCCGCCCTTGGGCAGGGCCGTGGTGCGCAGGTGGCGGTGGCGGTGGGCCACGTCGGACAGGGCCTCGCGCGGCAGGGCCTGCGCTCCGCCCACGGCCTTCACCGTGGTGGGCGGGTAGAGGTGGTAGACGTTGGAATAGACGTCGGAGAACCCCTTGCGGCTGATGAGCTCCTCGTAGGTGTGCTTGCCGTGGGGCTTGAAGACGATGTGCCGCTTGTCCGGCACCTGGCCCTGCTTCACGTAGAACGCCATCAATCCTCCTGAGGCCCGGAGGCCACGGTCTGCCGCAGCACGCCCAGCCGCTCGATCTCCAGTTCCAGCACGTCGCCGGGCGCGAGCCAGCCGCCCGCCTGCTCCGGCGTGAGCTCCAGGATGCAGCCCGTGCCCACGGTGCCCGATCCGATCACGTCGCCCGGGTGCAGCATGACCCCGCGCGAGGCGTGGGCCAGCATCTCCCCGAAGCTCCAGTGCACGTCCTTCCAGTTGCCGCGCGACAGCTCCGCGCCGTTGCGGCGGCAGGTCATGGCCAGGTCGTAGCCCTTGGCCGCGCGCGCGTCGGCCAGCTCGTCCGGCGTGACCAGCCACGGCCCCAGGCCGGTGGCGAAGTCCTTCCCCTTGGACGGCCCCAGGCCCACCTTCATCT
This sequence comes from Candidatus Krumholzibacteriia bacterium, assembly GCA_035447065.1. GTDB lineage: Bacteria > Krumholzibacteriota > Krumholzibacteriia > LZORAL124-64-63 > LZORAL124-64-63 > CALEMW01. The sequence continues at coordinate 23,565 of DAOTGJ010000029.1, forward strand.
CCTGCCGCTGCAGGTCGCGGGCGGACCAGTCGTTGAGCACGCAGTAGCCGGCCACGTGCGCCTCCGCCGACTCCGGATCCAGGTCCCGCCCGGCGCGCCCGATCACCGCCCCCACCTCAAGCTCGTAATCCAGCCACGCGCAGCCCGGCGGCGCCGGCACCTCGGCCTCGGGCCCGCACATCACGGCCGGGTTGGAGAAGTAGAACACGGGGATCTCGTACCACTCGGGCACCATCTCCAGGCCGCGGTGGCCGCGGGCCGTGCGCACGTGCTGCTCGAAGGCGTAGAAGTCGCGGAACGACGGCGGCCGCGGCACCGGCGACGTCAGATGCACGTCCTCCAGCCGCAGGATGGCCGGCCTCTCCCCCTCGCGCGCCTTCTCCGGGTCCAGCATGGCGCTGGCCTGGCCCAGGGTGCGCAGCATGGGCCCGCAGCGCTCCCAGTCCTCCAGGGCCTCGCGCATGGTGCGCGGCACGCCGGCCCAGTCGCGCAGCCCGGCCTGCACGTTGAGCAGCGAGGCCGCCACGTGCACGTCCACCACGCGCGCGGCCGGGTCGCCGCGCACGATCCCCAGGCGGGGGTAGTCGCCCGCACGCCAGACGAAGCTGCAGAGCTTCATCTACAGGTTCCCCCGCAGCGCCTGCTCCCGCTCGATGCTCTCGAACAGCGCCTTGAAGTTCCCCTTGCCGAAGCTCCGCGCGCCCTTGCGCTCGATGATCTCGTAGAACAGCGTCGGCCGGTCCTGCACGGGCTTGGTGAAGAGCTGCAGCAGGTAGCCGCGGTCGTCGCGGTCCACCAGGATGCCGAACTTCTGCAGCTCCCTGATGTCCTCGTCGATGTCCCCCACGCGCTCGCGCAGGGCCTCGTAGTAGGTGTCCGGCACCTGCAGGAACTCCACGCCGTTCTCGGTGAGCCTGCCGATGGTCTCCACGATGTCCTTGGTGTACAGCGCCACGTGCTGCACGCCCGGACCGTAGTTGGACTCCACGTACTCCTGGATCTGGGACTTCTTCTTGCCCTCGGCCGGCTCGTTGATGGGCATCTTCACGGACTCGTTCTCGTTGGCCACCACCACGCTGCGCAGCGACGTGAACTCGGTGGACACGTCCTTGTCGTCCACGGTCCAGATGCGGTGGAAATCGAAGATCTCCTCGTACCAGCGGGCCACGTCCTCCATCTCCCGGTCGCCCTGGTTGCCCACCACGTGGTCGATGAACTCCAGGCCGCAGCTCCGCGTGGCCTTGGGCGAGGTCCGGGGCTCGTAGCCCGGCAGGAAGTCGCCCTTGTAGCCCCTGCGCTCCACGAAGGTGTGGGTGGTGTCCCCGTAGGTGGCGATGGTGGCGATGACCACCGTGCCGTGCTCGTCCTCCAGCACCTCCGGCTCCCGCACCGGGCGCGCGCCCTTGCCCGTGGTGTGGGCGAAGGCCGCGCGGGCGTCGTCCACCGTGAAGGCCAGGTCCTTGACGGCGTCGCCGTGCTTGGCCAGGTGGGCGTTGTGCGGATGGTCCGGCGTCATGGGCGTCTCCAGCACCAGCAGCACCCGTCCCTGACGCAGCACATGGCAGGTCACCTCGCGGCTGCCCGTCTCCAGTCCCTTGTAGGCGATGGGCTCGAACCCGAAGCGCTCCTGGTAGTAGACGGCCGCCTGCTTGGCGTTGCCCACGATCATGCCGACGTGATCGAAACCCTCGAGACGGAAGGGGACGCTCATGCGGGGGACTCCTCTCGGAAGATGGGGATGGAATGTCCGGGGGAACCGGCACATTAAAAGCGAAATCGTCGCGTTTGACCACCCCGGGAGCGGGACCCGGACCTAGCCCCGCCGCATCTCCCGCACCATGGTCAGGTCCTCGGGCCGCACGGCCTTCAGGCCGAAGGCCGCCGCCACGTAGAACGCGCCGGTCACCAGGGCGGTGACGACGAACCCGATCCAGTGGTGCTCCGGCAGGTGGGTCCAGCCCACGCCCCAGCCCGGCGCCGCCGTCTGCAGCAGCCCCGACGCCGCCAGCCACGCCGCCCCCAGGGCCAGGCTGCCCAGGGCCATGCCCTTCAGCCGCGGCACATGCAGCCCGGTGGTGCGCACGTAGCGCTCGTGCAGGGCCCGGCTCACAAGCTGGCTCGCCACCGTGGCCACCGCCGCCCCGTACCACTGCCACACGGGGATCAGCACCAGGTTCAGCCCCACGTTGGTCACCATGACCGCCGTGGCCAGCTTCCAGAACACCTTCTCGCGCCCCATGGCCAGCAGCACCCGGTTGTCGATGGTGTTCACCGCGTTGAGCACCAGCCCCAGGATCACGATGCGGAACACCCCCACCGACGGCGCGAACTCCGGCTCCGGCGCCAGCAGGCTCATCAGCGGCGCCGCCCCCAGCACGCAGGCCAGGGTGATGGGGAAGATCACCAGGTGCAGATAGCGCGAGGCGCGGCCCGCCATGCGCTCGATGTCGCGCAGCGGCGTCTCCCCCGTCTCCCGGTAGCGCTGCAGCGAGGGGAAGAGCGCCGTGGCGAAGATGTTGGGCAGCATGATCAGCAGGTCCAACGGCCGGTGCCCGGCGCCGTAGATGCCCGCGCCCGCCTCGCCCAGCATCTCCAGGATCATCACCGTGTCGATCTTGTAGGCGATGATGCCGAAGGTGGTGGCCAGGAACATGGGCACGGCCATGGACATGAGCCAGCGCGTGGACACGGGCTCGCCGCCCCGCCGCCAGGGCCCCGTGCTGCGGATCATCATGGGCCCGATCACCAGCAGGCGCGCCAGCCGGCTCGCCACGTTGGCCCACAGGATGCCCATCACGCCGAAGCCGGCGTCCAGCCACCACCACGCCAGCCCGAAGTACGCCACCGCGCTGACGATCTGGCTGACCGTCTGCACCTCCACCTTCTCATGGGCCTGCAGCACCGAGTCGCAGGCCATGGCCACGGCTTCGATGAGGATGCCCAGGGCCATGACCAGGATGGCGTCGCGCGTGAGCTGGTCGAACCCGGTGAGGTTCACGTAGGCCAGGATCACCGCGTAGCCCAGCAGTCCCAGCACCAGGCGGATCTTCACCGCCGCCCAGAAGATGCCCGCCGTGCGTTCCCGCGTCTTGACGATCTCGCGCGTGACCAGGGCTCCGAGCCCGAAGTTGGCCACCACGATGAAGATGCTGGTGATGTCCACGGACGCCGACCACACGCCGGTGCCGGCCAGCCCCTCCATCTGGGTGAGGCGGCGGAAGATGAAGAAGCCCAGCAGACGGCCTGAAAAAAGGCCCAGGGTCAGCAGGGCCGCGTTCTTGGCCACGAAGCGGGAGGCTTTCACGGGTGCGGACTCCGTCCGGAGCGGGGAGCGCGGCGCGGCGGGCCTAGAAGTAGCCGCCGGTGGCCGCGGTGATCTTGGGGCCGCTCGATCCGTCGAGGGGCCAGGCCACGTCCAGGCGCGACACCTCCGCGCGGGCCGAGCGCGTGGGGCCGAAGCGCAGACCGATGCCGGCCTCGTGCCGGGCGTCGCCCAGGTCGCGGGCGCCGCCGTGCCACCAGGCGGAGCCGCCGGCGTAGAAGCCGGCCACTCCCACGCGGTAGAAGCCCAGCAGCTCCTGGGGCAGCAGCACGGAGTGCTCCGCGGTCCAGCGCGCCAGGCGGTCGCCCACCATGCCGGAATACTCCGACGTGCGCAGACCGCGTGTCAACCCGAGGGCCAGCACGTCGGTTCCTCCGGGTTCCGCCGCCACCGCGGCCTCCGCGAAGATCTTGGTCACGCCGCCCCACTGGTGGGCCGTCCAGCCGGTGATGAGGTCCGTGGCGTGCCAGCCGCCGGTCTCGCCTCCCAGGGCGCCCTGGGTCACGGCGCGCACCAGCCACCAGCCGCGGCCCAGCCGCGACCAGTCCGAGAGCACGGCCTCGAAGCGCCAGCGCCCCCGGTCGCTGCCCAGGGCCTCCAGGGCCGGCCCCGTGCGCAGCAGGAGCACAGGGTCCAGCGGGATGTCCTCCTCGGCCCCGTAGCGCCGCACGAAGCGGTCGGTGGCCCAGCGCCGCCCCTGGGTCTCCAGCAGCAGATAGACCTCCGCCGTGCGGCCCGACTCGCGGCGCAGCGGGTCGCCCGCCAGGGCCTCGGCCTCCTCGCGGGTCAGCACGCGGTCGTCGGACAGCTCGGTGAGGGCGTCGAAGGCGTAGGCGCGGTGCTCGCCGGTGAAGCCCAGGCCCAGGCGCCAGAGGCGCCCGTCGCCCCGCGGCGACAGCCTCAGCCCGCCCTCCACGGACATCCCCTCCCAACGCAGGTGCGGATTGGCGTAGAGGTTGGCCTCGGTGCTGGTGGCGTCGCCCAGATAATAGCGGGGCTTGTAGTTCACGTCCCAGCCGGCCAGGCGCGCGGTCCAGGGATCGTCGTCGGCGTAGTAGGGGCGCTCCAGCTCCACGCCGCGGGTCAGGCCGTCGCTGAGGTCCGCGGCCTCCACCTTCAGGCGCCAGTCCGAGCCCAGCAGGCGCCGGCTCTCGTAGCGGAGCTGCTTCCAGTCGCGGTCCTCGTCCTGGCCCAGACCGGCCTCGAGCTGCAGCCCGTAGCCCAGGAAGTTGCTGTCCGACAGGAGCAGCAGCCAGCGGTCGGCGTTGCTGGCGCGGGAGTAGGAGAAGGTGGTGCGCAGGGACCAGGTCTCCTGCACGGTGACCTGCACCGGCACCACGCCGCCGTCCAGGGTGTCCGCGGGCGCCACCGACACGTTGGTCAGGAAGCCCAGCGAACGCAGGTTGCGCTCGGTCTCCCGCAGCAGGGCCGGATCCAGGGGGTCGCCTTCGCGGAAGAGCAGCTCGCGGCGGATCACCGCGTGGCGCGTGCCAGGGTGGATGGCGTTCATCAGACGGTGGGCCGTGGCCACCAGCCCGCCCTCGTCCTCCAGCTCCTCGACGCCATAGATGTCCACCACCCGGACGCGGACCTCGCCCACCCTCAGATCCGACACCTCCGCGCCGGCCGGGGCGGCCAGGCCGAGGAGCCCGAGGATCAGCAAGAAACGCCAGGGTGTCATGACAGCTCCATACTCCCGGTCGCGATCTGTGTCACGATGTCATGACAGCCCGCCGCCCGCCGTGGGCCCGCGCGTCCGTCACCTGGATCAGCATACTGCGCATCCCCTTGGAAATCCAAGGTTTTCCGCAATCGCAACGCACGCCCGCGCCCTTGGCACGAAGCTTGGAATAGGGGAGCCGAACGCAGGATCCAACGAGCCGCTCCGCGGCCTGAACCCGAAGAACCGCAAACAGGAGGTTCCCTCCATGACCACCAAGATGATCCCCCTGGGCGAGCTGCTGGACACCGTCTTCACCCCCGCCCTGCCGGCTCCCATGCGGCGCGCCGCGTCCCTGACCCCGCGCACCGACATCCTGGAGAGCGACCGCGAGTTCCTGCTGCGCCTGGACCTGCCCGGCGTGGCCCGCGAGGACGTGGCCATCGAGCTGGACGGCGAGACGCTGACCATCAAGGCCGAGCTGCACGCCGAGGGCGCCGACGGCTACACCTTCCTGCGCCGCGAGCGCGGCGGCGACCTCCGTTTCGAGCGCAGCTTCGAGCTGGGCCGGCGCATCGACCGCGACGGCATCGGCGCCGCCCTGAACGACGGCGTGCTCACGGTCTCCCTGCCCAAGAACGAGCAGGCCGTGGCCCGCAAGATCGAGATCAAGTAACCCCCTGAAACGGTAGGATTTCCAGCAAGGAAAAGGCCGGGACAAAAGTCCCGGCCTTGCCTTATGATCCGGTCATGAAACTCTTCACCTTCCTGCATCCCACGGGCCCCCGACCGGGCCTGCATCTCACCGAGCGCCTGTGCCTGGACGTGGCCGCCGCCGCGCCGGACCTGCCGCGCTCCTGGGCCGGCCTCTTCGCGCACATGGACCAGGTGAACGACCTGGCCGAGCGCTACCACGCGCGCAAGGGCGTGATCGACGGCGTGCCCCTGTTCAAGGCCGGCAAGTACCCGCTGCTGCCGCCCATCCCCGCACCCAGCAAGATCATGTGCGTGGGCCTGAACTACCGCGATCACGCGGCGGAGCAGAACAAGACCCCGCCGGCGCGCCCCATGTTCTTCAGCAAGGCCACCACCTGCCTGCAGACCCACGGCGGCCCCGTGGAGCTGGACGACGATCTGAACGAGGTGGACGCCGAGGCGGAGCTGGCCGTGATCATCGGCAAGGCGGGGCGGCGCATCCCGCGGGAGCTGGCGGCGGAGCACATCGCCGGCTACACCTGCTTCAACGACGTCTCGGACCGCGAGGCCCAGTACGCGGACCGCCAGTTCTTCCGCGGCAAGAGCATCGACACGGGCGGCCCCTGCGGCCCCTGGATCATCACCCCGGACGAGCTGCCGCCCCTGGCCCACGGCCTGGAGATCACCGGCTCGCTCAACGGCATGGTCATGCAGCAGAGCAACACGGACCAGCTCATCTTCCCGGTGGACGTGCTCATCGAGCACATCAGCAGCCACATGACGCTGCTGCCGGGCGACATCCTGGCCACCGGCACGCCGGCCGGCGTGGGCGTGTTCCGCGACCCGCCCATCTTCCTGAGCCCCGGCGACGTGCTCGAGGTCACGATCGAGGGCATCGGCACGCTGACCAACCCCGTCACGGCCATCTGACGGATTTCGCCAACCTCCTGGCGTCCAACGCCTCAAGTCCCCTCCGGACCGGCCGATCCTGAACGCGTCCCGTTCGCTTGACGCCGGTCCGGCGCGTGCGGCGCGGCCCCCTTGTGCGGGTCGTCCGACCGCCGGGAACCCGAGGGGTTGCCCATGCACGCCGCCACGCTCACCCAGTCCTGGATGCTGGAGCTGTTCGCCGCGCTGCCGCAGTACTACGGCTATCACCGCCGCATGAACGCCAACCACGACGAGGCCACCTTCCGCCTGGCCCTGGGCCAGCGCCTGCAGGACCTGGGGCAGCGCCTGCTGGACGGCGCCGAGACCCGCGCGCACCTGCTGAGCGAGGAGCAGCACCACGTGGTGGAGCTGCTCACCGACGACATCACCACCGTGCTCAAGCTGCTCAACCGTTCCGGCGCCATCGCGCTGGAGGGGGACCCCGAGACGGTGATCCCCGAGCTGCAGACCGTGGACGCCGAGCTCATGCTCATGCTGGAGCACCTCTGGGCCAACGGCGACGCCCTCTTCTCCCACGACGGCCCCGTCTTCGACGCCGCCTGCCGCACCGTGGCGGCCTGCCTGGAGTCGTTCCTGCGCCTCGCCGAGGAGCGCAACCGCCTGCTGGGCCTGGGCTGGGAATCCGAGTTCGGCTGGAAGCCGTCCACCCGTCTGGGCGAAGGATCGGAGAACTGACGTGACCGGCGCCGGCGGCAGCCCCCTGCACCGCTTCCGCACGCCGCGGGCCTTCGAGCTGCGCCCGGCCGTCCAGGACCGCTTCGCCTGGAGCGCCGATCCGGACCGCGGCGTGGTGCAGGGTCCCCTGGACGTGCAGGGCCTGCACGGCAAGCTGGTGGACCTGGTGCTGGACCGGCGGCAGGTGGCCCTCTTCGACCACGGCGGCCCGCTGCAGTGCGTCCTGCTCAGCGGGCTGCACATGCTGGACCTCTTCCATCCCGACGCGCTGCTGCGCGGCGCGCGCCTGCACATCGTGGAGCTGGAGCGGCCCCTGGTGCTGACCTGGCAACGGCCCCTGCCCGTGCGCGGCGGCGCGCGCACGGCCGCCGGCCTGTTCGTGGTGCGCATCGTGGAGCCGTGCGCCTTCCACGCCGCCTTCCTCCGCGACGGCCGCGCCTGCGACGAGCAGGCCCTGCGCACGCGCCTGGCCTCGCTGCTGCCCACCTTCCTCGCCATCCGACTCACCCGCTGCGGCGACGATCTGCAGGACGACGCGCGACTGACCGCCGCGGTGGCGTCGCTGGACCCGCGCGACCTCGACGCGGACCTCGCGCCCTACGGCCTGGCCTGCGACGCCGTGGCCCTGCAGCCGCCGTCCGGCTCCCTCAGCGAGCCCCTGCTGCCCGTGGGCGCGGGCCGCTGAGGCCCTTCTTGCCGCCCCGCTCCGCCCGGTGCTACATTGACCCGACGCCGGCCGCGCGCCGGACCCGCAGCCCCGGCATCCCGGGGCTGACGCATGCCGCAACGGAGGGACCCGGCCCGCGATGACCCGACTGCTCGTGCTGCTGACCGCCCTGCTCGCCGCCCTGCCCGCCGCCGCCCAATGGCCAGCCGAAGCCTGGGCCGAGGATCAGACCTTCGGCGACATCACCATCCGCGGCAACGCCTCCACCAGCGCCTGGCTCATCCGCAACGAGCTGCTCTTCGCCTCCGGCGACGCCTTCGACATGGATCTGGTGGACGCCACCTGGGAGCACCTGGAGGACCTGGGCTGGTTCGCCTTCGTGGACATCTCCCTGGACGACGAGATGGCCGACGCCGTGCCCGTGACCGTGACCGTGGAGGAGGACCAGACCTTCCGCTACTACCCGGTCATCGACTACGACCGCCGCTGGGACATCCTGCTGGGCGCCCGCGCCTACGACGTGAACCTGCGCGGCCGCGGCGAGCAGCTCTCGATCACCGGCATCTGGCACGCGCCGCACCGCTACACGGCGTCGTGGTCGCACCCCTGGCTCTTCGGCGTGCGCGGCCTGAGCTGGGGCCTGGACGGGATGTGGGAGGACGCCGAGTTCGTCTACCGCGACTTCGACCACCGCCGTTGGCAGGCCCGCGCCCACGTACGCTGGCAGCCCCGGGGCACGTGGTTCGCGGAGGCCGGCGCCACGCGCGCCTTCTTCCGCCAGGAGGGCGATTTCCTGGGCGCCCCCTCGGACTGGTCCGCCGGCGAACGCACGCGCTGGATCCTGGAGGGCACGCTGGGCCTGGACATGCGCGACCTGGCCTGGTACCCCACCCGCGGTCGCTACCACGCCCTGAGCCTGCGCCGCCACGTGAGCGACGACTTCGCCGACTTCACCGAGCTCCGCGCGGACCTGCGCGAGTTCGTGCCCACCCCCTGGGGCCACGTGCTGGCCCTGCACGCCCGCGGCCGCCGCGTGAGCGGCCCGGTGCCGCCCGAGGACATGCTCTTCTGGGGCGGCCCGGAGACCCTGCGCGGCTTCCACTACGCCCAGCTCGAGGGCGAGGAGGGCTGGCTCCTCTCCGCCGAGTACCGCTGGCCCATCTTCCTGATGCCCATCTCCGCGGACGGCCGCGTCATCGGCATCGGCCTGCACGCCTTCTACGACCAGGGCGCCAACTGGTGGGACGGCGGCAGCGCCTCCCCGCGCCACGACTGGGGCGCGGGCGCGCACATCAACATCTCGGCCCACCAGTTCCGCTTCGAGGTGGCGCGCACCGACGACGGCCGCACCGCCTTCCAGTTCATGGACTCGTTCAACTTCTGAGGGGGTGAACGCATGCTGCCCGGGGAGAAGGTCTTCCTGACCCGCTACGCCAAGAGCGCCGGCTGAGCGGCCAAGCTCAGTCCGGCGGGTCTGGACGCCATCCTCAAGACGCTGCCGGTGATCCGCGGTCCCGAGCTCCTGGTGGGCTGGGAGACCTCGGACGACGCCGCCGTCTACGCCCTGGACACGCACCAGGCCGTGGTCTCCACGGCCGACTTCATCACGCCCGTGGTGGACGACCCCTTCGCCTTCGGCGCCGTGGCCGCGGCCAACTCCCTGAGCGACGTGTACGCCATGGGCGGCCGGCCCATCATGGCCCTGAACCTGTGCGGGTTCCCGGACGGCGAGCTGCCGGCGGCGGTCATCGGCGAGATCCTGCGCGGCGCGGCGGAGGTGTGCCGCGAGGCGGGCTGCGCCATGGCCGGCGGCCATACGGTGCGCGACGCCGAGGTGAAGTTCGGCCTGGCCGTGACCGGCCTGGTGGACCCGTCGCGCCTGCTGCGCAACAGCACCGCCCGCCCCGGTGACGTGCTCCTGCTGACCAAGCCCCTGGGCACCGGCGCCCTGGCCGCGGCCCTGAAGCAGGGCCGCCTGCCCGCCGACGGCGGCCACGCCCGCGCCCTGATCGACACCATGACCGCCCTGAACCGCTGCGGCCCGGACCTGGCGGCCGCCGGCGCCACCGCCTGCACGGACGTGACGGGCTTCGGCCTCAGCGGCCACGCCCTGGAGATGGCCCGCGGCGCCGGCGTGCAGCTGCGCCTCCGCACCGCGGACCTGCCCCTGCTGCCCGACGCCGTGGCCCTCTGCGGCGAGGGCTTCACCTGCGGCGGCACCAAGGCCAACGCCGGCTACACCGGCGGCGAGCTGGACCTGTCGGCGGTGGACGCCGCCACGGCGGGCCTTCTGCACGATCCCCAGACCAGCGGCGGCCTGCTGGCGTCCGTGCCCGCGGACCGCGTCCAGGCCTGCCGCGAGGCCGCCCTGGCCGCCGGCGCGCCCTGCGCCCAGATCGTGGGCGAGGTGCTGGCGGAAGTCCCCGGCGGGCCGCGGATTATTTTCGACTGAGCGTTCAATCGGGCCTCAAGTCGACTCCCCCCACGACGATACCTCCTGCAGGAAACGGCGCCCGCGAGGGGCCGTCCCGCGGCATCGGCTCGCAAGAGGTCGCAACGACGCCGCAGGGTCAAGGATCAGAGGAGGACGCCCGTGTCGACCACAACGCTGTCGCTGAAGAACATCCACCCTCGGGACCTGAAGCTGGTGGTCAAGGAGATCCCCACGCTCCCGATCGTGTACCAGCAGCTCTTCAGCAAGATGAGCAACCCGAACGTCTCGGTGCCTCAGCTCGCCGAGATCGTGTCCAAGGACCAGTCGCTGGCGACCAAGATCCTCAAGCTGGTGAACTCCGCCTTCTACGGCTACAAGAAGGAGATCACCACCATCAGCCGCGCCATGGTCATCCTGGGCTTCCGCACGGTGCGCAACGCCGCGCTGGCCATCAGCGTGTTCGACTACGTGTCCGGCATGTCGGACAACCCCAACTTCCAGATCGAGGAGTTCTGGAAGCACAGCCTCTGCACGGCGAGCTCGGCCAAGGTGGTGGGGCGCCACGTGGGCATCAAGCAGCAGGAGGAGACCTTCGTCTGCGGCCTGCTGCACGACGTGGGCAAGCTGATCATGAAGAAGTACTTCGAGGAGGACTTCGACGAGATCTGCAACCACGCCATGAGCAAGGGCATCAGCTGGAGCGCCGCCGAGGACGAGCTGCTGAGCGTGAACCACTGCAGCATCGCCAAGGCCGTGCTGCGCAGCTGGAACTTCCCGCCCAACCTGATCGAGGCCGTGCAGTTCCACCACGCCATGAGCTCCGGCGCCTCCTACCCCGACATGGTGGCCCTGATCAACGTGTGCAACCGCCTCAGCTACGAGCTGGGCATGGGCTCTCCGGCCAGCCTGCACCCCGCGGATTGCGACCCGCGCGCGCTGCAGGAGCTGGGCATCACGTGGGAGGACGCGGTGGCGCACCACGAGGAGATCATGGCCGAGACCGAGCAGGCCCTGGAGATCCTGCAGATCATCAGCTGATCCGGTTCCGCCTCCACGACCCATCCGCCCAAGACGAAGGGGCGCTCCGCAGGGAGCGCCCCTTCCGCGTAGCGGCGGCGGTGCGGAATCAGGAGCCTTCGGCGGCATCGGCCGCGGGGGCGTCGGGCGCCTCCAGGGCGCGCACCTCTTCATCCAGAGTGGGCGGCTCGGTGAGCTCCGACTTGATCTGCACGTGCAGCTCCTCGAAGCGGCGGGCGCCCGGCAGCACGCTGCGCTGCAGCGAGCCCACGGCGCTGTTGTAGGAGCGGCGCGCCGCCTCCAGCCCCTTGCCCATCTTGGTCATGTGCCCCAGGAACGCGGCGATGCGCTTGTGCATCTCCGCGCCGTGCTCGCTGATGCGCCGCGCGTTCTCCGCCAGGGCCTCCTGCCTCCAGCCGTAGGCCACGCTCTTGAGGATGGCGATGAGCGTGGTGGGCGTGGCCAGGATGACCTTCTTGCCGGCGGCGTACTCGAGCAGCTCGGCGTCGTGCTCCAGGGCCGAGTAGAGGAAGGCCTCGTTGCGCAGGAACATGACCACGAAGTCGGGCGTGTCCGGGAACTGGTCCCAGTAGGCCTTCTGCCCCAGAACGTTCACGTGGTCGCGCACGTGGCGGGCGTGCAGCTTGAGGTGGTGGGCGGCCTTCTCCTCGTCCTGGGCGTCCAGGGCGTAGAGGTACTCGTCCAGGGGCGTCTTGGCGTCCACCACCAGGCTCTTGCCGCCGGGCAGGCGCACCACCATGTCGGGACGGTAGGCCTGGTCGTCGCCCTGGGTGTGGGCCTGCAGGTCGAAGTCGCAGTGCTGCGAGAGCCCGGCCAGCTCCACGATGCGCTTGAGGGTCATCTCGCCCCACTGGCCGCGCACGCTGGGCTTGCGCAGGGCGTTGACCAGGTTGTGCGTCTGCTTCTGCAGCGCGAGCTGGTCCTCGCGCAGGCTCGCCAGGAGCTGCTGCAGGCCGCCGGCCGCCTCCTTGCGCTCCTTCTCCACGCCGGCCACGTGCTCGCGCAGCTGCTCCAGGGATTTGCCGATGGGCTCCACCAGGCTCTGCACCGCCTGGCGCCGCTGGTCCAGGTCCGCGCGGGCCTCGGTGCGCTGCTCCTCCAGCCGCGCGCGCGCCAGGTTCAGGAAAGACTCGTTGTTCTCGCGCAGGGCGTCGGCGGCCAGGGCCTTGAAGGCGTCGCGCAGCTCCGTCTCCGTGCGCGCGGCCTCCTCGGCGCGGCGCCGCGACGCCTCGCGCTCGGCCTCGAGTTGGGCCTCCAGGCGCGCCGTCTCTCGGCGGGCCTCGCCCTTCTCGCGCTCCGCGATGAGCCGCAGCGCCAGCGCGCCGAGCACGAAGCCCAGCAGGGCCGCGGCGATCAGGCCGAGAACGTAGGCGATGGACACGGTCGGCTCCTCGTTGCTGGGGCCCGAGACGCGCGGGCCCGGAACCGCGACGGCTCCGGGCCCGGCCTGAAGACCGACGACGGTGGGCGTCAGTCCTTCTTCTTGATCAGATCCGTGAGGCCGGCCTGGTCCTCCAGGCGCTCCAGCAGGATATCACGGGTGAGGTAGCAGGCCTCGGTGATCTTCCGCGAGCGCAGGGAATAGTAGACGTTGATGCCGTCCTTGCGCGTGTTCACCACGCCGGCCTGGCGCAGCACGGCCAGATGCTGCGACGTGTTGGCCTTGGGGATCTCCAGCCGCTCGGCCAGCTCGTTCACGCAGATCTCGCCCTCCTCCTTGAGGATGTCGAGGATCTCGAGACGCTTGGGGTTGGAGAGGGTCTTGCAGAGCTCCGCCTGCATCTCATAGAGCTTCTTGTCCACGGCTTGACCTCTGGGCTGGGACCTGGTGTCGGCCATCGGCGGGAGCGACATCGATAACACCTCTTCATGGTAGGCGCCCTGTTGCGCCATGTCAAAGTCAATGTCCTGCGCAACTACAGGGTTCAGCGTCTAAGGAGACGAAACACCTCGCACTTCAGGAGGCAGTTCGAACCGCACATCTTCTTCCATGACAACGACATCCTCCACGTCCCAGCCTCGCCCGCGGAAGCACGCCACGATGCTCTGCACCAGATGTTCCGGCGCCGACGCCCCGGCCGTCAAGCCGATGTTAACCTTTTGGCAAAGCTCGTCCAGGTCCAGGTCGTCCGGACCGCCCACCAGCTGGGCCGGCACGCCGGCCTTCTCGGCCACCTCGCAGAGCCGCCGCGAGTTGCTGCTGTTGGGCGACCCCACCACCAGCAGATGGTCGATGCCGTCGGCCACCAGACGCTTCACGCCGTCCTGCCGGTTCTGGGTGGCGTAGCAGATGTCGCTCTTGGCGGGCCCCTGCAGATCCGGGATGCGCGCCTGGAGCTCCTGCACGATGCCGTGGGTCTCGTCCACGCTCAGGGTGGTCTGGGTGACGTAGTAGACATCTTTGCCGGCGGGCACGGTCAGGGTGCGGGCGTCGTCCTCGGAGGTCACCAGGTCGATGCTGTCCGGCGCCTCCCCCATTGTGCCCTCCACCTCGTCGTGTCCGGCGTGGCCGATGAGCACGATGTGACGGCCGCGGTTGGCCTGCCCCACCACCTGCTTGTGGACCTTGGTCACCAGGGGGCAGGTGGCGTCCACCACGCGCAGGCCGCGGGCGTCGGCGTCGGCGCGCACCGCCGGCGACACGCCGTGGGCGCTGAAGACCACCGTGGCGCCTGCGGGCACCTCGTCCAGCTCATCCACGAAGACCACGCCGCGGCTGGTGAAGTCGTCCACCACGGCGCGGTTGTGCACGATCTCCTTGCGCACGTACAACGGACCCTCGACAAGGTCGAGCATCCGGTCCACAATTGAAATCGCTCGTTCGACACCGGCGCAGAACCCGCGCGGGCTGACGAGCTTGAGGGACTTCCGGGGAGATTGGGAGGTCACGCAACGCCTTCCTGTCTGAGGGTGCAGATCAGGATAGGTCCGTGCGGCGCATGCGGCAAACGACGCCCGGAGATTGCTCCTTGACATCGGACCAATCTCTGATATCATTATCTGCGCAATCAATTGACGGCTAAATTCCACACCACAATGGTCCTGTCGAAAGGTGGCACTTGTCATGACCATTCACCAGATCCTCCGCATGGTGGCCGGGGGCTTCGTCCTGCTCAGCCTGGCCCTCGCCCATTTCGTCAGCCCCAACTGGCTGTGGTTCACAGCGTTCGTGGGGTTGAACCTGTTTCAGTCGGCCTTCACGAATTGGTGTCCTTTGATCACCATGCTGAAGAAGGCGGGCGTCCCCGAATCCAAAGCGGGCCACTGCTAAAGTTGTGCCGCTGAAATTGTGCCCAGGGGACGAACCGTGGGGTTCGGCTTTCTGCATTCATTGAAAAACAACAAGTTACGACGCCTGAAACGTGCCGCGTGAGGCCAGGAACAATTTCCGCGGCACAACCGAAAGGACCCGGAATGCGTCAAGATGGACCGATCGTCCGGCTGCTCCTGCTGACGATCGCCCTCACCCTAGCCCTCCCCCCCCTCCAAGCGGCCGCCCGTGACGAGGTCGCCCCGGCGGATGTGGGGACGGTGCGCAACGACACCCTGCTGGTCACCCGCGGGAGCGTGGTGCAGGCCGCCCTGGCCCGCAACGAGATGCTCCAGGCCAGCGGCGCCATGACCGACGCCGCCGAGGCCCAGGCCCTGGGGGCCTGGACCGGCTTCCTGCCTCGCCTGTCGCTGGGGGCCTACCAGATCCGCTCCACCGACGCGCTGTACGGATTCGGCTTCAAGCTGAACCAGCGGCGCGCCACGCAGGCCGACTTCTCGGCGCCGCCCATGGAGGGCATGCCCGCGCCGGATCCGTTCGGCGACGCGCTGAACCATCCCGGCCCCTCCGAGAACAACATCATGCAGGTGAAGCTGCAGCAGCCCGTGTTCAACGGCGGCATGGCCCTCTACGGCAAGAAGGCCGCGGACGCCATGGCCGACGCGGCGCGCAGTCAGCATCGGCGCGCGGAGGAGACCGTGGAGCTGCACGCCGTGCAGGCCTACGAGGGCCTGGTGCTGGCGACGGCCTACGAGCGCGTGATGACGGAGGCCCTGGCCACCGCCGACGCCCACGTGGCGCAGGCCCAGGCCATGGTGGACAACGAGATGGTCGTGGAGGCCGATCTGCTGCAGGCCAAGGTCTACCGCGACGCCCTGGCCCAGCGGCTGATCGAAGTGCGCAACATGGTCCGCACCGCCGGCGAGCACATCAAGCTGCTCACCGCCCTGGATACGGACCTGCCCATCCGCGCCGACGACGACGGCGCCGCGCCCGCCGCGGCCGCCGCGGACCTGCAGGGCGTGGCCCGTCGCAGCGATCTGGAGGCCAGCGCCAAGCAGGCCCAGGCCGCGGCCGACATGGCCCGCAGCAAGCGCGGCGCCATGGTCCCGCACCTGAACCTCCAGGCCGAGAAGAACTGGTACCACCGCGACGACCTCTTCGGGAACGAGGCCGACGCCTGGACCTTCGGCGTGTACGCCACCTGGGACGTGTTCTCCGGGCTGCAGAACATCGGCGCCTACAAGCAGGCGCGGGCCGAGAGCCGCGCCGCGTCCTGGATGCACGACTTCCAGAGCCGCCAGGCCCGCACCGAGGCGGTGCAGGCCGGCTTCGAGCTCGACGCCGCGCGCGAGCGGCTGGCCGTGGCCCGCGACGCCGTGACCGCGGCGCGCGAGGGCCTGCGCATCGTCACCAGCATGCACCGCGAGGGGCTGGCCTCCATGGTGGACCTCCTGGACGTCCAGGCGGCCGCCACCATGGCGGAGGGCAACCTCGTGCAGGCCCGCCACGACGTGCGCGTGGGCCTGGCCAAGTTCGTCTTCGCCGGCGGCCGCCTCACGGGCGCGCCGGAGCAGGAGTGATCGCCATGACGACCATCAGGAGGACCCGTTCCATGAGCAAGAGCAAGACCCTGGCCGTGGCGGCCGCGCTGCTGCTGACCGCGGCGCTGGCCGGCTGCGCCAAGAAGGCCCCCGAGGCCCGCCCCGCCGGTCAGGACGTGCGCGGCGCCACCGCCCGCGTGCAGGTGCGCGAGCTGCCCGTGCTGGTGCAGGCCGTGGGCAGCGTGGAGCCCGAGACCCGCGTCATGGTGAGCACCCGCATGATGGGCTGGGTGAGCCGCCTCCACGTGGCCGAGGGCGACGTGGTGCGCAAGGGCCAGAAGCTGCTGACCATCGACGACCAGGACATGCGCGCCAAGCGCGAGCAGGTGGAGGCCGGCATCCGCGAGGCCCAGGCCGTGGTGGCCAACGCCGAGCGCATGGCCGCGCGGTTCGCGAACCTCTACGAGGCCAAGGCCGTGTCCAAGGCCCAGCTCGAGGACGTGGAGACCGGGCTGGAGCGCGCCCGCGCCGGGCTGGCCCAGGCCAAGGCGGCGCGCGCCGAGGTGAACGTGCACATGGAGTACCTGGACATCACGGCGCCCATGGACGGCGTCATCACCCGCCGCATGGTGGACGAGGGCGACATGGCCGCCCCCGGGCATCCCCTGCTCTTCCTGGACAAGCTGGACGTCATGAAGATCGTCGCCCGCCTGGGCGAGAAGGACGTCAACTCCGTCTCGGCGGGCGACATGGTCACGGCCGACGTGACCAGTCTCGACCGTGCCACCTTCAAGGTCGAGGTCGCCCGCCTCATCGCCTCCGCCAACCCCGGGTCCCGCACCTACGACATCGAGATGAACGTGGACAACGACGGGCGCCTGCGCCCCGGCATGTTCGCGCGCGTGGACGTGCCGGTGGGCTCGCGCCGCGGCGTGGTGGTCCCCGAGAGCGCCGTGCACCGCCGCGGCCAGCTCACGGGCGTGTGGCTGGTGGACGCCCAGGGCACCGCCTCGCTGCGCTGGGTGCGCCTGGGCGACCCGGTGGACGGCGGCGTGGAGGTCCTGTCGGGCCTGGACGGCACCGAGACCGTCGTCACGTCCAGCGAGAAGCCGCTGGCCGAGGGCGACAAGGTGGTGAGCTGACATGACCAAGCCGGCCGGCGAGTACGGTTTCGCCACCAACATGGCGAAGGCGTTCATCGACTCCAAGATCACGCCGCTGCTCATCCTGGCGACGCTGCTGCTGGGCGCCTTCGCGCTCACGCTGACGCCGCGGGAGGAGGAGCCGCAGATCGTGGTGCCCATGATCGACGTCATGGTCATGCACCCGGGCGCCACCCCGGAAGAGGTGGAGACCCTCATCACCAAGCCCCTGGAGCAGATCCTCTGGGAGGTGGAGGACATGGAGTACGTGTACTCCGCGTCCTTCCACAGCTTCTCCATGGTCACGGCCCGCTACGTGGTGGGCACGGACATGGAGGACGCCTCGGTGCGCCTCTACAACAAGATCGCCACCAACTACGACCGCATGCCGCCCGGCACGCTGGACCCGCTGGTGAAGGTGCGGTCCATCGACGACGTGCCCGTGCTGGCGTACACCCTCTGGAGCGACTCCTACGACGGCTACCGCCTGCGCCAGCTCGCGGGCGAGCTGAAGAACGAGGTGCAGAGCATCCCCGACGTGTCCATGGTGCAGATCATCGGCGGCCGCCCGCGCACGGTGCGGGTGGAGCCGGATCCGCAGCGCATGGCGGCGTTCAACGTGACCACCCTGTCCATCCTGCCGGCGCTGCAGGCCGCCAACGTGGCCCTGCCCGCGGGCATGTTCGCCGAGGGCAACACCCAGGTGGCGGTGGAGGCCGGGCAGTTCCTGGACACGGCCGACGACGTGGCCAAGCTCGTGGTGGGCAACTTCGGCGAGCGGCCGGTGCTGCTGGGCGATGTGGCCGCGGTGACCGACGGTCCGGACGACGTGGACACCTACACCTTCCTGGGCGTGGGGCCCGCCGCGGAGCTGCAGGGCATCGACACGGACGCCTTCCCGCCCGGCAGCGAGTACGCCTCGGTGACCCTGTCCATCGCCAAGCGCAAGGGCTCCGACGCCACCCGCGTCACCGACGAGATCAAGGCCAAGGTGGAGCAGCTCCGCGGCCGCCTGCTGCCCGAGGACGTGCAGCTCACCATCACGCGCGATTACGGCGCCACCGCCGGCGAGAAGGCCCGCGGCCTGATCCAGAACCTGGCGCTGGCCGTGTTCCTGGCCGTGATCGTGATCTTCTTCGCCATGGGCTGGCGCGGCGCCACGATCATCTTCCTGTCCATCCCCACCACGTTCAGCCTCACGCTCTTCATCTACTACATGATGGGCTACACGCTGAACCGGGTGACGCTCTTCGCGCTCATCCTGGTGACGGGCATCGTGATCGACGCCACGATCATCGTGGTGGAGAACATCCACCGCCACTTCAAGATGGCCGGCCGCTCCAGCCTGCTGGGCGCGCTGCAGGCCATCCAGGAGGTGGGCAACCCCACCATCATGGCCACGCTCACGGTGATCGCGTCCATGATGCCCATGGCCTTCGTGCGCGGCCTCATGGGCCCGTACATGAAGCCCATGCCCATCGGCGCGTCGCTCAGCATGGTGTTCTCGCTGCTGGTGGCGCTGACCATCTCGCCGTGGCTGGCCGTGCGGCTGCTGAAGTCCAAGGACGCGGACAAGCTGGACAGCACCGGCGGCTTCGCCGACGACCCCGAATTCGCAGCGGAGGAGACGGGCTACAAGCTGCACGACACGGCCATCTACCGCGGCTACGACAGGATCATGCGGCCGCTGGTGGACTCGCCCATGAAGGGCGTGGTGGCGCTGCTGATCGTGGCCGTGCTCACGGGCGCCAGCACCATCCTCTTCGCCACGCGCACCGTGCAGGTGAAGATGCTGCCCTTCGACAACAAGAGCGAGTTCCAGGTGGTCATCGACACGCCCGAGGGCACCACGCTGGAGACCACCACCCAGCTCGCCCGCGAGATCGGCGACTACCTGGCCACCGTGCCCGAGGTGACGGACTACCAGGTGTACGCCGGCTCGGCGTCGCCGGTGAACTTCAACGGCCTGGTGCGGCACTACTTCATGCGCAGCCAGCCCAACCAGGCCGACCTGCAGGTCAACCTGGCGGGCAAGGCGTACCGCTCCGAGCAGAGCCACGCCATCGCCAAGCGCGTGCGCGGGCCCATCCAGGAGATCGCGCAGCGCTACGACGCCAGCGTGAAGATCGCCGAGGTGCCGCCCGGACCGCCCGTGCTCAGCACCCTGGTCTGCGAGGTCTACGGTCCGGACCACGAGGGCCGGGTGGCCGTGGCGCAGCAGATCAAGGACATCTTCGACGGCACCGACGGCGTGGTGGACGTGGACTGGTGGATCGAGGATCCCATGCGGGAGCTCAAGTTCACCGTGGACCGTCAGCGCGCGGCCGTGCGCGGCGTGAGCGTGAACCAGGCGGCGCAGACCCTGGCCGTGGCCCTCAACGGCTACGACGGCGGCCTGCTGCACGTGCCCGAGGCCGCCGAACCCGTGCCCATCAACGTGCGCCTGCCCCTGGCGGACCGCAGCAGCGCCGAGGCCCTGGAGGAGCTGTACGTGTACAGCCAGGCCGGCGCGCTCATCCCCCTGGCCGACGTGGTGACCATCGAGGAGACCACGATCCCGCACAGCCGCCACCGGCGGAACCTGAAGCCGGTGGTCTACGTGACCGCCGACGTGGCCGGCGCCCTGGAGTCGCCCGTGTACGCCATCCTGGACATGCGCGAGCGCATCGCCCAGATCCCCCTGCCCAGCGGGCTGGAGATCAGCCAGAACTTCCGGGAGCAGCCGGTGCTGGAAGAGGAGTACGCGGTGAAGTGGGACGGCGAGTGGCACATCACCTACGAGGTGTTCCGCGACCTGGGCGCGGCCTTCGCGGTGGTGCTGGTGCTCATCTATCTGCTCATCGTGGGCATGTTCCAGAACTTCACGGTGCCCCTGCTGATGATGATCCCCATCCCGCTGACGCTGGTGGGCATCATCCCCGGCCACCTCATGTTCGGGGCCTTCTTCACGGCCACGTCCATGATCGGCGTGATCGCCCTGGCGGGCATCATGGTGCGCAACAGCGTGCTGCTCATCGACTTCATCGAGGCGGGCCTGCGCGAGGGCAAGCCCCTGAAGGAGGCCTGCATCGAGGCGGGCGCGGTGCGGTTCCTGCCCATCGCCCTGACGGCGGGCACGGTGGTGACCGGCTCGTTCGTGATGGTCTTCGACCCCATCTTCCAGGGGCTGGCCATCTCGCTGATGATGGGATCGCTCATGTCCACGGTGCTCACGGTTCTGGTGATCCCCCTGGCGTACTACCTGTACGCGCGCAAGTCGCTGGAATCCTAGAGGGTTGATGGGCGAACCGGGATAAAAAGACAAATTTTCTCGGGATACCGTGAAAATTTGGGTTGGATTCGGCAGACGATCCATTATCATAGGGGCCGTCGGGCGGGCCTGCCGGCCCACGGCCCCGGATCTCTGCGACAAGTCGGTCTTCTCCCTCCAAACCCCCGCCGACTTGTCGTCGGGCCGGTTGAGCAATGCTCGACCGGCCCATTTCTTATCTCACGAAAAGCGGATGGTTCGAATACACCCGTTCATGTAGACGGATCATCCTGCTTGTTGCAGTTTCGTATCTCCGCGTGCTACAATGTTCTCCGAAT
>DAOTGJ010000030.1:0-41730 GCA_035447065.1 Candidatus Krumholzibacteriia bacterium
GGTCGTCGTACTCGGGGTAGGCCGAGGTGGTGTTGTCGCCGGTATGCCAGACGGCTCGATAGAGTTCGAAGTGGTCCACGTCCGAGTTGTCGATGGTCCAGGTCAGGCGCACCGAGTTGGGACCGGGCTGCGCAGCGATGCTGGCCGCCGGTGGGGCGATGCAGTCGACCGTGATGGCGGCGCCGGAAGCAGCCGTGGGGATGTTCACGTTGTCGACGTCACGCAGGGTGACGTCCAGCAGGTCGACCGTTCCGGAGCCGGTGGCGTCGGGATGGATCTCGACGGTGAACAGCGTCGCCGCCGAGGTCAACCCGGTGGTGTTGCCGAGGATCCCGTTGTCGACTGTGAAGGTGCCGTCGCCGTTGTCGAGGACGTACGGCAGGTCGGCGCCGTTGTCCAGCGGGTCCAGGGCGTTGCTGATCTCGATGTCGCCCATGCCGAAGGACAGCACGCCGGCGGTGGCCCCGAGGGTCACCGAGTAGCCGCGCAGGCCGGGCGTCAAGCCGTCGGGCGTGTAGGAGATCGAGAGGACCACGGTATCGTTGCAGTTGATCGGGCCATTCACGGCAGGCAATGCGGCTACGCTGCTGCCGCCCGAGCAGTCAGGGGTGTTGATGTCGCTGTTGATCAGGAAGGGGATGAAGCCCGTCTCCGCGCCGTCCTTGTTCAGGATGGCGCCCGACAGGTCCGCAACGTCCGCGATCGCGCCAGCGTCGGCGGTGCCGAACCAGTTGCAGGTCACGATGGCGGCAGAGGTCGTGCCGCCGGTGTAGGCGTCGCCCACGGGCACGTAGTTGGCCACGGCATAGCCGCGATCCATGGTGCCGTTGTGATCGAAGGTACTGCGATCGATGGAGTTGTATTCGACCGTGGCCGTGCCGACATAGCGGTTAGTCTCGAACTTGATGCCGTTCAGGTCGTAGCCGCCGCCGGAACGGTCGGCCGTCTTGGCTCCGTACAGGTTGGTGATCACGTTCCCGGTGACGAGGGCATTCTCCGTGTTGCCTTCGAGGCCGATGGCCGTGGAGATGAAGCCCGACAGGCCGTCGATCACGTTGTCCTCGATAACGACGTCGATGATCTTGCCCGTCGTTGTCAGATAGCCGCTGCTGCCCGTGTTCAGAATCATGCCGTAGGCGATCTTGCCCGTGGGCCAGCTGCCGGTATTCACGTTTACGTCGGTGATGGTGTTCCTGGCGATCACCAGATCACTCAGCGTTCCGGTCGAGGTGGACTGCAGGATGCCGATGGCCGCGCAGCTGCTGCCCGTCACGTTGCTGGAGGCGATGCTGTCGATGCAGTTGTCGGCGATGGTCACGTTGCTGTTGGCATCGCCGTTGGGCACGCTGTAGTAGATGCCGTACGTGTTGGCGATGACCGGCGTGGCCGAGCTGTTGATGTCATGCACGTTGTTGTGCACGACCTCGACATTGCTGGTTCCGCTCAGGATGATCCCGTACTGATGCGCAGCGGTGGTCACCTCGAAGCCGTTGAAGACCACGTCGTCGGCCGTGATGCTGACGGGAAGGCCTGACGCCGGCGAGATCACGGATTCCGCTCCGCGCGCGCCGCAGACGGCGTCGGCATTCGCGCCCAGCAGGGTCAGGCTCTTGTTCACGATCAGATTCTCGTTGTAGGTCCCGGCTTCGATATCGATCGTCTCACCCGGGTTCGCCGCATCGATGGCGGCCTGGATCGAACTGTAGTAGGTGTCCTGGTCCAGATTGTGCACCGCAGGATAGGGCTCGTTGTCGATGAGGACGTCGTCGATGAACAGACCGCCGCCGCTCAGCCCGGGTTGGGCGGTGCCGGCGACGCGGAACATGAGGGCGTCCGCCGCATACGGATTCTGGGGGAACGAGCCGGGATACAGCGCATAGTAGGTCTCCCAGGTCGTGCCCTGGTGGACCGTGTTCCCGTCGAGCTGGATGCTGACCACGTCGTTGCCGGATGCGTCGCCGTTGAGACCGTCCGCGAAGGTGATGTAGATGTCCAGCTCGTGCCAATCCGAATAGGACAGGTCCGTGGCCAGCGTCGTGCTGATGAAGCCGCCGATCGCGTCCGTATCGTAGAAGCCGACGTCGAGACCCGTCGCTCCGTTGTCGCTGATCGAAACGAAGGCCGATCGGATGTTCCCCTGGCGGGGGCCTGGGCTCAGGCTGAGCGCCAAGCCGGCCTGAGGCGTTCCCGTGGCCGACTTGAAGCGAAGGGAGGCGTGGAAATACGGTGTCGCGGCCGTCGCCCGGGGGAGGGGAGGAGTCAATGGGGCGGTATGGTCGTCCCCGCGGTCGTTCCACAGGGCGGCCGTGGACTCACCGGCGGCCAGCGGAGATGATAACGAGAACGGAAGGTTGCTGTAGCCGGTCTGCGTAACGGCATTGGAGATGCGCCACACCTTGTTGCCGGTGCCATCGTCCACGACGCCTTCATCCAGGGCGACGAGCGGTGGGTTACCCCACTCGTCGGCCACGGTCCAGAGACTGCCGTATGGGTCGGGCACCGTGTAGCCGCCCGGGGTGACCGTCGTACCGCCGGCACCTTGATAGTTGACGGAGGTCAGACCAAAGCTATCGAAGTCCGTAACCTGTGCGGCGGCTGGGCCTGCCAGAAGCCCAACCGCAAGGATCGCGCACAAGAATTTCCGCATGAGAGTCCCCCCAATGCTGAGATGAAGATCGGATCGGGACGGCGCGCGGCGGGACCGCACGACGTCACGCGTGTGGGCGAATGGAAAGGGCCGGCTTTCCCCCTTCCTTGGGCCGTTCAATCCAGGGCGATGCTGATAGAGACGTCCGCAGATGCCCGGGCCGAGAGGCGCGGGTGGAGCGGCTATTGGGCGAGAGTCCGGGCGAGGACCCTGCTGGAATCCCGTGAGAGAGGGCGGGATTCCGAAAGGGACGTGCAGTATCGCACGGCTGTTGGAGGCTTGTCAATCATCCCGAAGCATCAAATGATCCTGAGATAATTTGTCTCAGTTCGGCATGTCGTGAGGGGGTGGATTTCCATTCCTCAATGTGTCATACTGCTCGTCCCGACGGCTCGCCCGCCGCGCTGAAGGGACCCACCTCGCCCGGATGGGAGCGGATCTCAAGACCATGATCACGCGGCGCTCGATCACGACGGCCCAGCTGGGCCTCTGCCTTTTCACGGGCCTCTGCCTTTTGACGGGCCTCTGCCTCTTCGCGGCCCCCGCCCTGGCCCAGAGGCTCGCCTTCGACCCCTCCGTCTCCGTACCCATGGCCGTGGACTTCTCGGTGGACCTGACCCTGGACACCCAGGGCGCCGTGGTGCAGGGCGTGGACGTGGTTTTCACGTACGAGCCCACCATCGTGCAGTTCAACGGCGTGGTGGACGGCGACTGGTTCACCACCTCGGGGCTGGACCATTTCCTCTGGCTCGATCCGGGCAGCGCCCTGGGCGTGGTGCACATCAGCTCCGCTCTGCTGGGAGCGGGCCGCACCGGCTCCGGCGTGCTGGCGGAGCTGGAGTTCACCGCGCTCGCGGCCGGCATCAGTCCGCTCCAGTTCCAGACCTGGCTGGTTCGTGACGATGCCAACGCACCCCTGGTGGCCACGCACAGCATCGGCGACTTCATCATCATCCAGGAAGCCATCGCCAACGAGGATCGGTCCTGGTCTGACATCAAACGGCTCTGGCGCTGACGAATCGACATGACGACCTGGCGCCCGTGACATGTTCGCGGGCGCCGTCATTTTGGAATCAGATATATCAGTAATGTATCTCGTTGATTGACATGACGTTATGTTGATCGTCGCGTCAGGCACACGCCATGCAATCCCCCCTCGGAAATCGAATCCGAGGAGGGACCGATCATGAAGAACTGGACCGTCAACGCCGCCGAGACCCTGCAGCGCGCCCAGCAGAGCGCCTATGACCTGGGTCACGCCGAGCTCACCCCCCTGCACCTGCTCGCCGCCCTGGTCGGGGAACCGGGCCTGGCCGAGCGCGTGCTCCGCAGCCTGGAGGCGGATCCGGCGCTGGTGCGCCGCACCGTCGAGAGCGACCTGAACTCCCTGCCCAAGGTGTCCGCCCAGGACGTGCCCGCGCCCGGCCGCGAGCTCCAGCACCTCCTGCTGGAGGCCCAGAAGCGGGCCGGCGGCCCCGACGCCATGGTGGGCACCCGCGAGCTGCTGCTGGCCCTGTCCGCGGACAAGGGGCGCGCCGGCACCGTGCTGCGCACCTTCGACCTCACGCCCGAGCGCGTGGAGCAGGCCGTGCAGAGCCTGGGCGCGGACCAGGCCTACCACGGTCAGGATGAGGGCGCCGTGGCCGACGGCAACGAGTCGGCCCTGGGCCGCTACGCCCGCGACCTCTGCGCCGCCGCGCGCGACGGCAAGATCGATCCGGTGATCGGCCGCGATGAAGAGATCCGCCGCGTGGTGCAGATCCTCTCGCGCCGCACCAAGAACAACCCCGTGCTCATCGGCAGTCCCGGCGTGGGCAAGACCGCCGTGGTGGAGGGGCTCGCGCGCCGTCTGGTGGAGGGCGACGTTCCCCTGGGCCTGCGCGACAAGACCCTCTACGCCCTGGACATGGGCGCGCTGCTGGCTGGCGCCAAGTACCGCGGCGAGTTCGAGGAGCGCCTGAAGAACGTGGTGAAGGAAGTGGAGGAGCGCGCCGGCGAGGTGCTGCTGTTCATCGACGAGATGCACACGCTGGTGGGCGCCGGCGCCGCCGAGGGCGCCATGGACGCCAGCAACATCCTCAAGCCCGCCCTGGCGCGCGGCGAGCTGCACTGCGTGGGCGCCACCACCATCGACGAGTACCGCAGGCACATCGAGAAGGACCCGGCCCTGGAGCGCCGCTTCCAGCCCGTGCCCGTGGAGGAGCCCACGCCCGAGCAGGCGCTGGCCATCCTGCGCGGCCTGAAGGAGAAGTACGAGGTGCACCACGGCATCCGCATCAGCGACGCCGCGCTGGTGGCGGCCGTGACGCTGGGCGACCGCTACATCAGCGACCGCCAGCTGCCGGACAAGGCCATCGATCTGATGGACGAGGCCGCCTCCAGGCTGCGCATGGAGATCGACTCCGTGCCCGCCGAGGTGGACGACGCCCAGCGTCGCCGCAACCAGCTGGAGATGGAGCGCCTGGCCCTGGTGAAGGAGACCGAGAAGGGCGCGGTGGCGCGGCGCGAGGCCATCGAGCGGCAGATCGCCGAGCTGGACGAGGAGCTGTCCGGGCTGCGCGCCCGGTGGGAGCGCGAGAAGGAGGGCATCGACGCCATCCGCGCCGTGCAGGAGGAGCAGGACCGGCTGGCCCTGGAGATCGAGCGCGCGGAACGCACCGGCGACCTGGCCCGCGCGTCCGAGCTGAAGTACGGCCGCAGCCGCGAGCTGGCCGCGGAGCTGGAACGCGCCCGCGAACGCCTCACGGAGCTGCAGGGCGCCGCGCCCATGCTCAAGCAGGAGGTGGACGACGAGGACGTGGCCCGCATCGTGGCCCGCTGGACCGGCATCCCCGCGCAGCGTCTGGTGGAGGACGAGGCCGCCAAGCTGCGCGAGCTGGAGCACCGGCTCACCGCGAGGGTGGTGGGCCAGGACCACGCCGTGGCCGAGGTGGCCCGCACCGTGCGCCGCGCGCGCGCCGGCCTCACGGACCGCGACCGTCCCCTGGGTTCGTTCCTCTTCCTGGGTCCCACCGGCGTGGGCAAGACGGAGCTGGTGAAGGCCTTGGCGGCCGAGCTCTTCGGCGATGAGGGCCACATGGTCCGCCTGGACATGAGCGAGTACATGGAGCGTCACGCCGTGGCGCGCATGATCGGCTCGCCGCCGGGCTACGTGGGCCACGAGGCGGGCGGCCAGCTCACCGAGGCGGTGCGGCGCCATCCGTACACCGTGGTGCTTCTGGACGAGGTGGAGAAGGCCCATCCCGAGGTCATGAACGTGCTGCTGCAGCTCCTGGACGACGGTCGTCTGACCGACGGCAAGGGCCGCGTGGTGGACTTCCGCAACACCCTGGTGGTCATGACCAGCAACCTGGCCCAGGACGAGCGCTTCGCCCCGCGTCCGGACGCCGACGAGGCCGTGCGCCGCGAGATGGAGCAGGTGCTGCTGCAGGAGCTGGGCCGGTTCTTCCGCCCCGAGTTCCTCAACCGCCTGGATGCGGTGGTGCGCTTCTCCGCCCTGGACCGCGACCTCATCCGCCGCATCGTGGAGCTGGAGCTGCGCAAGGTGGCCGGACGGCTGCGGGAGCAGGACATGTTCCTGGACTGGACCGACGCCGCCGTGGATCGGCTGGCCGAGCTGGGCTACGACCCGCAGTTCGGCGCCCGGCCGGTGAAGCGCGTGATCCAGCGCGAGGTGCAGGACCGTCTGGCCGACGCGGTGCTGGACGGCACCATCGCCGCCGATGGTGCGGCCACCCTGGACGTGCACGGAGGCCGGTTCGCGCTGGAGACGGACGCCAAGGCGTCTTACGCAAGGGCCTGAGCCGGCTGCCGGCCGGGTCCGTGGCGCGGGGAACGGATTCTCCGCGCCACCGCGTCTCCGCACCGTGCTAGAATGGACCCTCGTCCCCGCCGCATCTCCACGTCATCCCGGGACCGGTACCGCCCATGCCCCGTCGCCTGCTGAGCGCCCTGGCGCTCGCGCTGCTCTGCTCCCTGCCCGCGGCCGCCCAGACCCCTGATCCTGCCTACTGGCGCCTGGACGACATCCTGGACGTCTTCGCCACCTGGGCCGTGCGCTACCCGGACATCGTCCACCTGGACACGCTGGGCACGAGCACCCTGGGCGAGCCCATCCCCCTGGCCTGCATCGCCGCCGCGCCGGGCACGGGTCGCCCGCCGGTCTTCTTCCACGCCGCCCAGCACAGCAACGAGACCAACGGCACGCTGGCGGTCATGGAGCAGATGCGCGTGCTGCTGGAGGGTTACGGCCTGGACCCGGCCGTGACCGCGCGCGTGGACTCGCTGGAGCTGTGGTTCGCGCCGGTGGTCAACGTGGACGGATACCGCTACTGCTTCTCCGGCCTGCCCGACGCCCTGGATTGGCGCAAGACCCTGCGCGACATCGACGCGGACGGCGTGGTGGACTTCCCCGACGACGGCGTGGACACCAACCGCAACTGGGACTGGCAGTGGGACGCCTACGACACCACCGACCCGCTCTACTACAAGGGCCCGCACCCCTTCTCGGAGCCCGAGGTCACGGCCTTGCGCGACTTCATCCTGGAGCGTCGCCCCGTGCTGGTGGTGGACTACCACTCCCCGGTGACCATCAGCTGGACCGACTGCATCTTCCGCAACTGGATCAGCAGCAGCCACGGCACGCCGCCCGACGACGCCGTGATCCGCGACATCGCCCTGACGTGGGCCGGCGCCACCCAACGCCTGGACGGCCAGGACTTCAGCGTCTGGCCCGCCTTCGACACCAAGCCCAAGGAGCAGGCCTGGGTCTACGGCAACACGGGCATCCTGTCCTACCTCATGGAGATCGGCACCCACTGCTGGTACGCGGGCGCCGACGTGGACACGGTGGGCCTGCGCGTGGCCCGCGGCGGCGCGGCGCTGACGGAGCGCGTGGCGCAGGGGCCCGGCCTGGGCGTGCGCGTGACCGACGCGGCCACGGGCGCGCCGCTGGCCGCCGAGGTGATCGTCACGCAGATGCATGCGGCGGACATCGGTCCGCGCCTGGCGTCCGCGGGCACCGGCGCCGCCCACCGCCTGCTGCCGGCCGGCGCGTACACCCTGCGGGTGCAGCACCCCGGCTTCACCACGGACGAGCGGCCGGTCACCGTGGGTTCCGGCTGGACCTGGATCGACGTGGCCCTGGTCCGCGACGCCACCGCCGTGCCCGCCTCCGGCCGCGGCACCCTGCATCTGCGCGGCCGTCGTCCGCTGACGCGCGGCGGCGTGCTGGCCCTGGCCCGCGACGCCGATGTGCGCGTGGCCGACGTGGCCCTCTACGACCTGCGCGGCCGCCTGGCGGTGGACCTGGCGTCGGGCGACGTATCGGCCGCGGCGCCCGTCTTCGCCCTGCCGCCGCGCCTGCCCGCCGGCTCCTATCTGCTGCGGGCGGTGGTGGACGGCCGGCCGTGGGTGCGGCGGGTGATGGTGGTGGAATAGAACCATCGCCGCGGAAGCAAGCGAGGGCGGACCCGGCAGGGTCCGCCCTCTTCGCGTCGACGCCGTCGGGGTCTCACCGCACCAACGTCAGCCTCCGCACCGGCGTCTCTCCCGCGGCGGTGCTCAGCCGCGCCAGGTAGGTGCCGGAGGGCAGCGCGCGGCCGCCGTCGTCGCGGCCGTCCCACGTCACCTCGGAACGTCCGGCCGGGGCCGTGCCTTCCCACAGCCGCCGCACGCGGCGTCCGCTCACGTCGAACACGTCCAGCCGCGCCGCCGCGGCCGCGGGCAGGTCGAAGGCCAGCGTGGTGCTGGGGTTGAACGGGTTGGGGACGGCCGCCGCCAGCGCCGCCGCGGCGGGCGGAGTCTCGGGCGCGTCCACGGCCACGGCGGGCGAGAAGAAGAAGTGGTCGGCGGGGAAGGTCCAGGTGGCGAGCTGGGCGTGGTCGGTCTCGCCGATCATGTAGACCGTGATCCCCTCCACGTGCGCGCTCACGCCCTCCTTCAGGGTGCAGTACACGTTGGCCGTGCCGGTGCCCTGGGGGTAGAGGGGGCTGGGGTTGTAGTAGAAGTCGGTGAAGCCGATGCCGTCGCCCACGGGATAGCAGGCGATGCGGCAGCCCGCCGGATCCTCGCAGTGGTACTGCAGCGCCATGTCCACGTGCTCCAGGGCGGTGAGCACCGCCGGGCCGGCGATGGCGTGGGTGGCGGACCAGAGCGCGTCGTCGGCGAAGGTGTACGCCGCGTCCAGCTCCACGCCGAGCGAGGACACGTCGTCGTAGAGGCGCACGCCCACCTGGTCCGTTTCCGTGCCCGACGCCGAAAGGTACCAGTAGCGTTCGGCCCGGCCCTCGGGCGCCGGCACCACCACCGACGACTGGTAGCCGTAGCCGGGCGCGAGCATGCCGTCCAGCAGGGGGATCGCGTAGTAGCGCAGGTCGCCCACGGCGTCGCATTCGTAATCGGCGGTCACGGTCACGTGGTGGTAGTAGGGCAGCAGAGCGGGCGGCGGCGGATCCAGCACCACGTCGTTCAGGCCCATGTCGCCGTACTGCAGGTCCACCGGCAGGAAGAACTCCTGGATCAGCTCCGTCTGGTCCCAGCTCTTGATCTGGAAGCGGAGCTGATCCACGCGGATGTTGCCCGTGGTGAGACGGAAGTAGCTGCTGCCCGAACCCCCGCCCGCGGGAATGGAGGTGGAGCTGGCCACGTACGACGGCGACAGCGCCCCGTCGGTGAACGGCCGGATGAACACCCGCACGCCCTCCGCGCGGTCGGTGTAGCCGTCGAAGCTCACGGTGAAGAAGTGCTCGTGCCGGAACGTCCCGCTGGGCGCATCGCTGTACTGCACGTTCCACACGCCCTCGGGGCGCACGGTGTACCAGGCCGGCACGTCGAGCTGCAGAAGGGTCACGCTCCAGTCCGAGGACATCATGCGGATGCGGTAGTGGCTCACGGTCTCGTCGGTGGGCAGGGACCACCACGTGGTGTGTGCGCCGGCGCCGGGGCCGTAGATCGCGCTGCCGCTCCAGGTGTACCCGGACACCACGGAGCCGTCGTACACGGGCTGGACCCAGAAGCGCACCTCCTGATCGGCCTCGTAGTCGAACGTGACGTAGGCGCGTTGGCCGTGATGCAGGTGGGCGCCGGGCTCCGGATCCATGGCGATGTTGCCGATCCAAGCGGCGGTGGCCGCGCCGGGCAGGAGTCCGCCCAGCAGCAGGACGAGGATGAGGCGGTGGATGTTCATGGGTGGTTCCCCCTTCGCCGCCGCATGGCGGCGTCCGATGTGCGATGGGAGCGCAGATCCCTTTGAGTCTACGCCCGTCATCGCCGGTTTGGGGGAGGAAAATGATATTACAGGATCAATGGAGTCCTCATCGATACAGCGCTTTGAGCTCCCCGAAGGATCGCGCCTCCGTGCCCACCGGCGCGTAGTCCCCGTTGATGACCGCCAGCAGGTGGTACGTTTCCGGAGGCATGGAGCTCACCGGCGGCGTGGCGGGGATCAGCGTGTGGGTGCTGCCGTCGGCGCGTTCCAGTTCGGTGACGCCCCAGGTGAAGACGCCCTGGGGCAGCGTCGTGAGCACCAGGATGTCGAGGGTGCCCAGCATCGCCGTGCCGCCCATCGGTCCCGTGATCAGGCCCTGGGGCGTGACGCCGGTGGGCAGGCAGGGGTCCTCCGGGGTGATGAGGCCGCCGTGGAAGGTGGGGGCTGGACCGTACACGCCGTTGAAGAAGCGCTCGTCGCTGATGCCGCCCAGCCAGAGGCAGGCGCCGTGATAGGAGACGTAGGGGCCGGGGTCGGTCACGTTCAGCGCCACGAAGTAGGCGGTCACCACGCCGAAGCCCGCGTCGGTGCGCGTCTGGGTGCCGGCCTCGTCGAAGAACACGCCCACGTTGTCGGCGTCCCAGTCGATCTGCGCGGCGAGGGGCGCCGCGCACAGCAGGAGGGCGAGGACGGTCAGGATCTTCATGTCGGTCCTCCTCAAGGGCATTGGTGATTCATGTGCTCCGCCAGCACCACCACGTCGGACAGGTTGAGCGCCCCGTCGTGATAGAAGTCCACCGAGGGATGGACGTCTCCCGTCCGGTAGCGGTTGGCGAAGAGGATCACGTCGCTGAGGTTCACCACGCCGCTGCCGTCCAGGTCCACCGACGCGAACCGGAACAGCGCGCCGCCGGCGTCGGCCATCACGTCGCCGCCCATGGCCACCAGCAGCGGGCCCGTCTGCACGCCGCGGAAGTTGGGCGAGAGCGTGAAGGTGGTGATCCCCTGGGCGTCCGTGGGGCCGTCGGCCGACGGGGGCGGCAGGCAGAAGCCCATGCCCAGCCCCTCCAGCCACAGGTCCTCCGCGGGGTAGTTGGCGATGGGCTGGTCGAACATGTCCAGCATGTGCACGGTGATGGTGCCGTCCACCGGCACGCCGTCCTGCAGCATGGCGGACAGCGGGTCTCCGTCGCCGGCGGGGCAGGCGCAGGCGCCGGCCTCCGCGGCCAGCCCGTGGGTCCAGAAGCAGTGGCTGAGGTCGGGGATGCCGGTCTGGGCGGCGGCGGGCAGGGCGGCCAGCAGGACCAGCACCGGGATGATCCGGATCATGGCGGGCTCCTCTCGTGGGGGCGGGCCTCCATCCTAGCACAGGAACGCCCGCTCCGGCGGACGGAACGGGCGTTCGAGGGCGGAACGGAGGCCGGCCGCTAGCGGCAGGTGTGGTTCAGGTGCTGGGCGAAGACCACGATGTCGGACAAGGTCTGCTGGCCGTCGAAGAAGAAGTCGATGGCCGGGTCCGCAGGGTTCGTCTCCAGCCGGTCCACGAATTCCACCACGTCCGAAAGGTCCACCTGCCCGTTCCCGTCCAGGTCCGGGGAGGTGAAGTGGATCAGGTTCTCGTTGAAGCCGGGGTTCTCGCAGGGGGTGCCGGCGATCATGACCATGAGCACGTCGCTCATGACGCCGCCCATGGCCGGGGCGCCGCTGAACGTGGTCACGCCCATGGCGTCAGTGGGCGCGTCGGCGTCGAGACCGCCGTTGCCGCAGGACGGCATGCCGAAGGCCTCGAGCCAGAGATCCTCCTGGGGATAGTTCGTCACGGGTTCGCCGAGGATGTTGATGACGTTCACGGTGATGGTGCCGTCCACCGTCGCGATGCCGTTCTGCATGGCGGACAGGGGATCCCCGTCGCCCGCGGGGCAGACGCAGAGGCCGGCGGGCGCGGTGAGCCCGTGGCTCCAGGAGCTGAGGGAAGGGATCGGGATGTCGGCATGGGAAAGGGCGGCCCCGCACAGCAGGACCGTCAGGACGACGGAGAGCGTCTTCATGATGTGCCTCCAGACACCGGGGCCCGCTGCGGCGGCGCGCGGTCCCACGTGGTTCGGTGTCGCTGGTTCCCCGACCTCCATGATAGCGGATCCGGACGGACGCTTCCAGAGGCAACGCCGTTGACGCCCCGCGGAACCCGCGCCTATCCTGCCCCGTACAAGCGGGACGTGCCAACCTCGTGACCCACGCGGCTGCGGCCGCGCACCCGGAGGACATCGTGATGAACGCATGCAGACGCGGGATCCTGGCCCTGGCGGCCGCGGCGGCCCTGCTCACCATGGGCGCGGCCGACGCGACGGCGCGCATGAGGCCCAGCCTCTACGACGTGGTCATCGATCTGGGCGCCGTGCAGCCCCAGGGCGATCTGGAGGCCGGGTTCGACACGCCGGCGGGCTTCGAGGCGGGCACCGGCTACGAGGTGGGCCTGCGCTACCGGCAGCGCTTCACCAACGGCTGGGCCGTGTCGCCGTCGTTCCACTACGTGCAGTTCGGGAAGTACCTGGGCAGCAACGAGACGGCGGGCGATTTCGAGACCGGCACCAGCATGTACCGCTACGGCGTGGACGTGCAGTACTTCTTCCCTGCCCGGCGCCACGCGCCGCGCCTGTTCCTGAGCGGCGGCGCGGCGCTGACCCGCAACCGTCTGCGCGAGGACTATCTGGATTCGGGCGACTACTTCCAGGACAAGGTGGACGCCGTGGCCCTGGCCGGCGGCCTGGGCCTGCAGGTGGGCAGCTTCGAGTTCCTGGCCCAGTACCACCGGAACCATTTCGACACCAAGCGCTTCTATGCCGCCGACAGCTACGACTGGGACTACATCAGCCTCACGGTGGGGATCGCGCTGCCCACGCACTACTAGGCGCGAGATTGAGGATCGAAACCATCCCGATCAAACCGCAAGAAGAAAAAAGAAGGCGCCGTCCACGGACGGCGCCTTTCTCTTTCCCTTGCCCTGCGGGAGGGCGGGATCAGAAGACCGCGATGGGTTTTCCGGGCTGGCCCGGAGCGCCGAGCGACGGCGTGTAGGGATCCGAGGAGGCCGAGTAGGGCCCCTGCCGTCCCTGGCTGTCCACGCCCGCCACACGGATGGTGTACTCGTGTTCGTAGGTGGCCGTCAGCACGTAGGTGGTGCCTGAAACGGCGTCGTCCTCGGTCGTGAACGGTCCACCGTCCACGGAGACCTGGAGCACGTAGTGATCCACGGCCGAGCCCGTGGTGGGGGCCGTCCAGGTGTAGGTCACCTCTTCCTGCGCCATGGCGGTGCCGCTCAGCACGACCAGGAGCAGGGCTGCAGTGACGATCAGACCGGGGATTCGAGGGCAATGCTTCATCTCTGGTGTCCGCCTTTGCGTTCGCCGCGGTGCGCCCGCGGATCAGGAGATCGTGGTCCGTCCTTGGACTTGGATCCAGCTTGATCCGCTCGAGCCTCTGCAAGCTCGATGCCAGGAGTCCGCCCGTCGCTTCTTCGGCTGCCGAAGCCGGGGTCGAGGCGGCGGGTCGGGCTGAGAACGCCTGTTCTCCACCCGAGAGCTCCCGGGAAGGGTCGTCGGTGTGGGGCGACGAAACCTGGCGGGTAAAGTACCAATTCGCCCGCCCCGTGCCAAGCCCATTGCGAAACGACGGTCGTGTGGCATACTGGTGTCTCACAATGCGACAAATCACCCCCCCGTGGGAGGGCGGAATGAACGCCGAAGTGCGGAAGCTCTGGCCGGAGTTGGAGTGGATCCAGGACGACGACCTGCGCGAGCGGACGGCGCGCACCTGGGAGCTGGCGCTCGAGCGCAGCGACCTGGACGCCGCGGATCTGGAGACCATCCCCTTCACGTTGTTGGTTCCGAATCTCAAAGTCAGCTTCATGGCGCACAAGCGCTGCGTGGTGCACGTGGCCCGCGAGTCGGCCCTGAAGATGAACGAGTTCTTCGGCGATGATCTGCACTGCGACCTGGACACCGTCATCGCCGGCGCCATCCTCGCCGACGTGGGCAAGCTGCTGGAGTACACCAAGAACCCCGACGGCAGCACGGGCAAGAGCGCCTGCGGCAAGTACCTGCGCCACCCGTTCACGGGCGTGGGGCTGGCCATGGAGGCGGGCGTGCCCGAGGCCGTGTCGCACATCATCGCGGCGCACGCGGGCGAGGGCGACATGGTCAAGCGCACGCCGGAGGCCTACGTTGTGCACCACGCGGACTTCATGACCTTCCTGCCGTTCAAGCACAAGTTCGAGTAAGGGGTGGGCGTGCGACGGATCCTGATGCTGAGCCTGGCGTCGCTGCTCCTGCTGGCCGGGTGCGGCAAGGACACGCCGCCCAACATCGTGGTGGTGGTTCTGGACACGGTGCGCGCCGACGCCGCGGGTCTGGCCGGCGGCGCCACGCCGGACCCCCTGCGTTCTGCGGACCTCACGCCCTCGCTGAGCGCCTTGGCGGCCGAGGGCGTGAGCTTCCGCGACTGCACGTCGGCGGCGCCGTGGACCGTGCCCTCGCACGCGTCGATCTTCACGGGCAAGCTGCCCAGCGGGCACGTGTGCGTGTCGCGCCGAGCGCAGCTCACCGAGGACCAGCCCACCTTCGCCGCCCAGCTCGCCCAGGCCGGCTACGCCACCGCCGCCTTCTACAGCAACCCCTGGCTGGCCGACCGCACCACGCACCTGCTGCGCGGGTTCGAGGAGCGCGTGGAATCGGAGATCGGCAAGTTCACCTGGGACCACGGCGCCGACGGCGACCAGGGCAGCCGCGGCAGCCTGGACGCGGCCCGCGCCTGGCTGGCCCGCCGCGCCGACGACGGTCGCCCCTTCCTGCTCTTCATGAACATCCTGGAGGCGCACCTCACCTACGACCCCCACGGAGAGTACCGCCGCGCCCATCTGCAGGACCTGCCCCCGGACGACGTGGTCAGCATCGCCTGGTCCCACGACTACATGGCGGAGCTGGTGGATCCCGCGGGCGTGGACTGGAACCACGTGGCCCGCCTCTACGCCGGCGACGTGTGGACCGCGGACCGCCACCTGGGCGAGCTGCTGCAGGCGCTGCGGGAGCAGGGGCTGGACGACGACACCGTGATCATCGTGACCTCGGACCACGGCGAGCAGCTGGGGGAGCACGGGCTGGTGGAGCACCAGTTCTCCCTCTACGAGCCGTTGCTGCACGTGCCCCTGGTGGTGCGCGTGCCGCCGGCGCTGCGCGGCCGGTTCGACGCGGGCGCGCCCGCCGGCGGCGAGCGCATCGACCCGGTGCAGACCACGGACCTCTATGCCACGGTGCTGGACCTGGCGGGCGTGCGTCCCGCGGAGGCGCCGCGGTTCAGCCGCTCGCTCTTCGCGGGACCCAATCCGGCGGACCGGCCAGTGTACGCCGAGTACTCGGGCCCGGCGCCGGGGCTGCTGAAAATGCTTCAGGGCAAGAATCCCGCGGCCGATCTCAAGAGGCACGACCGGGCCATCGGCTCCGTCCGCGTGGGGGACCTGCGCCTGATCGTGGACAACCGCGGCGGCGCGGAGCTCTACGACCTGGGCGACGACCCGGGCCAGCTCCACGACATCGCCGCGCAGCAGCCCGAGGCGGGCCGCGCGCTGCTGGATCTGCTGCGGCGGGCCAGCGAGCCGGCGCCGGACGACCTCCAGCCCGTGGAGCTGGACGCCCGGACCCGGCAGCAGCTGGAATCGCTGGGGTACATCCACTGAGAAACCCGTTGACAGGTGCGGGATGTCGTTTATTTAGAAGTCTACGTCCGGTCTGCCGGACGCTGCGGACAAGGGCCTGAGAGCCCGCGACAGTTCATCGACGAGGAGGGACCAGGCCATGGCCGACCCGAGCGACAAGGTGGAAAGCAACGTCGACGGTCAGTTCTACGTGGACAGCAACTGCATCGACTGCGACCTCTGCCGCCAGACCGCCCCCGACAACTTCGAGCGCAACGAGGACGAAGGCTACAGCTACGTCTCCAAGCAGCCGGAGAACGAGGAGGAGGAGGAGCTGTGCCGCGAGGCCATGGAGGAGTGCCCCGTCGAGGCCATCGGCGACGACGGCTAGCCCTCTCCCGTGAAGAGCACCGTGAAAGGCCCGGCTTCCGGCCGGGCCTTTTCGCGTCCCGCGGCCTGTGGCAGGCGGGAACCTTTGGCGCGATCCTGTCGTTGGAACCGCCGCTGGAAATCGGAACGGAACACCCCTGAACCGGATCGGAGACCGACGATGAGCCGGAAGAACCTGCTCCCGACCCTGAGCCTCGCCGCCGTGGCGGTCGTGGTCCTGGGCCTCGGTTTCGCCTTGGGCCTGGGCGCCTCGGGCGACGAGCGCGCCGCCCCCTTCGCCCCTGCCGCCGCCGTGGCGGCCCCCGGCGGCGAGCTGCGCAGCTACGCCGACGTGGCCGACGCCGCCATGCCCGGCGTGGTGAACATCTCGACGGACAAGGTGGTGGAGCTGCCCACCAACCACCCCATGCTGGACGACCCCATCTTCCGCCGCTTCTTCGGCGTGCCCGAGGGCGAGCAGGGCCGCGAGCGCGTGGAGCGCTCGCTGGGCTCGGGCGTCATCATCAGCCCCGACGGCTACATCCTCACCTGCGCCCACGTGGTGGAGAAGGCCAGCAAGGTGCGCGTGACGCTGGCGGAAGAGCGCGAGTACGAGGCCGAGATCATCGGTCAGGACTCCGCCACCGACGTGGCCCTGATCAAGATCACGGCCGACGAGCCCCTGCCCATGGTCAAGCTGGGCGACTCGCGCGGCCTGCGCATCGGCGACCAGGTCATGGCCATCGGCAACCCGTTCGGCGTGGGCCAGACGGTGACGCTGGGCATCGTGAGCGCCACGAGCCGCTCCATCGGCATGATGAACTACGAGGACTTCATCCAGACCGACGCCGCCATCAACCCCGGCAACAGCGGCGGCGCCCTGGTGAACATGCAGGGCGAGCTTGTGGGCATCAACTCCGCCATCATGAGCCGCAGCGGCAGCTCGGCGGGCGTGGGCTTCGCCATCCCCATGCACCTGGCGGAGAACATCATGGCCCAGCTCAAGGAGCACGGCGAGGTGAAGCGCGCCTGGCTGGGCGTGATCACCGCCGAGGTGGACCAGACCATGGCCGAGGCCCTGGGCATGAAGCGTCCGCGCGGCGTGCTCATGAGCGAGGTGCGCCCGGACACGCCGGCGGAGAAGGCCGGTCTGCGCGAGGGCGACGTGGTGCTCAAGGTGGACGGCAAGAACGTGGACTCCATCAGCCAGCTCCGCAACACCATCAGCCTGGCCGGCGTGGGCCACGACTGCGACCTGCTCGTCCTGCGCGACGGCAAGGAGCGGACCGTGACCGTGAAGCTGGCCGAGCTGCCCAATGACCTGGGCGCCGCCGCGACCAACCCCGAGGGCCGCACCTCGGACAAGGGTCTGGACGGCGTGACGGTGCGCGAGATCACGGAGCTGGTGCGCCGCCAGCTCGAGCTGGGCGACGACGTGCAGGGCGTGGTGGTCACCGACGTGGCCCGCACCAGCAACGCCTGGAACCGCGGCCTGCGCCAGGGCGACGTGATCGTGGAGGTGGGCCGCAAGGCCGTGAAGGGTCTGGACGACTACGCCGAGCTCATCAAGAAGGACGACGACCGCCCCGTGCTGCTCAAGGTGCAGCGCGGCGAGCAGTCGCTGATGATCGCCGTGCCCCGCTAGCGGAGGCGCTGCGCTCGGCCGGACGGGAGCCGTCTTCCTCGCGGAAGGCGGCTCCTCGTCGTTGACGGGGAGGGGCGCATCCGTTCAGATGGGCGCGGACCGGACCCGTCGCCCGCGGAGGAGCCCATGGACCGCCCCGTGACCATCGCCTTCATCAACGCGCTGCCCGGCTGGGGCGGCGGTGAGAAGTGGTTCCTCCACGCCGCCGCGGCCATGGCCGCGCGCGGCTGGCGCGCGCTGGTGATCGGCCAGCCGGAGGGCGAGCTGGTGCGGCGCGCCCGCGGCCTGGGCCTGGAGACGCGCGGCGTGCCCATGCACGGCATCGCGGACCCGCGCACCCTGCTGGCCATGGGCCGGCTGCTGCGGCGCGAGGACGTGAGCCTGGCCTTCGCCAACCAGGCGCGCGAGATCCGGCTGGCAGGGCTCTCGCAGCTGGGCCGGCGCGACTTCCGCCTCATCGTGCGGCGCGGCAGCCCCGACCCCATCAAGGACGTCTGGCACTTCCGCTACGTCTACACGCGGCTGGTGGATCGGCTGCTGGTGAACTGCGAGGCGCTGGTGCCCCGCGTGTGCGGCGGCGCGCCGTGGTTCGACCGCGCCAAGGTGCGCGTGATCCCCAACGGGGTGGAAGCCGCCGCGCTGCGCGCCGCGGCCGACGCCGACCGCGTGCGTCCGGCGCTGGATCTGCGTCCGGGCGCCCCGGTGATCGCCATGATCGGCGAGGTGGGCTGGCGCAAGGACCAGGCCACGCTGCTGGAGGCGCTGGCGCGTCTGGCGCCGGACCGGGACTTCACGGCGCTGATCGCCGGCGAGGGTCCCGACCGCGCCGCGCTGGAGCGCCGCACGGCGGAGCTGGGCCTTACGGATCGCGTCCGCTGGCTGGGTTTCCGCACCGACGCCGCGGACCTCATGGCCGCATCCGACCTGCTGGCGCTGCCCACGCGCGAGGAGGGCTTCCCCAACACCCTGCTGGAGGCCATGGCCCTGGGCCTGCCGGTGGTGTCCACGCCCGTGGACGGGATCCCGGAGCTGGTCCTCCACGGGGAGACGGGCCTGCTGGTGCCGCCGCAGGATCCCGCGGCGCTGGCCGCCGCTCTTGCCGCGCTTCTGGACGATCCCTCTCGCCGCCGCGTCCTGGGCGAGGCCGGCCGCCGCCGCGCGGAGACGGAGTTCGACCAGACGCGCATCATGGACCGCGTGGACGCCCTCATCCGCGAGACCCTGGCCGACGGCAGGTGACGCGGGCTCCCCCTGCGGGTATCATGCCCGCTGACCGAGGAGGCCGCCGTGACCGAGACCCAGCCCAGGATCCTGATCGTCGACGACGACCCCGACTTCCGCGCCGCCCTGGCCGCGCGCCTGCGCTCGCGCGACTTCCACGTGCAGGAGGCGGCCGACGCCGCGTCCGGCGTGCGCGCCGTGCGCGGCGACCGCGACCTGGACGCCGTGCTCCTGGACCTGCGCCTGCCCGACCAGCCCGGCGAGCGCGCCCTGGTGGAGATGAAGCGCCTGCGTCCCGAGGTGCCCGTGCTGGTGCTGACCGGCTACGGCAGCATCGAGACGGCCATGGCCACGGGCAGCGCCGGCGCCTACCGCTACTTCGAGAAGCCCGCCGAGTTCGAGGACCTGGTGGCCGCGCTGCACGACGCCCGCCGCGAGAAGCGCCACGCGCTGGCCCGGGCCGACGTGCCCCTGGCCCGCAAGGGGGCCGGCGTGTGGCGGCGGCTGATCGGCGTGCCCAACTCGCGGCCGCTGGTGATGATCGCGGGGCTGCTGCTGCTGCTGGGAGCGGCGTGGCTGCCGCCGTCGGAGAGGCTCACGGACCTGCTCTCCCAGCCCCGCGGGTCGCAGGGGCCGCCGGAGATCGGCCGGCTGGACGTGACCGGCTACGTGGACTACCACAAGATGGCCGAGGGCCAGAGCATCGCCCAATACTTCAGCGCCACGGCCCAGCCCACGGGGCTGCCCGACGGCGGCCGGGCGGGAAAGGGCGATCCCCTGCCGGTGCGCGAGGCCGCGCGCAAGGCGCACATGATGATCGCCCTGATCGTCATGGCGGCCCTCTTCTGGGCCACGAGCGCCATGCCCGTGGGAATCACGGCGCTGGTGGTGGCGGTGGTGATGTATGCCTCGGGCGTGATGGCGCCCGACAAGATCGTGCAGGCCTTCGCCAAGGATTCGGTGCTGTTCATCTTCGGCATCCTGGTGCTGTCGCGGGTGATCATGGGCACCGGGCTGGACCGCCGCATCGGCCTGCTGCTGCTGGCGCCGGTGCGCAACCTGCCCCTGCTGCTCTTCGTGTTCCTGCCGGTGTTCTCGCTCACCTGCTCCTTCATCAGCGAGACGGTGCTGGTGGCCTTCATGATGCCCCTGTTCCTCATGGTGCACTCCCGCATGAGCGAGCAGCACCGGGAGGGTGACGGCCTGCGGCCCCTGCTGGTGATGTTCGCCCTGATGATCTGCTTCGCGGCGAATCTGGGCGGTCCGGGGTCGCCGGCGGCGGGCGGGCGCAACGCGGTGATGGTGGGCATCCTCTCCGATTACGGCGTGGCGCCATCGTTCCTGGAGTGGATGCGCTACGGCCTGCCCTTCGTACCGGTGGCCGCGTTGGCGGTGGGGATGTACTTCTTCCTGGCGTTCCGGAGCCGGCTCAAGGTGCGGTCGTTGGACGTGGCCGCGGTGGTGCGGCGCGAGAGCGACCGCATCGGTCCCATGACCCGCGACGAGTACGTGTCCGCGGCCGTGCTGCTGGGCGTGGTGGTGCTGTGGGTGACGGCCAGCGGACGCCTGGGCATGGGCGGACCGCCGGTGCTGGGCCTGGTGGCGCTGAACGTGCTGGGGATCATGAAGTGGACCGAGGTGGCCAAGATCCACTGGGAGGTGGTCTTCCTCTACGCCGGCGCCAGCGCCATCGGCAAAGGGCTGGCGCTGACCGGCGGGGCCATGTACCTGGCCGACGGCATCGTGCAGCTCATGCCCGACGCCTGGCTGCAGGGGGCGGGCCTGCCCATCGTGG
The DNA here is from genome assembly GCA_035447065.1 of Candidatus Krumholzibacteriia bacterium. Lineage (GTDB taxonomy): Bacteria > Krumholzibacteriota > Krumholzibacteriia > LZORAL124-64-63 > LZORAL124-64-63 > CALEMW01. Next base: position 20,571 of record DAOTGJ010000030.1, read on the forward strand.
CCAGCCTGATCACCGGCACCGTGACCAACTTCATGAGCGACGGCGCCACGGTGGCGTCCCTGGGACCGGTGACCGTGCCCATGTCCTTGAGCGGCGGGCTGCATCCCTGGGCGGTGGGGTTCGCCACGGCCTTCGCGTCGTCGTTCGCGCATCTGCTCATCATCGGCACGCCCAGCAACGCGCTGGTCTACGCCATGAGCAAGGATCCGCTGACCGGCCGGCAGCTCGTGACCCAGCGCGACTTCCTCATCCACGGCCTGGCGGCGCTGGTGATCAGCTTCGGCGTGCTGTGGTTCTGGACGTTCCTGGGCTACTGGCGCTGGGTGGGCTTCCCGGAGGCGTGAGCCGGCTCAGATCAGGCCCGAGGCCAGCAGTGCGCCCATGGCCAGGAGCATGGCGAAGGTGAGGCGGCGCACGCCGCCCATGGTGGTCTTGCCCAGCAGGCGCTTGCCGATCACCGCGCCCAGGAAGGCCGCCGCGCAGCCGGTGAGCACCAGCGGCCCCGGCCGCCACGCCGACCCAGCCGCCTGCAGCGCTCCCAGGTAGACCGTGAGCCGCACGGCGTCCACAGCGAGGCCCAGCACCGCGTTGGTGCCCACGAACTCCGCGGGCTCGATGCGCGTGGACGCGAGGAACGCCGAGCGCAGCGCCCCCTGATGGCCCGACAGCCCGCCGAAGAACCCCGAAAGGGCGCCGCCCAGGGGCAGCCAGCGGCGGGAGAGGCCGCTCCTGCGCGCGGCCGAAGCCATCTCCAGCAGCCCGAAGACGATCATCAGCCCGCCCAGGGCCAGCCCCACCGGCGTGACCACGGCCTCATGGCCGGCGAGTCGGTAGGAGGCCAGGGGGGCGTCGGCGGCGAGTCGGCCCAGAAGGCTCGCGCCGAGCCAGGCGCAGATCACCGCCGGCAGACCGAAGACCAGCAGCACGCGCCGGTCCGCGTGCCGTCCCATCAGCGAGACCTTGAGCACGTTGTTGGCGCCGTGGACCACGGCGGTGGCGGCCACGGCGTCGGCCAGCGGCAGGAACAGGGCGAAGGCCGGCAGCAGAAGGGTGCCCAGGCCGAAGCCCGAGAAGAAGGTGAGCAGCGAGGCGAGGGCGGCCACGGCCGCGATGACCAGGTGCTCCACGTCAGCGGCGGGGGAGGGTGTGGTCGTGGTCCAGGCCCAGCATCTGGTCGCGGTGGGGGCCGGCGATGTCCAGCCTCTGCGGTTCGCCGCCGTCGCGCGGCAGGACCCAGCGGGTGCCGGGCTCCAGGGCGCCCAGGTCGCGGCCGTCGGCCACCACGCGGCAGTGGCCGTCCAGCAGGCAGATGCAGGTCACGTCGCCGTTGCGGAACACGTCCACCATGGTGCCGGTGACCACGGCGTCGCCCTCGTCCGTGCCCACCACCAGGGTGTTGCCCGCGAAGGCGGCGCCGGTGCGCACGCTGGCCTCGCCCGTCTCCACGTAGGCGTGCAGGCGGCGGTTCAACCAGCGGCCCGGAGGTTCGGGCAGGGTGAAGACGGTGCCGGGGGCCAGGCGCCAGAGGAAGGCGTCTGGGTAGAGCAGATCCACGCTCACGTCGCCCTCCAGCTCCAGGCGCGCGCCGGGACGCAGGCGGGACGAGAGCATGCCGGCGTCGGCCATGACCACGCCGTCGATCAGCACGCGGCCCTCGCCGTGGAGGCCGGCCAGCTCCGGGCCGGCGTGGGTGCTCAGGCCGAGCACGGCCACGGCGATCATGGCGGCGGCCGCCAGCACCGGTCCGAAGAGGCGCAGCACGTTGCCGCCGCCGGCCGCGGGACGGTCCTGGGGACGCAGGGCGCCGGCCGTGAAGTCGGCCTTGAGGCGCCGGCGGAACTCGGGGTCCGCCGCCGGGCGCGACAGGCCGCGCACCGCGTCGCGGGCGTTGCGCTGGGCCGGCGTCAGTTCCATGTCCGTGTCGTGACGATCGCTCATGGCCACTCGTCTCCGAGCAGGTCTCCCAGGGCGGCCAGCGCGCGCGAGTAGCGCTTGCGGACCGCCGCGTTGGTGGCGCCGGTCATGCCGGCGATGGTGTCGTAGTCCAGCCCCTCGTACTCCCGCAGCAGGACCACCTCGCGCAGGGGGGGCGGCAGCTCCATCAGCGCGCGCTGCACGTGGGCCTCGCGCTCGCCGGCCAGCAGGTCCCGGTCCGGTGCGGCGGGAGCGGCGCCCAGGCTGTCCTCGTGGTGCTCCGGCGCCACGGCCGCGCGGCTCACCTTGGCGCCGAAGCTGCGCCAGTGGTCGCGGCACAGGTTGGCCGTGATGGTGCGGAGCCAGGGCAGGGGGTCGCGGTCCGGGTCCACGGACTCGGCGGCCCGATGCACCTTGAGGAAGACCTCCTGCGTCACGTCCTCCGCCAATCCCGGCCGGCCGAGCATGCGCAGGGCCAGGCCGTACACCGTGTCGAAGGCGAACTCGAAGAGCTCGCCCAGCGCCTCCGGATCGCGCCGGCGGACGCCCGCGAGCACGTCGCGGGACAGGCCGGCGGCCGCGGATTCGCGCCGTTCCTTCATCGGGTACGGACCTGGGGTGGCGTCTGTGTCGGACGATTCCGCACGTGGGATCCTCGCGGCGTGGGCCAGGGGCACCGGTCGGGGGACGTCCGACAGCAAACAGGAAACCGCTGCGGATGGCAACCGGACATCGCGGAAACGACGACGGCCCCCGGCGCGGACGCCGAGGGCCGTGGTCCGGTCAGGCTCAGGCGAACGCCTACAGCATGTCCTTGATGGCCTTCATGGGGCGCACCTTCACGGTGCGGGAAGCCGCGCGGGGCTTCTGCTTGACCATCTCGCCGGTGAACGGGTTCTTCACCAGCTTGCCGCCCTTGACGGCCGGCTTCTTCACCAGGGTCATCTTCATGAGGCCCATGTAGTTGAACTCGCCGTACTTCTTCACGGACTTCGACATGATGTCGGTCACGGCGTCCATGACGGCGACGACGTCCTTGCGGGCCAGGCCGGTCTTCTCGGCGACGGCGCGGTAGACCTCGGTCTTGGTGGGCGGCTTGTTGGCGGCCGCGGCCTTGACCGGGGCGGGCTTCTTGGCCGTAGCCTTCTTCGTCGTCTTCGTGGCCATGTCGCTTTCCTCCTGAGTAGCGGACCCCGGAAGCCGAATGCCTCCGTACAGTCGGGAATCTAGTGCGTTTTCCCTGGAAAATGCACGGAAAAATCGACGGCCGACCAAAAAAAACCGCGCAAATCAGCGGGTGCGGAACACGCGCACGGGGGCGAGGTCGGGCCGGTCCACGGGACGCAGGAGGTAGGCGCCGGAGGGGACGGGGGCGCCGCGGTCGTCGCGTCCGTCCCAGCGCACCGCGCCCGTGTCGCCGGCCGACGGACGCAGCTGCTTGACGGTACGGCCGCGCAGATCCACCACGTCGATGGAGGGGGCGCGGTTGTCCTTGAGCGGCGGAACCACGCGGACCGCAACGGCTTCGCCGAAAGGATTGGGCGCGCCGATCAGGCGCGACGGCGCCGGCGCGGGCACGGTTCCGGTCACGTCCAGCAGCGTGCAGAGGTAGGGTTCGGCGCGCAGCTCGTAGCCGGTGAGGCTGCTGGGAACGTGGGAGCCGCCGGGGTACTCGTGGTAGGAGAACCCGGGCGCCGCGGCGCCGACGGCGGTCAGCGCGGCGGCCAGGGCGCGGCCGTGCTCCACCGGCACCACGTCGTCCAGATCGCCGTGGTGGAGCTGCAGCGCCAGCGGCGCGGCCACGTGCGGGACCACGCTCCAGCTCAGCAGGAGGTGGCGCGCCTGGGCCAGGGTGAGCGCGCCGGCCAGCCACGGGGCGGCGATGCGTTCGCCCACCAGCTCGCCCAGGCGGTCGGCGGTGCCGCCCGTGTCCACGAACTCCTGGGCGCCGGCCTGCACGTGGGGCAGGAAGAAGTCGCTGGGGCCGAAGAGCACCACGGCGCGGCGCACGCGCGGGTCGCGCAGCAGCAGCTCGCCGGCGGCCGGACCGCCGCGGCTGCGGGCGAAGGCCGACACGCGCAGGGGGTCGGTCTCCGGAATCAGATCCAGCACGGCGTTGAGCATGCCCATGGCGTCGTCGGCGTCGAAGGAGAAGGGGGCCGACGCGCCCACGCCCAGGCGGTTGCCCACCACGCTCTGGCCGTTGAGCACCTCGCCGCGGAACGACGGCGCCACCACGAAGAAGCTGTCGGCCACGCAGCCGTCGGGGAAGGTCTCGTCGAAGGTGAGCAGCCAGTCCATGACCAGGCCGTCGAAGCCGCCGTGCAGGGCGAGCAGCACGGGGTAGCGGCCGCCGGGCTGGTACAGCCGCGGGTAGCGCACGGCGCCGTACTGCTCGGCGCCGTTGAGCACGAACCGCACGCCGGCCACCTGGAAGCCGCCGCCGCTGCCGGTGCTCTCGATCTCGTACTCCGACGGCACGGTGATGCGCGCGGACCAGTCGGCGGCCACGTCGGCCAGCTCCGCGGGCGTGGGCGCGCTGAAGAGGGGGGCGAGGTCGGCCTGGGCGCGGCAGGGCGCCGGGACCAGGGCGGCCGCGGCGAGCAGGGCCGCGGCCACGGCCGGCAGCGTGCGGGCGAGGGTTCGGGATGTCATGCGGTATCCTCCATGGGTCCCCCATGATAGGGCGATTCTCGGATCCGGCAGCCCGCTTGCGTCCGGGGGATCAGGATATATATTAGAACAATCGAAACTATGCACCAGCCCATCGAGGTGGAACATGCCCGCGACCCTGCGAACCCTGCCCCTGCTCGTCCTGGCCCTGCTGATCGCCGCCGGCTGCGGCGGCGCCGCCACCGACGACGGCGCCGGCATCTCCGGACGCATCGAGGACGGCCTGCGCGTGCTGACGGTGGACCCCGCCGCCTCCGCCCAGGAGTTCACCATCTACCGCGGCGACTACGTGCGCGTGGAGACTCCCCACGGCGCCTCCGTGGCGCTGACCATTCCGCTTCTGGACGTGGCCAAGACCTTCCCCGCGGCCGACGGCGAGAAGGCCTACTTCAAGGTGCCCGATGCGGGCGACTTCCCCTTCACCACGGCGGCCGGAGGCACCGGCGTGATCCACGCCCTGGAACTGACCGAGGCGCGCTACTCCGAAGTGGGGGTGCAGGAGGCCGCCGACCTGCTGGCCGCGTCGGACCCCTTCGTGCTGGACGTACGCACGCCGCAGGAGTACGCGGCCGGCCACCTGGAGGGCGCGGTGCTCATCCCCATCCAGGACCTGCAGCGTCGGCTGGGCGAGCTGGAGGCTCACAGGCAAGAGCCTCTGTTCGTGTACTGCCGCACCGGCAACCGCAGCACGGTGGCGGCGCGGCTGCTGCTGGACGCGGGCTTCGAGCAGGTGATCAACCTGCGGCAGGGCGTGGTGGCCTGGGAGCGGGCGGGGCTGCCCTTGGAGCGTTGAGGACGGCCGCCGCAGCCTGACAGGCCCGCGCGTCTGTGCTAGGGTCCTCCCGTCTCGTCACGGGAGGACCCTTTCCATGTCACGCCGCATCGCCGCCCTGCTCCTGCTCCTGGCTGCGACCTCCGCCGCCGCCGGGATCTTCGACGCCGTGCTCTTCCGCCCCGACGGCGACGCCGGCGCCTACCCCAGCAGCTGGACCTTCGTCACCGCGCCCAGCGGCCTGACCCGCTCCGGCGAGCAGCTCCCGCGCACCGTGTCCGGCGATGCGCTGGCGCTGGCCTGGTCGTCGGCCAAGGGCGGCGACTGGGGCGCCGCCGTGGCGGACCCCGGCTGGACCGGCCACGACGCCACCGACCACACCACCCTGGTCCTGGGCCTGCGCGCACCCGACGGCCTGGCCGCCGCGGCCCTGCCCGTGCTCTACCTGGAAGACCTCAACAACGCCAAGACCGCGCCCCGGCCCCTGGCCGACTGGTGCGGCGACCTGGCGCCCGGCGCGGCGCGCACTCTGGAGATCCCCCTGGCCCAGCTGGCCGCCGATCCCGGCCGCGCCGACCTCACCCGCATCAAGACCGTGTTCCTGGGCCAGGGCAAGGCCGACGGTGCGCCCCATCGGCTGGAGATCACGGACCTGCGCTTCACCGGCGGCCGCAACCTCACCGGCGACGACGTGCCCACCCTGGTGGTGCTGGGTTCCAGCACGGCGGCCGGCGCAGGCGCGTCGTGCCCGGACTCGTCCTGGGTGGGGAGGATCCGCGCGGAGCTGGCGCGGCGCGATCCCGACGCCCAGGTGGTGAACCTGGCCATCGGGGGCTACACCACCTACCACCTGCTGCCCGACGATGCCGTGACGCCGGAAGGTCGCCCCCGCCCCAGCGTGGGCCACAACGTCACCCGCGCCCTGGCCTACCGCCCCTGGGCCGCGGTCATCAACCTGCCCAGCAACGACACGGCCTCCGGCGTGCCGCCCGCCGAGCAGCTCGCCAACTTCCGCGAGCTGGCCCGCCGCTTCCACGCCGCCGGGGTACTCCTCTGGGTCTGCACCACCCAGCCGCGCAACTTCCAGGATCCGGAACAGCGCGCCTGGCAGACGCAGGCACGCGACGCCCTGCGCGCGGAGTTCGGGGATCGATGCCTGGACTTCTGGAGCGTGGTGGCGGCGGCCGACGACGGCGTGCGCCCGGAGGTGGACTCCGGCGACGGCGTGCATCTCAACGACGCCGGCCACGCGGCCTTGGCGCGCGTGGTGCGGGAGGCGGGCGTGCTGGAAGGGATGCGGGAGCCCGACTAGAGCCGCTGCGCCGCGAAGGTGTCCCCGCGCGACAGATCCCCCGTCTCGAACCCCAGCGTGAACCAGCGCTGCCGCTGGGCCGAGGTGCCGTGGGTGAAGCTCTCGGGCACGGCGTAGCCCTGCGCCTGCTTCTGCAGGGTGTCGTCGCCGATGGCGCTGGCGGCGTTCAGGGCCTCCTCGATGTCGCCGGCCTCCAGGATGTTCCGTGCGCGCTGGGCGTGGTGCGCCCACACGCCGGCCAGGAAGTCGGCCTGGAGCTCCACGCGCACCTGCAGGGCGTTGGCTTCCGCCTTGCTCATGCCCTGCTGCATGCGGTGCACCTGATCCAGGGTGCCCATGAGGTTCTGGATGTGGTGGCCCACCTCGTGGGCGATCACGTAGGCCTGGGCGAAGTCGCCCGGCGCGCCGAAGCGCCGGCGCATCTCCTCGTAGAAGCTCAGGTCGATGTACACCTGCTGATCCCCAGGGCAGTAGAACGGCCCCATGGCGGCGCTGGCCAGCCCGCAGGCCGACCGCACCTGGCCGGTGAACATGACCAGCCGCGGCTGCGGATACGCCTCGCCGAACGCCTGGGGGAAGAGGTCCCCCCAGACGTCCTCGGTGTCGGCCAGGACCACGCTGACGAAGTCGGCCAGCTGGTTCTCCTCCGCGGAGCGCGGCGTGTCGTCCTGCACCATGGTGGTGCCGGCGCCGCCGCCCGCACCGCCGGCGAGCATGGACAGGAGCTGGGACGGGTCGGCCCCGAAGAGCAGGCCCAGCAGGAGCACGATGAGCACGCCGCCGCCCAGGCCGCCGGCCGCCTTGGCCGGCCGCAGGCCGCGTCGGTCATCCACGTTGGAGCTGCGCCGTCCCTGCTGCCATCTCATGCGTCTACATCCCCCACAGATGCATGGTGTTCACGTCGCGGTCCATGAGCTTCAGGTAGTAGTAGAGCTGCGACTTGTGCGACTGCAGGTGCAGCGTCATGCTCAGGAACTGCTCGCCCAGCGAGCGCTCCATGGGATCCCACGGCGCCGACACCTTCTCGTTCTCCAGCCGATCTTCGCCCACCGACTGCACCAGGTCCAGCGCCACCTTCTTGTCGGCGGCCAGCTTCTCTCGGGCCTCCTTCACGCTGGCCACGGACTTCAGGGCCTCCGCGGGCGGGAGCATGGACTCGCCCTCGGGCATCTCCGCGCCCTCGGGCATGCCCCAGTCGCCGGTGGCGAAGCCGTTGCAGCAGAAGCCGCACGCCTCGGTGATGTGCTGCAGGAGCTGGCCCACGGTCATCCAGTTCTTGCCGGTGGCGGGCTTCCAGTTCAGGTCCTTGTCGTCCACCAGGGCCATGAGGCTGTCGGCCACGTGGTAGTTGTAGTGCATGGCGGCGGTGAGCTGGTCGGTCCATTTCATGCTGAAGCTCCTTTGGGGGAGGTCGGTGTCGGATCCGGATCCGCGGAGGATAGCATGGGGCCGCTCAGCGCAACAAGAAATGAGTACGATATTCATGATTGAACGGGCTTTTTCTAGTGGGTGTCCGACGCTTGGACATACTAAAAAGGATATAGTACAATATGGGTATGTGGGAGATCTATGAACATCGAAGGTTGAACAGGATTCTTCCCAAGCTGCCGGAAGACGTGCTGAAACGGTATGAGAAGTGGAAGGACATCGTTCGCATCTCCGGACAGCCGGGATTGCGGGCGATCAAGGGATTCCACGATGAGGCGCTCGAGGGAGAGTGGACGGGCTACCGCTCATCCCGCCTGGGGCAGCAATACCGGGTGATCTATCAGATCTCGGCCCATGAGGTCGTGGTGTACGTGCTCGATCTGACGGCCCACGACTACCGGAGGAAGTAGACCATGGATCGTAAGAATTTCCACAAGGCCAGCAAGACGATCGATGTCACCGTGGGGGAGTCGATCCGGATCATCCGTGAACTGCAGGAGCTCAGCCAGAACCAGCTGGCGGAGTTGTCCGGGATTCCCCAGTCGACCATCTCCGCCCTCGAGAACGACCGTGTCAGCCTGGGGGTGGAGCGCGCGAAGGCTCTGGCCCGCGCGCTGCACTGCCATCCGGCGGTGCTCGTCTTTCCCGGCTGGGAGATCGATGGCGAGCATGCGGCCTGATTCGGGCCGACCTCACCGTCCTCCGCCGCCGCTGAAACGAAGGGGCGGACGCCGCGGCGCCCGCCCCTTCTCCACCCCCTGGATCCCGTCGCCTAGCGCAGCAGCGTGAACCGCCGCGCCTGGCCCGCGTCGCCGACCAGCTGCACGAAGTACGTGCCGGTGGCGGCGGCGCGGCCGGTGTCGTCCAGGCCGTCCCACTGCAGGACGTGCGCGCCCGCGGAGGCGGCGCCGTCCAGGAGGGTGGCCACGGCGCGGCCACGGGCGTCGATCACGCGCACCGTGTGCACGCCGGCGCGGGGCAGGGTCAGCTCCACGCTCAGACGCGGGTTGGCCGGGTTGGGCCAGGGGCGGCCGAGGACGGCGCGGGCGAGGGGCGTCGCCTCGGGCGAGGACGAGGTGATGGTGGCCGGGACGAAGGCCTGGGCCAGGGCGAACTCGCTGGTGGCGCCGTCCGGCTCGCGGGTGGCGGTGGCGCTGGCCACCCAGCCCGCGGGCACGGCGGCGGCGAGCACCACGTCGAAGGTGGCGATGCCGGAGCCGTCGGTGGTCGTGGACACGCTGCCCAGGTAGATCTCGCCCTCGCCGTAGCCGGTGGCGTGGGCGGCCGGGGAGGCGAAGAGGTCCACGGTGAAGTCCGTGCCGGGCGTGGAGTCCAGGCGGCCCGTGAGCTCCACCATGCCGCCGTCGGTGCCGGCGGCGAGGATCTCGGGGAAGTTCTGCAGGCCGTTGCCGCCGGTGTCGGCGTCGCCGGGATCGTTGGGCGTCACGCCGTAGCCGTAGCCGGAGGGGATCAGGTCGATGCCCAGGTCGTCGTTGCCGTAGATCAGGTTGCGGGACAGGCGCACGCCCTGCACGTTCACGCCCACGGTCACGCCGTTGATGCGGTGGCCGCTGATGGTGTTGCCCGTCACCTCGATGCCCGCGGCCCCGAAGTAGTTCCAGGTGCCCAGGTCCACGCCCCACACGCTGCCGCGCGGCTCGCCGTTCACGTTCAGGCCGATGATGTTGTCCTGGAACACGAATCCGCTGCCGGACCCGCTCACGATGACCGCCCAGCCGAAGAGCTGGCCCGCGTGGTGCGGACCCTGGCCCCGGCCCAGCACGCCGGCGATGCGGTTGCCGCGCACGGTGGTGTCGTTGTTCTCGTTGATGAACTCGATGCCCATGGTGCAGAACGTGTTGCCGGTCTCCAGGCCGTCCACGTCCAGGCCGATGCGGTTGTTCTCGATGAGCGTGTTGCGCACGCCCGAGAGCTCGATGGCCGCGCCGGCCGGCAGGCCCTCGCTGTTCACCGATCCGTAGCCCACGATGAGGTTCCCGTCGGCCGGATCCGGGCCGCCGATCACGTTGCCCTCGCCCGGCGTGCCCAGGGCCTCGGTGCCCCACACGCGCACGCGGCTGCAGATGTTGGCGGCCACGGTGTTGAAGCTGGAGCGGTCGATCTTGATGGTGCCGGCCACGTTGCCGCGGATCTCGTTGCCCGTGCCGTTGAACACGTCGATGTTGATGCCGCCGGTGTTGTCGACCACCAGGTTGTTGCTGCCGTACACGGACACGGCGCCGCCGTGCACGCCGGTGTACGTGGAGCCTTCGCCGCTCAGGCCCACGGTGCCGCCGTAGAACCGCAGCTCCGCCTCGCCCGCGTGGGCGTCGCCGGTGAAGGCCTCCTGGCTCCAACCGTCGATGGTCACGGCGTCCGTGGCGCGCCAGAAGTAGGTGTAGCTGGACCAGATGGTGGCGTAGCCGGGGTACAGCCACTGCAGCTGCCAGAGGTTCTGGGGGATCTCGAAGCGCACGGTGTCGTGGCCCGGCGTGTTGTTGGTGGCGATCATGGCCTCGGAGAAGGAGACCAGCCCGTCGGGGCCGGGCAGGTCGGCGATGGTGGCCGTCTGCCAGTCGATGTCGATGGGGTCGGCGCCGGTGGTCACGGTGACCACGGCGGCGCCGGCGACGGCGGCGCACAGCAGGGCGGTCACGGCGAGGATGCTGGCGAGGATCCTGGTCGGCATGGGAGCTCCTTGTCGGCACGGGGGTCGGACGGCGGCGGGAATCGCGTCCGGAGTCGACGATCGGTGCGAATGTAGCGGGAATGAGGTGACGTTTCCGTGACCGGGGTCACTGAAACCGGATTTCTTTAGTCGAAATCCGTATTCAGCCCAGGATCGTCAGCCAGGCCACGCTGGACACCACGCTGAGCAACGTGCTGCCCAGCACGATGGCGCTGGCGAGCTGCTCGTCGCCGTTCATCTCGCGCGCCATCACGTAGGCCATGACCGCGCAGGGCGACGCCAGCAGGACCACCGGCACGCGCAGCTCGGCCGTGGACAGCCCGGCCCAGTGCAGCATGAGCCCGATGGCCGCCGGGTAGAGCGCCAGCTTCACCACGGAGATCGCCAGGGCCGGCCGCCACTCGCGCGGCAGATCCCGCACCTCCAGCCCCGCGCCGATGGAGAGCAGCGCCAGCGGCAGGGCCGTGCGCCCCACCAGGTCCAGGGTGCGGTCCAGGAAGCCGGGCAGCGTCCAGCCGGCGCCGGAGAGCAGGATGCCGCCCAGGATGCCCAGCACCAGCGGGTTGGTCACCATGTCGCGCCCGAGCCCGCGCCACAGCTCGCGCGAGCCCGCGCTCACCCGCTCCCGCGGCAGCGCCAGCACCACCGCGCCCAGCAGGTTGTAGGTGACGACCATGGTGCCGATGACCAGCGCCGCCCGCGCCACCGCCTCCTCGCCGTAGGCCTGCGTGACCACCGGCAGCCCGAAGAACACCGTGTTGCTGCGGAAGGCGCCCTGGGCCAGCACGCCCACGCGGCGGGGGCCGGCGCGGCGCGTGAGGACGTAGGTGATCGCCGCGGTGAGCACGCTCACGCCCACGATCACGGCCACCACGGTCAGGTGGTCGCCGCCCTCGGGCGGGCGCCGGCCCACGCGATGGAAGAGGAACAGGGGGGCGGCCACGCGGAAGGTGAAGCGGGAGAGGAGGCCGGCGTGCTCGGCGCTCAGCAGTCCGATGCGCCGCAGCCAGGCGCCCAGGCCGATGACCAGGAAGATGGGGGCGATCACGTCCAGGGCTGCGAGCATGGGCGGAGGTTAGGCGGCGGCGGCCGGGGCGTCAAGGCGGCCCGTTCCGGGGGCGGTTGTGCTAGGATGAACATCCGTATTCGGCCGGACGCGCCCCACGCACCCGGAGGTCTGCTCATGAAGACACGGATCACGACCCTTCTCTGCCTGGCCCTCTTCGCCACCACCGCCCTGGCCACGCCGTTGCTGCGCGTGGACTTCTACGACGCCGGCAAATCGCCCGTGGGACCCGTCACCAGCCTGCGCATCGGGGAGATCGGAACCGCCTACGTCATCGTCAGCCAGGCGGACATGCGGCTGGGCGGGGCCAGTTTCCGGCTCACGGGGCTGCCCCCGGGCATCCAGCCCCTGGATCAGAACTTCCGGCCGGGCGTGGTCATCGGCGACCTGTGGAGCGGCGTGCAGATCGGTCTTTCCGACCCCATCAACATCTACGGCGACGCCGAGGCCGTCATCGCCTGGTTCAACTTTCTGACCACGGACCTCTGCATCGCGGAGTTCGGCCCCGTGCCCATTCCGGGCGAGACGGACGTGCTGCTGGCCCATGCCGACGGCACCCTGGTGGTCCCCTACACCTTGCCCGGCACCATCCAAGTGGTCCTGCGGCCCGCCATCGGCCTGTACCTGGATGCGGCCGGCACCGTCCAGGAAGGCAGCTTCGTGGGCGGCGCGGACGAGTTCCGCGACGTCTACATGATGATCCATGACCTGGACCGCCCCGTGGACGCCTGCTTCTTCTCCCTGGGACTGCCTCCCAGCATGGAGGTGACGGCCGTGGAGCTGCCCGCGGGCGTCACCCTGAACGGCGATCTCATGTCCGCGGCCACGCTGGCGTTCACGCCCCAGCTCCAGGCGCCGGGCGAGGCGCGCGTGCTGCTGGCGCGCTTCACCGTGAGGCTGGGACAGGAGTACCTGACGGACGCGGAGCTGCGCGTGGGGGCCTACGAGTCCGACGGCGCCGGCCTGCCGGCCGTGGTGATCGTGCCGGCCCAGGCCTACGCGGCGGTCAGCACGCCGGCGCGGATCTCGCTGCCGGTGGGGGCCGAGCGCACCACCATGAGCGGCCTCAAGGCGACCTACCGCTAGACCGCACGGTTCCGGGGCGCGGGAGTGCTCGACATTCCCGCGCCTTGTCCTATCTTGGTGCCGATCGGGCGTATCCGTCCCCGGAAAGGACTCCCTCATGAGCAACATGAAGACCGGCCCCGCGCTGATCCTGGCGCTGGGCCTGACCGTGGGCGCCGGCGTGCTGGGCTGGCTGCTGGCCGATGGCGCCGTGGCCGTGAAGGACCGCGAGCGCGTGGTGTCGGTCAAGGGCCTGGCCGAGCGCGAGGTGCCGGCCGACGTGGTCATCTGGCCCATCCAGTTCACCGCCGCCGACAACGACCTGACGCGCCTCTACGACACCGTGCGCGACGGCAACGTGCGCGTGCGCGAGTTCCTGGAGGGCTTCGGCATCTCGGCCGACGACATCTCCATCGGCACGCCCGCGGTCACGGACAAGTCGGCCCAGATGTACGGCGGCGGCCCGGCGCCCGAGTTCCGCTACACGGCCACCCAGACCGTGACCGTCTACTCCCTGGACGTGCCGCGGGTGCGGACGGCCATGCAGAAGGCGGCCGACCTGGGCCGCTCCGGCCTGGTGCTGGGCGGCGGTGGCTGGGACACGCAGGTGGAGTACCTGTTCACCGGCCTGAACGAGATCAAGCCCGCCATGGTGGAGGAAGCCACCACGATGGCGCGCGAGGTGGCGCAGAAGTTCGCGGAGGATTCCGCCAGCCGCCTGGGCAAGATCAAGAACGCCTCGCAGGGGCAGTTCAGCATCGTGGATCGGGACCGTTTCAACCCGCACATCAAGAAGGTGCGCGTGGTGAGCACCGTGGAGTACTACCTGTCCGATTAGCGTCCGCGGGAGACGTTGCGGCGCTTTGTGACCGAAGTTACCCTGCCAGTCGAACAAGCCTCGAGAATCGATCGAATGAAGGAGAGCGACCCATGAACCACGTGCTGCCCGAACTCCCGTACGCCAAGAACGCCCTGGAGCCCCACATCTCCGCCGAGACGCTGGAGTACCACCACGACAAGCACCACGCGGCGTACGTGACCAACCTGAACGGCCTGATCCCGGGCACCGAGTTCGAGAACCTGAGCCTCGAGGACATCATCAAGAAGGCGCCCGCCGGCGGCGTGTACAACAACGCGGCCCAGGTCTGGAACCACACCTTCTACTTCTCCGGCCTCAGCGGTCAGGGCGGCGGCAAGCCCGAGGGCGCGTTGGCCAAGGCCATCGACGCCGCCTGGGGCTCCTTCGAGGCCTTCCAGGAGGCGTTCACCAAGTCGGCGGCCACCAACTTCGGCTCCGGCTGGACCTGGCTGGTGAAGAAGGGCGACGGCAGCCTGGCCATCGTCAACACCGACGACGCCGACAGCGTCATCAAGGGCAGCGACACGCCCGTGCTGGTGATCGACGTGTGGGAGCACGCCTACTACATCGACAAGCGCAACGCGCGTCCCAAGTACATCGAGTCCTGGTGGAACGTGGTGTGCTGGAAGACCGCCGCGGAGCGCTTCGCCGGCTAGGCCGCGCCCGGATCCGCGCAGGCATGAGAACGGGGCCGTCTCCCAGGGAGGCGGCCCCGTCTGCATGAGGGCGGTCGCGGGATCAGAGGCGCGTCACGGCGGCCGTGCCCAGCGCCAGCAGCAGCGGCAGCAGGAGGGCCAGGGCGGTGCGCAGCAGGAAGCGCAGGGACATGATCGGGGCTCCGTTCCCGGGCGGGGTTTCGAGACTGCGAAGGGCGGAAGATAGGCGGCCCGATCCAGATATGCAAAATATCAGCGGGACCCGTCGGATTCCTGTATCCTTTCGTAGCCGGACGGCGGGGGTGCCGCCCGCGCCATCCCGGGGGTGATCCATGATTCCGATTCCTGTACGCCTGACCTCCCTGCTCCTGATCCTGCTGCTCGCCCTGGCCGGCTGCTCGGACCAGAGCGGCCCGGAACCCGGCGATGTGCTGGGCGACGTGAACCCGGTCGGCGGCAGCGCCACCCTCAAGAGCCTGTCCGCCCAGGACGCCGACGGCGTGCCCGTGCCCGTGGAGCTGCTCTCCGGCGAGGTGCGCTGGGAGAACGAGGGCGAGTCCGTGATCCTGGACGTGCACCTGCGCAACGCCGGCGAGCGGCCCCTGGGCCTGCCCGTCACCGTGTGGATCGGCGGCTTCCAGCCCGACTCGGTCTGGCCCCGCGACGCCGACGTGGAGACCCCCACCCTGCCCGGCGAGCCCACGTACTACGGCTGGGAGTTCGGCGCCCTGGACGGCGGCGACATGATCCTGGAGCCGGGCGAGACCACCGCCCAGCGCACCTGGACCTTCCACGATCCCGGCCAGGTCCCCTTCACCTTCGGCGGCTGGATCGAGGCGCCCCCGAGCGGCGGCGCCGTGCTGGGCGGCCTGGGCTTCTTCGATGAGAACGGCGACGGCCAGCCGTCCTTCGGCGAGGAGCCCTTCAGCGGCTACAGCGTGCGCGTGACCCGTCCCGACGGCCTGGTGGTGGAGCGCGCGGCGTATGCGGACGGCCGCTGGGAGGTGCCCCTGCTGGGCACGGGCCTGCACACGGTGCGCTACTTCCCGTATATCGACGGCGGCCCCGTGCCGCTGCCCCTGACCACGCCCAACCCGCGCCAGGTCATCATCACGCCGGACGACACCGGCCGTCCCCAGTCGTTCACGGCGGCGCACCTGGGCCTGGACCGTCCCATCGCCGTGCCCCTGCAGCCCATCGTGCTGACCGATGTGCCCGCCGATTCCCTGCGTTTCGCGCCGTGGACCCTGCATTCCCTGGCTCTGCGCGAGGACCGGGTGCTGCACCTGAACGTGGAGTACAGCGGCTGCGGCCCCGAGCATCCGTTCACGCTCTACGCCGTGGGCGGGTTCATGGAGTCCATGCCGCCGCGCGTGCGGCTGGTCCTGGTGCACGAGCTGGACGAGGACTGCGACGCCGCCTGGACCCAGGACCTGGCCTTCGGCCTCTTCCCGCTCTGGGACGCGTACCTGGAAGCCTACGGCCCCGGCGAGCTGATCTGCGAGCTGGCGGGGTACGACGGCGAGCTGCACGAGTTCACCTTGGGGATCTATCCGCCCGACAAGCCCCGCGACTGACCGCCCGCGGTTCATCGCCCGTGAAGCGGAGGGCCCCGGCTGCGGCCGGGGTCCTCTTTTGCGTTGGTGCCGGGGAGCGGGGGTGTCATGCTGACGGGCATCCCGAACCGGAGGTCATCCATGCGCCATGTCCATCTGCTCCTGATCCTCGCCCTGGCCGCGCCCGCGGCGGCGGACACGTTCGAGGCCGTGTCGCCCAGCCACGCCGTCTTCTTCAGCCCCGTGGGCGCCACCGCCGACGCCATGGGCGGCGGAATGGCCGCGGCGTGGGACGAGCCGGGATCGGCCTACTGGGGCCCGGCGCGGCCGGGTGCGCCCGCGGACGGCGTGGAGCTGGGCTGGAACCACCAGGCGGACTACGCCGATCTCCATCGCACGACCCTGGCCATGCGCGCGGACTGGCGGCGCGCCACGGTCTCGCTGCTCCACGACGACTGGGGCCCCGACCGCATGGAGATCACCACGGCCTTCCAGCCCCAGGGCACCGGCGAGTTCTACGACCTGGACGCCGTCTCCACCGTGCTGGCCGTCTCCGTGGAGACGCGTCGCTGGCGGGGGCCGCAGGGCGACACGGCCCTGAGCCTGGGCGCGGGCTTCCGCAGCCACCGGCGCCTGGTGGCGGAGTTCGAGGACACGTGGAACGACGTGGACGCCGGCGCCGTGCTCGCCTACCGCGCCCATGATCCGCGCGCCGTGGGCCTGCGCGCCTGGAGCGTGGGCGTGGCCGCCACGGCCCTAGGCGGCGACGACATGGTGCTGGGCGTGGACACGTTCCCGTCCCAGGGCCACCGCCGCGTGGGCGGCCGCGTGGAATGGGCCCCGTCCGCCGAGCCGGCGAACGGCCGCACGCTGCTGCTGCTCACGGGCACGCTGGACTGGCAACGCGTCCGTCAGGACGGCTGGCTCTACGACGCCGATTGGCTGGTGGGCGCGGAGGTCCTCTGGCTGGAGGCCGTGGCGTTCCGCTACGGCTGGAGGGATTTCGACGAGAACCGCGGCCTGGCCCTGGGCGGCACGTCGTTCGGCTTCGGCCTGCGCCACGCGTTGCTGGACGGGCGCCTGCTCCTGCGCGCCGACATGACGGTCATCGACCTGCAGGACACCTTCGTCCAGGACACCCTGGAGCTCTACGCCCTGCGCGCCGGCTGGAGTTTCTAGGGCAGCCCCGGCAGATACTTCTCGTCGATCACGTTCAGGTGGTGCGCCTCGTGTCCGGCGATGATCCAGGCCATGGCGCCCACCGTGAACCGCCGGCCGCCGCCGCTCACGCCGCGGCGCGTCAGGGCGTCGGCGTCCACCGTGCGGAAGAAGTGCAGGGTGGTGGAGCGCACCAGCCAGAACTCCTCCAGCAGATCCTCCAGGTCCAGCTCGTCGTGGGGGGCCATGGCCTCCCAGGCGTCCTGGTCGAAGCCCGGCTGCCGCGTGCGGTCGCCGCGGGCGGCGGCCATGGCGCGGTAGAGCAGCACGCGCTCCGTGTCGATCAGATGGCCCAGCACCTGCTTCAGCGACCACTTGCCGTCGTCGTAGCGGAAGCGCGCGTCGGCGTCGCCGATGTCCTCCAGCAGCGCGATGGTCTCCTCGCCCTGCGACGCCAGGATCTCCAGGATGTCGCCGCCGGGCACGTGACGCAGGTAGCCGCCGAAGGAGGCGCAGTAGTCGGCGGGAAGCGGTCGCGGGATGAACATGGGGGCGTCTCCTAGGTGAAGAAGAGGGTGCCGATGAGGATGGCGGCCGTCAGCCCGGCCAGGTCCGCGGCCAGCCCGCACGGCGCGGCGTAGCGCGTGCGCCGGATGCCCACGCTGCCGAAGTACACGGCCAGCACGTAGAACGTGGTCTCGGTGCTGCCCTGCATGATACTCGCGATGCGGCCCGCCAGCGAATCGGCCCCGTGGACCTGCATGGTCTCGATGAGCATGCCCCGCGCCCCGCTCCCGCTCAGCGGCTTCATGAGCGCGGTGGGCAGCGCGTCCACCCAGGCGTGGTCGCCCGCCAGCGCGCGCACCCCGTCCAGCGCCAGGTCCAGCGCCCCGCTCGCCCGCAGCATGCCCACGGCCACCAGCATGGCCACCAGGTAGGGGATGATGCCCACGGCCACCTGGAACCCGTCCTTGGCGCCGTCCACGAAGGTCTCGTACACGGGCGCGCCCTTGCGCGCCGCCGCCACCGCGAATCCCACCATCACGCCCGCCAGCAGCACGTTGGCGATGAGCGACGACGCGGCCTCCACCTGCCCCTGCGCCATCCCCGCGAACCACACCGTGAGCCCCGCCACCACGGCGGTCATGGCCCCCAGGTAGCCCAGCACCACCGGCTGGAACAGGTTGCGCCGCTGCACCGCGGCGGTGACCAGCAGCCCGGCCAGGGTGCTGCAGAAGGTGGCGATGAGGATGGGCAGGAACACGTCGGTAGGATCGGCCGCGCCCATCTGCGCGCGGTAGGCGAAGACCGTCACCGGCAGCAGGGTGACCGACGAGGTGTTGATCACAAGGAAGAGGATCTGGTCGTCGCTGGCCGTGTCCGGCGAGGGGTTCAGGGTCTGCAGCTCGCGCATGGCCTTCAGGCCCAGGGGCGTGGCGGCGTTGTCCAGCCCCAGCGCGTTGGCCGCCATGTTCATGACGATGGCGCCTTCGGCAGGATGCCCCGCCGGCACCGACGGGAACAGCCGCCGCAGCAGCGGCGCGAAGGCCCGGGCCAGCAGGTCCACCAGCCCGCCGGCCTCGCCCAGCTTCATGAAGCCCAGCCACAGGGCCATGACCCCGGTGAGGCCCAGGGAGATCTCGAAGGCGGTCTTGGCCATGTCGAAGGCCGCCGCGGTCACGTCGGCGAACGCGCCGGGGTTGCCGAGCGCGACGGCCTGGACCGTGGCGGAGGCCAGGGACAGGACGAGGAGGGCGAGCCAGATTCGGTTGAGCATGGGTGGGAGAGTAGCTCAGGGGGGTGGGGGTGTCATGGGGGAAGGTGGGTGCTGATCTTGCGTTGCGGGGAGGGGGCAAGGGAGTGGGTCGTGTGGATGCGCTTGTCTTCTGTGCATAAATAAGGTATAATTAATATACCATAAAGGTGGTGCTGGCATGGAGTTATGCCCGGCGGGAGGAGATCGAGATCTATGAAGACGCGTGAGTTCGACGAGCGGTTCGACGGTGGCGAAGACATCACCGGGGAGCTGGATCTGGCGCAGGCGGAGCGACCGAATCAGGAGCCGCGTCGGGTCAACGTGGATTTCCCCACGTGGATGGTGGAGGCGTTGGATCGGGAGGCGAAACGGCTCGGGGTGACGCGGCAGTCGATCATCAAGGTATGGATCGCGGAGATGTTGGAGAGGCGGAAGGTGAGCGTGTCCTGACGGTGCGGGACTTGCGGAGTCTTCCGGTCAATCGACAAGGAGGCTCGCATGACCGACCCACGACACCCCCGCCTGCTCGACCAGATCCGCGCCGCCATCCGCACCCGCCACTACAGCCGCCGCACCGAGCGGGCCTACGTGGCCTGGACCCGCCGCTTCGTCCGCTTCCATGGCCTGCGCCATCCCGAGGAGCTTGGCGGCCCCGAGGTGACGGCCTTCCTCTCGCACCTGGCGGTGGAGGGCCGCGTGAGCGCCTCCACCCAGAGCCAGGCCCTGAGCGCCCTGCTCTTCCTTTACAAGCACGTGCTGGAGGTGGGGTACGACATCCGGACGATCCAGGAGCTGCTGGGGCACAAGGACTTGAGCACGACGATGATCTACACTCATGTGCTGAACAGCGGGGGGCGGGGGGTGAAGAGTCCGTTGGACGGGTAGGGTGTGGGGAATACAGGGAGCTCCGCGTCGCTCAGTTCTCGTGGACCCACTCCATAGCCAAGCGACGGCTCTTCGCCGCGCAATCCCGGAGGTAGAGGTTGATCAGCGTCTGGTAGGGGATGCCGACCTCATCGGCGAGATCCTTGAAATAAGCGATGGTTCCCTCCTCCAGGCGGATCGTGACCTGCTTCTTGAGGCGGTTGGCGTAGGGGTTCTTCTTGCCTGCGGCGAAATCGTAGGTCTTGCGCATGGCTAGGTGACTCCGTATTGGGCGCGTTCGAGCCTGCTCGCACGGCGCGCCGAGATGATCCGAATGACCGAGGACGGCCCGCGATAGCAATGACAGACGACGAGCACCCGCAGCGCCCGACTCATGCCCAGGAGGACGAAGCGGTCCTCGTCGGCGGAGTGGTCCGGGTCGGGGATCAGGCGTCCTTGCTCGTCGGAGAAGGCCGAGGCCGCTTCCGTGAAAGAAACGCCGTGCTTTTCGAGGTTGCCGGCCGCCTTGCGCGGGTCCCACTCGATTCTGAGTTCTGACATCTTCGAGTATACCTACAATGTATGTATGATGCAAGAGGCTGGGCCGGATCGCTGGGATTGTGCTCGCGGTGAGGTACCGCTGTGGTCGGAGGGGGCAGTCAGCTGTTCGATTCTCGAGATCCGAAAAATGCAAAGAGATGGCCAGGGATATCGGGGTGCGCTGAGCCTATTGAGGGTGGGTATTCGGTCTGGTATCTTCTTGGGGCGGGGGGCGATAGGTCTCACTGCGGTATCTCTGGTACCTGCGTCGGAGATATTCGAGTGGAAACACGCAGAGGCAAATATCCTTCTGGTGTTGTTTCGTGGCGACATAATGATCTTGGATGGTCTCTGCAAGCCATCTGTTGTAGCTGAGGTACCATTGATTTTATGCCTCCCTTCCCCATAGCCGAACGGTGAGATCATGGCCCTTCCAAAGTTCCTATTGCTGCTCGCCGCTGTCGTCACTGCCCTGATCGCCAACTTCAAGCTGAGGAGCGAGACGGCTCCTCCTGTCGGCTCGGGCGGCTTCATCTGGCCATGGCAAGCTCATGCCCGCTATACGAAGGCCGGCTGGATCGTTCAGGTACTCAGCTACGGGTTCTGGAGCGCATTCCTTGTGCTCCAGGTTCGAGGCTAGACATCCGGCGTTTGGGCTCTCATCGGGCTCGCTCGACAGCCCGGGGAACTGAGCAGCCGAGAAGCCCATGGACCGGAAGCCGGAACTCGCCGCGGATCGCATGACTCTATCGAGGGAGTACCCGATGCAGGTTCATCATCTGAAAAGTGCGCTGCTTGTCTGCCTCGCCGGTTTCATCGGGTCCTGCCTGGTGGGATTCGCCGTCTACGGAA